>JBQCGD010000057.1:0-105893 GCA_051955985.1 Phycisphaerae bacterium | reverse complement strand
GTGGGGGGGTTGTTGGGCGGGGGGGGGGGGTGGGGGTGGGTGTGGGGGGGGCCGCGGCGGGCGTGGGGTGGGGCGCGGTTGTTGCCGGGGCGGTGGACGGGGCCGGCGAAGTTTTGCGCGCGGGGGAGGAGGTCTTTGCTGGCGAGGAGGGTGGGGTGGGTGAAGGTGAAGGTGCCGGGGTGGGGTTGGTAGGTGGTGGGGAAGGGGATGAGGGGTGGGGTGGCGGCGCGGGTGATGGTGGCGAGGGTGAGGAGTGCCGCGAAATGACGAATGACGAATGACGAATGACGGATCAAATTCGAATGACGAATGTTTGAATGATTCAAACGGGGCATGGGGGCTCCTCTTTTGGGGTGGAGGGGATTGTACAGAGGCGGCTGCTGGGCGGGGGGTTGATGTGCGTGATTGATGGTGCCGGCGGGGGATGGTGGTGTGGGTTGGCGGAGAGGAGGGGCCGCAGGGACTCAGTCCCTGGGCTTTGCCGCGTTGGGAAAGGTTTTGCGGTTTTGTGCCCAAGGTACTCATGGTGGGGCCAAGATGCTCATGAAATTGAGCGCGGGGGGGGGGCCGGGGCGGGTGCGGGAGTGCGCGGAGGGTGTGGGGTGCTGAGGTTGTCGGTGTTGGGCGCATGGTGGTCCTATGAATGGGCTGCGGCGCCCAGGTTGTGCGCACAAGCTGACGGTGGCGAGGTGTAAGTTGTTGGCGCGGAGCGGGTAGGGGTTTTTGGGATTTTTTTGGAGTGATTGTGAAAATGTGGTATTTTTGCGCGCCGATGTGAGACGGCGCTAGCGGTCGGGGAAGAGGAAGAGGCCGAGGAGGATCATGGTGAGGGTGAGGAGGGTGGCGGTGATCATTTGGGGTTTGGTGTAGGGGGAGGGGGATTTGGTGAAGGAGAGGCGGGGGCCGAGGGAGTGGAAGAGGGGGAGGGAGGCGGCGATGGCGGCGAGGCCGAAGAGCCAGAGGGTGAAGAGTGGGGAGCCGCGTTTGCGCATGCCGGCGGCGTCGGCGCGGGGGGCGAAGGTGGCGTAGCAGATGTAGAGGCCGTTGGCGAGGAGGCAGAAGGCGGCGAGGAGGCGGAGGAGGGCGATGCGGGGGAAGGCGAGGGTTGCGATGAGGGGGGCGAGGGAGCCGAGGAGGTGGCCGGACCAGACGGTGAGGAGGGGGTGGGGATCGGAGGCGGGGTCGGTGCGGGAGAAGGTGCGGGGGTCGAGGGTGAGGTGGGCGATTTTGCCGCCGGAGAGAATACATCCGAGAACGTGGCCAGACTCGTGGATCCACATCATGGAGAGCCAGCAGAAGGGGGCGAGGAGGAGGGGGCGGAGGAGGGGTTTGATGAGGGCAGATCGGGGCATGAAATCCTCGAAATGTATCACATCGTCAATTTCAGATTTTCTAGACTTTTTCTAACAATATTGCGATAATGTAGGTGGCCTGTTGGTCCGAAGCCCCACGCTCCGCGTAGGGTACATATGTAGGATCTGCGGGCCTTTTTTATTTTTGCTTTTTGGTTAGGTCGGTATCGAACTCCGAGTCAGTGGGAACGAAAGCCCAGTGACGATAGGGATGATGCCACCGGTCCGAGAAGTCGCCACCTGTAGAAATCCCAGCGTTGAAGTTCGGGCGCAGCTCGCGAATTTTGGTCAAAATGTGCTTATAGAGTTTTTCTTTGGCAATTGTTCGTGAGCCGCGGCGCGTTTGCCCGACGGGTTTTTGAAGGTGGAGGTCGTTCAAGCGGAACGCCATGGCTCCGAGAACGATGTCGAGACACTGAAGGTGGACGTGGTCGTGTGAGCGGATTTCCGTGAAATCCTGGTCACGAATTGCAAGTTGGTTGTTTCGAAATGAGACGGACTGATTCAGGCCCAGAATGTAGCCGCGAAACTGTGCGATTTTCTCGCCGGTGTCTGGAAACTGATCGAAGTAGATCCGCAAATGAACTGGTCCGGCGTGTGGTGGCATATGAGAGAAGCCGAAGGCATGTTTGATGAACTGATAGTACAGAATGTAAAAGCCTTGTTCCTGCTGCATTTTACTGAGATTCCGCGGCACGCGAGCGTTTTGGCGGAACATGATTCGGATCTTTGCGTTGCCAGCCTTCAACTCCGCGAAGAACGCATTCAGCAACTGGATGTACTTATCGAGGTAATTCTCCGTTACCTTAATCCACTTTACTTCGCCGTGCAGATTCGATTGCTGCTTGACCGCGTTAAGCCGTAGAGCGGACGATTCCAGTGAGGAGGCGGGAACAAGCACGCCTCCGTAGAAATTCGAAAAGAATTTTCCGTCTCGTACGGATTCATCACAAAACAGCACGTATTCTTTTTCGCTGATTTCGTTCGACATTGGCATCCTGGTGCGATGTTGAGATGTCGATTGTGCGGGAGAAACGGTGAGAGAACAAGACAAATCTCGAGTCCGTGCTACGCGCCGAGGTAGGCTTTGCGGACTTGGTCGTTGCCTTGGATGTCTTTTGCGGGGCCGTGGAGGGGGATTGTGCCGGTTTCGAGGACGTAGGCGTAGTGGGCGATTTGGAGGGCCATGTGGGCATTTTGTTCGACGAGGAGGATGGTGACGCCTTGCTGGTTGATTTCCTGGATGATGGTGAAGATTTGTTCGACGAGGAGTGGGGCGAGGCCGAGGGAGGGTTCGTCGAGGAGGAGGACTTTTGGTCGGGACATGAGTGCGCGGGCGATGGCGAGCATTTGTTGTTCGCCGCCGGACATGGTGCCGGCGAGTTGGGAGCGGCGTTCCTTGATGCGGGGGAAGAGTTGGAAGGCGCGGGCGAGGTCGGCGTGGATGGCGTGGTGGTCGCGGCGGAGGTAAGCGCCGAGGTCGAGGTTTTCCTGGACGGACATGTCGGGGAAGATGCCGCGGCCTTCGGGGACGTGGGAGAGGCCGAGTTCGACGATTTTGGGGGCGGGGGTGGAGTGAAGTGGAATTTTCGATTTTCGATTTTCGATTTTCGATTGGTTGGGGGGCGAGTAGTTGATGGTTCCGCGGTAGGTGGGGATTAAGTTGGAGATGGCGCGGAGGAGGGAGGATTTGCCGGCGCCGTTGGCGCCGATGAGGGTGACGATCTGGTTGGGTTGGACGGAGAGGGAGATGCCGTGGAGGGCTTCGATGGCGCCGTAGCGGATGACGAGGTTGTCGATGGAGAGGATGGGGGAGGAGGGAGGGGTGGTCATGGTGGGGGATTGTAGTGGGAAGGGGAGGGTAATTGGTAATTGGGAAGCCGGTGTACGCGGGATGGCCGCGGACGCGTGAGCGAATTACCAATTACCAATTACTACCGCGCTGGGCCGTCAGTTTCGATGAGGCCGAGGGGCATGGTGAGCATGACGTGGTCGTGTTGCATGGTGGAGAGCATGAGTTCGGCGGCCTTGGTTTGGGCGCGGAGCTCGGGGGGGAGCTGGTTGATGAGTTGGGTGAGGGGATTCATATCGAGGCCGGCGAGGAGTGGGGTGCGGACGTCGGCGTTGAGGCTTTCGCGGAGGATGTCGGCGAGGGTTTTGGGTTCGGGGAGGACTTCGATCTGGAAATTGTTTTCGATGTGGGCGTTTTTGGCGGCGGCGAGGATGGTGTCGTTGAGTGTGCCGACGTTGTCGACGAGGCCGGCGTCCTTGGCCTGGATGCCGGTGAAGAGGCGTCCCTGGGCAACGTCTTCGAGGTTGGGGATTTTGTTGCCGCGGGCGGAGGTGACGCGGGAGGTGAAGACGCCGTAGGTGTCGGTCATGGATTTCTTCAAGAAGTCGCGTTCTTCATCGGAGAAGGGGGTCATCATGGAGAGCATCATGGCGTGTTTGCCGCGGGTGACGGGTTCGATGTTGAGGCCGATTTTGTCGGTGAGGCCCTTGATGACGATTTTTCCGGCGACGACGCCGATGGAGCCGGTGATGGTGGCGGGGTCGGCGGTGATGGAGCGGCCGGAGCAGGAGATGTAATAACCGCCGGAGGCGGCGAGGCGGCCCATGGAGATGGTGACGGGTTTTTTCTTATCGGCGTCGTGGAGGACGGACCAGATTTCGTCGGAGGCGGAGGCGGAGCCGCCGGGGGAATCGACGCGGAGGACGATAGCCTTGATGTTGTCGTCCTTGAGGGCCTTGTCGACGGCATTGCGAATGCCGGCGGGGGTGACGTAGTCAGAGGAATCTTCGCCGCCGACGAAGTCGGGGAGGATTTCGCCGACGGCGTAGATGACGGCGACGGCGGGCTGGGTGACGCGGGGTTTGGGTTTTTCGCCGAAGAGGGAGAAGATGGCGAAGGGGTTGTTGAGGTCGAGTTCCTGTTGTTTGGGTTTGCCGTAGTTTTCGACGAGGGCGGCGCCGTTGGGGAACTGGGAATCGAGCCAGGCGTTGACCTTGTCGCGGGTGAGGGTCTGGTCGACGAGGCCGAGCTCTTTGGCGTGTTTACCGGTGAGCCAGGCTTCATCGATGGCTTTTTTGACGGCATCCTGATCGAGGTTGGGGCGGTTGGTGGAGACGGTGGAGAGGATTTCGGAGTACATGCCGTCGACGAGTTTGTTGATCTGGGCCTTGTACTCGTCGGAGGCGGAGGTGCGCATGAAGGGTTCTTCGGCGCCCTTGTATTTGCCGATCTGGACGAAATCGGGCTGGAGGTTGAGTTTGTCGAGGGTGCCTTTGAAGAAGAGCATCTGGAGGCCGACGCCGGGGATGAGGATGTTGCCGTTCTCGGGCATGATGACGGTGTCGGCGTAGGAGGCGAGGAGGTAGGTGGCGGTGTCGTAGTCGGAGGAGTAGACGGCGACGCGTTTGCCGGAGTGGCGGAGTGCGGTGAGGAGGGTGCCGAGTTCCTGGGATTGGTTGAGGGTGAGGGAGAAGGCGGAGAGGTCGAGGAAGACGCCGGAGAGGGTGGAGTCTTTTTTGGCTTTATCGAGGGTGACGATGAGGGAGGAGAGGGCGGTGGATTTTTCGTTGCCGGAGAGAGTGGAGAGGGAGAACTGGAAGGAGTTGGGGCGTTCGAGGAGTTGGTCGGAGAGTTTGATGTGGGCGATTTTGGCTTTTCCGGCGGGGACGGAGGTGGCGGGGACGGCGGTGGGGTTGAGGACGGTTTGATGGTCGCTCCCCCCTGCGGCGGCGAAGGCAGTGGTGGCGAGGAGGGAGAGGGAGAGGAGGGATGCGATGAGGGGGCGGTTCATGTGATGGCTCCGTGTGTGCGAGATGTCTGGGGAGTGTAGCACGGCATTCGATAGGATTGCCAATTTCCGACTGCCGATTGGGATTAGTGAGATTTGTGGACGGAAGGGAAGAGGCGTTTGACTTGGATTGGGGGGATGGGGAGATTCTGCGGTTGGACGGTTTGTTCGAGGGTGGAGGTGGATCGATCGGTGTAACGGTGGCCGAAGGGGGAATCGGTGGCGGGGGCGGGTTCGCGGAAGATTTCAATATGGCGGTCGGGAATATTGAGGATCCAGCATTCGGGAACGCCGCGGGATGCGTAGATGTCGGTTTTTTTGCGGTCGTAGGCGAGGGAGGAGTGGGCGACTTCGATGACGAAGAGGGCGGTGGTGGGGTGGTCTTGCTGGGAATCGGGGGAGCCGGGGAGGACGGCGAAATCGGGTTCGGGTTCGGTGTCGTCGGAGGCGACGAAGGGGAGTTGGCAGCGGACGGTGTACTTGCCGGCAAGGGCGAGGACGAGCCAATTGTTGACGATGGCGCAGGTCAGCGCGTGCGGATTGTTTTGTGGGGACATTTTGATGATTTCTCCCTGGATGAGTTCCACGCGCTGACCTTCGAAGAGGCCCGCGTTGTACATGCGGTAGTAGTCGTCGCGTGTGAACTTCAGGCGCTCGGGGCCGGGGGGTTGGGCGATCGTCATTGGACACCTCGAGAAAGATTATAGCAGAACGGAGGAGGCCGCTGAGGGTACGAAATGCCGGCGGCTCCTTATAATGCCGCCGAATTCTGTGTTTTGTTGGGTGTTGAGTGGTTGAAGAAACGGGCAAGCAGGGAGGCAATTGGGATTGGGCAGGGCTGTTGCGGTCGCGCGTGTTTTTGTGGGTGGGGATACCGTTGTTGTGGGCGGTGGCGTACTTGCCGGGGTTGGGGGCGCGGGATTTGATGCATGAGGAGGGGCGGCGTGCGGAGCCGGCGGCGGAGATGTTGCGGACGGGGGATTGGGTGACGCCGCGGTTGTATGGGGAGGCGTATTTGAACAAGCCGCCGTTGTATTTCTGGCTGGCGGCGGGGCTGGGGAAGGTGCAGGGCGGGGTGGATGAGTTGTCGGTGCGGATACCGTCGGTGATCAGTGCGCTGTTGGGGGCGTGGTTGCTGGTGGGGTTTGCGCGGCGGGAGTTGAAGCGGGAGGTGCGGGTGCTGGCGGGGCTGGTTTTGCTGGCGACGCCGATCATGCTGGATAAAGGGACTTTGGGGGAGATTGATGCGTTGTTGTCGCTGGAGACGTTTGCGAGTTTTGTGGTGTTGTGGGCGGGGTGGGATGCGGAGCGGGGGCGGATTGCGATGTGGGCATGGGTGGTGAGTGGGGTGTGTATGGGGGTGGGGGCGTTGACGAAGGGGCCGGGGGGAGCAATTGAGTTTTATGGGATTGTGGGGCCGTTCTTGTTTTTTGCGGGCGGGTGGCGGAAGTTGAAATTGCTGTTTTCGCGGGGACTTTGGGTGTTGATGGGGGTGGCGGCGGTGCGGGTGTTTGTCTGGGCGGGGATGATGTTGGCGCAGGCACATGTGGGGTCGGGGCGGCTGGTGGGGACGTGGATGGACCAGTTGGATTTTGATTTGCTGCCGGGAATGAAGAAGCAGGTGGATCCGGCAACGGTGGACGTGGGGAGCGGGCGGGCGTGGGTGCACTATAAGAAGTTTGGGGTGGATGCGATTTCGATGGTGATGCCGTGGGTGATCGGGGCGGCGGCGGGGATGCTGGGGTGGTTTCGGCGGCGGGTGGGGACGAGTGCGCGGCGGGATCGGTTGTGGCTGCTGCTGGCGGTGAGTTATCCGTCGCTTTTGATTTTGTTCTGGGCGTGGCCGGGGGCGAATGCGCGGTACATGATGATGGTGGCGTATCCGGTGGCGGTGCTGGCGGCGTGGGTGGTGGTGGAGGGCGGGGACGAGCGTTGGGCGGGGTGGTGGCCGGGGCTGCGAACGACGGCGATTGTGATGGCGGTGGTGATGGGGGTGGGGTCGATCGCGGCGGTGATTGCGGCGTGGAAGCTATTGCCGAAGGAGATGGGGGAGACGTGCGTGCTGGCGGTGGCGGGGCTTTTTGCATCGCGCGCGGTGGGGTATGTGCCGCGACGGTCGGGGTGGAAGCTGTCGGGGATTGCGTGCGTGGGTACGCTGGCGATCCTGGTGATGGTGGGGTGGGGATTGGGGAAGTCGATTTTCAATCCGTTGAAGGCGAAGACGGATGCGACGCGGCGGTTGCATGAGCAAATTGCGCGGATTGTGCCGAAGGGTGTGCCGATTTATACGACGCGGACGCTTTCCGGGGGGAAGGGGAACAACTATTTCAATGCGCAGTTTTATCTGCCGGGAGGAGCGGAGGCGATTCGCAGCTTTTCGGGGCTGCCCTACAAAGAGCGGGCGATTGTGATCTTGGCGCCGGAGGAGTTGGGGGAGTTGACTACGAAGGTGCCGCATGTGCGGGAGTTGGGGGAGTTGCGGGCGGTGAATGGGCCGCCGGCGTTGGTGGTGGCGGAGGTGACAAGATAGACACCGAGAGCACAGAGGGCACAGAGATTCAAAGAGGTTTTGGATTGAGCGTTTCTGGGGACTCCGTGTTGCTTGTGTTCCCTGCGTCCACGGGGTTGTTCTTGGTTTTTGCCGCGTAGTCGAGAGCGGCGTGGAGGAGGATGAAGGAGAAGATGACGGCGCAGATGCTGGGGCCGGCGATGGTGCGCCAGGTGTTGAGGGCGATGTCGCCGGTGGGGAGGATGAGGGAGAGGGAGAGGAGGAGGGTGGCGAGGAGGAGGGGGAGGCGGCGGATGTTGTCGCCGGGGGCGAGGATGAGTGCGGCGGCGAGGGCGTAGGCGGGGAGAAGCATGACCATGTGGCGCGGGGCGGTTTGCGGGCCGAGGATGAGGGTGAGGATGAGGAGGACGGCCCATTCGGCGCAGAGCAGGGTGTTGTTGGCGGGGTGCGTGGGGCGGCGGAAGAAGAGGGGGATGTTGAATTTTTTGTAGAGGGCGAAGGTGAGAATCATGAAGCTGCCGACGAAGAGGGCGAGGTCGGCGGCGGCGATGAGTTTGTGTCCGCGGTAGGTGTCATCGACGCGCATGAAGGCGGAGGTGAGGGAGATGGAGCGGTCCCAGGTGATGTTCTCGATGTTGGCGGAGTGGGTGGCGGGCGTTTCGTCGGCGGGGCGGGTGGCGGTGGTGCGCTCGGCCATGCTGAACATGCCAGCGTAGGCGGAATGGAGGTTGTGGAGGTTTTCGTTCCAGCCGGAGGTGGTGGCGGGGAGGAGGGAGAAGAAGGCGATGCCGAGGAGGGAGGCGGCGATGGCGGCGTATTTGCGGCGGAAGAAGAAGTACGGGAGGTAGATGAGCTGGAGGTATTTGACGCAGACGCCGAAGCCGACGGCGAGGCCGGTGAGGAGGGGGTTTTTGTCGAACCAGAGGAGGATGAGGGCGAAGGAGAGGATCATGAGGGCGTCGGTCTGGCCGAGGGCGAAGTCGGCGCGGATTTTGTCGACGGA
This sequence comes from Phycisphaerae bacterium, assembly GCA_051955985.1. GTDB lineage: Bacteria > Planctomycetota > Phycisphaerae > WQYP01 > WQYP01 > DATKPA01. The sequence continues at coordinate 97,229 of JBQCGD010000057.1, read as the reverse complement.
GAGGGCGGCGGCGAAGAGCGCGATGCCGAAGAACATGGTGCGGCTTTTCGGGAAGTGGAGGCGGCGCATGATGGCATGAGTGGCGAGGAGGACGGAGCCGGCGTTAAGGAGGAGGTTGGCGACAAGCCAGGCGACATCGGCGCCGCGTTCGGAGAGGAAGGCCAGGGGCTGGAAGAGGAAGGCGACGAGGGGCGGGTAAATGTAGCCGTGGAGGCCGGAGGTGTAGAGGTCCTGGTGGTTCACCATGGCCTGGGCGGCCCAGTAGAAGTGGATGAAGTCGCCGTGATAGTTGCCGCCCTTGGCGTGGAAGAAGGTGCGGGCGGCGAGGGCGGCGAGGACGAGATAGAGGAGTGCAAAGGCGGAGGCGAAGGGTTGCCAGGGGAGGTCGAGCCAGGTTTTTTTGCTGGGGGGTTGGGTCATGGGAGCATTCTAGGGGAAGGCGGAGGAAACGCGAGCCGGGCGGGTTTGGTTAGAATGGCGGGAGTTTTGGAAAGGGGTTGCGATGGAAGAGATTCGGGAATCGGATTGGAAAGTGCTTCGGCGGCTGGAAGATGTGGCACTGGAGCGTTTTTTTGCCGGTACGCTGCGCGAGGTGGAAGAGAAGTTGCGGGACACCAGCGGCGGCAGCCGGGAGCGATTCTGGCGGGTGCATTCGATGATGAAAGAGCGGCGGGAGGAGGCGGCGGAGTTGTTCGACGGCCTCTCTCGCTCCAATGCGAAGATCCGCGTGCTGATGCTGCGGAAGCGGGGATTGATCCTGGATGAAGAGATGAAACAATTCAGCCCGGAACTGGCAGCAGGGACCGATCAGTTGATTCGTAGTTTGGGTCGCTGATTGAAGTGAACCCCGAGGGCCAAGAGGTCATTGGGGGCAGGCGGGGAGATGGAAGAGGAGCAGCGATGATAATCGCCAGGGGGCTCGAAGAGGGGACGATGAGCAGGATCGGGTACGTGTGAGGAAGGCGTCAGGAGTTTATTGAAATTGAGAAAAGAGAGCGGAGGGACATAAAAAAAAATGCGCGATAACGGCGAAATTCCATTTGTAATTTTGCATTTTCGACGTATGTAGTAGTGACGATTTCATGACGTGGGGAGTGGGACCGGCGCGATGAATTTGTCCGGTCAGGTGGTTGTGAAGACAAGTTGAAGGTATGCGGTGCTTGGCACGACGGGTGGTTTCCCGATGCGTGCGAGCGACGGGTGGTACTGCGCAATTTGAGCGGGGCGGCGCGTATCCGCAACGCACCAGCGCTGCAGAGAGTCGGCTTTCAAGGAGTTGCGGCGATGAAAACAGGATACGCGACGTGCGCGGTAGTGCCGTTGATGCTGGCGTGTGCGGGCCGGGCGATGGCGATTGCGGAGCCGGTGATCGGGTCGGCGAGCGGGGGGCCGACGCCGAACGCCACTCTGTCGATTGTGGTCGACGAGGCGGCAGGGACGGTGTCGGTGAACGGGGCGATCACGCAGCCGCGCGGGAACGGTCCGGACGGCGTGCCGCTGTATTCGACGGGGGGAAACTTCGTGCAGGCGGGGGACATTTACTTTTTTGAGCCGCCGACGCCGGGGGATGTCTCGGACATGATCCGCATCTATGCGGCGGCGAGCACGTATGGCGACACATTCTCGGTGTGGTCGGATTCTGAGGCAGGCGAGGTGGAGGCGCCGGATCCGTTCGATCACCCGTTCCCGGCGAACGTGCCGAACGCCAATTCGGTGGGAGTTTTTGAGACGCAGATCTATCGCACGGCGGACCTGGACCCTGCGCAGACGAGCGGCACTTATCAGTTCAAGAGCGACACGGACGTGCCGGAGCCGGCGGCACTGGGGATTGTGGCGTTCGGCGCGCTGGGGTTGTTGCGGCGTCGGCGCTGACGGACAACCGGATGCGAGGGGAGTTTTTAGATAGGCGGGCCGGGTCATACCGGCCCGCCACGATTGCTGTAAAGGGCGGAGGGAGGAAGTCAGCCGTTGGGATGGAGATTCGGGAGGAATGTCCAAAGCCAGCGGGCCGGTCTCTTGCAAGATCGGCCCGCTTGGCAGGTTGGGGTTCAATGCGCGCTCGGATCAGCGGGTGCCGCCGGAGACGTAAAAAGTTTCGCCGGTGATCCAGGAGGCGTCGTCGGAGGCGAGGAAGGTGACCGCGGTGGCAATGTCCTTGGGTTGGCCGACGCGGCCGAGGGGGTTGGTGGCGATGTATTGCTTGCGGAATTCGTTGTTGTGGTCGGCGACGCCCATGGTGGCGGTACCCTCGGTCTCGACCAGGCCGGGGTTCACGGAATTGACACGTATCTTCCGTGCCCCGAGTTCCTGAGCGAGAGAGCGGGTGATGGAGTCGACGGCGCCCTTGGTGGCGCTGTAGACGGCGGTCTGGGGCGGGGCGAGGGTGGCAACGATGGAGCTGATGTTGATGATTGTGCCGCCCTTTTCGCCGAAGAGTTTGACGGCTTCCTGGGTGGAGAGGAGGAGCCCGAGCACGTTGAGGTCGAATTGTTTGTGGAAGTGTTCGGGGGTGATGGATTCGAGGGGGGCGAATTCGTAGAGGCCGGCGTTGTTGACGAGGATGTCGAGTTTGCCGCTGGAAAAGGATTTGGTTTCGGCGTAGAGGCGGCGGACGTCGGCTTCTTTCGAGAGGTTGGCCTGGACGGCGACGGCCTTGCCGCCGTTGCCGGTGATTTCGCCGACGATACGGTCAGCGCCTTTTTTGTCGGAAGCGTAGTTGACGACGACGGCGGCGCCTTCCTGGGCGAGGTGGAGGGCGATCGAAGCGCCGATCCCCTTGGATGCGCCGGTGACGACCGCGACTTTACCATTGAGCTTTCCCATGACTGCTCTCCTTCGGGTTTGAAGTTCCTCGTGGATTTCTGTACCACTTGGTACACTATAGCCAATGGAAAAAGGCGGTCAAGCCGAATACTGTATTAAGCGGTATGGAAAAGATGAAACGGACAATTTCAGAAGGTCACGGGCGCGGGCGGCCGCGGGCGTTTGACACAGACAAGGCGCTCGACCAGGCGATGCGGGTGTTCTGGCGGTACGGGTTCGAAGGTGCGTCGCTGCCGCTACTTACGAAGGCGATGGGGATCAACCGGCCGAGCATGTACGCGGCGTTCGGGAACAAGGAAGAGCTGTTCCGGAAGGCGGTGGAGAGGTACGTAGAAATAACAGGGGTGTTTTTCAGGGAGGCGCTGGAGAAGCCGACGGCGCGGGAAGGGGTGGAGATGCTGCTCAAGAGCGTGATCGACAACGGGTGCGCGTCGAAGGTGAAGGGGTGCATGCTGGTACAGTCGGCGCTCGCGTGCGGGGAGGGCGGGGATGCAATGAAGCACGAGGTGGCGATGCGGCGGGCGGCGGTGGAGAAGCTGCTGCGGGAGCGGTTGGAGCGGGCGAAGCGTGAAGGGGAGTTGCCGATGGAGACGGATGCGGGGGCGCTGGCGAAGTATCTGGCGATTGTGCAGAACGGGATTGCGGTGCAGATGGCGGGCGGGGCGAAGCGGGAGGAGTTGCTGGCGGCGGCGGGGGTGGCGATGCGGGCGTGGCCGGCGTCGGATTAAGAGGCTATTTCAAAATATTGCCTACGGCGAGGAGTGCCCACGTCGCCTGGGGCGACGGGCGTCCCAGGTCAGGGGTGGGTGGCGGGGGCGGTGCTGGTCTCGGGGGTGGCGGGGGCGAAGCGGTAGAGTTCGGTGTGGCGGTGTTCGTCGAACCAGGTGTTGATGGCGTCGGGCTGGCGGTGGGTGGCGGCTTCGAAGGTGTTGAGGAACTTGTCGGCGTCGGGGTTGCGGACGAGGTCGTGGCCGGTGATGAGGACCATGCTGAAGGGCTCGTCGGGGTTCTCGTTGGCGAGGGCGATCAGGCGCTGCGGCGCGAGTTCGGGAACGGGCCGGTCCAGGTAGTACAGGGTGGAGAGCCAGGGGCGGAAGTCGTAGGTGGTGTAGAGGAGCGCACCCGGGCCGACGAATTTTGCAGCGGCCTGGGCGGGGTAGCGGGCGGGGTTGGTGCGCGTGGTGGGGTCCGCGCGATAAATGCACTGCACGCTGAACATGAAGATCCAGGCGGTGACGGCGAGGAAGACCATCGCGAGGTTGAAATCGCGCAGCATGAGAAGTCGGCCGAAATAAACGGCGACGGCGAGCGTGAGCGCCAGCAGGATGAAGGCGAAACCGGCGGGAATGCTGTGGAGCGTGTAGGCGAAGGAGGCGCCGCCGGCCCATGTGGGAAGGGTGCCGACGTTGCTCCAGATCATCGCTGCGATGGCGGCGACGGGGGGCAGGATGAAAAAGAGGGCCTGGGCGAGGAGGAGGATGCGGGCGGGGAGGTCGAGTTTCTGGTCGCTTCGCAGGCGCGCGAACTCGAGCCAGACGGCAGCGCAGAGGAGCCCTGCGAAGGGGAAGAGCGGGAGGGCGTAGCGGTCTTTTTTTTCGGCGAGGCAGGAGATGAAGATCAGGCCGCCGACGACGATGAGCCACCAGGCCCAGCGGGCGCGGCGTTCGGCGGGGGCGGGCTGCTGGTCCGGCGGGAGATTGCGGGTGAGCAGCGGGAGCGCGAGGCCGGCGATGAAGGCGGGGGTGTGCGGGGCGACGTAGACGAAGAAGAGGAGGTAATAGAACGCGGGATCCCGGAGGTCTTTGGCGGTTTGTGCGGGATTGTTGGAGACAGCGGTGGAGTTCTGGAGGAGTTCGCGGTACCAGACTTCCCAGGGGTGGTACTGGGCGTAGAAGTGGCCGATGGCGAGGAGCCAGGGGAGGAAGATGGCGATGGAAATCAGCGCGGCGGCGGCGAGGCGGAGGAAGGGGGCGCGGCGGCGGTGGAAGATCAGCATGTAGACGCCGAAGGGGAGGCAGACGGTGGCGACGGGGACGGGGCCCTTGGAGAGGATGGAGAGGCCGATGCCGAGGCCGGCGAGGAAGGTGTAGCGGTTTTGATTGTCGATGGCATCGGTGATGCCGAAGAGGCCGACGGTGCCGAGGGTGAGGAAGGCGGTCGAGTAGATATCGTAGGTGGCGAGGCGGCCGTGGCGGAGGAAGACGAACATGGAGAGGGTGATGCAGGCGGCGAGGAGGCCGAGCTTGCGCCCGTCTTCCTTGTTGGGCGTGGTGATGAGGGCGATCCAGTAGGTGCAGACGGCGGTGAGGAGGCTGAGGAGCACGGAGGGGAGGCGGAGGACCCAGAGGGATTCGGATTGGAAGGCCGTGGCGAAGGCCGCGGGGATCCAGACGGGGAGCGGCGGTTTTTCGAGGCGCGGGACGCCGTTGAGGGTAGGCATGAGCCAGTGGTGATCGCGCACGGCCTCGCGAACGGGGAGGAGATTGAAGAGCTCCATCATGTCAACGGTGTCGCCGGTGCCGAGGTAAATCAGATAGAGGGGGAGGGCGAAGAGGATGATGAGGCCGAGGGCGGAGCGGGGGTTGAGGGGCGGGCGTTCGGCGCGCGTGGGGTGGGCGGGGAGTTCTGCGGGGGTTCTGGAGCGGCGGCGTTTGGGCACAGTTTCCGATTCCGGTTTGAGGAGATGCAAGGAGGGACGGGAATCCGTGCGGCATGCTTATGGCCCCGAGATTGGGCCATAAGCATGGCACCCTATTTGAACCCGCCATTGTCGAGTTCGCTCAGGGTTTGACAAGTTTGGCGGTGATTTGCGCGACGTGGCGGCCTTGGAATCTTGCGCCGGCGAGTTCGTTTTCGGTGGGCTGGCGGGAGCCGTCAGTACCGGCGAGGGTGGAGGCGCCGTAGGGGGTGCCGCCGGTGATTTCGTTCATGTTGGTGATGGCAGCGCAGGAGTAGGGGAGGCCGACGATGATCATGCCGTGGTGGAGGAGGGTGGAGTGGAAGCTGGTGAGGGTGGTTTCCTGGCCGCCGTGCTGGGTGCCGGTGGAGCAGAAGACGGAGGCGACTTTGTTGATCAGGGAGCCTTTGGCCCAGAGCTGGCCGGTCTGGTCGAGGAAGTTGCGCATCTGGGCGGCCATGTTTCCGAAGCGGGTGGGGGTGCCGAAGATGATGGCGTCCGCTTCGGGAAGGCGGTCGGGAGTGATGACGGGGATGTGGGCGAAGGCTTCGCGCATCTTGGCGGCGCCGGTTTTGGCGAGGGCGGAATCGGGCATGAGTTCGGGGACCTGGAAAATCTGAACGTTCGTGCCGGGGACTTCGCGGGCGCCGGCGGCTTCGGCTTCGGCCATTTTGTGGACGTGGCCGTAGGTGCTGTAGAAGACGACGTAGATTTTGGGCATGACGGGCTCCTTGGAAAGGGACTCGCACGGGGTACCCATTGTAGGCGAGATGTTCGTTCGAGCGTAAAGGCTGGACAGCGGCTATTTGGCGGGAGTCATGGGGAACGGACCGATCCAGTGAATTTGGGCGTCTTTGACGTGGATGGGGTCTTCGGAGTCGACGTGGATGGTGGCATCGAAATCAACGCGGGTGTCGTGGCCGTTGATGCGGACATTCAAGGATCCGGAAATGTGCCGGAGATTTGGCGAACGTTCGTCGAGCAGTTTTGAGGCGCGGACTTCGAATCCTTTGTCGTAGTTGACCAGTGGGCCGTGAATCGAGGAAGTGATGGAGGGTGGATCGAACAGGATCGTTTCTTTTTTCGTCACGAGAGCTTGAACACGGATTCCTTCGGGAACAGGGTCGCCGCATTGTTCTACCAGCTTGCGATTGATGGCAGGTGGAATTTCGAGGTTGATGGCCTCGACCGAGGCGATGGGTTGCAAATTGTTGGGATTGGTGGAGGAAGATTCAAAGCCATCCACCGGCACTCCAAGAACATCCTGTTCCACGACAAGAGAGGTTTCAGAAGGCTTGTGCCGGTGATTTCTAAGAGCGAGGGAGGCACCTGCCACCGCGGCGATGCCGACGCCAAGGAAGATGACAACTCGAAAGCGCTTTTGCATGGCTGGCGAATGGTACCCGGAGGGCGGACCATTGCATTAGGCAAAATGTGCAAAAATAGTAAGGGCGAGAGGCCCTGGGAGGGAGCTCTCGCCCTATGGGGGGGGGGGAATCGTGAACCGGCTGCCGTAGCAGACCGGCTTTTTGAACTTGTTGTTAGTGGATCGGCTATTGGCCGAGTTTTCATGAGCGAAATGCTCATACCACTTTTATGGAGGCGGAGGGAGTCGAACCCTCGTCCCGTGGCAGGTTGATGCCAACATCTACGTGCGTAGGTCACAGTTTATCTCATCACTCCCGACGCAGATGACCTTGCTTCGGAAATGACCAGTCCTGCCTGAGTCTTAACGGATAACCGAAGAACACTGTTATCCGAGCAGTCTGCTAAGTGACGATTCATTCCGAGTCGCAGACGTCTCAGAGGAATCGGCTGTCTATTTAATTAGGCAGCAAGACGGAGGCTTTCGCCACCGACTGGGAACTTGTAGTTCTCAGCATTTAAATTTTGCCACTCAGTTTAAAGACTTGAATGACAGGTCTGCACGCCGTTGGGACCACTACTGTCCGGTCGATACCTGGCGCCCCCAAATTTTCAAAGAACAGACGATTAAGTCTTTCGCCGCTTCGATAGACACGCGTCAGAGACTAACGTATCGGTTTTTCAGGTTGGTGACTAAAAACTCTTTTTGGGAGGTTTTTGGCCCACGCCCCTCGAGCGACTATGCCCTAATAATAGCCATTCCTTCGGGCATGTCAAGTGACTGCGTAGAAATTATGAAGAATTCCCACCTATTGTGCTTTCCGAATCGCTGCCACAATGCTTTCGTGCGTCTCCACAGGGCGGGCAATCATCACCCAAGTGGAGTCAAAATCAGTAGTTGCGGCCGTCGCAAACCCCACGGTCCCAATCCCGAAGAGCCGCAAGATCAACGGCTTGAAGAGTGTCGTCCGCTGGATTTTCCGCAAATGGGCCTGGAACACGCGGATGTTCACCACCCCCTTGATCGTCACAATTCGTTGATTCGTGAGCATATACGTGTGGCTCGTCCAGACCGCCAGGGCCCACACCAGCCGCCCCATGCAAATGATGACTGTCGCCAGCGCAATCGTCTGCGGCGAGAAACTGGCATACGGCGTCACCTGCACGGCGAGCACCCCGAGCAGCACAAATGTGAGAATAAAGCGGAAGCTCGTAATGAGGATGAACCACAGCGACGGCTTGGTGAGAATCAGCACCACCTCATCTTCGTGCAGCATCTGCTCCGGCAACACCGACGCCACGAGGTCGCGCGACACCGACGGCGTTTCTTCCGTCCGGTGGTGGGGAATGCTCTGCCAGCGTTGCAGGGAAGAAGACGAGGAAGTGAGGACACGCTTCGTCATGCGGGCATTATAGCCCATTCACGAAGGAAGCGGGTGATTCGCCCGGAGCCGCTCACTGCCTTGGCGAGAAGACGTGGCGGTGCAGGATGGCGATGTCCGGCAGGTTGCGGTAATAGCCATCGAAGTCGAGGCCGTAGCCGACGACAAATTCATCGGGGATATCGAAGCCGATGTAGTCGGCGTCGGCGATGGGCGGGGCGGAGATCTTTTTCTTCAGCAGGACGCAGGTGCGGACATCCCTGGCCCCCTGATCGACCAGCAGTTTCTTCACCGCGGCAAGAGTGCCGCCGGTGTCCAGGATGTCATCGATGACCAGCACATTCTTGCCGGCAACGTTGAAGGTGGTGGGATAGAGGACGCGCGTGCCCTGGGTGGTGGTCGACTTGCCGGGATAGCTGGAGACGGCCATGACGTCGATTTTCATGCGGATGGGGAGGTGCCGGACGAGATCCGCAAGGAAGATAATCGAGCCGGTGAGCAGCGGCATGAGAATGAATTCGCGCTCGCCGAAGTCGGCGGCGATCTGCTGGGCCATCTTGTAGATGCGGGCCTGGATCGTGTAACGGTCGATCAGGATGTCCTGAATGTCTTCCTGCATGGGGAGTAGTTTGCGGTTTCGGCGCGGGAGTTTCCAGCGTTTGAAACCGGAAACAACGGCTGAGCGACGGAATGGGGGCGTTCATTCCGGATGAGCGTCAGCCCAGGCGCGGCGCCAGGTGGACTCGACCTCCAGCACAGCCTGAGCGTTGCGATCGGCGATGAGCTGGATCATCGTCATCTTCCGGTTGTGGATGATGTCTTCGGAGGTGAAAAAGGCCTGAACGTCGAATTTGCCGGTCGCATACGCGGCCGCCCCCGCTTTGCCGACGGCGGGGAGGCAGTCGTAGCTGTCGAAGAGGATCTCGAAGGTGCGTGTGAAGCCGTCGTAGACGATGCATTGGGAGGGATCGAAAATGCCGACGGGCGAACGGGAAAGTTCCCTGGCGTGGGCGTTGATGCGGGAGGTGAGCTCGGTCCAGAACTGCCGGCGAAGCGTTTTGCGCGGCTCGTCGGCGTTTTCGAAGAGCTGGTATTCGATGGCGCCGTGGACGTTGATGTCCGGGGAGTCGCATTTGTAGGTAACGACATCGTGGCCGTCGCTGCTCCTGGTGTGGATGGCGTGGACGCCCGGCACCCCGGCGGCGGCGAGGTAATACAGCGAGCGGTAATCGACGGTGGAATGGTGCGGCTGGTGGGCGTCTTCCAGGTAGTGGGCGAGGTAACCGGCCCAGTGGAGGGCGACGTCGTTGTCGGAAATTTTGCCCGATTCGCCGGTGGCGAAGGCGGCGGTCAGGTTCCGGTAGCACTCTTCGATCCGGAACGGCAGATAGCCGGCGGCCTTCCAGCGCGGGTCGTGGAAATCGCGCGGGATCTCCGCGAGGGCCGGCCGGTCCGAGGCGTCGGGCTTGTAGACCGGCTCCTTCCCGAGGAATTCCAGGTCGACGAAGTGCATCTGGAATTCCGTCGCTTTGAAGGGTTCGAGCAGCTTCTTGCCGTCCGGGCCGAACTGGATGCGGTCGGGGAGGGTGGCGGCGGCGTCGAAGCCGGTGAGATTCTGCGGCGTGCCGCCGATGACATCGACTTCCGCCAGCTTCTGGCAATCGGCCATGGACCAGGGCATGTTGGCCTTCAGAAACGCCCGGAGCCCCTCCGGCGCGGCGGGGTCATCGATGATGCGCAGGGCCGCCAGCCGCGTGATGAGCATGTGCCCCTGGTGGCTCCACGCGTCGGCGGGGGCGGCGTGCCAGAGCGTCAGCGCAGAGAGTGCCAGACCGAGCAGGAGCCGGCGCGGGAGAGCCATCATGGAATTCCCTTTCAAAGCGATTTACCGCAAGTATACATCCACCGGCGGGAGGCGCGGCAAAATTCGCGGCTCCTCCTGGGTTTCTCCCCACATGCCCGCGCGATCTTCATCCCCTGCAAAGAATTGCTTTTAGAACTTTGAATCAATCGTATACTACCTCCTGATGCGAGCATTCTTTGAAAGTTATTTCAGCCGCATTTCCAGTTACTCCTGGTGGATCGTTCTGCTCGAACTGCTCCTGATCGGAATAGTCGTGCATTCGGTGATCGAATTCCTCCGGGGCACCCGCGGTGCGCGCCTGATCAAGGGCACCGCCCTGTTCCTCGTGGTCGCGTACATCATTATCCAGCTCGGCGGCGAGCGCCTGCGACGGGTGGAGTACCTTTATTCGCAACTCCTTTATTTCGCGACCTTCGCCATCGTCGTGGTCTTTCAGCCCGAACTTCGCCGGGCCCTGATCCGCCTCGGCGAGGCACGCCTCTTCCGCACCTCCGGCAGCCCGCTTCGCTCCAACATCGACGCCATCTGCCGCGCGTGCGCCTACTGCTCCAAGAGCCAGATCGGGGCGCTCATCGCCATCGAACGCGACGTGGGGCTGGGCGGCTTGTCGGAAAACGGCACGATGCTCAACGCTACCCTCACGCCCGAGCTCCTCAACACGATCTTCTGGCCAGGCTCCATGCTGCACGACATGGGGGTGGTGATCCGCAACGGCAAGGTCGCCGCGGCCGGGGTGCAGTTCCCGCTGGCGGAGGGAAACGATCTTTCGCCGGAGCTCGGCGCCCGCCATCGCGCCGCCATCGGGCTCTCGCAGGAAACCGATGCGGTCATCATCATCGTCTCCGAAGAGACCGGCACCATCTCCGTGGCGGAAAACGGCCGGCTGATCCGCAACCTGACCGTCGAGGGCCTGGAATCGCTCCTCATCGAGATGCTTTCGCGTCCCAGCGTCTCGCTCGGCGTCCGCCGCGGCCCCGCCCCGAAGGAAGAATTGCTCAGTTCCGAACACTGACGACCCAAAGGCGCGGGCCCGCAGCCGGCAGTCAGCAGACAGGGGCCGCCCGAGCGTATATTCTGCCTCCTGACTTCTGACTCCTGTCTCCTGACTTCTCCGAGATCCTATGTCGCCGACCACCGTCGATCGCCTCAAATCGCTCCCGCTGACGATTGTCCTCACCATCCTCATCTGGATGTACGCCGAGGCCAAATTCACAGCCACGGGCGACGCGCGCGTCTCGGTGCGGCCCGTCGTTCCCAACGGGGACCTGGCGGTGCGGATCTACGACGCCACCGAAAATCGCTTTCTTCCCGTCATCAACATCGTCGCCTCCCTGCAGGGCCCGACCAACCAGATCACCGCCCTGCAGCAGGAGACAGAACCCCCGCAGCTCACCTTTACGCCGCCGGCCGCCACGCTCACGCCCGGAACGTCGGCGATGGTGGACACCGTCAACGTCCTGAATGCCAGCAGCTACCTGCGGAAGCGCGGCCTCACCGTGACCGCCGCGACGCCCGCCAAGCTTCGCCTCGAAGTGGATCACCTCGAGCAGATCACCCGGCCCGTCGAATTCCATCCGCAGGTGGCCGTCGATCACGTCGCGGGGCTTCCGGACCAGGCGACCGTGACCATCCCGTCGCGAACGCTCCAGGAGATCGGCGGGGCGGAAAAACTGCGCATCCGCACCGTTCCCGGCCGCAACCTCTCGACGCTTCCCATCGGGCAACCGCAGAAAGTGAGCATGCACCTGGTGCCGGAATATGCGGGCCCGCAGGACGACCGCGTGATCGTGACCCCCGCGCAGGTGGAGGTGACCCTCACCGTGTCGAAACGGGAAACGGTCACGCAGTTGGTCCCGGACGTGCCGGTGTGGGTCAGCGGGCCGCCCGCGTTGCTGGCGCGGTATGACGTGGACCTTCGCCCCAAGTTCCTGCCGGTGACAGTTTCCGGCACGGACCCGGCCATCCAGGCGCTCAAGACGAAGCTCGCCAGCAGCCCGCGCGGCACCGGCGGCGGCGACCAGGGAATTCACGCGTACATCGATATTTCCCTGGAAGACCGCCCCTCCACGAAATTCACGCGCCGCCCGCTGCGTTACGTGCTTCCCGACGGTCTTTCCGTGCAGGAAGCCCCGACTGATGTGGAGTTCCGGCTCGTGGAAATTGCCGCGCCGCACGCTTCCCCCACCACTGCCACGGCACCGGCAACCTCACCCCGGTGAATCGCGCAGGAACCAGTCGCGCAGCGGCCCCGGCATGAGTGCCATCAGCCGGCCGGCGAGTTTGAGCCGGAACGTCCAGCGCGTCATCAGCACCGCGATTCCCATCCCCGCCAGCACGTCCGAAAGAAAATGCGCCGAATGCAGCACGCGCTGCACCATCGTGATGATCGCCAGCCCCATGAAGAGGCCGCGCGCCCGCGGATAAAACCACGAGAGCCCGACGGAGAGCGCAAAGGCGCCCGTCGTGTGGGCACTGGGGAAAGACCCCCAGGCGGACCCTTTGACGAATCCCATCGCCGGGCCGCCCCATTGCCAGGTGCCATCATGCAGCACGTACGGCCGTGAGCGCCCGAAGAGATCCTTAAGCAGGTACGTCAGTAGCACCGTGCAGAGGCAGCCGATGCCGATGGCCAATGCCCGACGCCGGCCGCGCCGATCAAGCAGGGCCACCGCGGTGATCACGAGGACAGAACAGACCCACTGCCCCCACTGCTCGAGCAGCATGAGTTCGCGGGCGATGTCGTTGTGCTTCGCGAGCGGGTCCACCAGGTCGGGAATCGGATGGGTGGCGAGGGTCCAGTGCGCGATGGGGTAATCGAGCCACGCCATGGCGATGCCGGTCGCCGCCGCGACGGCCGCGAGCTTGATCCACCAGGCGACCGCGAGGTCAAAATGCCGGGGCGCGGGCTCATGCCAGAGCGCCGGCGGTTCGGCGGCGGCCTTGTGAGATTGTTGGTCCAGCGCGGACACGGATTCCTTTCGAGCAACGCACGAAGCACGTATAGTACCGGGTTCGTTATCCGGAATGGGTTTTGAAATTCTAGCTGTCGACCCGGAGCAGTACGAGTGCTCGAGCCGCCGATTCAACACAAACGCTGGTGGAGCAGCATGGACCTCCTGCTGCTCTTCGCCCTGGGCCTGTGCATCTACACGCCCGGGCTGGGGAACATCACGCTGTTCGACCGCGACGAGCCGCGCTTCGCCCAGGCCGCCCGCGAGATGATCCAGCGGCACGATTACCTCGTCCCGCACTTCAACGGCGCCCTCCGGCCCGACAAGCCGCCGCTGCTCTATTGGCTGATGGATGCCAGTTACTGGATCTTCGGCCAGGTGAACGAACTCTCGGCACGCATGCCGTCGGCCGTCTGCGGCACGCTCACGCTGCTCGTGGTCTACCTGATGGTCGCGCTGCGCTTCGGCACGTTTACCGCGCGGTACGCCGCGCTGATCCTTGGAACCTGCACCGTCTACGTGATCGAATCCCGCCTCGCCACCGCCGACGCCACGCAGCTCTTTTTCATCACCGTCTGCATGGCCTGCGCGTGGCAGGCGTGGGACACGGCCGACCCGCTGGATGCGCGCTCGCGCCACCTGCCGCGGACGGACTACCTGCTCGATCGCACCACCGAGGAGCGCACCGGGCCGTTCGTGATTGATCAGCTTTCCAAGTCCGCCCGCCGCCGCATGCCCTGGATTCTCGCGGTCCTTTTCTGGGTCGCTCTGGCCGGGGGTGCGCTGACCAAGGGTGTGCCGCTGATCTTCGTCTTCGTGCCGATGATTGCCCTCTCGATCGCCACGGGCAACCTCGCCACGCAGCTTCGCAACTGGCGCAAGCACCTGCATGTGTCGAATGCCCGCTTCGTGGTGGCCGCCGTGATCGCTGCCGCCTGCGTGACCATCGTTGCGACCACCGCCTCGCGCGACAACGCCGTTGAAATCCGCTGGTGGAGCATCATCCTCTCGCTCCTGTTCATCCTGATGCTCCTCACGCCGCGGCTGCCGGCGGTGCTTTTCCGCTCTGTTTTCGCGGGCAACTGGTCCTGGTGGCGGCAGCTCCGGCCGGCGTGGGGTTTTCCGCTGCTGATCGTGCTCGTCGCCGCGTGGGCGATTCCCGCCGGCATGCGCTCGCCGGAACTCCTTGCCCGCATGGTGGGCGTCCACTTCCTCGACCGCGTTGCCGGACCCCTGCTCCACTCGCTCCACATTGTCATTCCCGACACCGGCGGTCCCGGCGGAAATGATGCCGTCGATAAGTACGGCCAGCCCCCCGGCTTCTTCCTCGCCACCATCTGGGGAACTTTCTGGCCCTGGAGCATCCTCCTCGTCCCCGCCGGCTTCCACGCCGTGCGCCGCGTCCGCGGCAAATCGCCCGTGGAAATCGACCCCCGCCCCTACCAGTTCCTCCTCGCCTGGATCCTCCCCATGTGGGTGCTGCTCGAACTCTCCCGCGGCAAGCTGCCGCATTACTCGCTCCCCACCTTCGTCGCCATCGCCATCCTCTGCGCCGACGCCCTCGTGCAGGGGTGGCACCGCCTCTCCGACGTATTCGCCGCCACCTGGTTCGCCCATGCCCGCTGGGTGATGCTCGTCATCTGGGGCGGCCTCGCCGCCGCGGTGCTCATCGCCAGCCACATGTATTTTGATTCCGAGCTCTTCGCCCTCAGCATCATCTTCGGCGGCGCGCTCCTCGCCGTCGGCGTCGTGAGCACCATCGACTGGGAACGCCCCATCTGGCCGTTTGTCACCGGCCTCACCTGGGCCGTCGCCCTCTTCGTCGCCGCGACGTTATTTCTTCCGAACATCAAGTCGATCAACGTCGGCAAATCCGCTGGCACGGCCATGGCCGACATGCGCGACGATTACCCCGACCTCCAGTTCGCCGCGCTCGGCTTTGAAGAGCCCACGCTCGTCTTTTACGCCGATGCCCACGTCGAGATGTTCGGCGGGCCCGGCATTTCCGACACCCAGGCCATCAACCACATGCTCGACACCGTCCGATTCGCGCCGCGAAACACGCCGGAACAGAAGTACCTCGTCGTGATCGATGACCGCGTCCTCGCCCGCATCCGCAAGGATCACCCCGCCCTCCGCATCTACCCGCTGCGCCGGTTCAGCGGCATCAACGTCGCACAGGGCGCAAAGCCGGTCTCCGTCACCATCGTGACCAACGTGGTCTTGCCGAAATATTATTTTGTCCCGACCACCGCCACCGCCCCGGCGACGCTCCCCGCCGTCCCGCCCCGCCCGTAATCGTCACGCCTCTTCCGCCGCCGCCACCGGCTGGCCCGTCAGCGTTCCATAGATCGCCAGGATCTGCCGCGCCGAATCATCCCACGACAGTTGCCGCACTTCCTCCTGCCCGAACTCCCGCAGCGTCGCCGCCAGCGGCGGGTGGCGCAGCACGGCAAGAATCTTGTTCGCCATCTCCTCCGTGTCCCAGAAATCCACTTTGAGCACGTGCTGCAGCACCTCGGCCACGCCGCTCTGCTTGCTCAGGATCACCGGCACGTCATGCGCCAGCGCTTCCAGCGGCGCGATTCCGAACGGCTCGCTCACGCTCGGCATCACGTACACGTCCGCCGCGCGAAACGCCTTCTGCGCCTCCGACTTCTTCAAAAACCCCGTAAAAATCACCCGCCGGTGAATCTCCAGCTCCTCCGCCAGCACCTTGAGCTCCTCCACCATCTCCCCCGTGCCGGCCATGATGAACTTCACGTCCGGCTCCACGGCCAGGATTTTCTTCGCCGCCCGCAGAAAATAGTCCGGCCCCTTCTGCCGCACCATGCGCCCGAGAAAGAGCACCGTCTTGTGTTTCTTCACCCCCCTGCCGGCGCCGTTCTTCCCGTTTTTCCCGTTCTTTTCTGTCTTCTCCGATTCCCCATTGACCGCATCCGTCGCGTTGTAAACAACCTCGATCTTCTGCGGGTCGATCCCGTACTTCTCAATCAACTGCGTCTTGGTCCTGTAACTAACAGCGATGATCTTCGTCGCCGCGACCATCCCTTCGCGCTCCACCTCCAGGATGCGCGCGTTCGCCTGCGCCCCGGCCCGGTCCAGCTCCGTCGAATGGATCTGCACCACCAGCGGCTTGCCCGTCTCCGCCGCCACCGCCATCGCCGCCTCGAACGTCATCCAGTCGTGCGCGTGAATAACGTCGAACGACTCCGCCTTCGCAATCGTCAGCGCCAGCCGCGCGTAACGCTCCGTCTCCATGAAGAGGTCCCCCGCATACGCCGTGTTCGCCTGCCCCACCAACGTAGTCGCCGGCACGTTTTCTTCCAGGTAGCGCCGCCGCGGCTTCGGATGCGGCGGCGGCTGCGGCGCAGGCTCCTGCGCCCCGGAAGCCACCGCCCGCTCCACCCACTGCTCGCCGTGCCGCTCAAATCGTTTCTCCCACCGCCGCACCGGCTTCTCCCGCACCAACTCCTCCACGACCATCTTCTGGTATGTGCCGGGCGTCATGTACGGCTCCAGCAGCGCATCCACCGGCACAAATGTCACCCGATGCATCACCTCGCGCTCCGTCCCCTCCACCTCCACATCCACCGGGTGCTCTCCCGCTTCCTGCACTTTCACCCATTCCGTTTTCAGCGGCGCCGGCGGCGGCGGAGGCGGCGGCGACACCGGTTCCTCCCCCCCGGTCGCCTTCAAATCCACATGCTCCGCCTGCCCGACTGCCTGTTCCACCCCCGACTGCACCTCCCGCGCCGCAACCGCCGGCAGCTCGCGCGTTTCATGCACCGCCCCCGCCCCAAGCACCCGCGAATTCCCGTTCTTCCCCAGCGGCTTGGGCAGCACAAACAACACGTTCACCCCCGCGCTGTTGAGCGCCTTGGCCAGCCCATAGCAAGCCACGCCCAAACCGCCCGAGACAATCGGCGGAAACTCCCAACCCAGCATAAACACTTTCACAACAACTGCCTCCACGGCAAGGCCCCCGCTGCCGTACTATCCCCAAAGCATGCCGACCTGTCAAAACAAGGTTTCATGAACTCGCCGGATGACATTGTGCAGCAACAAGTTGCGCCCCCGCTCCGTCACATCGCCCGCCACTTGCCCCATGCCGCCCGTGCCACCGGCGTCATCTGCGCCCACACCTCCTCGCCCACCCCGCCTTTTCCCACCACCGTCGCCCCGTGATGCTCCTGCGCGTTCAACCGTCCCGCAATCTCCTCCAGCTCGACCGCACTCTCCCACTGCCAGATCGCCTCCGGCTGCGACAAAAACGAATCCCGCACCACCCCCAGGAACACCGGCTCCCCCACCAGATCTTCTGCGCGCACCGACGCCTCCTCCTCCAGCTCCAGCCGCAGGTGCGCCAGCACGCCCGCCCTGCTCGCCGGAAATTCGGCGCTCCCGAGCTCATCCAGCACCCCGCCGATCAGGTGCGCCCGCCCCGCATACGCACTCGTCTCTTTCGACCGAATCCCCAGCAGCGCCCGCCCCCCGCGCGTCAGCAGCACCGAATTCCCCAGCGCCCCGACGATCGCCTCCGGCGTATGCGCCGCAAACCACGCCCGGTCCCGCATCGCCGTCACAATGAACGTCTTGTAGTCCCCGGGCCCCAGCGTCAACACCACGCGCTCCCCCTCCCGCCGCGCCTCGATCAACCGGCTGATCGGCCCGTTGAACAGCGTCTTCCCGTGCGCCCGCGCATCGGCCATATAAACGTCCCATCGCTCATCAATGTGCGCCCGCGCCGCCTCCGAAATCACCGGCAACGCCCCCACCCACCGCACCTCCACCCCCTCCGCCCGCAGCGGACCCTCAATCAGCACCGTCAGCTCGCTCATCCGGGCTCTCCGTCCTCGCCGCCTCCGCTTCGATCAACTCCGCCAGGAGCGACCGATGGCACCGGCTCTCACGCACACACGCCGATGAGCATAACAACGTCAACCGCTCCCCGCCCCGCACCCGCGCCCCCAATTCCCGGATCCGCGCCCGCGCCTCCGGCTCCCGCATCTCCTGCAGGTACCGCCGCCGGTAAATCTCCCACCCCACCTTCAACCCGTTCTTCCCATACGCCGCCGCATGCAGCTCCACGCTCGGCCCCAGCTCCGGGTACCACTCCGTCCACGTCTCAAATTCTTTCTTCAACCCCCGCGGACGGTACCGCGTCACCAGCACCCGAGTCCCGTCCCCCTCCTCCGCCGGATCCTCCCATCGCTTCGTCAGTATCGCCATGCTAAAACCTCCTCCCCATCTTAGCCCCCCTGCCGGCCGTCACTCCGGCAACTTCAACACCTGCGTGAACAACCGCCCCCCAGGCAAACGCCCGTTCCGATCGTTCACCCGGAACGACACCCGCAACGCGCTCGGCCACTCCCCGCGCGCCGTGTCAAAACTGAAAATCGCCACGTAATCATCCCCGCCCGCTGAACCCGCCCCGCGCACCGGCTCAATCACCGACGGCGCTCGCAATTCCCCCTCCTTCGGATTCCCCCTGCCAAACCACGCCGCACCCCCCGAATCATCCGCCCACTCGATCCGGAAATCGCTCACCCCCTGCAGTGCGATCGGCCCCATCCGCGCCGCCCCGTTCCCCACCGACACCCCCGACGCATACACGTCCCGCAGCGCGTTGAACCGGTAACAATAATGATCCGCCTCAAACGTCCCATGCCCCGGCACCCCGCGACCGCCCCCGCTCGCCCCCTCCCCGATCTGCATCCGGACAAACGCCATCACCTCCGGCGTCGTGATCCCCGCCACGTTGAAACGCGACTGCGTGATGTGCGCCGCCGGCTCCCCCGCAACCGCCACCGCCGGCGTGTCGTACGCAATGTCCGCAAACGTCCCCGGCGGATTCGCGCTCCCCTTCGCCATCAGCAGCGTCGCATGCCGCCCCAGCGTGAAGAACCCCGCCGTATCCGCCGTCGGCATCTCGTTCATCCCCACCGGCATCGACTCGCTCCCCGCCGACGTATCCCCCGTCATCACCAGTTCCCCCCACCACACGTGCGCCGCATTCGCCGCCACGCCGCCGTTGAGCCGATCCCGAAACCGCCCGATCGCCGTGAACGCCATCTCGTCATGTCGCACCCCCTCCGCATCCACCGCCGATCGAATCACCAGGAACCCATTTTTATCGATCGCCCCCACATCCCGCCCCAACTGCTCCTGGATCGCCCGCGCATTCGACAGCATTTCCATCAGCGCCTGCGACGTACCCACCGCCCGGCTCGTCCCCGCAAACAAAATCCCCACGCACAAAATCACCACCACCAGGATCCCCACCGCCACCAGCATCTCCAGCAGTGTGACCCCGCTTCGCACATGTTCCTCCGTCGCAAACGCCCTTCAGAATAAGAACACATCCCCGCGAGGGGAAGAACCATCCCGAAAAGATCACCCCCCGATCAGCCGCGCAATCGCCGTCAGCATTGCCACGATCACCGCCGCCACGATCACAATCCCCAGCAGCCGTGAGGCCCGCGGCGCAGGCCCCTCCGCCGGCGGCGCTGAAGTCGCCGCCGCCCACCCCCACGGTGCGGCCGCCGTGATCGGCGCCCCGCACTTCCTGCACACCGCCTGCGACGGCGGATTCGGAGTCATGCACCGGAAACAGCACGCCCACTCGCTCGCCGCCGTCACCGTCTCCTCCACCGACTCCCCGCACTCCGGACACTTCCCCTCCACCAGCAACCCGCGCAAGTTGTACCCACACCGGCTGCACGGCAAATCGCAAACGATCTCCCCCGCTTCGTTCGCGATCTCCTCCGCCGAAATGTCTTCGCCTTCGTCAGCCATCATCCGAGTTCTACGCTATCCGCTAACAACCGTGCATCCTGCGAAGCACCAATCCCGCAAACCGTCGCAGCCAGGCCCAAACCTGCTCCGAAAAAATCAGGGGCGTCCAATAAATGCAAGCCAGCGAACCGCCTATTACTCCACAGAGTAAGCCAATCCTGACAATGTCGCCAAGCACCCAGCCTCGAAGTGCCGACACACATACGCCGCCGGCCAACCAAACCCCTGCCGCCATCAGCGGCGGCGTCCAGCACCGAAGCCGCAGCACCCGGCGCACGACGTCCATTGTCACGCCGACCACTATCGCCAGAAGGCTGCTTCCTATCCCAAAAACCGCGACTACCACCATTCCCGCCGGAAGCGCCAAAGGCCCGCCGACATCCGAGTTCGTCACGATCGCCACTGCAAACAGAACCACATAAATTGCGACGACAGCCATCTCCGGTATCACCAGCAATAGAATCAAGGTGATGGCCGTCGCCATGATATGATTCGTACCAATCACAGCCGCAGAGGCCAAACGCCGCCACGCCCCACCTCGTTGCGCGGACTGGTACTCAACGGCCGTCGATTCCGGTGCATCGGCCATTTATCCCACCAAACTCTCCCCCGTCATCTCCTTCGGCTTCTCCAGCCCCATCATCTTCAACGCCGTCGGCGCAATGTCCGCCAACCGCCCCCCCTCGCGCAACTTCTTCCCCTTGAACCGCTCATCCACCACGATCAACGGCACATCGTACGTCGTGTGCGCCGTGTGCGGACAGTTATTGATCGGATCCCACATCTGCTCACAATTCCCATGATCCGCCGTCACAATCAACGCCCCGCCCTTCTTCAACGTCAAATCCACAATCTTTCCCACGCACGCGTCCACCACCTCCACCCCCTTGATCGCCGCCTGCAGGTTCCCCGTGTGCCCCACCATGTCCCCGTTCGCAAAATTCACCACGTACACATCATGCGCCCCGGTCTCAATCTCCTTCAGCACGATGTCGCACACCTGGTGCGCCGACATCTCCGGCTTCAAGTCATACGTCTTCACTTCCTTCGGACTCGGCGCCAGCCCCCGATCCTCGCTCGGAAACGGCGGCTCCCGGTAATCGTTGAAGAAAAACGTCACATGCGGAAACTTCTCCGTCTCCGCGCTCCGGAACTGCGTCATCCCATGCTCCGCCAGGTACGCCCCGAAAATCTCCGGCATCTTCTCCGGCTTCTCAAAAATCACCCCCACCGGCAACCCCTCCTCGTACCCCGCCATCGTCGCAAAAAACAGGTTCCCCGGATGCACGTGCCGCTTGAAACCCCCGTTCGGCTCCAACCCAAACTTCTCCGTCGAATACACAAACGCCTTCGTGATCTCCCGCGGACGATCCCCACGGTAATTGAAAAAGATCACCGCATCGTTGTCCTTCACCACCCCGCCCGCACCAATCACGCTCGGCACCACAAACTCATCCCCCTTCCGCGACGGATCCGATGGCTTCTCGTAATAACTCTTCAGCGCCTCCTCCGCCGTCGCAAACTTTGCCCCTTTGTTCTCCGTCATCAACTCATACGCCGTCTGCACCCGCTCCCACCGGTTGTCCCGATCCATCGCATAAAACCGCCCCACCACCGTCGCAATCCGCCCCACCCCGATTTCCTTCGTCTTCTTTTCCAGCGCCTTCAAATACCCGATCCCCCCCATCGGCGCCGTATCGCGCCCGTCCGTAATCGCATGAATCAACACCCGATCCCCCGGGAATCCCTGCTTCTTCGCCATCTCCAGGATCGCATACGCATGCTCCTGGTCCGAATGCACGCGCCCATCCGAGCAAAGCCCCAGCACATGCACCGTCGAGTGGTTCTTCTTCGCATGCTCAAACGCCTTCACCAGCGTCGAGTTCGTAAAGAACGACCCATCCCGAATCCGCCGCGTGATCCGCATCGTCTCCTGGTCCACAATCCGCCCCGCCCCGATGTTCTGGTGCCCCACCTCCGAATTCCCCATCACCCCCGCCGGCAACCCCACATCCTCCCCGCTCGTCTTGATCAGCACCCACGGATACTCCCGCATTAACCGATCCGCCACCGGATGCTTCCCCAGCTTCACCGCATTGTAGGAATCCATCTCGGCGTGCGGATTCTCACCCCACCCATCCCGAATGATCAAAACGAACGGACGCTTGGCAAGTGTGGTCGAAGAGGACATGAGATACTCCGAAATTCAATCTGATTTTGGCAAAGAGAAGAATTGTAGCGAAAACCGCCCCCACCCTCACGGCCGAAAAGTGATTTAGCCCGCACAGAACGCAACCCGACAATCCCCTCCCAGCATCAAACAAACCCCCGCAATCTCATCACAATTGCGGAGATTCCACCAAATATCCCACCTTTGGCAAGATGGGTAAGACCCCACCCTCGTTTTTGAGCCAAAAACGAGAGACCGCCAAGGACGTACCCACACTTGGCGGCCTCTCCCTCACCGCCTCCTTCGCCGCAGCAGCAGCAATCCCCCCACCACCAGCCCCGCAACACTCCCCGGCTCCGGCGCCGCCGCCACCGCGCCCCCCGCCACCACATCCGACGCATTCGGATTCGTCACCCCAAAGTTGTTCAGCACATCCGACAAATCCGTCAGGTTAATCGTCGCCGCCCCATCAAAATTCCCGCTCGTCCACGCGTTCGTCGCCACCCCAAAATTGTTCAACACCGTCGACAGATCCGTCAGATCCACCTTCCCATCAATGTTCGCATCCCCCAGCAGCTCCTGCGAAATCAAAATCGACCCGCCATCCGCCTGCACCCCGCCGAACGTCAGCTTCCCGACCAGCGCATTATCCACCACCGCCACCCCATACCCCGCCGGCAACAACGTATCGACAATCCCCGTCGAATGCGTCCGCCCATACGCCGCCTGCGCCAGCAGCTCCGCCAGCACCACCGCCTTCCCCGCCCCCGGCTCGACTATCATCTTCTGCGTCGTGATGTTCAGCGTCCCGATCGGCGTAAGACCACCGTCGATCGTCAAGTTCGCCGTCCGCACCGTCTTCACCCCGCCCGTCACCAGCATCGCCGTCCCCCCCGACATCACGTGCACCGTCTTCAGGTGCTGCGTCGAACCGAACGTCGCCGTCCCCTGCACATTCAGAATCAAATTCGCCCCGCCCTGCCCCGCATCCGTGTTCAAATCCAGCTCCCCCTGGTTCACATTGATCGTCGCGCCGACGCCATGCGACTGCGTCGCCGCATTGATCTGCAACGTCCCCGGCCCCATCTTCGTCAGCGTCGCGTTCGCCTCCGACCCGAAGAACGGCCCCACATACAGCGTCGAACCCGCCCCCACGTTCACCACGTTCCCCCCCACCACCGTGTTCGCCGCCGACTTCACCCCGCCGGAAATATACGCGCTCGTCCCCGCCCCGACGTTCACCGTCCCGTTCGTGACGCCAAGACCAAGCACCAGCAGGTCGTGCGTCACAAACGGCAGATTGATCCCCGACCCGTTCATGTTCAGCGTCCCGCCCACCAGCGTCCACTGCCCCGAGTTCGTCTCCATGTGCAGCGTGCCGCCGTTGATCGTGATCGTCGAGTGAATCGGGTTGATCGTCAGGCTGCCTGGATCCAGATACCACGCCTGCTGCGTCAGCGTCGCCCCCGCGCCGATCGTCCACGTTGTGGAGTTCGCAGCCCCATCCATGTCGAACGTGTTGCAGAAGATCGACGAATTCCCCGTCACCGTCGCATTCCCATTCTGCACGACGATCCCATACGGCGACATCACGTACGGTGCACTGACAATCGACCCGCCCGCATACGTCGTATTCCCGTCAAAATGCACTCCGCCGTTGAACCCCAGGTACACATAACTGTTCGACTGCAGCACCAGCGGCGCCTGGATGCTCGGGAACGTCGAACCGCTGTACGTCGGATACAGCGAATACGTGCCCAGCGGCAGCGAACCGGAATTCACCGTGATCGTCTGCCCCTGCACCACCGCCCCCGGCCCCAGCGTCATCGTGCCAAACAGCGTCCACGCCGCATTCACCACGTTCAGCTTCGCACCCCCCTCCACGGTCATGTTCCCGTCATAACCGTTCGTCGGCACGAAGAATATCCCATTGTAAACGAGCCGGTTCTGCAGGCTCGTCGAATACACGTTCAGTTCCCCGTTCTGGATGTCCAGCGATGTATTCGCCCCCGTCGACCAGTTCAACGTCGGCACGTTGACGTTCACCGCCGTGTACGGCACGTTGGGATTCGAATACCCGATCGCCGCATCCCCGCTCCACGCCATCGTCCCGTTTCCATTGATGTTGACCGTCGTATACGTGTCCGGCCCAAAGAGCCCGTTGTGCGTCACCCCGCGGAAATAAGGCGAACCCACAGTCAGCGTCCCGTTGGCCGCGATATTGACCACCGAGCCCCCGTCAAATTCCCCGCTGACCATCTTCGCAAACCCCGTCACGTTCACCAGCGATTCGTAAAACGCATACTGATCCACCGTCGCCGCGCGGGCCGTCGTGTTCCCCCCGTTCAAATTCACGCTCCCCGCGGTAATTCCCAGGAAGATGTTCCCGAACATCCATTCGCTCCCGCCCGGCATGCTCAGATGCGCGCTATCCCCCAGCGTCACGTTCGCATTCACAAGCGTCAAATTGCTCCCCAGGTTGTTCAGCGTCAGATGGCTGGCAAAGCCGCTCGCATCAATATTCGTGTACGTGTTCCCCATGTTGAACGTGCTGGCGTTGATCGTCAGGTTGCTTCCATTCACATTGATCGTCGCCGCATTCGAAGAGGTCCCCGCCAGCGTAAACGTGTCCGCATTGAGCGTCCCGCCGTATGCCTTCAACATCCCGTTGATCGTCACTGTTCCGTTTGCCCCGGAGTTGTCGTTAAAGAGGCTTTCCACCCACAGCTGGCTCGTCGCGTCCACCGTGGTGTTGCCCGAGATTTCCGTGTGCGCCCCGGGATACGCATTGTGGTAAATGCTGTTCTGCGTCACGTTCAGATTCACCGCCGAAACCACCGTCCCCCCACCTGCGGAACTCGCATCAAAGACGTAGAAATTGCCGCCGGCATCCACGTTGATGTCGCCGGCGACCGTGATCTTGTAATTCCCCGTGTTGAATTCCCCCGCCCCGAAAATGGAACTCACCAGCATCCCGCCCGGATTCGTCGGCGTCGCGTACAGCGTCAGATCCCCACTGTAAAGCGTCGCCTGGTCCCCGCTGTTGGGCACCCGCCCCTGGCTCCAGTTGCCCGCCACGTTGTAGTTGTCGGTTCCCGAACCCACCCACTGGTTGATCACCAGCGCCCCGGCACGCGATGCGGCAAACCCCAGCGCCGCAATCACCGCCGCCGACCGAATCGTCCCGCCCGAGACACGCGTTCCACTGTTCCAACCCATGGCAACCTCCACATCGAAAGAAAACTCGTCGAATATCCGTCCCACAAGCGCGCAGCACGACCGGCGATTGCCCCACAATCGACATACAAAACACCGCCCGCCGGCGACCCACTGCGCCTGCAGGCAAACGACACAACTACAATGGATGAACTTAATCTTGCTGAACTTCTTCCCCCCTATATACCTCCGATTGTGAAAAGCACAAATAGGAATTCTCTACGTACGCCCGAATTTTGCCCTTCTTCTGGGACTCACCTCCTTTTAACTTTTACCCCCGCGTGCCTTACAATGCCCGGTTCAGTCTTTCCCGAAACCCACATGGAGCAGCCATGCAACTCGCCAATCGCCTCAACGACATCGCCGAATCCATCACCCTCGCCGTCACCGCCAAGGCCAACGCCCTCAAAAAAGCCGGCGTCGACGTCGTCTCCTTCGGCGCCGGCGAACCCGATTTCGACACCCCCGGCTTCATCAAGGAGGCCGCCATCAAGGCCCTCCAGGCCGGCAAGACCAAATACGAGCCCACCCCCGGCACCCTCGAGGCCCGCAAGGCCATCGCCGAAAAACTCAAAACCGAAAACGGCCTCACCTTCGCCCCCGAACAAATCATCATCTCCGTCGGCGGCAAGCACTCCCTCTACGTCGCCTTCATGGCCACCCTCAACCCCGGTGATGAAGTCATCATCCCCGCACCCTACTGGGTCTCCTATCCCGAAATGGTCAAACTCGCCGGCGGCGTCCCCGTCATCGTCAAAGGTGACCCCAAAAACAACTTCCGCATCTCCCCCGACCAACTCGCAAAGGCCATCACCCCGAAAACCCGCATGGTCATCATCAACTCGCCCAGCAACCCCGGCGGCCACACCTACTCCCCCGAAGAACTCGGCGCCCTCGCCAAGGTCATCGCCAATGGGGGAGGGCATAAAGACATCTGGGTCTGCTCCGACGAAATCTACGAAAAACTCCTCTACAACGGCCAGAAAACCATCTCCTGGGCCGCATTGGACTGGGAGACCTGGAAGGACCGCACCATCACCTGCAACTGCCTCTCCAAGACCTTCGCCATGACCGGCTGGCGCATCGGCTACACCGCGGGCCCCAAACCCCTCATCGACGCCATGAACAAACTCCAGTCGCAGATGACCAGCAACATCACCAGCTTCTGCTTCCCTGCCGTCGTCGAAGCGCTCACGAATCCGCAGTCCGCCGTCGAAGTCGAAAAAATGCGCCAGGAATTCGAACGCCGCGGCGAACACATGTGGAAACGCCTCAACGCCATCCCCGGCGTCCAGTGCGTCCGCCCCACTGGCGCCTTCTACTGCTTCCCCAGCGTGAAGGATCACTTGAACAAAACCCTCGGCACCAAAGGCGCTAAGCCCGCCGAAGCCGTCGCGTTCTGCACCGCCGTCCTCGAAGAAGCCCACGTCGCCCTCGTCCCCGGCAATGACTTCGGCTTCCCCGACCACGTCCGCCTCTCGTTTGCCACCAGCATGCAGAACATCGACAAAGGCCTCGACCGCCTCGAAAAGTTCCTCAAAGGTGCTTGATATCTCATTGCGGCCCCGGGTAGAAACCCGGGGCTTTTATTTTTGCCAGGTGCGCCATGTTCCCCTGGAAAAACCACCTTTCCTCCATCGTCAGCGGACGCTTCTTCTCGCAGAACGCCCTGCTCCAGGCCGACGAATACGCCCGTGGCGGCCGCGTCCTCGTCGAACGCATCGAACAGCCCGTGGAGAACCAACTCGAGATCGACGCGACCGTACAAGGCCACGTCCGCCGCCCCTACAGCGTCAACATCACCATCGAAAAAACCAGCAACGCACGATACGACGTCGACGGCGAATGCACCTGCCCCATGAGCCACAACTGCAAACACGTTGCCGCCACCATCCTCGCTGCCGCCCGCAACGGCACCTTCGACCAGCAGAAAGACGACATCGCCACCAACCTCGGCAACTTGCTCGACCTCGAAGGCACGCACAAGCTCCCCCGCAATAACCCTGACCTCACTGCACAGCCACCGCCGGTCCTCCTCTCTTACGACCTCAACGAATGGCTCTCCCGATTGCAGCCCCGCGAAAAAATCCTCCCGGCGCCACCATCTCCCGTAAAACGCCTCATCTTCGTGCTCTCCCGCGAGGCAAGTTACGGCCGCCCACACCGCTGCCAGATCACCCTCATGCGCCAGGTCATCAAAAAGTCCGGCCAGCCCGGCAAAGCCACCCGCGTCTCCACCTTCGGCGCCCCTCGCGATTTCCTCGCCGAACCCGCCGCTTCCGAATTCGGCGACCTCCTCCGCACCATGTTCGGCCAGTACGGCTTCACCGCCGATATGCAGATCGAGGGAGCCTTCGGCGCAACGCTCCTCGAACGCCTCCTCCTCACCGGACGCCTCTTCTGGCAGCGGCCCACGGATGAACCGCTGCGGCTCGGCGAACCGCGCCCCGCCCAGCCGATCTGGCGACAGTTCCCCAACGGCTCCCAACAGGCGACCTTCGAGACCGAGCCTCCCACCGACCTCTTTCTCCCCCTCTCCCCGCCCTGGTACCTCGATCCCACCGCCGGGATCTGCGGACCCCTCCGTGTCGAAGGCGACCCCGCCCTGGCCGAGCGCTGGATCGGGGCCCCCGTCGTCCCCCCCGAACAGGCCAGGCTCGTCGCCGATTCCCTCCGAACGCTCCCCGTCCCTGCCCCGCGCCCCATCGGCATCCTGGTCCGCAAGCCAGTGAAACCGACCCCCATTCTCCGCCTCGAAAAAGTCCACTTCGCCAAACCTGCCCGGAAACGCCGCGAAAATTCCTGGTACGACGACCCTGTCAGCTCCCTCGACGTCGCCCGCGTCTTTTTCGATTACGACGGCATCCGTATCCCGCAAACCGAAAAGAATCAGTTCGCCTCCCGCCTCACCGACGCCGGCCTCGAACGCATTCCCCGGATGCCCCGCATCGAAGCCCAGCGAATGACCGAAGTCGCGACCAGCGGCCTGTACAGCATTAACGAAGTCCTCAACTACCCGATCCCCGACGATGTCAACCAGGCCTGGTCCATGCTCTCCGCCGCTGAATGGATGGAGTTCGTCACCACCATGGTCCCCGGCGCTCAGTCCGTCGGCTGGACCGTCGAAATCGCCCCCGACTTCTCCTTCCGCCCCGCAGAAATCGAAGGCTGGTATTCCGAAACCGAATCCTCCGGCGAAGACTGGTTCGGTTACGAGCTCGGCATCCTCGTCGAGGGGCAACGCATCAGCCTTCTCCCCGCGCTCGGCAACATCCTTCGCCTCCTCGATCAGAACGATCGCGCCGGACAACCCATCGATATTGTCCACTGGAAACTCGACGATGGCCGCATCGTCCCCCTCCCCGCCGAACGCCTCCGCGCCATCGCCGCCACCCTCGCCGAACTCTTCGACCCCGACGCCCTCTCCAACGGCAAACTCCAGGTCAGCCGCCTCCGCGCCGCCGAACTCATCGACCTCCAGGACGATGTCACCTGGCGCGGACCCGCCGAACTCCAGCAGCTCCGGCAGCAACTCAGATCCTTCGATTGCATCCGTCCCGTCGCCCCGCCCTCCTCCCTCGCCGCCACACTCCGCCCTTACCAGCGCGACGGCCTGAGCTGGCTCCAGTTCCTCCGCGAACACAACTTCTCCGGCATCCTCGCCGACGATATGGGCCTCGGCAAAACCGTCCAGGCCATCGCCCACATCCTCGCTGAGAAAGAAGCCGGCCGCGCCACGGCACCGTCACTCGTCATCGCCCCCACCAGTCTCATGCCCAACTGGCGCGCCGAAGCGGAAAAATTCGCCCCCTCCCTCAAGACCCTCGTCCTCCACGGCGGGGGCCGGAAGGCCCGCTTTGACGAAATCCCCACCCACGATCTCGTCATCACCTCCTACGCCCTCCTTACCAAGGACCGCGAAATCCTCGAAAAACAAAACTTCCACCTCCTCCTTCTCGACGAAGCCCAATACATCAAAAACGCCAAAACCCAGTGGGCCGAGATCTGCCGTGCCCTCAACTCCAATCACCGCCTCTGCATGACCGGCACCCCCATGGAAAACCACCTCGGCGAACTCTGGTCCCTTATGCACTTCCTCTCCCCCGGCTATCTCGGCAGCGAAAAACAATTCCGCCGCATCTACCGCGACCCCATCGAAAAATCGCAGGACGCCGCCCGCCGCTCCGCCCTCGCCAGACGCATCCGCCCCTTCATCATGCGCCGCCGCAAGGAAGAGGTCGCCGCCGACCTCCCCGAAAAAACCGAGATCGTCCGCAACGTCGAACTCGACGGCAAACAGCGCGATTTATACGAAACCATCCGCATCGCCATGCACGAACGCGTCCGCGCCGAAGTCGAAAAGAAAGGCCTCGCCCGCTCCCACATCGTCATCCTCGACGCGCTCCTCAAGCTCCGCCAGGTCTGCTGCGACCCGCGCATCGTCAAGCTCGAACGCGCCAAGTCCGTCAAAGAATCCGCCAAACTCGACCTCCTCACCGAGATGCTCCCGGAGATGATTTCCGAAGGCCGCCGCGTTCTCCTCTTCAGCCAGTTCACCAGCATGCTTGACCTCCTCGAGCCCGCCCTCAACAAACTCAAAATCCCCTTCGTCCGCCTCGACGGCAGCACCGCCGACCGCGAAACACCCGTCAAAACGTTTCAGTCCGGCAAGGTCCCCCTCTTCCTCATCTCCCTCAAAGCCGGCGGCACCGGCCTCAACCTCACCGCCGCCGACACCGTCATCCACTACGACCCCTGGTGGAACCCCGCCGTCGAACGCCAGGCCACCGACCGCGCCCACCGCATTGGCCAGGACAAAAAAGTCTTCGTCTACAAACT
Source organism: Phycisphaerae bacterium (assembly GCA_051955985.1). Taxonomy (GTDB): domain Bacteria; phylum Planctomycetota; class Phycisphaerae; order WQYP01; family WQYP01; genus DATKPA01. Next base: position 67,144 of record JBQCGD010000057.1, on the reverse strand, counting down.
CGTCACCACCGGCACCGTCGAGGAAAAAATCCTCGCTATGCAGGAGCGGAAAAAAGAACTCGTCGCCGGCCTCCTCGGCGAAGGCGCCCAGGAAAACCTCCAGCTCTCCAAAGAAGACCTCGACCACCTCTTCGACCCGCTCGCGTGAAAGGAATCGCTTACAATGATCCGCCCCGCCACCGAATCCGATATCCCCGCCATCCTCTCCCTCCTCCGCGAACTCGCTGACTACGAAAAACTCTCCCACGCCTGCATCGCCACCGAAGCCGGCTTCCGCACGCATCTCTTCGGCCCGAACCCCGCTGCCGAAGCGATGGTCGCCGTCGTCGACAACCACACCGTCGGCTACGCCCTCTGGTTCCGCACCTTTTCCACATTTCTCGCCAAGCCCGGCATTTATTTGGAAGACGTTTATGTCCAGCCCGCCCACCGCGGCAAAGGCATCGGGAAATCTTTCCTCAAGCATCTCGCAACGCTCGCCATCGCCCGCAACTACGGCCGCGTCGAATGGTCCGTCCTCAAATGGAATGCCCCCTCCATCGCGTTCTACAAATCCATCGGCGCCCTCCCTCTCGAAGAATGGGAAATGATGCGCCTCACCGGCGACGCGCTGAAACATTTCGCCGCTTCCTGATGGCCTGGGACCTCCCCCTGAACGGAACTCGGAAATCAGAAGTCGAAAATCTCCCTTACCCGCCCGGCGATTCCGCTTTTACCAGGGCCGTCGCCTGCTTGGCCGGCATCTTGATCACCTGCTTCGCATTCGGCCGCGCTGCCTTTGCCACGGGCTCGATGCTTACCGGCTTCCCGCCCGCTTTCGCGCTCTCCTCCACCGCGTTGACAATGCGTATATCCGCCAACCCCTCCAGGCCGTCCGGCTCCGGATCCTTGTCTTCCAGAATACACCGCGAAAAATACTCGATCTCCGCCCCAAACTGCTGCGTCTTCTTGAATTTCCGCCGCTCCTCCTTCCCCTGCACGGTGACGACCAATTCTGTTTCTGACTCATATGCAAACGCCGGCTTCAGCGTCAGCGTCCCCTTCGTCCCGACCACGTGATACACATCCTCGCCGCCGCCGTTGAAACTGACTGTAAACTGCGCGAGCCGCTCCTTCGGAAACCGGAGCGTGACGCTCGTCATTTCCGGTACTTCGCGCCACCGGTCGTCCCCCGCAATCGCTTCGCTCAACGCCGACACCGCCGTCGGTTCGCTCCGGAACAGATACCGCGCCGCGTTGATCGGATAGACCCCCATGTCCATCACCGGGCCGTAGCCTTCGCGATGGTCGAGCCGGATGTTGCCGGCTTTCACCTGCTGGCAGAAGGTGCTCGTGAAGAGCCGCGGCTCGCCGATGTATCCGCTGTTCACGATCTCGACCGCCGTCATGTTCGCTTCTTCAAAGTGCAGGCGATAGGCGATCATGAGTTTTACGCCGGAGTGGTCGGCGGCTTCGATCATTTCCCGGCACTGATGCTCGTTGAGGGCCATCGGTTTTTCGCAGAGGACGTGGACGTCGGCTTTGGCGGCCTTGATGGCGTACTCGGCGTGCATGCGGTTGGGCAGGGCGATGAAGACGGCGTCGATATCGGCGCCGGCGAGGAGTTCTTCGTATTGTTCGTAGCCGACCACTTTGTTGATGCCGTATTTGCGGCCGAGTTCTGCGCGTTTTTCCGCATCGCCGCTGACGAGCGCGGCCAGCTCGTAGTTGCGTTCCTTGAGCGTAAATGCTGGCAGGACATCTTCTTGCGCGATCCATCCTAAGCCGACGACGGCATAACGCACCCGGTCTTTGAGTTCGGGATTGCGAATCATAGACACCTCCTTTGCCTGGCAGGGGGGCAAGGGGCGTTCCGCGCGATCTATTTTAGAGGGATATCACAACCGCTTATGCCTGAATGACTTGGATGCCAGCGGCGCGGTAGGGTTCGAGTTGTTCTTCGGTGGCGGCTTTGTCGGTCACGAGGTGGGTGAGGGAGGTGGCGGGGGCGAACTGGTAGGCGGAGACCTTGCCGAGTTTGTCGGAAGTGGCGACGGCGACGATCTTTGCGGCGGCGGCGAGCATCCAGCGTTTGACGTTGGCTTCTTCGAAGAGCTGGTCGGTGAGGCCGGCGTCGGGGTGGAGGCCGACGAGGCCGACGATGCAGACGTCGGCGTGGATGTGGCTGTAAGCCTCGATGGTTTGGGCACCTACGGCGACCTGGGAGAATTTGTCGAGCTGGCCGCCGATCATGACGAGATCGGCGCTGGGGTGCTCGAGGACCGCGGCCATGGTGGGGACGCTGTGCGTAATGATTGTGCCTGGAAAGGTTTGCGGCAGGTGGGCGGCGACTTCGCGGGGGGTGGTTCCGCCGTCGATGATGACGACCTGGTGGTCCTGGAGGAGCGCGGCGGCGGCGGCGCCGATGGCGGATTTGGCGCCGAGGGCTTCGCTGGTGCGTTGTGTAAATCGTGGCACGACATGGGTTTTGGGAAGGGCGCCGCCGTGGACGCGCTGCAGGAGTCCTTCGCTGGCGAGTTCGCGGAGATCGCGGCGGATGGTATCTTCGGAAACGTGAAACTGGGTACTGAGTTCGGCGGCGAGGACTTTGCCGTTTTGTGCTAAACTGTTGAGAATGAGTTGTTTGCGTTCCGCTGCGAGCATATTTGCCTACTTATACGCGATTTTTCTTGTTTTCGCCTGATTATGCCGATAGACTCACTATCGTGCATGAAGGAGAGTGCCTGTGAGTTTTCCCTTCCGTTTGGCGGCGATTGACCTGGATGACACCCTGTTGGGGCCCGACAAGCAGATCAGCGTGGCCAACCGCTTGGCAATTCAGAAATTGCAAGGGTTTGGCGTGCAGGTGGTGCTGGCGTCGGGGCGGAAGCACGAGAACATGGCGAGCTTTTTGCCGGCGCTTGGGGGGACAGGATACATTATTTCGGGGCAGGGTGCACTGGTGAAACATGCGGAAACAGGCGAAATCGTGTATCGGGCGTATATTCCGCCGGCGCTTTCGCAGGAAGTGATCCAATCGGGGCTGGCGCAGGGGTTTACGGTACTGGTTTACCATGATCGGGCGATCTATGCGGAGGGGGATGGGCGGTTTGTGGAGTTGTATGGGAGGCTGTCGGGAGACCGGCCGGAGGTGCGGAAATTGAGCGATTTGGGAGGGGAAATGTATCAGAAGGTACTGTTTTTGGATGATTCTACACGGATTTCGGCAGAGTTTGGACGGGTTTCGGCGGCCTGGAGGGGGCGTTTGGACACGGTCGTGACGGAGCCGGAGTTCATTGAGTTCACGATGCCGGGGGTGAACAAGTCGTCGGCGCTGGCGGCGCTGGCGAAGCGGATGGGGATCGCGCGGGAGCAGGTGCTGGCGTTTGGGGATGGGAACAATGATGTGGCGATGCTGGAGTGGGCGGGGCTGGGGGTGGCGATGGATCATGGGAAGGACTCGGCGAAGGGCGTTGCGGATTTGGTTGTGCCGGCGGGGGATGCGGAGACGAGTTTTGCGCGCGGGGTGGAGGCGGTGTTTGATTGCGTGGCGCGCGGGCATGCGGCGGCGTGAGTTGGGGGAATTCAGAATTCAGAGTTCAGAATTCAGAATGTGTGGCGGGTGATGACGACGGCAGTGGCTGTTCCAGTGGATTCGACTTGTAGCGCGGCGCAGCGGGCGCGTTTCGCGGCGCTTTTGGTGTTTTTTATACAGGGGGCGGTGTTTGCGACGTGGGTGTCGCGGATTCCGGTGGTGCAGGAGCGGTTGGGGCTTTCGAATTCGGTGTTGGGGATGGCGTTGCTTGCGATTTCGGCGGCGGGGATGGTGGCGATGCCGGTGATGGGGCAGGTGGTGGCGCGGGTGGGGTCGCGTGCGGCGGTGCGGGTGGGGGTGATGGTGTATTGTTTGATGCTGGTGTTGCCGGGGATGGCGGGGAGTTTCTGGGCGCTGGCGGGGAGCCTTGCGGCGTTTGGGACGTTGTTTGGGGCGATGAACGTGGCGATCAATTCGCAGGCGGTGGTGGTGGAGAAGGCGTACGGACGGCCGATCATGGCGGGGTTTCATGCGCTGTTCAGTTTGGGCGGGATGGCGGGTGCGGCGATGGGCGCGGCGATGGCGGCGCTGGGGGTCGGGGTGCTGGCGCATTTTTTGATGGTGGCGGCGGTGATGGGGACGCTGGGGGCGTTGGCGGCGCCGATGATGCTGGCGGATCCGCCGCAGGAGGAGTCGCGCGGGGAGGGCGGTTCACGGTGGGCGGCGTTTGTGCATCCGCATTTGGTGCTGCTGGGGGCGGTGACGTTTTGCGTGCTGGTGGGGGAAGGGGCGATGGGGGATTGGACGGCGGTGTATCTGCATCGGGCGCTGGGGACGGGGATGGGTTTTGCGGCGGCGGGGTATGCGGTGTTTTCGCTGGCGATGACGGGTGGGCGGCTGGTGGCGGACCGGGTGACGGCGGCGATCGGGCCGGTGCGGTTTGTGCGGTACGGGGCGGGGCTGGCGGCGTGCGGGCTGGCGGCGGGGCTGGTGTCGCATGTGGCGGTGGTGGCGATGCTGGGATTTGCGTGTGCGGGGGTGGGGTTTTCGGGGATTTGTCCGATCTTGTTTTCGGCGGGCGGGCGGACGGATGGGGTGGCGCCTTCGGCGGGGATTGCGACGGTGGCGACGATGGGGTTTGTGGGGTTTTTGATTGGGCCGCCGGTGATTTGGGTGGTGGCGGATTGGGTGGGGTAGTCGTGGTGGTTTGGGGGGGTGGTGGTGATGAGTGGGGTGGCGGCGGGGTTGGGGGGATTTGTGGGGAGAGGGAATTCAGAATTCAGGGTTCAGAATTCAGAATGGAGGCGGATTGACGGGTTTTCGCTCCATGATCGGGGCCGGGAGCCGGCACAACTCTAGAAGTTCAGGAGCATGGGCAGGCGGTGCTCGCACGCCAGGTTCGCCAAGTGCAGAAATATGTCCAAGCCAATCTTGCCTGCACCATTGAGGGTTTCGTTCTTGGCGCCAGCGGGAGGCGTCGCTTCGGCCAACCTTGCTGCGGTTGCGGCGTGAAGCCGTTCCAATTGCCGCTTAAGTCCAAATGTTGCTCCGATTTTCTGATTTTCACTTGCGAGCGTTCCCCCTTCAAAATAGAAGTCGACATCCAACGGCAACCACAATTCGGGGTTCAGAATCTGCGAGTATTTCGATCTGAAGTCTTTGGCAGTCGAACGGATAAATGCTTCATCGGATACCCAGTCCTTCGGCAACTCGTCGGGCGGCGTCAAATCGGGATGGTCTTCATAGGCGGCCAGCAGGAGCAGTCCACGGTATCCCGGCTATCCTGGCCGATCTGTGAAATAAGGAGAATTCTCAGATTCGTCCCATTCAATCTTGTGTGGCATATTGCTGCCGAGTCCCTGCTGCATTGCCGCACACCAACTTCGGACAGCCTCCTGAATTTCGTGTGCCGGCTGGGGCGGCGGAGGCTCACCGCCGGCATAAATCATGGTGTATTGTCTCCCCTGCTCACGCGCCATCTTCTGAACGACGTTCTCCCATTCGCGCCGGTAAAATCGCGTGAACGATCCGACATAGGCATCGAAGGCCAAGGTTGTCTCCCGAATGAAAGCATTGTCTTTGTTGAGAGAGAGAATAGATTTCGTTAATCACAAATGGAGGTTAGACGCCATCGAGCGGAAATGAAAGAACAAATCGTGCATTTCACAGACTTGATCCGTTGCCTCGGAAGTGCGAGTGAAAGTTCATTCAGGTTATTGTTACGTTGCCTTGCTACGCACGTGATAACACGGCGATTAAAATCGCCGGCTAAACTGGGGTGGTGCGAGGTTTGGTTGGTTCGATGGTGAGATGTGATTGAGATGGAACGTTATCAGGAGCAGGTGAGGCGGTGGCCGCGGGCGGGGCGACATGTGTTGGCGCAGTTCGATGAGGGGTCGGTGGTGGTGTATCAGGCGTACAACCGGGGCATTGCGGATTATGCGGTGAAGCATGGGCGGTTTGGGGAGGGGTTCAGTTTTTCGCGCATGAGTTGGATCAAGCCCAACTTCCTTTGGATGATGTTTCGGTCGGGGTGGGGACGAAGGAGAACCAGGAGGCGACGCTGGGGTTGCGGGTGCGGCGGGGGTTTTTTGAGGAGATTTTGGGGAAGGCGGTGGCTTCTTCGTGGGATCGGGTGGCGCATGCGACGGAGGGGGAGTGGAAGGGGGCGGTGGCGGGGTCGGAGGTGCGGTTGCAGTGGGATCCGGATCATGGGCCGGGCGGGGAGGCGCTGGAGCGGCGGGCGATTCAGTTGGGGTTGCGTGGGGAGATGTTGCGGCGGTTTTCGGAGGAGGCGCTTTTGGAGGTGATTGATTTGACGGGATTTGTGGCGGAGCAGCGCGCGGTGTTGGCGGAGCGCGGGGTGGTGGCGTTGGTGACGCCTCGGGAGCGGGTGTTTTGGCCGGGGGATGAGGGGGTGGCGCGGCGGTTGGGGTTGGACGTGGTGTGAGAATTGAGGCGCTCCCCGGCCCAAAGGCCGGGGCTAAACGTGTGTTGGGTTTTGTCGTCAGGGTCCGGGAGCTTGGGGGGCGAGGGGGGCGAGGAGTTCGTAGGCTTTGCGCGGGGTGCGGACGGATTCGGTTTGGTGGTCGTCGATGGAGATGTTGAATTCTTCTTCGATCGTCATGACGTATTCGACGGCGTCGAGGCTGTCGAAGTTGAGGTCGGTGTAGAAGTCGCTGTCGGGGGTGACGGTGGAGGGGTCGATGCCGGCTTGTTCGGCGGCGAGGGTGCAGAGGCGGGTGAGGGTTTCAGATTCGGTTTGCGGGAGGGACATGGGTTACTCCTTTCGGGTGATGGGGTGGGCTTCGGCTTCGAGCATGGCCTGGAGGAGTTTGCGGAGTGTGCGGAAGTCGGGGGTGACGTGTCCGCGCTCGATGCGGTTGACGGTTTCGATGCGGACGCCGGCGCGTTGTGCGAGCTGGCCCTGGGTGAGGCCGGCGTTTTTGCGGCGGTCGGCGAGGCGTCGGGCGACGTGGGCGGGGTTGAGGTCTTCCGGGGCGGCGGCGTAGAGGGGGGAGGGGTCGGGGGAAGCGGCGGGGGTCGTGGTGATTCGGGCCTTGCGGCAGATGGCGGCGAGAGTGGCGGCGGGGAGGATGGCGTAGGTGGTGCCGGCGAGTTCGACGGTGGCGATGGGCAGGGTGTTTCGGGGCTTGTGGCGGTGACTCATGATGCCTCCGATGTGGAGGATAGCGGTTTATGCGTTTCATGTCAAACTCTATGCGGTTTAGTGCAATAGACCTCGGGGAGTGGGACACGGCGATTAAAATCGCCGGCTAAACTGGGGTGGTGCACGGCGGTTTGGAGGTGGCGTACAATTGGGGGTTATGGTGACGCGCTTTAAATGTTTTCCGCGGGAGATGCTGACGTTTTTCCGGCAGTTGGAGACGAACAACAACCGGGAGTGGTTTGGTGCGCGGAAGGAGATTTTTGAGGGGCGGGTCAAGGGGCCGATGGTGGAGATGGTGGCGGGGATCAATGAGCGGATGCGGAAGATATCGGGGGATCACGTGGCGGAGGAGCCGGCGAAGGCGATTTACCGGATATACCGGGACACGCGATTTTCGAAGGACAAGACGCCGTACAAGACGCACGTGGGGGCGACGTTTGCGCATCGGCAGTTGCCGCGGCATGCGGGGGCGGGGTTTTATTTTGAGGTGTCGCACAAGCATGTGGGGATAGCGGGGGGGATTTACATGCCGGGGGCGGAGGAGTTGCGGGCGGTGCGGGCGGGGATGGTGGCGGATGCGGGGCGGTTTTTGAAAATTGTGGGGAACGCGAAGGTGAAGAAGATGTTTGGGGAGTTGCAGGGGGAGCGGCTGGTGCGGATGCCGCGGGAGTGGCGGGATCATGAGGGGTCGGCGGTGGCGGGGTATTTGAAGATGAAGCAGTTTTACTGGTGGGCGGAATTGCCGGCATCGGTGGCGGTGTCGCCGGGGGTGGTGGAGAGGGTGGTGAGGCATTTTGAGGCGATGCGGGAGGGGATTGGGTGGTTCAACGGGGTGCTGCTGGCGGCGCGGGCGGAGGAGGAGAAGCGGTCGCGGCCGGTGCGGCCGGCGCCGATGTTTTGATCGGTGAAAAAAAGCGGCCCCTCCGGGTGGAGGAGCCGCTGTGGCGTGCGGGGTGTGTGGTCGTGGAGGATCAGTGGTAGAGGCCGAAGCGGCGGAGGGGGTTGAGGAGGGCGGTTCTGGTAACGGCTTTGGCGACCGTTTTGGTGGTGGCGGCGACGGCGTGGGCGGCCTGCTTTTTCTTGGCAGCGGCGGCGAGTTGGGCGTTGCTGGAGGTGACGACGATCCTGATGGAGTTGACGGGCTGGAGCTTGCCGGCGGTGAAGCGGAGGGTGTAGGTGCCGGGGCGGGAGATGGAGAGGTTGGAGAAGAGGGCGACGCCGTTGTTGGCGTGGACGGTGCGAGTGCCGCCGAGGACGGCGCCGCTGGGTCCGATGAGGAAGACGGTGACGGGGGAGTTGCTGGCGGCGGTTCGGCCGAAATTGTCGAGGATGCGGACGACGACGGGCGTGAGGGTGGGTCCGGCGGCGACGACGGCGGCGGGCTGGCGGCCGACGACGAGTTTAACGGGAGGCCCGCTGACGATGATGGGGGCGGAGTAGCTGGTGACGTAGCCGGGGAGGGTGGCGCCGAGGGTGAAGTAGCCGGTGCTGGGGGTGAGCTGGGCGTTGTGGATGGTGACGATGCCGTTGACGGCGCGGGTGGTGGGTGCGGCGTTGAGTTTAGCACCGCGTGGTGCGCCGACGAGGGAGAGGTGGACGGGGGCGTTGCTGTTGCCGATGAAGTTGCCGGCGGCATCTTCGATCTGCATGACGAGGTTGAACCTGGTGCCGGAGGTGATGGCGCTGGGCTGCTGGAGGAAGACGGCCTGGGAGGGGGGACCGGCGTTGACGTTGAAGGCGGAGGAGGTGACGGGACCGAGGCCGCCGTCGTTGATGACGAGCTGGTAGGTGCCGGCTTTTTTGATGGTGATGTCGTTGAAGTTGGCGATGCCGTTGACGACGGGGACGGTGGTGGCGCCGAGGATGGCGCCGGGCCCGCTGGCGACGGCGATGGAGATGTTGGAGACATTGTTGGTGGCGACGTTGCCGAAGGCGTCGGTGAGGACGGCGCTGACGGCGGGGGCGAAGAGCTGGCCGGCGGTGAGGGTGGAGGGGGCCTGGAGGAAGGCGAGGTTGGCGGCGGCGCCGGGGCTGAGGGTGAAGGTGTTGGAGGTGCCGACAAAGTTGTCGGCGGCATCGGTGGCGGTGAGGGTGTAGTTTCCGGCGGTGGTGAGGACGAGGTTGTTGAAGGCAGCGACGCCGCTGGAGGTGGTGGCGGAGGTGAAGCCGGCGAGGAGTCCGGGGCCGCTGCTGACGGCGATGGTAATGTTGGCGTTGCTGCTGGAGATGACGTTGCCGTAGGCGTCTTCGATGGCGACGAGGACGGCGGGGGAGATGGGGCTGCCGGCGATGGCGCCGGTGATGGGCTGTTCAAAGGCGAGAGTAGCGGCGGCGGCGGCGTTGACGAGGAAGCTGTTGGAGGTGGCGACGATATTGTCGAGCGGATCGGTGGCGGAGAGGGTGTAGGTGCCGGCGACGGTGATGTTGGCGGCGTTGAAGGTAGCGACGCCGTGGACGAGCGGGATGGTCACGTTGCCATTGAGACCGCCGGGCCCGGAGGCGACGGCGAGGGTGATGGCGGTGTTATCATCGACGACGGTGCCGTTGGCGAATTGGAGCGTGACGGTGACGGGGCCGGCGATCGGCTGGCCGGCGATGGAGGTGGCGGGCTGGCTGGTGAAGACGAGCTGTGTGGGGCCGGGCTGGACGGTGAAGGGGTCGGAAAGGATGTTGAAGACGTTGTCGGCCGGATCGGAGGCGGCGAGGGTGTAGGTGCCGGCGGCACTGAGGGTGACGTTGCTGAAGGTGGCGACGCCGTCGACGGCGGAGACAGTGAAGGTACCGCCGATGGTGCCGGGGCCGGAGGCGACGGTGAGGGTGATGGGCGAATTAAAGCCGCCGTAGATGTCGCCGTATTGATCCTCGATAGTAACGGTGAAGGGGGCGAGGGGGCGAAGAGGCAAGCCGCCGGTGGGCTGCTGGGTGAAGACAAGCGTGGGGGTGGCGTCAGGGCGGTTGATAAAGGTCATCGCGTTCGAGGCGACGCCGTTTGTGACCACCTGGAGCTGGTAGGCGCCCTGGGGGAGATTGGCGGGGAGGGAGAAGTTCGTGAAGGCCGGGGCGTCGCCGGTGACGACGCCGGTCATGTTCCAGCCGAAGCTTCTGGCGTAGTAGACGTTGGAGCCGCTGGTGAGCCGGATGAGCGGGTAGTTGGTGGACATCTGGGCGTCGTCGCCGTAGGACGAGCCTTCATTGATGCCATTGAAGTTGGTTCCGCTGGCAGTGAAAGTGCCGCCGGTGTTGCGGACAATACTGGAAAGGACTGGGGCGGCGGCGGCGAGGGCGGGGGTGTTCGGGTTGTAGATGTAGAGTTGGGAGTCGGTGTGGCAGGTGAGGATGGTGCCGTCAGGGAGGTTGAGGAAGCGGGAGACGAAGGGGGGATCGAGGAAGCTGGGGATCTGGGTGGTGGTGGTGATGGTGTTGGTGATGGGGTTGTAGAGATAGAAGGTGCCGGCCGCCTCTTCAGAGGCACTCGCCATGAAGAGGACGTTGCCATCGGCGAGGACGGTGGCGGGGGAGTCCTCGGCGATTTTGCCGCCCGGAATGGTGGGACCTGTAGTCCAAGTACCGGGGTTGTTATTGCCGGAGGGGGTGTAGATGGCAGTTCTGCCAGTACCGCCAAACCATATGACCTTTCCATTGGGGAGCAGGGCGCTGGCGCCGATTTCGTCGCTGTTGAGGTCATAGAGATTCACGGGGACCGGGCCGTCGTTGACCCATTGGTTGAGTGAGGGGATGTAGCGTTCGGAGGTGTGGGCGCCGTCGACGGTGAGGATGCTGCCGTCGGGGAGTTTGACAAGGCCTTCCTCATCGCCGGAGAGGGCTGGGGCATTGATGCCACGAAGCTGCGCGGGGCCGGCGGTGAAGGTGTTGGTCTGAGGGTCATAGATGAGGGTGCCGAAGGGCGTGGCGGGTTCAACGGGGACCATGAGCACTCGGCCATCGGGGAGGATTTCGGAGGCGCAGTCGAAAAGCGCGCCAAAATTCTGGTTCGGGAGCATGGTCCAGGTGTTGGTCAGGGGGTTGTAGATTTCGGCATTCTTGGTGACGGCGGTGGGATTGTTGAACGGCGGTCCGGACGAAATGTTTTCATCGTATTCGCTGCCGGCGACGAAGAGACGGCCATCCTGCAGGATCTGCGAGGAGTAGAAAAGGCGTGCGTAATTGGAGGAGGCGGCAGAGGACCAGGTGCCGTCGACGTAGTGGCCCTGGGCGTCGGGGGTGAGGATTTCCCATCGATTGCTGATCTGCTGCGGCCCGCCCTGAGCGAGGACGCGGCCGTCGGGCAGGAGGTACATGGCGGTGACCTGGCCCGGGGCGGGGTGGGTAAGGGCGGTCCAGGTGGCGGCCATCAGGGTGCGTTGTTCAAGTTGCTCGACGGTGGAGAAGGAAGGGCGGCGGGATTTTGCGGGGCGTGGTGTGGCGCGTGGGAGGGAGAAAGCCTGGGCGAGACGGGCGCGTTCACGATTCAGATGAAGATGGTTGCGAGCGCGTTCGAACAGCAGCGAAGAGATCGACATTCCGGAACTCCCACGAACAAGATGTTTAATACGATCAGACCCCGCCATCAGGAAGGGGGAACAGAATTGAAGCTGCCGTGTTGCACAGCCGCTCCGCCACCCCGGTAACATAAGCAGAGTAGCGATTGTTACGCAAGGACTTAATGCAAGAAAAAGGTACTGCTCATGAGTCACTTGCGAACGGTTTTCGCGGCTTCTTACGCTTGCCCAAAGGGTGACGGAAGCACACCGGCTGCGGGCATCTTCCCATGCGTTATACTGGACGGGGTGAGGATGCCGTTTTTGCACACAAGGCTGGCTCCGAGTCCGACGGGGGCGCTGCACCTGGGGCATGCCCGGACGTTCCTGCTGACATGGTGGACGGCCCGGCAGGCGGGGGCGCGAATTTACATGCGCATGGAAGATCTGGATGCGGGGCGGGCGAAACCGGAAAGCGTCGAGCAGGCGTATGCGGATTTGCGATGGCTGGGGATGGAGTGGGATGGGTATGGGGAAACGCGAGACGCAAAACCTGGTGCGCAAAACCTTGATTCGGGGGTGGTGGTGCAATCGCAGCGGCTGGACGGGTATCGGGAGGTATTGGAGCGGTTGTGGGCGGCGGGGCGGGTGTATCCGTGTGTTTGCACGCGGGCGGATATTGCGGCGAGCGTTGCAGGGAGTGCCAGTGCGCCGCACGAGGGGGAGGGAATTCTGCGGTATCCGGGGACCTGCAGGGCCAAAGGGCAACAGGCAACCTTTAGAGCCGACAACCTGGCGGGGATGGAGCGGGCGGTTTTTGAGGAGACCGGCAGAAAGGTGTGCTGGCGCCTGCGGGTGGAGCCGGGGGTCGTGGCGTTTGAGGATGCTGTGGCGGGGGTGCAGGGGTTTGATGTGGCGGGGGAGGTGGGGGATTTTCCGCTCACCCGCTTCGATGGGACGCCGGCGTACCAGTTGGCGTGCGTGGTGGATGACCATGCGATGGGGATTGATTTGGTGATGCGCGGGGATGACCTGGTCTCAAGCACGCCGCGGCAGATTCTGTTGTATCGGGCGCTGGGTTGGGAGCCGCCGCGGTTTGCGCACGTGCCGCTGGTGATTGGGGAGGATGGGAAGCGGCTGGCGAAGCGGCATGGGGAGTCGCGGATTGCGCAGTTCCGGGAGCGTGGCGTGCCGGCGGAAAAGGTGGTGGGGTGGGCGGCGTGGCGGAGCGGGCAGGTGGACTCTTTGCGCGAAATGAGCGCAGGGGAGGTATTGCGGGGGTTTGACCTCGGACGTTTGCCCCGGGAGCGCATCATCCTGGGAGAACGGGACTTGCGGTGGCTGGTCCCGTGAGAGCGTTGCGGTCGTGGCGAGTCGCGGGGCCGCTGGAGTCAATCGCGCGGTCTGCACGATAAATGGTATAATGCACGGGGTTTCTTTTTTGAGGAGCTCTATGGGCTTCGTTGAACGTGTGCAACGGTGGATTCGGGGGTCGGAGCCGACGTTGGTCGATTACGAGGGGTACGCGCAGCAGGCGGGGGCGGGCGATGCGGCGATGGCGCGCGCGGAAGAGGGGCTCAATGCCGTGGTGGGGCGTGTGGGCCCGACAACGATGTCGGGGGCGGGCAATTACAAATTGCAGCAGTCGTACGATTCGCTGCTGAACACCGTGCAGGAACTGCGGGCGGCGCTGGATGGGCAGGCGCGGCGGCAGGAAGAACTGTTTTCGCGCCTGAGCACCCTGCCCGCGGCGGCCGAAGCGCTGCCGCAGACGAGCAAGATGCAGGCGGAAATGCTCAAGATGATCAACGACCGGCTCTCCATGCACGCGGAGCAGCAGCGCAAGGTGAGCGACGTGGTGCAGGCGATCGGACCGAAGAAAGGGGAACATGCGGAAATGCTGCAGAGCATCCGCGAGCAGATCGAAATGGGGAACGAAATCGACCGGCAGCTCGTCGAATCGTTCAACCGGTTTTCGATGATGATCGACCGGCTGCAACTGGCGAACAACCACGCGGTCGATGCGCTGCAACAGGTGCGCGACAGCTACGCGGCGTCGGCGATGCAGATGCAGGAATGGATCGAGAAGAGCAAGAACCGGGCGGGGTGGATGGTGGGCGGGGCGTTTTTGATGGCGGGGTTGAGTTTGTTGATTGCGCTGTATTTGCTGGTGCGGTGATGAGCCGAGCGAATATTGTTGTAAGAAAGAGCAAGTTGAAGGATCAGGGGCGGGAGAATGATCTTGCGGGTAAGTCGCCGGAAGAATGCATCGAGATGATGTGGCAGCTCGCGATGGACGCGTGGGCGTTTAAGGGAGAGCCTGTCCTTGAACAGCGACTTCCAAGACATGTTGTCCGCGTTATCCGGGGAAAACACTGAATATCTGGTGGTGGGGATATATGCGGCTACGGCGCACGGACATCGCATTTGTACGAATAAACAGAATACATCGCGGTGACGTGACAACTGGTGAAAGGAGTGGGCGTGGTTGTTTTGCGGCATTTGAATTGTGGGGTGATCGTCCCGCCGGCGGTGCCCGGGGCACGGGCGGCGTGTCATTGTCTTCTGTTGCAGGAAGAAGATCGGTGTGTGCTGATCGACACCGGGATCGGGCTGATGGATTGCCTGCACCCGCGGGAACGGTTGGGGAAAGCACTGATCGAGGGTGCGGGGTTTCAGCTCGAAAAGGATGATACGGCCATACGTCATCTGCAGTATTCGGGTGTCGAGGCGTCGGCGGTGACGGACATCGTGCTGACGCATGCGGATCCGGATCACACGGGGGGATTGGCGGATTTTCCTCACGCGGCGGTGCACCTGGCGGCGGAGGAGTTGGCGAATGTGGAGTCGAGGAATCCGCGGTATGTGCTGACGCATTTTGCGCACAAGCCGCAGATGGTGGTGCAATCGGCGGGGGAGGCGGAGGTGGATTGGTTCGGGATCAGGGCGCGGTTGTTGCCGTTGCCGCTTTCGGTGCAGGTGGTGCTGGTGCCGTTGCCGGGGCATACGCGGGGGCATTGCGGGGTGGCGGTGGAGGATGCGCCGGGGCATTGGGTGCTGCATGCGGGGGATGCGTATTACCTGCGGGCAGAACTGGATCCGGCGACGCCGCGGGAGCATCCGATTTTTGAATTGGTAAAGCAGCGGGCGGATGATGATGCGGCGCGGGTGAAATCGCTGGGGGAGATTGGGCGGGTGTTGCGGGAGCACGGGGAGCGGGTGTCGTGCTTTGGGTATCACGATTTTTCGGAGTTTCCGCGCGAGGAGAAAGCGGCGGTTAAAACCGCCGGCTAACCTGCGCGTGCGAACGTTGTGCTTTGGCGGTCAGTAAACGACGGCGACGGCGTCTTCGATCGCCTGGATGACGCTTTGCATGCTGAAGGGTTTTTTCAAATAGCCGTCGAAGCCGCCGCCGTGGGTGAGGGCTTTGCCTTCATCATCGGAGAGGTGGCCGGACATCGCGATGACCTTGGTCATTTGGAGGTCGGAGTTGGCGCGGACGGTTTTGCAGACCTCGCGGCCGTTGATGTCACCGAGGTTGATGTCGAGCAGGATGGCGTGGGGTTTGATTTTCTCCGCTTCGACGCCGGCCTCGAAGCCGTTGCGGGCGACGTGGACGTCGTAGTTGGTCTGCTGGGAGAGGAGGTCGCGGAGCATTTCGACGATTTCGGTTTCGTCATCGACGATGAGGACGCGGGTCTTGGTGAAGTGGAGCATGCCGTCGAGGGGCATGTTGTTCTGGCGCATGAAGCGGACAAGCTGGGTGATGGGGATGCGGCGGTCTTTGGAGCCGGGGATGCGGTAGCCGCGGAGCTGTCCGGAGTCGAACCATTTGGTTACGGTGCGGGGTGCGACCTTGCAGATGCGGGCGACTTCGCCGGTGGTGAGGACTTCTTTGTTGCGGGCCATGGGGGCCTCCGGGCTGGGAGAACGGAATTCGACCTTTGATCATCGGTCAGCGGCGGGGAGGGGTTGAGCGATAAATGTGGGGAGGAAAGGGGTGGCAAAGGGGCTCTGCCCAGCGGTGGAAACCCCTGTAGAAACCGGGCGTAGAGGCCATCGCAAGAACGAATTTCCTGTTTCTTTGTGTGCCGCAATTGAGGGGAAAGGATGTTCAGTCGCGTCGAGTTGGGGGCTGGAGGTTTCTCCAGATTACCAGAGCAGGCTCATCCAAGGGCACGCGAGAGGCTTTCCCCACAATTTCTATAGGAATAGTAGGAATTCCGTCCAAAGGGGTTGTACAGGGGGTCGGCTTTCCTATAGGGTAGGGGACTTGCCCCGATTTGCAGGCCTTGGCGCGGGTTCCCGAGTGGGTGAACGCGAAGGCCCGGGGCGTTTGTCACTGGAGCGGTCATGGCAGCGGAACAGGGCGTCGTGGAAGTCGGGGGGAAGAAGATGAACAAGGTCGAGGCGGTGAAGCACGCCAAGGACGGGGTGGAGGTCTGGGACGACATTTTCCGCCACGCCCGCAGCGAAGTGCCCCCCCTCGAAGAGAGCCGGGCGGAGAACTTCCTCAAGGCCGGCGGCACCCGCGAGGAGCTGACGGCGGCGGCGAAGCAGGCGGCTATTCCGGAAGAGGACTTCATCCGGATGCGCTGGTACGGCATCTACCAGCAGCTTCCGAACAACGGCCACTTCATGCAGCGGATCCGCATTCCCAACGGCATCCTGACGCCGGCGCAGTTCCGCGAAATCGCCGCCATCTCGGCGCAGTATTCGCGCGGCTTCGGCGACATCACCACGCGGCAGTGCATTCAGCTGCACTGGCTGACGATCGAATCGATCGCTGACATCCTTCCGCGGCTGCAGAACGTCGGGCTGGTGACGAAATTCGCCTGCGGCGACACGCCGCGCAATGTCGTCGGCTGCCCCATGGCGGGGTTGCTGGCGGCGGAAGTGATCGACCCGACTCCGGCGGTGCAGGCGATCAACAAAATGTTCCTCGAGGGGAACAAGGAATTTTCGAATTTCCCGCGCAAGTTCAAAACATCGATTGCCGGCTGCCATCTGAACTGCCACCAGCCGCAGATCAACGACATCGGCCTGTTCGGCGTGATCCGGAAGAACCCGCAGACAGGGGCGGAGGAGCGCGGCTACGGCCTCATGGTCGGCGGCGGCCTTTCGACACAGCCGTACATCGCCCAATCGCTGCGCGTGTTCATCCGCGAAGAGCAGGTGCCGGCGGTGGCCCGGGGCGTGGCGCACATCTTCCGCGACCATGGCTACCGGGAGAAGCGCACGCGGGCCCGCATGAAATACCTCGTGGCGGACTGGGGCTGGCAGAAGTTCCGCGACACGCTGGAACAGACGATGGGGTTCACGCTGGAGCATGATGAATCGATTGTGGGCCCGACGCATGCGCCGCACACCGACCACATGGGCAGCGGGCCGCAGAAGCAGCCGGGGCTGAATTACATCGGCATTCCGATCGAGCGCGGGCGGATCACGGCGGAGCAGATGAAGCTCGTCGCCGACATTGCGGAGAAATACGCCGCGCCGGGCAAGGCGCAGATTCGCCTGTCGAACAAGCAGAACCTCATTGTGCCGAACATCCCGACGGAGAAGCTCGACGCGATCGTGAAGGAGCTGACGGACGCCGGGCTCACGCCGCACGCGCCGCTGTGGCGGACGAGCCTGATTTCCTGCACCGGGACGCAGTTCTGCAACCTGGCGATCGTGGAGACGAAGGACCGGGCGCAGAAGATCCTGAAGTTCCTCGAAGAGGAATGCGAGATCGATTCGCCGATCTTCGTGTCGGTGACGGGCTGCCCGAATTCGTGCGGGCAGTACCAGATTGCGGACATCGGGTTGATGGGCGTGGTGTGCAATTTCCGGGGCGTGCGCGGGACGGAGGCGTACAACATCCTGCTGGGCGGGGCGCTGGGCGCGGACCCTCAGTTCGCGACGCTGACGCTCAAGAAGGTGCCGGCGGACTATGTGCAGAATTCGATTCGCAACCTCGCCGAAGCGTACAAGGCGAACCGCATTGATTCGGATGAGACGTTCCGCCAGTTCCTGAGCCGGCACACGCCGGAGCAGCTTGCGGCGTGGCTAACGATTCCGGAGATGGCCGAGGTGAAGTAAAGCCGGTGAGGCGGCCGGGCATCATGGGAGGGGAACTGCCGCGGCATGGGCTTCTTTACTCAGGCGGCGGCCGAAGTGCGGGCCGGGCTCCTATCATGATCTTTCAGGACGAGCCGGGCCTTCCTCCAGGGGCTGGAGGCTGGCCGCAAAGGAGTGGCCTATGTCAGTGCGCGTGATGGCACCCGCGGAATCAGGCGGTGATGTCGAAGAAGTGGTGGTGCGCAGTTTCCGGAGTGAAGACCGAGAGCAGGTGATCGCACTGCACAGCGACGCGACGGCGGCGGCGCTCTGCTGCAACTGTTCCAGTGTCGAGAACGTGGAACAGGTCTATTTCGGGCGGAAGCACGGGCACTTCTGGGTTGCCGAATGCCACGGCAAAATCATCGGCACGCTTGCGCTGCTGCTGGAAGGGGAGGAGGAAATCGCCCACCTGCATTGCCTCCGCGTGCTCGGCGCGTGGCATGATGTGCCGGCGGTGCGGAAGCAGTTGATCAAAACCGCGGCGACGCATGCCCGCGACCACGGCAGCCTGAAGCTGGTGCTGCACGCCAACGTGCAGGAGGAGAAGGCGGCGCGTTTTCTGCACCGCCTCGGGTTCGAGTTCTCGCGCCACCGGCAGGTGGATGGGAGCCCCGCCCTCGAGTTTTACCTGAATCTTTATCAACGCCCCGAGGTGGAAGAGCGCGAACAGTGATCACGCGTAGGTGATGCTGTTGTCGTAGAGGGCCGTCGTGTCGAGCGTCACCGGGTCCACCAGGTTGAGCACCAGGTGATGGCTGCCGCTCGAGAGGGGCGGGACGGGAATCGTCACATTGCCCGGCCTCACGGACAGCAGCGCGCCGGTCTGACCATCAATATCCAGGCGAACGAACGCCGGCGTGATCACGTGGACGACCATCTGGCGCGGCTTGGCGGAGACGAGCGTCGCGCGGGAGGCCGTGTAGCCAACGAGTTGCCGCGAGATCAGGACGGGCGTTCCGGAGGGCTGATCGAAGGCGTAGACGTCGATGCGGTGCGGGCCTTTGGAAAGCTTGAGGAGTTGCGAAAAGGCGAATTCCCCGGCGGTGGCGGTGCCGGCGGCGGTGAAGGGCGCGGTCGGTTTTCCGTCGATATCGATGCGAATTCGTGCGGGCGTGGTGGCGTCGGGATCGGCGACCGTGCCGTGGACCGTGAGACCATTTTTGGCCTGGGTGAACTGGACGGAGCCGGCGGAAAGGGTGCTGCCGTCGGGGTTGGTGACGGTGAACGTCTGCGAGGTGAGCTGCACGAGCTGATCGCTGACGGGATCGACCGCTTCCACGATGACGGTGTGATCGCCCGCGGGGAGCTGCGGCAGCGGGAACGAGAAGCCGTGGTTGATCATCGGGCCCGGGTGCGTGTGGTTGGCCAGCACGAACACGGGGGCGTCGTTATCGATGCGGTAGCGCACCTGGATCGGCTTCGGGGAATCGGGATCGAGCGCATAGCCGACGACGCCGGCCGGGGAAAAGGCGAGGACAGCGCCGACGGGGGCGCGATTGCCGGAGACGAGTGCGGTGCCGATGAGGGCGGCGGGGCGTGAGCCTTTGCCGGTGTAGGTGTCGAGGGCGTAGGCGTCGAGTCGGTGGACGCCGGCGGGGAGCTGGGCGAGGGGGAGCGTGAAGCGGTGATTGGGGGCGGTCGCAAGGGTTTTCCAGGGTTTGCCGTCGAGCGTGAGTTGCACCTTGACGGGTTGGGCGGGGGTATCGGGATCCTGTGCGGTGCCGGTGATGGCGGCGGCGTTGACGACGAGTGTGCCGGCGGCAGGGTTGTCCGCGAAGAGGGTGCCGGCGCCGATCTGTGTCAGCGCGCCGGTGAGGTTGTCGAGGGCGAAGACCTTGATGGCATTGTTGCCGGAAGTGAGGGTGCCGGGGGGAAGCGTGCGGAAGCTGAAGGCAAAGCCGTGGGAGCGGTAGGCGGCGGGCGCGGAGGGATCGGTGTTGCCAGCGAGAATGGGAGGCTGGAGTTTGCCGTTGATGGAGATCTGGACCTTGATGGGGGCGGCGCCGGCATTCTGGTCATAGGCCCAGCCGTAGGCGAGGTTGGGGTTGAGCACCTGCACGGCACCGGTGGGGGGCACCTGGACGTCGAGCGCCTGGAGGGCCTTGAGAGCGTTGACGCGTTTGCCGGTGATGGTTTTGCCGATGAGAGCGGGGTCGGGATCGCCGGAGGAGAGGATGGCGTTTTTGATCTGGGACATGGAGGCGGCGGGGTAGCGGGATTTGAGGAGGGCGGCGATGCCGGAGACGATCGGGGCGGCGAAGGAGGTGCCGGAGAGGGTGAGTGTAAGGCCGCCGGGGATATCAACGGTGGCATCGACACCGGGCGCGCCGACCGCGACGGTATTGTGGCCGTAGGAAGAGTCGGAAGCGAGCTGGTCGTTCTGGTCGGTCGAGGCGACGAAGATCAGGTTGGAGGGGACAAAGCTGCTGGGATAAAAGTTGTCGAGGTTAAGCCCCGCATTCCCCGCGGCCGCCACGTACAGGATGCCCGCATCGCCGGCGCTCCGGATGGCGGAAATCTCCGCGCCCGTCGGCGGCGTGAACGAAATGTACGACGCGTTGATCGCCACGATGTTCACGCCCTGTTTCTTGAGCTGCGTGACGTAATTGATCCCCGCCGCCACCGCGTTGTCATCCACGCCGAAGAGCGTCCCGACCTCGATCGGCAGGATCTTCACGTTCCAGTCCACCCCCGCGATGCCGGTGCCGTTGTTCGTCACCGCGCCCAGGACGCTCGAGACCGCCGTGCCGTGGACGTTGTTGTCCTGCACGTTGTTGTTGTTGTCGAGGAAGTTCCAGCCGTGAATGGCGTTGGGTTCGGCGGGGTTGGCGTTGGGCTTCGGGTTGGTCCAGATGTTGGCGGCGAGGTCGGGATTGTTGAGGTCGATGCCGGAGTCCAGGACGGCGACGACCACGTCGCTTGAGCCGGTCGTGATCCCCCACGCATCGGGCGCATCAATTTTCTGGAGCGCGTACTGCTGCGCAAGGAGCGGATCGTTGGGCGTCACGACGCTCAGCAGCACGCGCGACTCCATGTTTTCCAGAAGCAGGCGATTTCCAATCCGGCGGCGGCAATTGCGCATGGCACCCTCAACAACAGTGTTGCTTATCCATCGGCGTTCAATCCTTCAGCATGCAATATTTGGGCAAGATGGACAAGATTCGCACGTATCGGACCTGCAACATTCGCTTTTTACAACGTCCCGTGCAGCAGCCAGTTGCGCAGCGCTACTCAAGCGAAGTCCACGCCGTCCGGGCGATCGACCAGCGAAAAAACACATACAGCGGAATCACCACCGCGGTCTCCCCGACCAGCAGCCACGGCAGCAGGTGCAACGCCGACGCCGCCATCGTGATGCCCGCCAGCCCGAGCGCACAGATCATCGCCACAATCACGGTCATCCCCCGGCTGGCCGACTTCGCCTCCTCCGACGGCCGCGACAGCGGAATGCTCCCGCCCAGCAGATGCGGCACCAGCGAAAACAGCGGCAGCGCCATCACCCCCGGCAATGCCAGCCAGAATCCGCCCGCCACCGGCGACATCGCCCACACCATCCCCACGAACGCAATCCCCACCGGCAGCGTCAGCAGCAGCATGACCGCCCGCCGCGCACCGTTCATGATCTTCCCAGGTCCCGCAATCGGCGCCGCCCGGAAAATGTCCGACGCCTGGTACTGCTGCGAGTACTGCAGGATGTTCAGTGCCAGCATCGGCAGCAGGCCGAGATAGGCGAACGTGAACGCCGGCCCGAACATTCCGCTGCCCGGCGCCCCCGCATCGTGCCCGCGGATCATGAAGATCAGCGGGATCACCAGGATCGGCGCGATGCCCGGATACAGCCGCAATTTCACATCCCGGTCCCGCAGCATGTACGCCGCCATCAGGAGAAAGGAGGCCCGCTCCACCGGGTCGCGCAGCCACCACGACAGCGGCGGCACCGCCACGAGCCGGTCCAGCCACCGCCGCCGTTCACCGCTCTTTTTCAAGCGTCCCTGCCCCTCGTTGAGCGTCTGCAGACCCGCCTCGTAATCGCCCGCCAGTTTCCCGAACGACAGGAGCAGCACCAGCGTCGTCGCCAGCAGCGCCGTCAGGCCGAGTATTCCCGCGCCGATCGTCGGCGAACCCGCCAGCGCATCATCCAGGCCCGCAAACCACGCCGGCGGCAGCAGCGCGATCCACCAGGAACGCTCCGTGAACATCTGCACGCCGTTCGGCCGGATCAGCAACTGCGGCAGCAACTGCCCGGTCATCACCGCAGCAATCGCGATCACCACCTGCGCGGTGGTCATCAATCCCTCGAGCCGCTGGCGCCCGAACCACCGCAGGCAAAGCTGGTAGACGATCACCACGCACGCCGTGCAGAAGAGCGCCTCGAGCGTCGTCGCAAACGCATGCACGAGCGGAAACCGCCAGTCGCCGTTGCTCGCGAACATGCCGACGACCAGCGTCACCAGGTTGAACGCCCCGGCGATCCAGAGCGACACCTCCACCAGCACCCGGACTTTCGCCCACAACAACGCCTTCGGATCGATCGGCCGGTGCAGCAGGATGTCCGCCTCCTCCTTGTTGAACAGCACCTCCCCCGCCGACGCCGCCACGAACATGCCGAGGAACACGAACGTCATCGCATGCATGTAGACGGCGAGGGCAAACACCGGCTTGTGGATGAACAGGCACGCGAGGAACCCCATCATCCCGTACGTCAGCAGCGTCGCCCACAGCTTCCTCCCCAGGCTCTTGGGCGCTGCATCCTTCTTCAACCCGCGCGCACTGCGGCCCCGCAGAAACAGCGTGAGAAACAGCCGCCGCAGCGTGCGGGATGTTGCCGGCACGTTGCCCGCGGGAACCGCCGAAGTTGTCGCTTCCATCGTCATGCGCGGAACGTCTTTGCAAAATCCTCCGCCCGCCGCTCGAGCTGATCGCCCCCGGTCAACTGCGTGAAGAGCCGCTCCAGCGTCCCCGCGTTGTGCGCTGCCACCAGTTCCTCCGGCTTCCCGTCCACCAGCAGCTTCCCCTTGTCGATGATGAGCACGCGATGGCAGACCCGCTCCACCACGTCCAGGATGTGCGAGCTGTAGACGATCGTCTTCCCCTCCCGCGCGAGCATCTGGATCAGCGCCTTGAACCCCACCGCGGCGTTCGCATCCAGCCCGTCCAGCGGCTCATCGAAGAAGACCACCGGCGGGTTGTGCAGGAGCGCCGCCGTGATCACCACCTTCCGCCGCATCCCCTTCGAATACGCACCCAGCAGCTTGTCCGTCAGCGTCTCAAACGACAGGTCGAAAAAGGCGATGAACTGCTGGATCCGCTCGCGCGCCGCCGCCGCGGGAATCCCGTACAGCGCCGCGATCATCTCCAGGTACTCCAGCCCCGTCAGCGATTCGAACACCGCCCCCGAGTCCGGCACGAACCCCACCCGCTTCTTCACCTCCAGCGACTCCCGCTCCAGGTCCAGGCCGCAGATCGTCGCCGAGCCGCTCGTCGGCTTCGTCATCCCGGTGAGCATCCGCAGCGTCGTGGTTTTTCCCGCACCGTTGGGCCCGAGAAACCCCACGATCTGCCCCGCAGGAATGTCGAACGACAGCCCGTCCACGGCCACCTGCGCGCCGAACACCTTCGTCAACCGCTGCAGCGACACCATCCCGACAGCTCCTCTCCAACGCGGCCCATAAAGGAACACGCGACCTTCCCGCCACTCTACCGCAACCCGCTCCTTGCGCCATCTCCGCGCATCGCCGCCGCTCACCTTCTCGCTTATCATGGCGAAATGAACACGCAAACCACCGCGACTCCGCCGGTAAAGTCGTCCACCGGCTGGCGGTTCTGGCTCGCCCTCGCCGCCGCACTTCTCCTCGTCCAGGCCGCGCTCCGCGTCTGGATCAGCTTCGACCTCCTCACGGCCACCGGCATCGAAGGCCAGTTCGGCGCCCTCGTTCACTGGCGCATCTTTGACGCCTTCGCCGGCTGGATCGGCATCCTCCTCCTCGCCACCGCGGCGCCGACCGATACCCGCTTCCCCCGCGTTGAACGGTTCCTCCTGCCGCTGGGCCTCCTCGGGCTCGTCGGGGCTTCGCTGTTCGGCGATGTCAGCGGGCGGGCCATCCTCGAAATCGTCGTCTCGTCGGTTCTCGCCCTCGGCACCCTCGCCGTCTGCTTCCGCCAGCTCGCCGCGCTCGGCCGCTCCGCCCGAACCGTCGGCCTCGACCTCGAACAGCTCTGGCGCGGCATCACGCTCCAGTGGGCCCTCCTCTGGATCACCGCCGACATCGCCCTCCGCATCAAGTTCTGGCGCGACGGCATCGAGGCCGAACCCCGCGCCCGCACGATCCTCTTCCTCCTCCCCATCGTTGGCCTGCTGCCCAACGTGATGATGGCGCTCGGCCTCCGCTGGTGGAACATCTGGCGCGGCGCCCCCGACAAGCGCCCCCGCCTCCGCGCGTGGCTCGTCTCGCTCGCCGCCACCAATGTCGGGGCCGTCCTCGGCGTCGCCTCCCTCTGGTTCTCGCCGCTGGCGATCGCCGCCGCGTTCTTCATGGCCCTCGGCATCGGCATGTACTTCGTCGGGTTCCCGAAAGATGCCTGGAAAAGCAGCCGCGCCCTCCCGTTCCTCGCCGCGGCGTTCGCGCTGCTCGCCATCGGCCTCGTCATGATGGCCTTCGACACCTCCGTTGAACGCGACCTCTTCAGCGCCGCGTGGCGCCACCTCCTCAGCGGCATCCTCACGCTCTGGCTCTTCGGCGCCGGCTTCCTTGCCATGAATTCCGCGGTCCCCCAGCGCCTCCGCGCCCCCGGACCGGCACTCGCCAGCGTCCTGCTCTTTGCGCTCGGACTCCTCGCCGCCGCCGCCATCCTCCTCGCCGCCATTCAGGACCGCTCCGCCATGCAGGGCCTTTTCGTCGCGACCATCCTGCAACTCCTCGGCATCATCGTGGGCAGCGCCGCCTTCGCCCGCGCCAGCCGCGGCGCGGGAGCCCCCTGATGCCCCGCCCCTTGACCAACATCCCCGAAGTGCTCACGCGTCTCCGCAACACCTACGGCCCGCGCCCGCCGAGAACCTGCGGCAAAGGCGTCGACGTCCTCGTCGAAACCATCCTCTCACAGAACACCTCCAACAAGAATTCGCAGGCCGGCTACCGTCAGCTCCGCCGCCGCTTCAAAACGTGGGACGAAGTCGCCGACGCACCGGTTGAGGAAGTCGAACGCTGGATCCGCGTCTCCGGCCTCTCCCGCCTCAAGGCCCCGCGCATCCAGGCGATCCTCCGCCAGATCCGGACAGAACGCGGCCGCATCTCCCTCGAATTCCTCAAACGCTTTACCCCCGAACAAGCCATCGCCTACCTCCGGCAATTCAAAGGCATCGGCCCGAAAACCATCGACTGCCTCCTCCTCTTCGCCTTCGCCATGCCCGTCTTCCCCGTCGACACCCACATCCACCGCATCGCCCGCCGCCTCAAATGGATCGGCCCCAAAGTCTCCGCCGAAAAAGCCCACGACCTCCTCGAACCCGCCATTCCCCCCGAACACCGCTACGAAATGCACGTGCTCCTCATCGACCACGGCCGCCAGACCTGCAAGGCGATCAACCCGCGCTGCAACCGCTGCCCGCTGCTCGATCTTTGTCCCTACGGAAAAGCGCACCTTCACGCCCAGGAAAAACAAGCGGCACGCCGATAAACCCACGGCACGTTCCACCTCGCCGCGTCATCCACGCAAAATCCCTTTGGCGCACCTGCGGCTCATCCCTTACATTGCCGCGTAATCAGGACCACGTTTCATCACTTTTGGCGGGAGAATTGTCATGCCGGAAGCAGCCGTGTTGATCAAAGATGCCGCGGATTACATCAAGGAACTCAACGAAGTCGCCGGTAAGGCCGACACCCAATCCCAAGCCGTTCAAAAAGCCGTCAACGCCAACCCCGCCACCGTCAAGGGCATTCGCGACGCCGCGACCGCCGCCGGCAAGCCGCTCGTCGGCTGGGACAAAACCTACGCCGAGGCCGAAAAACTCCTCCCCGCCGTCCAGAAAATCAAAGTCCCCGAAGCCCAGGCCGCCGCCAAGAATCTCGCCGCCGCCATGGCCAAGGCGGACAAGGCCCTCACCAATCTCCATGGCCAGATCGACATGTCCGACAAAATCGCCGACAAGTCCGAAAAGGAAGACAACGCCATCGGCGGAAAACTCGACACCGCCATCAAGGAAGGGGAAAAAGTCGCCAGCGAACTCGGCGAACTCATCATCCTCCTCCCCGGCCAGTTTGAGCAGGTCGAGTCCAACCTGAAACAGGCCCCCACCAAGCCGCAGTTCGGCAAGCTCGCCAAGACGACCCTCACGCAGGCCAAGGAAAACGTGAAGAAGCTCGGCCAGTCCGTCACCTCCGCCGAGAGCTACAGCGCGTCGCTGAAGCAGCTCGCCGCCAAGGGCAAGGAAGCCTACATCCCCGAAGTGAAAAAGCAGGGCGACGAGGCACAAAAGCTCTGCGACCAGCTCGCCAACAAGGCCAAAGAAGGCCGCAAGCTCAACTCCGAATGCCTCACCGACATCAAGAACGCCGAAGCCAAGCTGAAGACCCTCGGCATCACGTGAGCGGCCCGAGCTCCGCACGCTTCTTCGAAGCTCGCA
Source organism: Phycisphaerae bacterium (assembly GCA_051955985.1). Classification (GTDB taxonomy): domain Bacteria; phylum Planctomycetota; class Phycisphaerae; order WQYP01; family WQYP01; genus DATKPA01. The sequence continues at coordinate 40,757 of JBQCGD010000057.1, read as the reverse complement.
CCCAATCCCACACGGTGGCCGCATGACCGACGCCGCGCCCCAAACCCTCCCCCCCGAAAGCGTCTCCGACGACGAATTCCTCCTCGCCTTCCTCGACTGCCACGAAGCCCCCTGCCCCGCCTGCGGCTACAACTGCCACAAGGTGCGCGAGCCGCGCTGCCCCGAGTGCGGCATCGCGCTCGTCCTGCGTATCGCCGCCCCCTTCCCCGTCCGCAAATCCTGGGTCGCCCTCCTCGTGGCCTCCGCCGCCACCGCCGGGATCGGGACGCTCCTCCTCGCCTGGGTCCTCCGGCACCACTGGGCGATGCCGCACGCCCGGAGCGGTTTCGGAAAATGGCTGTTCCTCTATTTCATGATCCTGGTCCCCAGCCCCGTCGCCGTCTTGTGGGGCCGCCGCCGCTTCTCTTTCCTTCCCAGGCCCGTGCGCGCCGGCATTGGATTGGGCGCACTCCTCTGGACCGCTCTTGCGATCATCAGGCTTCTTGCACTGAGTTGACGATGGACCCCTGGCTCGCTCTCGAACTTCGCCGCCACCCCGTCCCCTGCCCGAACTGCCGCAGGGCGCTCGAGGTCCGCGATGGCCGGTGCGCGCGGTGCAAAAACGAGCTAACCCTCGGCCTCGCCAGCACTGATTTTTACCAGCTCTCCTGGGGAATTCTCGCCGCCACCCTCGCCGGCGCCCTCGGCATCGGCGCCCTCTTCGACCTCGTCGTCATCAACTTCCGCGAACTTCCACGCGCCCGTAGCGCCGCGGATGCCGTGATTCTCGCCTACGTGATCATCGGCCCCGGCGCCGCCGCCGCCCTGTTCGCCGCCTTCAGATGGCGCCAGCGCTTTTTCCGGCTCGACGTCTCTCGCCGATGGGCACTCACCGCCGCCGCCGTTGCCCTTCTCGCCGCCATGATCGCCGCCTACGCCTTTATCATCGAATAGCCCCTCACCCCTTCTGATACCCCACATAAATCAACTTCGTAAACGTCTCCGTGTCCAAAAACCCCTTCCCGAACTTCTCCGGCAGCACCGCCAGCGGCTTCGCCGGGAATTCAATCAAATTCAATTCCCGGGCTCATGAGCTTTTTTGCTGATTACAGTTATGCCGGCGGAAGAAGATCCGCGACAGGCCGCGCCGGCACCGGAAGGACCCTGCACTCGATCGACTCCCCTACCTTCCAGGTCTTCTTGTTGGCATATCCGCCGTCCGTCGGCGCGCTGTACTGGTCAATGTGCCGCGCGGCGAGATCGATGATCCAGTACTCGCCCACACCCGCCGCCGCATACACACCGATTTTCCGTCGATCGGGCGCTTGCGACATATCGGCAACCTCCACGACCAATAGCGCCGTTGCCGGACGATTCCCAACGGTCCCGCCCTGCGTCACCGCAATGTCCGGCTCCGGCGCAGAATCCGCACCCGCCGCCAACGGCGCCTGGCAACGCACCTGGTACTCCTCCGGAAGATGCCGCAAGAGAAACCGGTTCACCACGCTCACCGTGTACACGTGCGGCTCATTCTGCGGCGACGTGTCCAGAATCTCTCCGTCCAGGAGTTCCACACGCTGGTCTTGAAACAACCCCGCGTCCGACATCTGTTCGAACTCGGCCAGCGTGAAATGATGAACATGTGGATCGGCGATCGTCATGGCATCACATTATATCGATTCTCAACTGCGGCCGGCGAATGCACCCAATCACACCTCCAGCAGCACCCGCGTCGGATCCTCCAGCGCTTCCTTCACCTTCACCAGGAACGTCACGCTCTGCCGCCCATCCACAATCCGATGGTCATACGTCAACGCCACATACATCATCGGCCGGATCGCAATCACATCCTTCCCGCCGTCTTGAATGACAACAGCACGCTTCTCAATCTTGTGCATGCCGAGAATCCCAGACTGCGGCGGATTCAAAATCGGCGTCGACAGCAACGACCCGAACACCCCGCCATTGGTGATCGTGAACGTCCCGCCCGCCATGTCGTCCACCGTGATCTTCCCGTCCCGCGCCTTGGTCGCCAGCCGCTTGATCTCCGATTCGATCTTCGCCATCGACATCTCCTGCGCCTCGCGAAGCACCGGAACCATCAGCCCTTTCTCCGTCGACACCGCGATCCCGAGATGCACCGACTTCCGCTTGATCATCGTGTTGCCGTCGACCGACCAGTTCACCTGCGGCACGGCCCGCAACGCGTAAATCACCGCCTTGGCAAAGAACGACATGAAGCCCAGGCCAATGCCATGCTTCTTTTCGAACTGCTCCTTGTACTTCTCGCGAAGCGCCATCACTGCGGACATGTCCACTTCGTTGTACGTGGTGAGGCTCGCGGTCGTGTGCTGCGCCTCGACAAGCCGCCGCGCAATCGTCTGCCGCAGCTTGCTCATCTCCTCGCGTTCCTCCCCCTCCGCCAGCGGACGCGATGGCGCCGTCGCCGTCCCGCCAGGATTCCGCGCCGGCACTGCCGTCGTCCCCGGCGAATTCAAAAACCCGTTCGGCGCCTGCTGCTTCTGCGACGTCGCCGCCGCCGATGCATCCAGCGCATGAATCGGCGGGCTCCCCGCCTTCTCCAGGAAATTCAGCACATCTTCCTTCGTCAAACGCCCCCCCGGCCCCGTCGCTGGAATCTGCGACTGCTGCAGCTTGTTCTCGATCACCAGCGTCCGCACCGCCGGCGACAAGTCATCCAGCGACGCCTTCTTCAAATCAAACACCGCCCCGCCCGCAGGCGCCCCGCCCTTCCCCGGAGGCGGCGCCGCCGGCGTCAATGACCCCGGCGGAGGAACCTGCGACCCGCCTCCCGCCGCACCTTTCGTCCCCGCCGTGTCCACGGTCGCAATCACATCCCCCACCGCCACCGTCGCCCCCTTCTGCGCCACAATCTTCAACGTCCCCGCCTTCCCCGCCGGCAACTCCACCGTCGCCTTGTCCGTCTCCAGCTCCGCCACCACATCATCCGCCCCCACATACTCCCCCTCCCCCTTCACCCACTTCGCAATCGTCGCCTCACTCACCGATTCCCCCAGCCCCGGAACCTGCAGATCAACAATGGCCATAGTGTTCATTCCGTTCGTTTGAATTCGAATACCGTGAAAAACGCTCAAAGCGGTTAAATGGCCAGAACCATCAGGGGCACTTGTACTCGCGACAGCGACTTAACCATTTAACCGCTTAACCATTTAACCGTCTTATTTCGCTTCCTTGCTCACCGCCACTTCAATATTCGTCCCGGGCGACAACTTGCTCTCCTTCATCGGATCCAGCGGCTTCGCGTCCCGCACGTCCTTCGACACAATCGTCGTCCCCAACGCCCGATGAATGATGTCCTTCTGCTCGTGCTCGTGCTGCTCGTGATTCCCCGCCGCAGGACTCGCCGACGGCTTCCGCCCAATGTAAAACAGCTTCTTCATCCCCACCCAGTGGTAGTGCAGCTTCGCCCCGATGAACGGATACACCCCGTTGTTCCGCGGCTCTTCCTGCACCCACACAATCTCCACATCCTTCGGATACGTCTTGCTGATCTCCGTCAGACGATCCGCATTGAACGGATAAATCTGCTCCAGCCGGATGATCGCCACGTCCTGGATCTTCTGCTTCCGCCGCTCCGCCAGCAGGTCGTAATACACCTTCCCGCTGCAGATCAGGATCCGCCGCACCTTCGCCTTGTCCAGGTTCTCCACTTCATCGATCCAGTCCTGGAACCCCGCCTTGCTCGCAAACTCGTCCAGCGTGCTCACGCACAAGGGATTCCGCAGCATGCTCTTCGGCGACATCACGATCAGCGGCCGGCGGTACGCCCGCTTCGCCTGCCGCCGCAGCAAGTGGAACAACTGCGCCGGCGTCGTCGGATAGCACACCTGCATGTTGTCTTCCGCGCACAACTGCAGGAACCGCTCCAACCTCGCATGCGAGTGCTCCGGCCCCTGCCCCTCATACCCGTGCGGCAGCAGCATCGTCAGCCCGTTGTATTTCCCCCACTTCGATTCGCTCGAGCTGATGAACTGGTCGATGATCGGCTGCGCCATGTTCACAAAGTCGCCGAACTGCGCTTCCCAGATCACCAGCGCATGCGGATCCGCCGACGCAAAACCATACTCAAACCCCACCACCGCAAACTCCGACAACATCGAGTTCACCACCATGAACCGCGACTTGTCCACCGCAAAATTCGCCAGCGGCACGTACGGCCGCCCGTTCTCGTTATCAAACCACACCGCGTTCCGGTGGCTGAACGTCCCACGCGACACATCCTGCCCCGTCAGCCGGATCCACGTCCCTTCATTAATCAGCGACCCCAGCGCCAGCATCTCCCCGCAGCCCCAGTCGATCCCGTTCTCCTCCGTCACATTCTTCAGCCGCTTCTCCATCATGCGCTGCACGGTCTTGTGAATGTGGAATCCCTCCGGCACCTTCGTCAACGCCTCGGTGATCTTCTTCAGCGTCGGCTTGTCCACCCCCGTGTCCATCCCCCAGTCCGTTCCCTTCGGCAACTTCAAAAAGTTCGCCCATGGCCCATGCACCGGCGGCGGCGAGTCCGAAGGCTTGAACGTCTTCGCATACTCCAGCGCCTTCTCCAGCCGCTCCCGCACAATCTGCGTCATCGTCTCCAGTTCCGACTGCGTCACCTCCCCCGTCTCCAGCAGCCGCTTCGCATACAACTGCCGCACCGTCGGATGGTTCTCGATCTCCCGCGCCATCATCGGCTGCGTCACCGACGCATCATCCAGCTCGTTGTGCCCGCGCCGGCGGTAACAGACCAGGTCAATGATCACGTCCGCCTTGAACGCCTGCCGGAATTCCATCGCCAGCCGCGCCGCATGCACCACCGCTTCCGGGTCATCCCCGTTCACATGGAACACCGGCGCCTGGATCGCCTTCGCAATGTCCGTCGGATACCGCGTAAACCGCGAATCGCTCGGGTTCGTCGTGAACCCCACCTGGTTGTTAATAATGATGTGGATCGTCCCGCCCGTGCGGTACGCTTCCAGCTCCGACAAAAACAGCGTCTCCGCCACGATCCCCTGCCCCACGAACGACGCATCGCCATGCATCAACAGCGGAATCGTCCGGTCCCGGTTCACATCTCCCTTCCGGTTCTGCTTCGCCCGTACCGACCCCTCGATGATCGGGTTGATCAGCTCCAGGTGGCTGGGATTGCTCGCCAGCGACAAATGCACCATCTTCCCGTTCTTCGCCTTGTAATCGTGCGCATACCCGAGGTGATACTTCACGTCCCCATCCCCCGCCGTCTTGTATGACGGCCGACCGATCACCTCGCTCATGATCATTTCGTACGGCTTCCGCAGGATGTGCGCCAGCACGTTCAACCGCCCGCGGTGCGCCATCCCGATCGCCAGCTCGTCCATCCCCAGCTCCGCCCCGGTCTCAATCAACGCGTCCACCAGCGGAATCAATGCATCCCCGCCCTCGTTCGAAAACCGCTTCACCGTCCCGTATTTCAGGTGGAGGAACTTCTCGAAATCCTCCGACGCGATCAGCCGCTCCATGATCTGCTTCCGCCCCTCCCGATCCAGCACCGGCTTGTTCAGCGTCGGCTCCATGTGCTCCAAAAGCCACGCACGCTGCTCGGAGTCCCGGATGTCCATGAACTCCACCGCAAACGTCGAGCAGTACGTCTCGTGCAACTGCCGCACGATCTCCCGCACCGTCGCCCGCACCCCGCCGCGGAACGTGTCCGCCGTCACCACCCGCTCCATGTCGCTCTCATCGATGTTGAACTCCGAGAGCTCCAGCAGCGGATGATGCGTCATGTTGTGACCCAGCGGGTCCAAATTCGCAATCAGGTGCCCCAGCTCGCGGTACGAGTGCACCAGGTCCGCGATCTGCATGAACCGCCCCGGCCCCTTCTGCAACTCGGCCGCTGCTATCTCCGAAATCCCCTTCGGCGCTTCCGCCACTCCCCCCCCGGTCCCCTGCCCATTGCCCCCCAGTTGCCCCGCAGCCGCCACCGACTTTTCGATCGCCGGCTTCGCCGCCGCCAGCTCAAACCCCGCAAAAAAATACGCCCACTGCGGATCCACCGAATGCCGGTCCCGCTTGTACGCCTCATACTGCTGTTCGATAAACTCGACGTTCCCCGCATTCACCGCGTCCATCGGCACCAACGCCGACGGTGCACCCAGCTGTTGTGTAACCACGACAGAACTCTCCAACTGTGTCTCTCTATGTTGTTATTCCAAGCCCTAGTCAAGGAACACAGGCGAGAGACTTTCAGCCTGCTCGGTCTCTATCGGGCCAATCCCCCCTTCCACCTCAACCTCTAGGGAATCGGTGGTACCAGGGGGCGGTCGCCCCGCTTCAAGCCCGGGAGATTATCCTACGCACCCCCACCAGCCTTTACCACATGCTTTCCACAACAATCATTCACAAGTGCGTTAAATCTATAGCGTGGCAACGCTTAGACCTGCCGCTCACTCCGCCGGCACAATGGTCACCCCCTGCCACCGCACCCCATGTGCCCCCGATATCCGCGACACCCCTTCCCGCACCGTCGCCCGCGCCTCCGCCAGCGTCCCCACCGACCCATCCCGGATCCCCCCCGCCACCCGCTCCATCATCTGCCCGATCTCCTCCAGCCCCGCCGCCGCCTTCCCATCCTCCACATTTCTCAGCGTCACCTTCATCGTCCGGTCCAGATCCAGACGCCACTCCGCCCCCACCTTCTTGAACCGCAGCGGCGCGCCCGACCACAACGCCACCACCTGCTGCGCCCCCCGCGGCATCATCATCACCGCCTCCGGCTCCAGCGAAAACGTCAACTCCGCCGACGCCCCCTCCCCCGTCCGCTTGAACGACTCCGGACCCGCCGCCCCCATGATCAACCCCGCCACATCCCCGATCCCCAGAAACCCGAAACTCCCCGTCGTCGCCCCCGGCCCGAATTTCTGCTTCCCCTCCGCCACCAACCGCTCCAACGCCAGGTTCAAATCCAGCATCCCATCCAGCACCGTCGGCTTCCGCCCCGGATCCGCCAGCAAACACCGATACGTCGCCCCCCGATCCCCCGACTTCACCGCCTCACAAAACGCCGCCAGCGTCTTTTCCGGCGAAGACAAATCAAGCCCCCGGTCCGTCGCCGCCGCCATGCTCGCCGCACCCACGGTCACCGCCGCCGGCGATCCCGCCACCACCCCCGCCCCCGCATCCGCCGCCGCACGCCCCCACAGCATCCACCCGCTCCCCCACAGCACCACCGCCGCCGCTACCGCCGCCGCCAACCCCGACTTCACCTTCATCATCCACATCATCTGCCTGGCTCCTTCTGCCACTCCCGTCACCTGTGCCGACACCCCTGCACCCCCCGACAAAACCTTCGCACGCAACACCTCCGGCGCCATCCCCGTCATCCGCCCCGCCATCACCGCGCCCAACGCCGCCCCTTCCGGCGACATCACCCCGCGCACCCGCATCATCCCCCGCAATCTCTCCACCGCCCCCGACACCCGCTTCCGCGCTGCCTCCTCCGAAATCCCCAGCGCCTCCCCAATCTCCCCATACGACTTCCCCCGATAAAACCGCAGCAGCACCACCTCCCGCTCCCTCTCCCGCAACTTCCCCACCATCTCCTCCACCACCGGCTCAATCCCTTCCCACACGCCCTCTTCCTCCAGAGCCTCTTCACCACGCATCGCCGCCGCCCGCCTTTCATGCTTCGCCCGACGCCCCTCCCCACGCATCGCATTCTTCGCGCAATACCGCAGCACCCCATGCAGCCACCCGTGCACACTCCCCCGCACCCGCTCCGGCCGCTGCCCCAACAACCAAAACGCCGCCTGCGCCACATCCTCCGCCATCGCCCCATCCCCCCCCACCATCCGCCGCGCCGCCGAATACACCCAATCCACATGCCCCTCCACCACCACCCGAAACGCCTCCTCCGTCCGCTCCCGCACAAACCCCGCCAACGCCGCCCGATCCTCTGTCATCGTCATGCTCATACAAACATAAGTATCCGCCCATCCCGACACCGGAGAACAAAAATCCCGGCCCGACCTCACCCGTAGCACCGCCCCGCCCGTGGCATGGGCGTCCCCGCCGACGACGGCCCGCAGGCCCGGGGGGGGGGATCGCTCCCGCCGCCGCTCCGAATCACCGCGCAATAGGACCCAACCCAGGAGAACCCCCCATCCTCCCCCCGGCCGTCCCCTCAATTCAAGACAATTCCAACTGAGCATTTCCCTCCATACGCTCCCCCCCGCAAAGCCCCCCCAAGAAAACCACTCCCAACCACCAACTCACAATCCCCAAGAATTCAGAGAAACCCGCGAACACCAACTCCCCTCCCCCATTCACTTATTCACTTATTCACTTATTCACTGACTCGCTTACTCCCCCCTCCCCTCCCCCTTGCATCTCCCCCCCTCCCCATCCACAATCGCCCCATGCCCCCAACCTCCCCCACCATCCACAAACAGGTCCAACTCCCCCTCTCCACCGCCATCCGCATCGCCTTCCAATCCCTCCGCGTCCGACTCACCCGCTCCCTCCTCACCGGCCTCACCATCGCCATGGCCATCGCCTTCCTCACCAATATCTGGACCACCCGCGCCTTCGAACCCCCCATCCAATCCGCCTCCCTCGCCGCCCAGGGCGTCCCCAACCCCCCAACACCCACCACCTCCAACGCCCGCACACTCTGGCTCATCTCCCTCTCCCTCCTCGTCTGCGCCGTCGGCATCACCAACGCCATGCTCATGTCCGTCATGGAACGCTTCCGCGACATCGGCACCATGAAATGCCTCGGCGCACTCGACGCCTTCATCCTCAAACTCTTCTTCCTCGAATCCCTCTTCCTCGGCCTCGCCGGCTCCGCACTCGGCTCCCTCACCGGCGCCGCCCTAACCACCGGCTCCCTGCTCTACAAATACGGCCCCCTCGCCTGGACCAACACCCCCTGGCACTCCTTCCCCCCCATCCTCGCCGCCACCACCTTCCTCGGCACGCTCCTCACCAACGCCGCCGCCTATTACCCCGCCCACAAAGCCGCCAAACTCCCCCCCATCGAAGCCATGCGCGCCGACGTCTAAAAAGAAAATAGAAAATCCCTCGCTCCCCTTTCGTGTTTTTTGTGTCTTTCGTGGCTAATTTACGTCGACCATGACTGAACCAGCCCCTCAATCTCCGCCCCCAGCCCCGCGCGAAGAAATCGTCCGCACCATCGACGTCATCAAAGAATACAAACTCGGTGACGACACCTTGAGAGTCCTCAAAGGCATCACCCTCACCCTCTACAAGGGCGAATACATCTCCATCATGGGCCCCTCCGGCTCCGGCAAATCCACCCTCTTCAACGCCATCGGCGGCCTCGACAAGCCCACCTCCGGCAAAGTCTTCATCGACGAAGTCGATATCGCCCAGCTCGACGCACTCGAACTCGCCTGGCTCCGCAACCACAAAATCGGCTACATCTTCCAGACCTTCAACCTCATCCCCGTCATGACCGCCCTCGAAAACGTCGCACTCCCCATGATCTTCGCCGGCCTCTCCACCACCGACGCCAACGAAAAAGCCGCCAACATCCTCAAACGCGTCGAGCTCGGCCACCGCCTCTTCAACAAACCCTCCCAACTCTCCGGCGGCCAACAACAACGCGTCGCCATCGCCCGCGCCTTCGCCAACGACCCCGCCATCATCCTCGCCGACGAACCCACCGGTAACCTCGACCTCAACACCGGCAAAGCCATCATCGAACTCCTCCGCCAAATGAACAAAGAACGCGGCGTCACCATCATCTCCGCCACCCACGACTTCAAAATGCTCGACGTCTCCGACCGCATCATCTGGATCGTCGACGGCCAGATCGACCGCATCGAACGCCGCGAAGACGTCAAAATCAACACCGGCGAAATCCACTAGAATGACGCTGGAGATATCGTGCATCCACTCTCCGCACACACCTACCGCCCGCTCCCCCTCGTCGCTCTCATCGCGACCGCGCTCTGCATCGCATGGATCGTCGGCATCCTGACCAACCTCGCCGGCACACTCGTCTATCCACACTACTACGCCATGGTTCTCGGCTGGGACCTTTATTACGGCTCACTCAGCGACATCATCGCCCAAGGACTCTTCGAAGCAACCTTCGCCGGTCTCGCCACTGGCCTCGTCTACGCCTGCGTCGTCGCATGGTTTTCCCGCGCTTCCTGTCCCTACAAACCTGCCGCCCTGCACTTGCTCCGATGGTTGACCATCCTTCCCATCACGTGGCTCTTCGGCGGCACCGTCGCACTCCTCCTCCGCTTCCTCAGCCCCTATCAACTCATCAACGTTATGGCCGTCGACGTCCCCGCCGTCGCTGGCCTCAGCCCTGCACAATTCACACGCTACGCTTGGGTAGGTGGAACTATTGAGGGAACATATGCCGGCGCCGTCATCGCCATCCTCCTCGCCTCCATCACGTTCCCCGCCCGCTGGCGCCGCATCCGCCTCCGCCTCCACATGGCACGCACCGGCCATACCCCGTTCTGCCTCAATTGCGGCTACAACCAACGCCGCACCACCGGAACCGTCTGTCCCGAATGCGGCGCGACTGTCCGGAACCCACCAATTGCGGCTGCATCGATCCGCGAAGAATTGAATATTAACACCAGTGAAATTCACTGACCTCCGCTCTCTGGCAAGTGAATACATCCTTCGCATCCGCCGCGCGGAAACGTTACATTATGATTCTCCCAGGCGCCTGTAGCTCAATTGGATAGAGCATCCGCCTTCTAAGCGGACGGTTGTGGGTTCGATTCCCGCCAGGCGCATCCCTCCGCGCCCCTCTCACTTCCTCACCAGCGTCACCAGAGTCCGCTGCAGCAAACCCTGCAAACACCCCACCACCCGCCCCTCCGCCTCCCCATGCTCAACCCCCTGCGCCCCCGCAAACCCCTCCACCAGCTCCCCCACCGTCACCCGCCCAGCCACCCGATCCCACACCCACATCCCCAGCGCATCCAACTCAAATACCTTCTCCCGCCCGCTCTTCAACAACCACCGCAATCCCCTACTCACCACCGGCGCACTCAACCGCAAACACCCCTCGCGCCGCGAAACCTCCTTCACCAACGAATTCCGCACCACCACCGCCCCCATCAAATCTTCGCGCTCCACCTGCACTCGTTTCTTCACGCCCACCTCTCCGTGCCCTCCGTGTTCTCCGTGGTTCCAACCCGCTCCGCCTTCGTGGTCCTTCGTGACTTCGTGCCTTCGTGTTTCGTCCCGTCACTCCGTAGAGTCTTCATCCGCCACCACCGCCTCCCCCGCCTCCTCCTCCGGCAACTCCACCTTCAACTTCTTCACCCGCCGCGGCTCCGCATCCAGCACCGTAATCGTCACCCCCTCATGCGTCACCACCTCCCCCTTCGGCGGAATCACCCCCAGCTGCGAAATCACAAATCCTCCCAGCGTCTGAAACTCCCCGTCCTCCGGAAAATTCAGCGACAACGCCCGGTTCAACTCCGTGATGTGAATCCGCGCATCCACCTCCATCGTCCGCTCATCAATCTTCTTCACCTCCGCCGCCTCCGGACGCTCGTACTCGTCCGCAATGTCCCCCACGATCTCCTCCAGGATGTCCTCCGTCGTCACCAGCCCCGATGTCCCCCCATATTCGTCCAGCACCACCGCCATGTGCACCTGCCCGATCCGAAACTCCCGCAGCAAATCCCGCAGCGGCTTCGTCCGCGGCACAAACAAGGGCGGCCTCATCACCTTCCGCACGTCAATCCGGCTCGCCGCCGCAACCTCTCCCGCACCTGACGCCCCCGGCGGCGGAAGGGCCTCCAGAAACGCCAGCAGGTCCTTCGCGTACAGAATCCCCACCACGTTGTCCAGCGTCCCCTCAAACAGCGGCACCCGGCTCAACCCCTCCTTCACGATCTTGTCCCGCACCTCCAGCACCGGCGTGTTCACGTCCAACGCCACGATCTCCGTCCGCGGCGTCATGATCTGCCCCACCTGCAGGTCCCGGAACGAAATCACCCCCTCAATCATCTTCTTCTGCTCTTCATCCACCGTCCCCTCCGCCGTCCCTTCCGCCACCACCGACAGAATCTCCTGCTCCACCGCATCCGCCGCCGCCGTGTCCGAATCCTCCGCAATCGACACCCCCGCCAGCCGCCGCACGATCTCGTCGAACACGTTCATCACCCGGATCAGCGGATACAACACCACGTACGTCACCCGCAGCAGCGGCCACGTCATCGCCAGCAGATGCTCCCCCGCGTACTTCGCCCACGCCTGCGGTATCGCCACCGACACGATCAACAGCGCCGGCACCGCCAGCACGATCGTCCACCCGAACGCCCGCAGCGGCGACGAGTCCGGCGACTGCAGGAAGAAATACCACCCCGCCGTCAGGATCACCACCACGTTCGATATCAGCCGCAAAACCGCCGCGCTCAACGCCAGGTCAAACCGCTTGTCCAGGATGTCATCCAGCGCCGCCGACCGCCGGAACGTGTCCAGCGCCTCCTCCAGCTTCACCCGCGACGCAATCCGCAGCGCATACGACACCGTCGAGAACAGCAGCGTCGCCACCAGTCCCGCAAAGAAAATCCACAGCAGCAGCGAAAAAGTCACGCAGTCTTCCCCGTGCGTTCACCCACGGCACGCGCATACACCGGGCCAACACCCAACGCTACCAGAACCTCATCCTCCCGTCGATGCATCCGCTTCGCCCCCCGCTCTGTCAAATCATCGTACCCCTGCACGTGCAATAAACTGTGCACCGCATACAACAGCAATTCTTCCTGAAGTGAGTGCCCCATCTCCTTCGCCCGCCGCCCCGCCTCATCCGCACACAAAACGGTATCCAGCTCCACCCGCACCCCCTCCCTCGTCCGCTTCATCTCCGCAGGTTCGCGCAAATCGAACGTCAACACATCCGTCGTAGAAGAATCCCCCATCGTCCGCCCATGCAACTCCCCCATCGCCTTGTCGCCAACAATCGTGATCGTCCACTCCGCCTCCTTCACCCCAATCACCTTCAACGCCCCAAGAATCTTCCCCTTCAGCCACCGCGCATCAATCTTCCGCCGCGTCTTATTCGCTATCGAAACCACCACCGCTGAACCCATGCACCACCAGAAAGAAGCCTCTTTGCATAATCCACCCCCAAATCCCGCTTAACCGCTTAACCATTTAACCATTTAACCGTCTCCCCCCTACGCCGTCTTCGCCTCCACCGGCTTCGCACTCGGATACGCCACCCGCCCATGATGCACCCCCGCCAGCGTCCGGATCAGCGTCTCCTCGATCGTCGACAAATCCCGCATCGTCAAATTGCACTCCGTGAACTGCCCGTCCATCAGCCGCTTCATGATGATCCCGTGCACCGCCGATTCAATCCGCCCCGGCGTCGGCTCCTCGATCGACCGCACCGTCGACTCGCACGCATCGCACATCATCACGATCGCCGCCTCCCGCGTCTGCGGCTTCGGACCCGGATACCGGAACTCCGTCTCCGACACCTCCACCGCATCCTCCCCCAGCATCTCCTGCTTCTTTCGCGCCGCATGGAAGAAATACTCCACCAGCGTCGTCCCATGATGTTGCGCAATAAACTGGTGCACCACGTGCGGCAGCTTGTACTCCCGCGCCAATTCAATCCCGTCCTTCACGTGCCCCACGATGATCAACAAACTCATCGCCGGCGAGAGCTTGTCATGCCGGTTCGGCCCGCCCGTCGGCTGGTTCTCAATAAAGTACTGCGGCTTCGACAGCTTCCCGACATCGTGGTAGTACGCCCCCACCCGGCACAACAGTCCGTTCGCCCCGATCGCATTCCCCGCCGCCTCCGCCAGTATCCCCACCGTCAGCGAATGATTGAACGTCCCCGATGCCTCCTGCGCCAGTCGCCTCAACAGCGGCTTGCTCGCATCGCACCACTCCAGCATCGTCACCGACGTCGTCACATTGAAGATCCCCTCAATGTAATGCAACGCAACCAGGCACACCCCCGCCGCGATCGGCGCCGCCGCCGCACCCACCACCGCCTCCATCCCCAGGTTCCCCAGCTCGTACGTCCCGAACGTGATCATCCGCACAAAGCCCAGCGCCAGGGTCGATACAAAAATCGCCGGCGCCGCATAAAAGAACCCCACCTGGAACAACCGCGGCAACGTCCGGATCTCCTTCAGCGAAAAACAAAACGTCGCCGCTCCCGCCACCAGCGGGAAAAAGAAATCCATCCCCTGCCCCAGCGTCACCGTCGCCAGCAACGCATGAAACGCCGACAGCCCCAACGCAAACCGCTGGCTGTACGCGATCGTCAGGATCACCGCCACCAGCAAGGTCGGCAGCATCCCGACCAAATACAGCGTCTGCGGCCAGTAACTCACGATCACCCGCGCCGGCGCCAACGTCAGCAGCAGCAGCCCGCACACAATCCACCCCTGCTTCGGCGAACGCGACACGTCGTTCATCCGCACCACGTACAACGCCCCCGCCACCGTCAGGATCGCCACAATCAACGCCCGCCCGAAATCCGCCGCCCACGGCGCCCACGGATGCGCCGCCGCCACCTCGTGCTCCAGCTGCCGCCGCGCTTCCAGCAGCTCCTGGTACGCCAGCTCCGTGATCACCTCCCCGCGATGCACGATCGTCTCGTCCTTCGTCACCGGCAGCCCCACCTCCGGCATGTGCGCCACCCGCCGCTCCGCAAACGCCTCCGTCAACGCCGCGCTGTAATGAAACGTCGGCTGCGACAACTGCGCAAAATACGACGCGATCACATCCGTCACCCCCTCCGGAAAACTGTCCTGGATCGCCTGCCGCAACCGCAGTTGCTGCGCCGCGTCCGCCTGCCCGATCGGATACACCGACTCCGTCTCCAGCATCGTGATCGACTCCGGCAGCGCATTGCCGTACGTCAACGCCACCTGGCTCACGTGCCGCGCCTGGATCGCCGCCGCGTCCTCCTTGCTGATGATCGGTAACGTCGCCAGCTTCTGCCCCACCAGCGCCCGCGCATCCGCCTCGAACACGCTTGTGCTCAATGCCTGGATCCGCCGCAACGATTCATCCGTCAACGCCGGAAAATGCGCCTTCACCGTCTCCGGCGCCTCCGCCGCTGAACGCACCCCCTCCACGTTCATCTTCATGTTGTTCAACTGGCCGTAAATCGCCTCCGCCGCCGTGTGATCCGCCACCAGCACCGACGGCGAATACTTCCGCGTCTCGTCCCGCAGCTCCTCCGCCTGCCGCGCGTTCACCATCGTAAACGCCACCGGCGCACGCAGATCCGTCGGCGCGCGCTCCCCCACCCGGTACGGCAATGGATCGTGCGGCCAGAACTGGATCGCCACCGCCACGACCAGAAACACCACCGCTATCGCAAACACATGCCCCGTCTGCTTGCGAACCTCCGGTGCCAAGCTCTCTATTTCCGCCATGTCCTCCCGTATCGCCTGCCGGCGAGGACTGGCCTTCCTGAACCACATAATTGATGCGCCGCTGCCGGCGCCCCTGGACGCGGATCTCCATGCCACAAAAGCACAGAAACATTATCGGCCATCGGATGCCCGAACCTGCGAATCTCCGCCAGCCAATAGCCATCATTGTAGCCAACGCCCCACCCAAAACAGAACGCCCTCCCCACCCCCAAACCCTAACTCCCTGCATTTGCGTAAGATACCGCCGCCGCCCCCATGCCCCCACCCTCCCAATTGCCAATTACCAGTTGCCAATTACCAGTCCTCCCCCTCACTTCCCCGGCTGCGTCCCCGCCCCTCCGCTCCCCTTCCCCTTCTTCTTGTTCCGCAACGGCTCCGGCTCGTCCAGCATCTTCTTCGTCGCCCGCGCCCGCTCAATCAAATCCCCCTCCGCCGGCTCCTTCACCTCCGGAATCGTAAACGCCCAGTACTTCTCATCCTTGAACTTCACCGGCAGCAGCTCCGTCACCAGGTCCACTCCCAGCCACTGGAACCACGGCGCATGCGCCCGCTGGTGCGTGTGCAGATAATAATGCTTGATCTCCGGGCTCTCCTCCGTCCCCACGTTCTTCGCCAGCCGCAGCTTCACGTCGTAATCCCCGTACCACAAAAACGGCACCGAGCACGGCGTACGCCCCACCTCCTCATCGTTCAACGTCACGATCGCCCCCGCCGGCGCGCTCCCAAACGTAATCTTCCGCTCCACGCACCCCGGAACCACCGACACGCACCCAAGCAGCAGCGCCGCCACGATTGTCTTCCGATTTATCATGGGCCGAATTGTAACGACCCTCCAAGCGTTGGTTAAGTGGTTAAGTAGCTAAATGGTTAAGTACGCTTCGCCGAACTTTCCCTCGATCGCCTTGTCACCGCTCCCCGGAAGCCGCATGCAGCACGACACGGATCGCTCCCCGCACCCCCTCACGTGCCCAACCCACTTAACCATTTAACCACTTAACCACTTAACTCCTCTCCGATTCCCCGCTACCATAGCCCCCTCCCGCACTCTTCGAGGACTCCCATGCCCCGTTTCAATCAGTCAAACATTCGTCATTTCGCCCTCCTCCTCCTCCCCCTCGCCTTCTCCGGCTGCCAGCTCTTCGGCTTCGGCGAAGAAGTCTCCGGCCACCCCGTCAGCGCCCAGTACAAGGGCCTCGACAACAAGTCCGTCGCCATCGTCATCTACGCCGACCAGGCCACCACCAACGAATTCCCGGCCGCCCGCGAGGAACTCTCCGCCTTCCTCGCCTCCAAAATGCGCGAACACCTCCCCACCATCAAGCTCCTCGACTACCACGAAGTCATGAACTGGCAGGACGACACCATGAACTGGTTCGGGCTCACCGAAAAACAGATCGGCCAGCACTTCTCCGTCGACCGCGTCCTCTACATCGAACTCCTCGACTACTCCGTCGCCGCCAGCAAAGGCTTCGGCGAAATCCAGGGCCACATCCGCGCCAACTGCAAGGTCACCGAAGTCGATTCCCCCTCCAACTCCCCCGCCTGGACCTCCCTCATCGACGTCCGCTACCCCCAGGATCACCCCGTCGACCCCTCCCAGACCAGCCCCGACGCCCTCCGCGCCAGCCTCCTCCAAAAATTCGCCGACCAGCTCACCAACCGCTTCTACGACCACAACGAAATCTACCAGGCCGTCCCCCAGGAATAACTCATCCCACAACCCGAGGCCCCCATGCCGCGCTTTCCTCATTCGTCATTCGTCTTTCGTCATTCCGCCCTCGCGGCGGTCCTCTTTCTCTCCGGCTGCCAGGCCCTCTACTTCCTCCAGGGCAAAGGCACCCAGCCCGCCCTCTACGAACTCCCCAAGGACCAGCGCGTCCTCGTCTTCATCGACTCACCCCCCGCCGTCCAGCTCCCCGCCAATTACGCCGCCACCCTCGGCGACCAGATCAGCAACCACCTCTTCAAAAACAACGCCGCCACCAAGCTCGTCACCCAGGACCGCCTCTCCGCCATGCGATCCGACCCCACCTTCGCCACCCTCGGCGTCGCCGACGTCGCCAAGGCCACCAGCGCCGACGTCGTCCTCTACGTCAACCTCATCTCCTTCAACACCGCACTCGTCTCCGGCGGCGCCGTCTCCCAGGGCAACGCCCAGGCACTCGTCAAAGTCATCGACAAAAATGGCCAACGCCTCTGGCCCCTCAACCAGCCCGCCGGATACCCCGTCGAAGCTCACGTCGACGAAAACCTCTCCGACAACCGCGACCAGCCCGCCACCGAAAAAGAAATCTCCAACCTCCTCACCACCCGCATCGGCCGCCTCTTCCACAAATACTCCCTCGACGACGCCGACATGATCAAGTGAAATCACGCGGGGGTGTGGGGTCTGGGGTCTGGGGTCTGTGCGATTGCACGTCCCCGCGCGGCTCGACACATACCCCAGACCCCAGTCCCCAGACCCGTTTCGTCCCTCGTCATTCGAATTTCGTCATTCCTACCGCGCCACCCACGTCACATCCACCCCCGCCGGTATCCGCGACCCCGCATTATCCACCTCCATCTTCACCCGAAACAACCCGCTCGCCAGGTCGATCACCGGATCCACCGAAATCACCTTCGCCGGCAGCGTCTTCCCCTCCGCCTTCACCGTCTCCGAATCCCCCACGTGCACCTTCCCAAACTCCTGCCGCGGCATGTCGAAAATCGCGTACAGCTTGCTCGTGTCCACCACCTCGATCAACGGCTCATCGTCCGTCTCCTCCCCCGCCTGCTTGTTCACCCGCAGCACGTACCCATCAATCGGACTCCGGATCGTCATGTGATCCAGCCGGTTCTCCTCCTGCTTCAACTTGATCTGGTTCTCCACCTGCTCCTCCTTCTCCTTCTCCAGCCCCAGCTCCGCCTGCTTCACATCCAGCTCCTTCTGCCGCTTCTCCTCCGGGCTGAACCCCTGGTTGTTCTTCACCTTCTCCCACTGGTTCCGCGCCGAATCCAACTGGTTCTGCGCGTACCGCACCAGCACCGTCGTCTCCGCCGCATGCTTCGCCAGGTCCACCGTCGCCTGCTGAATCGCATCATCCAGCTTCGCCAGTTGCTGCCCCTTCTTCACCGCCTGCCCCTCCTTCACATCCACCTCCGCCAGCAGCGCATGCTGCCCCGCCGGCACCTTCACATCCGCCGCCGGCGCCATATGCCCCGTAATCACCAGCTTCCCCCCCTCCGTCGTCGCGATCCCCGTATCCATCCCCGAATCCCCCGCCGTATCCGTCGTCTGCCCACACACCGCACCGCCCCCCAGCACCGCACCCATCAACACAACCGCAAAAACCCGCTTCATCTTTCCTCCAGCATCACCGCAAAAACAAAATCCCAGCCTCTCATTCCGTAGTATCCCTTATCGACCACCCCCGCCACCCCCAAGTTAGCCCAATTCATCCAATTAGAAAAAAATTCCCCCTCCGGCGCCATGCTTATGGCCCAACTCGGGGGGGGCGGGGCCATAAGCATGCTACTTGGACCCGCAAAAACACATTGCACCTACCCGCACCCCGACGTTTCAAACTTCAAATCCTCTCCGTGCCCTCCGCGTCCTCCGTGGTTTTGAACGTCCTCGCCCCTTCTCGTTCCCCAAACGTCCCCGCCAGCGCCTGCGTCAACCGCTCCTGATACGCCCGCGCATTCCCCGCCACCCGCCCCCCCATCTCCTTCTCAAATTCTCCCCAATCCACGTTCCATTTCATCGGAAAATCCCGCGGCAACTCCTTCACCTCCCGCCCAACCGCCACCGACATCGCCTTCAACAACAACTCCTTCCGCAACCCCGTCCGCTCCGCCAGCACCACCGCGTCATACAAATCCTTCCCTTGCGGCGCAATGTCCGTCTCCAGCCACATCAGCTTCCACGCCAAAGACAACTCCGCCGACGCCGCGCGCAACACCACACGCTCCCCACCCATCTCAATCGCCCGCTCCTCCGGCAACGCCCACAACTGCTCCCCAAACACAAAATCCATCTGCACCGTCCCCCCCGGCAACCCCGCCGCGCGCCATGGAAAAACAATTCGCCGCCCCGGACACCGGTCATACGTCCAGATCTCATCCGTCGCCGCACCTTCCGCATCAATCTCCACCCCTTCCACCTTCCGCGCCCCCACCATCTTCCGCAACGCCGCAAACAACTCCTTCCCCCACGCACTCGTCATCAAAATCGTGTTCGGCGTCACCACCCAATCCACATCCCCCGGCTCCCGCGCCGCCTCCCCAATCATCGCCTTCAGCAACGTGCTCCCCCGCAAAACCAAATGCTCCCGATCCCCCGACCCCGCAATCACCCCCAGCAAACACCCAATCACCCGCCGCCGCGCCCCACGCCAAGCCTCCAACTCCGCAGTATCCCCAAACACCGGCTCCCCACGCCGAAACCCATGCCCAAACTGCCGCAACGCCGGATCAAATATCTTCGCCCGCTCATCCCCACCCACCTCCACATCCTTCCGATAAGTCTCCGGCCACGCCCGTCGACGCCCCATCATCGCCGGAAACCGCTCTCCCCTCCAAAACAATTTAGACCAAAACCCCATCACGCCTCCTCCATCCACCCCGCATCCAACCCCACATCCGAATCATAAACCACAAACTCCTCCTCCACCTCCATCACCCGATAACCCGCCATCACCGCAAGCAACGCCTCCAACCGCCGATGCGCCTCCGCGCGCGTCACCCCATAACACCGCTGCGTCACAAACCGCTCCTCCCCCCCATCCACCCGCGCCCGCAACGCATTCCGCGAAACATGCCCCCCACACCCGCGCGCAATCTCCGTCAACCGCCCTAAATCCGCCCCCGCCTCCAGCAACAACTTCACATGATGCTCAAAATACCGCCCCACATGCCCGCGCGCTTCTTCCTTCGTCACCGGCACCCCCTCATTCGCCACATCCACCTCCACCTTCACCCGCATCACCCGAAACCCCGCCGCTCCCAATCCCTCCGCCAATCCCGCCGCCACCCGCAACTCACTCGCAAGCGTCCCCTTCCCATGCCGCGTCACCATCGGCTGCGAAGCACACGCCCCGCGCGCCAACACAATATGCGTACACTTTAAACCCAACCCGCGCGCAACACCCTCCAACCGCGCCACGCCCTCCGCGTCCGTCGCCTCCACCGTCAAATGCGTCTCAAAATTCCCCGCAAATTCCATCCCCCCATCATACCGCCAGCCTTCTCCCGTATCTTTGAACTGCTCAGCAAAACACAACATCCCAAGCGCGCCACACACACAGACTACCCGGTTCTCTTCGTGGTCCTTCGTGCCTTCGTGCTCTTCGTGTTTACCGTCGTCGTCGGGGGGGGGACCGTTTCGTCATTCGGTCATTCGCCATCCGCCACTACCGTCGCAGCCCCCGAAACCTCTCCGGCGACTCCGCCTGCCCCGTCCGATGACTCACAATCATCGCCTCCATCGTCGCCGCTATCTCCTCCAGCCGATGCTCCCATCCCCGGTGCGGCGATGGCTGCTGCTCAAAATGATCCAGAAACTCCCGCAGCGTCCCCAGCGCCCCCCCGCGCGCCTCCGCCTCCTCGCCCACTCCGCTCGCATCAATCACCCGCCCCTCCGCATCCCGAAAATCGTATCCCTCCTCCCCCAGCGTCACCGTCCCCGTCTGCCCCATCAACAGCAGCTCCCGCTTCCACTTCGGCGGCACGCGATCCGAAATCGCCACGCTCGCCGACGTCTCCTCCTCAAACCGCAGCGTCAACGCCGCCGATCCCGACAAGTCCTCAAACGAATTCCCCGTCCCCGTCGTCCCTCGCACCGCCGCATACACCGACGACGGCATCCCGATCAACTCGATCAGCGTCCCCAGCACATCCCACGCCAAGACGCTCAACGACCGCACCGCCATCCCAATCTCCTCCCCCCCGGGCGCTTGCCCCGCCCCGCGCACATCCGCTCCCGTCTTCGCCAAAACATAATTCATCCCCAGCCACTCCGCCGCCGCAAACTTGATCGGCCTCACAAATTCATCCGCCCCCGTGCACTTCCGGTACGCCCCCGAATCCGCAAACCGCGGCCAGATATACAGCAACGCCGTCCGCGGCTCCAATGCCTCCGCCAACGCCTGCGCCTCCGCCACGTTCCCCACCGGCGGCCCCAAACTCAACACCCCGATCCCCTGGTCCGCGCACGACACCAGGAACTCCACCGTCACATTCGACGGCCGATCCAGCAAAATCACTCGCGGCGCACATTCCTTCAGCAGCAACCGCAAATCATCAAACGCCGGCACACCCGCCCCCCGAAAAGAATCCCCCGTGTCCTTCGCCAACGCCGCCGACCGATGCCCCACCCCCACCAACTCCACCCGCCCCTCCGCCATCAACGCCCCCACCCCCTCCAGCCACTCCCGCTGAACCGGATCAACACCCACGATCGCCAGCCGAATCGCCATACGAATTGGCCGAGAAGTTAAGTAGTTAAGTAGTTAAATGGTTAAGTAGGTCACGCGAGCCAGAGCCTACATGCACAACCTACTTAACCACTTAACTACTTAACCACTTAACCACTCAACCCTCCTTTAGTGCACGCGCTGCCCCGCCTTCGCCCCACTATCCGGCGAAAGCACAAACACCTCCGTCCCCCCCGGCCCCGCCGCACAAATCATCCCCTCGCTCGTCCCAAACTTCCCCATCGTCCGCGGCGCCAAATTCGCACAGAAAATCACCAGCCGCCCCACCAACCGCTCCGGCGTATACGCCTTCTTAATCCCCGCCAGAATCGTCCGCTGCCCCAGATGCCCCACATCCAGCGTCAACTTCATCAACTTATCCGACTTCTCAATCGCCTCCGCCGTCACCACGCGCGCCACGCGCAAATCCACCGCCATGAACTGATCAAAATTAATAATCCCCGCCAATGGCTCATCATCCGCATGCCCAGGCGCACCAGCTTTCGTCGCCGAAGTCCCCGGCCCGCCCGCCGCCGTCGCCGGCCCAACCCCCGCCGGCTGATCCGCCACCGGCATCGCCGGCACCGCCCCACCACTCACCTGCCCCCCATTCGCCGCTTCTTGATTCTTGCTTCTTGATTCTTGCTTCTGCTCTCTCGACTCTTCCACCATCGCCTCCACAGCTTTCAAATCCAACCGCTGCACCAAATGCTCAAACGCATTGATCCGGTGCGGCTCCATCGCATCCTGAATATTCTCCCAGGTCTGCTCCGGCAAACCCAGGCACTTCTCCACCTTCGCCGCAAACTCCGGCAATATCGGCTTCAAATAAATCGTCAAAATCCGCCCCGCCTCCAACGCCGCCGTCAACACCCCACGCGCCCCCTCCGCATCCGTCTTCACCAGCTTCCACGGCGCCTGATCTTCCACATACTTGTTCGCCTTGTCCGCCAGCGCACAAATAATCCGCGTCGCCGCTGCAAAATTCCGCGAGTCATACGCCCCCGCAATCTCCTCCGCCGCCCCACGCACCTCGCGCAAAAGCGGTATCCCATCCACCGCCGACACCCCCACCTGCCCCTCCAACAGCCGCGACAGCATCGGCGCACACCGGCTCACCAGGTTCGCCAGCTTGTTCACCAGCTCCCCATTGATCCGCGCTGAAAAATCCTCAAACGAAAGATCCAGATCCTCCGGCGCCGGCCCCAATTTCGTCGCGTAGTAATACCGCAAATACTGCGGATCCAGATGCTTCGCAAACGTCGACGCTTTAATAAACGTCCCGTCCCGCTTCGACATCTTCTTCCCATTCACCGTCAAATGCCCATGCACCGCCAGCTTCGTCGGCACCGCAAACCCCGCCGCATGCAGCATCACCGGCCAGAACAACGCATGAAAATACTGAATGTCCTTCCCAATAAAATGAAACCGCTCCACATCCCCATTCCAAAACTCCTCCGTCCCCGCCGCATCCTCCTTCAAATAAGCCCCCAGCGACGCGATATACCCCACCGGCGCATCAAACCAGTTATAAAAAAACTTCCCCGCCCGATCCGGTATCTCAAACCCGAAAAACGGCGCATCCCGCGTAATGTCCCACGACCGCAGCGGCTCCTTAAACCAGTCCAGCAGCTTGTTCTTCACCGAATCATCCACAAACCCCCGCTCATACAACTCCAGCAAAAACCCCCGCGACTTCTCCAGGTTCAAAAACAAATGCTCCGACTTCTTCAACACCGGCCTCGCCCCCGACACCGTGCTCACCGGATCAATCAGCTCCGACGGATCAAACGTCTTCCCGCAAACCTCGCACGAATCTCCATACTGCTCCGGACTCTTACAGTGCGGACAAGTCCCCTTCACAAACCGGTCAGGCAAAAAGATATTCGCCACCGGATCAAACAACTGCTCAATCTCCCGCGTCTCCAGCAACCCCGCCCCCTTCACCCGCTCATAAATCCGATACGACAACTCCCGATTCAACGGATCATTCGTCGATCCATAATGATCAAACCCCACCCCAAACCGCGCAAAATCCTCCTGGTGCTCCACGTGAAACTTCCCAATCCACTCCTCCGGCTTCACCCCCGCCTCCTGCGCCTTCAACATGATCGGCGTCCCATGCGCATCATCCCCGCACACATACGTCACCGTGTTCCCCACCAGCCGCTGAAACCGCACCCACACATCCGTCTGGATGTACTCCACCAGGTGCCCAATATGAATCGACCCGTTCGCATACGGCAATGCCGACGTCACCAGAATATTCCGCTTCCGAGCCATGCACTCTCCATCAACCAAATTCCAGCCCCGCGATCATAGTCGCGCGAACCCCCGGCTGCCACGCTCAAGGCCCTCCCCCCAGTTCGTCACTCGTCATTCGAATTTCGTCATCCCCCCCCTACCCTATTCCGGGCCACCTCCCCCCTGAAGCCGCATTAACGAATAACCGATCACCGATAACGTATCCCCAATCTCCCGCGCGAGGCACCGCATCCCCATGCTCAAACCCGCACTCCTCTCCCTCGCTCTCCTCCCCGCCGCCGCCCTCGCGCAAATCCCCACCCTCACCATACAGGACGACACCTCCCCCACCTCGCCCCCCGCCCAACCCGCCTCCTCCGCCAACTACCCCACCGGCAACTGGTGGGGACTCCGCGACTCACTCGCCAACAACGGCTTCTCCGTCGGCGGACTCCTCCAGCTCGATGTCTCCAAAACCCTCTCCGGCGGCCTCGATACCAACCGCACCCCCACCCGCTACCTCCTCGACCTCAACGTCACCTACGACGCCTCCAAATTCCTCCCCGATGCCTCCTTCTTCCTCGACTTCCAATCCCACGACGGACCTAACGCCTCCGCCGCCACCGTCGGCGACATCCAGGGCTTCGACAACCTCGACTCCCCCCACTTCGTCCAGATCGCCCAACTCTGGTACCAGCAGCTCCTCTTCCAAAAACAATTCCTCATCAAGGCCGGCAAAATCGACGCCAACGCAGACTTCTCCGTCATCGAACACGGCAAGGAATTCCTCAACTCCGCCGCCGCCTACGCCGACTGCAACTTCCCCATGGTCACCTACCCCGACCCCGCCCCCGGCGCCGAATTCTTCTTCTCCCCCACCATGCCCGACAACTCCCGCCACAACCCCTACGCCGCCTTCGCCGCCTTCTACTCCAACGGACACCAGACCTTCCTCGACTTCGTCGGCCACCCCCAAACCGTCGAACTCATCTCCGGCGGCACCTACATGATCGCAGAAGCCGGCGACCGCTGGACACTCCACGCCCACGGCCAAGACCTCCCCGGCCACGCCGCCATCGGCGGCTGGTACCACACCGGCGAATTCAACCGCCTCACCAACCCCGCCGAACAAATCCACGGCGCCGCCGGCGCCTACGCCTTCCTCGACCAATCCCTCTACTCCTCCCCCGCCTCCGACAACCACCCCGCCAAAGACCTCGGCATTTTCCTCTCCGCAGGCCTCGCCGACCCCCGCTCCATCCCCATCCAGCAAAACCTCGCCGCCGGCATCGCCGCCACCGGCTTCATCCCCTCCCGCCCCCACGACTCCCTCGGCCTCTTCGCCGCCGACGCACACCTCTCCGAATTCCAATCCCACACCCCCCACCACCACGAACTCGCCCTCGAACTCTTCTACAAACTCCAACTCACCCCCTTCTTCTCCCTCAAACCCGACCTCCAATACATCCTCTCCCCCGCCGGCCAATCCCCCGACGCCACCGTCCTCACCCTCCGCGCCGAACTCGACTTCTAAAAGTGGAGCCGACGCCCCCGTCGGCCAATCTCCCTCGGACGCCCGCTCAACAAAGTATGTACGCGCCAACCCTTGAATCGTCGCGAACCCTATCGGGTGGCATGCTTCTAACCACAACCTCAGTCGTTAGAAGCATGCCACATGGACAAGCAAAAACACCTTGCACCCCCGCGCCACCGCTTAACCACTTAACCACTTGACCACTTAACCGTCCTCCCTTCACCCCCTCCCTCCTTCACCCTCCTAAAAAAAAAGCCGCCCGGTACTCCTCGCACCGGGCGGCCTCAAATTCCCTCAATTCCCCTTCACACCACCCGCAACTTCTTCCGCACGCCCATCCCCAGCGCCGCCACCCCCAACGCCACAAACCCCATCCCCGCTGCCGACGGCAACGGCACCACCGCCGCCTCAAAATTGTACGTCGTGTTCGCCAGCGCTGTCCCGTTCACCGTCACCGCATCAAAATACCCCACCTGGTTCGGATTGTACGAACCCATCCCCATCTGCACCTCCACCAGGTGTGACGCCAAAAAGCCCGAATCAAACGTCGTTTCCCAGTCCGAAAGCGTGTGCAGCGGCGGACCCCCCGCTCCATTCGCCTGCCCAAATCCACCCGTCGTCCAGAACACCCCGTGCGTCGCATCGATCGTCCCCGTGTTGAACCACGTCCCCGACGCCACCGTCCCCACTCCGTTGTTCCAGTACGGCTCATACACCAAAGTCGTAGAGTTCATCCCGTCCGTAAACACCAGCTTCATCGCCGGCGCTGCCGCCGCATCCGCTCCCCCGTCCGCCGTCTTGTAGTAGTCATACGACAAATTGATGTTGCTGATCACATCCCGCGCCACCCCGTAATCGTTCGCCACACCCACCACAATCTTGTCCGCGTTCGTGTTCGTCGTCGTCAACACCGCCGCGCCCGGAGGCAGCGACCCCCCCGCCGGCGCCAACGTTACGCCCGCCGTCGCACTCCCCACCTGCGCATTCACACCCCATACACCCAGCGTCGTGTCGTTCGCCGCAAATGAATTCACCACCACCGTCGACGCCTGCGCCGATCCCGCCGCCACCGCAACTGCCAACGCCAGCATTCCACAAATCTTCATACAAGCTCTCCTTCCCCGCCAGATGCTTCCACCCGACGGATCAAATACCAATTGCACGCTGCCCCGGAATTCCCGGCCCACGCAGGCGCAATTCTTCCCTTCGCCGGAACTCCTGACCAGCCCGGCCACAGACAGACCATCAGCACCAGGAATCTGCGATTTCCCACAAAACCCACGATGCCTCTGTATCTCTCACACTCCTACTTACCTCCGATAAGCCACAATGCAAATCTTTCATATATTTTTGTATGTAGGTGATAATCCGAATACGTCCCTCAAAACCGCCTCACCCCCCCGTGTCGCGCCAGCGAAATGGCCGCCGGTCAATCCCGCATTGCCCCCCGAACCGCCCCTCACGCTATACTCACGCCCATGCAATCACCAAAGCCCACCCACCTCATTCCCCTCCTCCTCCCCCTCCTCCTCGCCGCCTGCACCCCCACCAAACCCACGACCCACACCTCCCACCCCGACCTCGCCCCACCCCACGACTTCATCACCATCGCCATGCAACGCACCCCCTGCTTCGGCCCCTGCCCCGTCTACAAAATCACCCTCCACGGCCACGGCGTCCTCATCTTTGACGGCCGCGAAAACGTCGCCACCAAAGCCACCATCATCACCTCCATCAACCCCGAAAAAGTCCAACAACTCCTCACCCCGGCCCGGGCCCTCGGCTTCTTCTCCATGCAAAACGAATACACCGCCAACATCACCGACCTCCCTACCACCATCACCACCATCACCATCAACGGCAAAACCAAAAAAGTGGTCGACTACGCCAACGCCCCCCAAAACCTCAAAACCCTCGAACACCTCATCGACCAAACCGCCAACACCAACCAATGGATCAACAACCCCCCGCACTGAGCCCTCCGCCCCCCCGTTTAGCGCCGGGCCAACGGCCCGCCGGTCAAACGCCGATGCAGAGCGAGGCGCACCCCATTCTCCCATTGCGGCATCCCGACCCACACCAACGCTTGCGTCGTCGCGAACCACGCATATCACCCATTGCATCCCCCCCACCGCACCCCGCCCCGCTCCCTACCCCCCCGACCGCCCCACCCACTCCTCCACCTCATGCTCCTCAAACCCATCCCGAAACGGCACCGCCGCAACCTGGTACGCATCCTCCCACACCACATACCCCGGCTTCTCCGTCGATATCACCCGCACCCGAACCCCCGCCCGCTCCATCAACCCCACACACTCCCTCACCCGCAACACCACCTCCGCCGCCACCGGCAAATCCACCGGCCGATCCCCACGCACCTCCACCTTCGGCACCCGCGCCGCCAACTTCGTCAACGGCCGCCGCTTCCACGGACTCACCTTCACCGGCACCCCCAACTCCGCCTTCATCCGAAACCAAAATATCGCCCGCCGATCCACCCGCCCCGCCGGCGCCACCGGCAAATGCCGGTTAAACCACCCATGCAACTCCCTCACCCGCTCCCGCACCCCCGCCTCTACCCCCTCATCCTCCTCCACCACCCAAAAATTCTGAAACACCCCCTCCGCCCACCGCGTCCGCACATTGCGATAATTCGTCTCAAATCGAAGCCACATAACGCAAACGATTCTAACATGCGCCGCAGAATCCGCCCCCCAGGGAACCCGTAGCGTGAGCGCCGGTGCGCCAACTCCTCACCCCACCGGAACCCTCCCCGCGCACGCGGTGCAACGATTCTCTTTCAAACACCAAAAGCCGGCGGATTCGAATCCGTCGGCGCATTGCGGCCCCACCCCCAAAACATCGCGTATTCCCAAAACACCCCGGAGCCCCCCATGTCCTTCGACTGGATCCACGCCCTCTTCGGCCTCATCCTCGGCCTCTTCGCCGGCCTCTACCTCTACTCTGACCTCTTCCCCTCCCCCCACGCCTGGCTCGCCATCCCCCTCACCGCCGCCACCCTCGCCCTCCTCGCCGGCCGCTACACCGACACCTTCTGGCAACGCGCCGCCCAATTCTGCCGCTGGTGGTAACCCAAAACCGCCGGACCAAAACCGCGTGTAGCGCCGTCCCAACGGGACGCCGGTGAATGCCGATGCGAAGCGAGGCGTCTACCCCCGCCCCCCCCCACCCAACCCCCGTGTAGCGCGGGGCCAACGGCCCGCCGGTCCCCCCGCCGATGCGAAGCGAGACGCCTGCGACCCCACCCCCAAAACATCGCATTATCCCATAGACACCCCGGAGCCCATGCCCTTCAACCCCCTCCACGCCCTCTTCGGCCCAATCCTCGGCCTCTTCGCCCTCCCCCTCCTCCTCACCGCCTGCACCCCCACAAAACCCACCCACCGTCCGCCCCTGGCGTAAGCGAGGCGTCGTCTCCTCTCACCAAACCTCTGCCCTCCACCTTCACGCAAGGGACTGCAACTTAAATTGCATTTTGGGCATCTCGCAAAAGTTCTAACTCAAAGGGATGGAACGCAGAAGGATCGAATGTCGCACGTTTCAACTCGGCCAACGCGATGTCGAGGTCATCTCGGGTTCCGAACCGAAGCCTTTCCCCCAGTTGAATAGGAATTCCATATTCGTCCAGAGCCATCACCACGGGATCTCGAAACAGGCATTCGAGATGCGAAGAGTAAAGGCTAAAGTCGCCCGCCCTTATACCGGCTCGACCGAGGATTATGTTTTGTATGCTTGAAACCACACTTAAATACCGGGGAAGCTCAAAGTGTGCCCAAGATCTTTCAAAATCTAACACTCGCTCTACAGCTTCATCCACATTTTTGGCCGCAAATTCGCCAGCCTTAAGCTCTGCAACGACTTGCTGAGCCACGGGTATTTTCTTTTGAACCTGAAAGGTTTTGAAAGCCAGTTGAGATGCAGACCATACCCCATGACGCCGACTCGCCTCCACAAGGAAATCCCAAATTAACTTACAAGTGACAGCGAGCTGTTTATACGTTGGATATCTTTTCCAGTTTAAGCCCGGCGCCAGTGACTGAGGATCAGCTGCAATGTGCCGCGCAAGGTTCAATTGGCGCTCCGGATCCATCGTTGCATTCTTCTGCAAAACAGAAAACGGCACCACATCCTGCGAATGGAACCGTTCCATTCGCTTCGCCGCGGTGGCTTTCAAATCCTCCGGATCGATTTGTATCAATAAAGACTCGGGAACTCTTTCAGTCTGGCTGAAAACCGGAAAGTCGACGAAAGGCAACTGTTCTTGGGGAGGTTCTTTGAACAAAAACACCTTCCCCACAAAGTGTTCGAACATCCGACCGGAGCGCCCGCGGATGTTGTTAAAGGTGAAGAAATCAATCTGTTTCTTTGCAATAGAGTTATCGAAGATTATGACATTCTTGGCTTTTGTATTCACACCTTCGATCAATGTCGACGTGCAAATCAAAAAGCGAAGGTGAAGGCTATTAAACGACCGAACTACAAACTGTGCTATGGCGCGAGGAAGCCGTCCATGATGTATTCCAATGCCGCGCATCAATCCTTGCGGCAACACCCACTCCCGATGGAAATTGCGACCAATCCAGTCCGCAGCAGCGCCAAGGCGCTTACTTTCTCCGCCAATTCCCGCTTTCAGAAAGGCACGCGCCACTTCGTTCACTCTGGCCGGGGACCGGCAGAATACAAGCGTTGGATCATGCAGAGTTTTAGCAAGGGCGATCAACTGCTCAATCTCGTCCCCCTGTCCCTGAACCCGCTCTTGTTCGACGACGACGGTGGAAAAGTTCGTAGGATAGAACATGCATTTGTACTTGCTCTCCAACCCGGCGGGAATCTTTTCGATATTTGGACCAAGGAGATAGAACTGACCGCCGTCTTTTGCAAGCTGATAGAAGGCTTGGTTCAATGCGACAGTACGAACGGTGTCCTCGTCCAGCGCTCCAATTTTGTAGAATTCGTCGATGACAAAAAAATCGATTTTTGGAAACTTGCGATATGCAATTGCTCTCTCTGCAGTGAATACGAAAACATTTTTGGCTGCTGGCTCCTGCGAAAGATGCGTGATGATCTTATAAGTAGAAGAGAACCTAGACAAGCGGCGTCTTGTCTCGTCGATCAGTGCTAGTGTGGGAACAATTACTGCAATGTTTGAAAATCTCCGAAGAGATATCATCGCATCGATGAGCCTACTCTTACCGAAGCTCGTTGGGGCGCTGAGAATGACGCTATCCCCTGCGAGCAATCTCCTATAAACTTCTCCCTGTTCTCGATGAAAATAAAAGTTCTCAGTAGAGTTCAGCGGTCGGTGAAATTCGAGCGCGATACTATCTCGGAAGTCCAAATTCCTCGAGTCGGCGTAGGGGAAGAGACCCACTGAACGGGTCAAGGCGTCAAGGATTTGCTGCAATTCCCCAAAGGCACGACGATGTTCCAGGGCGCGAAGAACCATTTCACGAGATTCGTGTTCCAGTCCCTCATTGAATAATGCTGAGATACTGCGCAGAATCAGGAATTGGCGACCGACAATTTTCTTCTCGGACCGCAGAATATTCCGAAGGTCTTCAACACCTAAAGCTTCTGCCATGCTTTCAGCTTCCTATCCAATGCCTTAATGAGATCTTCTTTGGTGTGCAATGGGAGCAGGAAAAGATGCACGCGGACATTGATCGGGGGTCGAATTTCCCGAAGTTTTTTGGCAAATGCCGCATGGTGCCGTGCTGCCTCCTCTACGAAGTCAGCGTGGTATTCAGGAGTGCAGGCCGCATGTGAGCGGACGCATTTACTGTCGTACGTAAGTAAAACCGGGATGCAGGCACGTGTGAACACCTGATCGAGTGAAGTCTTCGGATCAAGCAAATTCTTCAACTTGGAGGCATGCGGCCACTCTTTGTCTATTTTTCCTGTAATTAGCATGAATTCTGATCGCAGGTAATCAGTTTGGAGATGCGTCTCAATTTCG
Organism: Phycisphaerae bacterium; assembly: GCA_051955985.1. Classification (GTDB taxonomy): domain Bacteria; phylum Planctomycetota; class Phycisphaerae; order WQYP01; family WQYP01; genus DATKPA01. The sequence goes on along the minus strand of JBQCGD010000057.1, from coordinate 9,161 downwards.
GCGGTCACGTCCGCAATTGCCCTGGTGATGCTCTCGTAAAACTTTGCCTCTCCAAGCCAAAGCTCCATATCATTGGGCGGACCTACGATATGAACAGCATCGAAGCCCTTCACCGTGTCATTCGTCGCAGATTTGTAGTAAATCTTTGAAATGGCGGGCAGCGACCGATAGATTTGACGAACCGCCATATGGAGGAAAATTTCTCCAAACTCACCGCGATTTTCGAACTTCTTCGATTCGTAAACAGTTTTCGCGGCACGCCGAAGCAATAGGACCGCATTTGCCGATCCAAGCTGTGACAGCTCAGTCGCGGAAAGGGCGAATTCAGGCAGCCACTCCATTACATGATCAGCGAATTGAGCATTACGCCATTTACCAAGCTCATATCCAACACACAAGGATCGAAGCGTGGGATCATTGCGGATGTCCTCTACTCGCACTTCAACAAACGGAGTTGGTGCTTCTGAGAGATGTTTTGGGTCGACCAAGTTGGCTCCTGTGCTTCCGGCATAATACCGTTTGAAGGTTGTGAAGCAATTAAAATGTGCCGCCAAAAACTGCCCTCGTGGGAGAAATTCGATTCGTCATTCACCTTTCATCATCTATCATTACCCTTGTAGCCTTTGTGTTAACCTCGGTCCCTCTCATGCACACCCTCATCTACGGCGGAACCTTCGACCCCATCCACCACGCCCACCTCCTCACCGCCCTGCGCGCCCGCGAAATCCTCCACGCCGACAAAGTCCTCTTCATCCCCGCCCACATCTCCCCCCACAAAACCCACCGCCGAAGCGCCAGCGCCGAACACCGCCTCAACATGCTCCACCTCGCCCTCGCCGACCACGCTTACTTCCTCGCCGACGCCCGCGAACTCGACCGCGGCGAACGCACCGGCACGCCGAGCTACACCATCGACACCATCGAATCCCTCCGCGCCGAAAACCCCGCCGACACCTACACCCTCCTCCTCGGCGCCGACCAGCTCCCCGCACTCCACACCTGGCATCGCATTGGCGAACTTGTCGACCTCATCGACCTCGCCGTCCTCGGCCGGCCGACGCCTCCCAACCTCCCATATCCCCCCCCGTACCCCCTCCAGGCCCCCGCCACAATTGCCCCAACACCGCCCCAAAGCCCTTCCGAAACGGCCCCAAAGCCGTCCAAAACCGTTCCAAAACCGTCCGAAACCGTACCAAACCCCCTCCAAATCGGGCTCGACTCCGTGCAGAAACACCTCGGCCCGATCGTCGCCGCACGCCTCCAATTCCTCCACACCCCCCTCATCGAAATCTCCTCCACCGACATCCGCGAACGCGTCCGCCAGGGCCTCCCCCTCGACTTCTTCCTCCCCCGCCCCGTCATCGATTACATTCACAAAAACAACCTTTACCGCAACGACTGACGCCCGATAATCCCTCGTCCAGCAGCATTAAAAACGCAATTTTCGCCCCCACAAACGCTCCCCCCCAATCCGTCCGATGAATCCTCCGCACGCGGTGTTCCAGCGAGGAATGACCGCGCTTGTGGAGACCCTGATGAAGTGCCATTGCCCCGCCTGCGGTCGGAGTACCGAAATCGATCCCGCCACCCTCGGCTTCTTCGCCCGCTGCGTCCGCTGCGGCGCCCTGATCAAATCACAACTCCAGGAAGAAGAAGGCTTTAAAGCCATCGCCGCACGCGTCATCCACCCCGGACGCCTCCGCGAATCCCAGTCCTCCACCGGCCAGATCGCCGACCTCCTCTCCCGCCCCCTCCCCCCGCGCGCCGCCCCGCAACCACCCGGCCACCCCATTCAACCCATGCAACCACAAGAAGATACAAACGATCGCCTCTACGCCCTCGCCCCCGCCCCGCCCAAACCCGCCACGACCGTCGCCGACCTCCAGATTCCCGAGCTCCCTCCCAAGTACCGCCGCCGCGTGGCTTTACGTGAACGCCAGCAGATGCTCGGCATGGTCACCGTCTTCGGCATCGGCCTCTCCGCCCTCGTCGCCGTCGGCGCCATCGCCATCAAGTCCCGCGATTTCTTCGTAAGACACGCCCGCGCCACAACTAACGACATCGTCCAACCCCTCCCCGACGCTTCCCAATCACCCGCCTCCTCCCCCGCCGACACCCCCCAGGAAGCCGACGCCCAGAGCGCCGAAACCCCCAACGAACCCCCACATTTCACCGTTGGCGACCGCCCGACCGCCAACCCCGCAGCCGACGGAAACTCCCCAACTATCGATCCCTAATAAACTTACGCCACGAGCCCCAGGTGCAGCGTCAACGCCTGCCCCTCCACTTCGAGCGTGATCACCGCCGGCTCGACGTGCAGCGAAGAGGCCTCCCCCGCCGGAATCGACTTCGGATTCGTCGCCTGAAACGCCGTCAGGAGCGCCTGCCGCTGCGCGGACGTCGCAAAATCCGAAACATAACAGTTGGTGTACGAAGGACTTCTGCCATCATCCGAGATGCTGTGCACCAGCACCAGGCACAACCCCGCCAGCGACTGCCCGTTCCAGGTCCCCTGCGTGACCTGCCAGGCCGTGACTTCCTGATGCGCCGAAAAGCTTCCAGGCAGGCGCGCATTGTGAATATGGAACTCACGTGTTTCCAAGGAGTTGGCATCACGAATCGCGTGTGCCCCCAGCCCCCCAGCGGCTGCGACCGCGGTGATGTCCGGCGTGGCGCGGGCCACCATCGGCGTCCCCGCCAGCATGCCCACCAACAATGCAAGTGCAGTGCGTTTCATGACTTACTCCCCGTGTCGTGTACCATTCCAGGGGAAAGACCAGCCACCGGTCCAATAAAATGACGGAACGATCCTACTTGTTCCAATGCGCGGATGCCAGATTTAATCCGCAAAACCCCCTCGGTTTTTTCCGCCATTGGCAAAAACTTCGCGCATCCCTCATCCTCCAAGTGTCCAGCGAGCCGCAAAACGTGACAAAAAAAGGGACAGCCGGGGCCGATTTGGCACCGTTTTGCACGGATTTGGAACGGTTTTTTAAGAGATTTCCCGAAGAAACGCCGCCCACCGCAGCCCGACGCGCCCCGGCGCCTCCTCGTGCGGCATGTGGGCCAGATCCGGGTGCGGGTCATAAGTGCAATGCGGCAGATCGCGCGCCAGCCGCTCGCCGGCGCCGGGAACGAGGAGCGGATCCTGTTCGCCCCAGGTGAGGAGGACGGGATTGGTGATTTCATGGAGGCGGCGGAGGTGGATTGCGGGGGTGCGGTCGCGTTCATCGGCGGGAAGGTGGCGGATGATGTCCATGAGGCGAAAGCGGTTGTGGCGGTGGGACATGATCTGGAGGTAGCGTTTTCGCAGGTCCGGGTCGAACGCGGTTTTGTCGACGTAGCCGATGTATTCGACCCCGCCGATGAGTTTTTCGGCGCGGGTGAGGGTCATGATGAGTTCGCCCAGGAGGGGGATGCGGACGAGGCGGTACAGGCGGGGGAGTTCCTGGGGGTAGCAGGCGGGGTTGGCGAGAAGGATTTTGCGGAGGCGTTTTTTGGCGTTTGGGTGGAGGGCGGTGATGAGGCAGAGGCCCCCGCCGAGGGAATGGCCAGCGATGGAGAATTGCTGGGCGCCGAGCGCATCGGCGATGGGCCAGATGGAATCCGCCAGCGCCCGGATGGGGAGCCCGCCGGCTGGCCACCCTCCCCCCGCCCCCCCCGCCCCCCCCGCTCCTCCCGCCCCTCCCCCACCGTGGTGGCGTGGATGGCACGTCAGAGAGGAGTAGTCGATGAGTGCGAGGTCGTGGGAGTGGAAGAGGTAAGGGGCGATGCCGCGGAAGGTCGCGATGGTGAGGCCCATGCCATGCTGGAGGATGAGGAGTGGGCGCTGGGTGGGGGAGGACTTGCGGAAGAATTTGAAGGGGATCTGGCGGTGATCGATTTCAATGGCGTAGCTTTGGTTGGCGCCGTCGTGTTCGACATCGGGGCGTGGGGCGGGCGCGTTGGGGTCAAGAATGCGCGGGCGGTCGGTGAAGTCGAACCAGGACCAGGGGAGTTGAGAGGTGTGCGAGGACGTAAGCGTCATAGCGGGATCATGATATGCGCCGGGGAGGTGTGCAAGCGTTGAAGGCAGGTCCGTTGTTCCGCAATGCGGCGCAAGGATGGGTTAAGGATTTTCCTTAGATTCGGTGGGTATTGTTGCGGAGACGGCCTGGATGAGGAGTTCCAGGAGGGGTGAATTGCGGTGATTGAAGCGGAAGGCGTGTTCGCCCCAGTAGAGGCCGATGTGAGTTCTTCCGATTTGCCGCCAGAAGAGGCGATGGGTTCGAACGAACTGCCAGAAGTGATCGAGATGATCGATAGCGAGGGGGCGTTTGGAGAGGTGGATGTCGGTTCTGCCGAGGATTTGGCGTGTGGGGCGGAAGACGAGGGTTTCGAAGCGGTGTTGAGAATGTTGGCAGAGGTCGGTGTAAACGACGCCGGCGCGGACGGTTTTGGGAACGGGGAGATATAAAGCTTTATCCGGATCGAGGTCGGTGATGCGGCGAATGAAGACGCGGTCCTGATGCTGCGAAATTCCCCAGACGGCGTCGGCCTGCGGCGCGGCGAGGAGATGCGCATCGTGGCGGGCGAGGATCGCCTGGCGCGTGATGAAGACGGCACGGCTGGCGGTGGCGTAGGAGATCTTGAGGGCCGCGGCGATTTCGGCGGTGGAGCGCGGGGTGGAGAAGAGTTCGAGAAAATGCAGCCATTCTGCGTATGAGAAGTTCATAAGATTGAGCCATCGGCCGGCGAATTCATCGAAGGTGTAGCCGCACCTGGCGCAGCGGCGTCGGCCATCGCGGAGCTGGTAGAGGCGGCGGCTCCGGCAACGGGGACAGACACGCTGACGATTGGGGAAGGCATGGCGCGCAAAGATGCGTCGGGCCTTGCGTTCATCAACGACGCGGGCGAGGTTCTTTTCGTCCGATTTCACACGACAGGCTATCGGGAGAACAAGAGGGACACCCCAATTGGGTGCCGGTTTATCTCATTGCGATCACCAGAATGCAACGCACATGCCCCTTCACCCCGAATAGCTTTTTCTACTAGAGGGGTGATGTATTTTTAATAGGGAATCCTCCCAATTCCGGTGTCAACTCTTATAGATATGCCTTAAAGGGAGCGTAATCCGGTGGGGGAATTATCCCGAATTGGGAAGTGTGCCGCGAAGACGTTGAGGCACCGGGGTACGCGTCGTTGCGGACCGGAACAGTCAATCAATTTGAATAATTCTATTGGAGGCCGTCGATGTCTTTAACTGTTGGGAAGCGGATTACGCTGGGTTTCGGGATGGTGATCACGTGCGTTGCACTGCTGGGGGGTTTTTCGTTCCTGAAGTTTGAAGTCGCCTCGCAGAAGGCGGACGAACTGGGCGCGGTGTCCGAAACGACGATCAATGTAACGCATGCGGAATCATTAATGCGTCGCAATGTCGTCCTGCTGCTGGAGCATGTTCTTTCCGGGGACGCGCGGGAGATGGCGAAGATTGAGGAGGAGATGACTTCCAATCGCAACGAGAATAACGAAGTGTTGAAGAAGGTGGAGGGGGAGATGGACACCGCCGACGAAAAGCGGATGTATGCGGACGTGGACGGGGCACGGGGCAAGTTCTGGGCCTCGTTCGAGAAGTGCCTCGTGCCGAGCCGGAACAACAAGCAGAAGGAAGCGGTGGACATTTTCCACGGCGAGGTGGAGCCGGCCTACGACGCGTATGTTGCCGCGGTGGGCGTCCTGCGCGAGGCGGAGACGAAGCAGTCGGATGCAGCGCGGGGGATGACGCTGGCAGCGACGAGTTCCGGGAAGCAGGCGATTGAGATTGCGGTTCCGATTGCGGCGATCCTGGGGAGCGTGATTGCCTTTGTCACGATCCGGTCGCTGACGAAGCTGTTGTCGGGGATCGCGGGGTCGCTCGGGGCGGGCGCATCGCAGTTGGCATCGGCGGCGACGCAGGTGTCGGGATCGAGCCAGGCGATTGCGCAGGGCGCGAGCGAGCAGGCGGCGAGCCTTGAAGAGACGACCTCGGCATTGGAAGAAATCTCGTCGATGACGAAGCGGAACGCAGACACGGCGCAGGAAGCGAACACGATCAGCGGGCAATCGCAGCGTTCGGCGGAGCAGGGGAACGACGCGATGCAGAAGATGTCGGGGGCGATCAAGGACATCGAGAAGAGCGCGGCGGAGACGTCGAAGATTCTGAAGGTGATCGACGAGATTGCGTTCCAGACGAACCTGCTGGCGTTGAACGCGGCGGTGGAAGCCGCCCGGGCCGGCGAAGCGGGGAAGGGGTTTGCGGTGGTCGCTGAAGAGGTGCGGAACCTGGCGATGCGTTCTGCGGAAGCGGCGAAGAACACGGCGCAGCTCGTGGAAGAGTCGGTGAAGAACGCGACGAACGGCGTGTCGATCGCGGGAGAAGTGGCAGGGGTGCTGGAGGAGATCACGAAGTCGTCGTCGCGGTCGTCGTCGCTGGTGGGCGAGATTGCGGCGGCATCGAAGGAGCAGTCGCAGGGGATCGGGCAGGTGAATACGGCGGTTTCGCAGATGGACAAGGTGGTCCAGGCGAACGCGGCGGCGGCGGAGGAATCAGCTGCGGCGGCCGAGGAGCTTTCGAGCCAGGCGGAGCAGGTGAAGCACATTGTGGATCAACTGCTGGTGCTGGTGCGCGGGACTTCGGCGGGGGAAAGCGCCCCGGCGAACGCGGCGGCGGGAGCAGCGATGAGACCGAAGAGCGCGGCGAAAGCTGCGAAGATCCAGGCCAAGAAGCTGATTCCGCTGGATGCCGAGGAAGCCGGCGCGAAAGGGGACGCGGCGTTCGCGGAGTTCAAGGGATAACGGAAAGTTCGTCCCTGGAGCACGCACTCCGGGGGCGATGTGCCATGGGGAAGGAGCGTCCAGGGACGCTCCTTCCCACTCCGGCAGACCGGGTTGACGCCGAGTGAAACTAAACGAAAGACATTGAGAGAGGCTGCATCATGCACAGCGTGGAATTTGTCGGTGGTTCGCTCGATGGGTCGGAGCTGGGGGTGAAGGAGTGTCGATCGACGCTGCGGCTTCCGCCGGCGCCGGGGGCACAGTGGAGCGAGGTGTATGAGCGTCGGGAGGACGGGCGGTATCACTTTGCGCGGCACGGGGTGCCGCCGCTGGTGCAGTTGCCGGAGAAGGAGGAGGCGGCGGCGAATCGGGAGCTGCAGGGGCTGGTGGAATTGCTGATGCCGATGCTGGAGAAGCTGGATGCGCATTTTGCGGCGCGTGGGGGGTATACGCAGTTGAAGGTGGGAGCGTGGGAGTTGACGCGGCGGGATGATGTGGCGGCGGGGGTTGCGGCGGCGAGGGCGTGAGCGGGGCGGGGGAGGAGTAGGATTAGGATTAAGATAAAGATTAAGAAGGTAGGGAGAGGTTGTTCGGTGATGAAGATTCGGATGAGGGAGGGGGGGAGGAGGGTTGTTCGACGGGTGAAGGGGGCAATGATCAATTGGTCGCCGCAGCGGAATGGGCCGGGGGCCCTTCCCTGAGCGTGGCACGCGCTAGGGGTGATCGGTGAGGTTATGGAGGGTTTGGAGGAGGGCGGGGGTGGCGGCGTAAGGTTCGCGTCGGGAGACGTTGCCGCCGGTGTCCCAGAGGATGGGGACCATTTTGCGTTGGATGGCGGCGTTGGCGACGGCGGACATCCAGCGGATGGTGGAGGCTTCTTCCTTATTGGAGCAGACGGCGAACTCGCCGATGAAGGCGGGGGTGTGGTTGCGGGTGCAGAAGGTGTCGAGGGTATCGAAGAGTTGGTTGAGTTGTTTGAGGTCGTCGGGACTGCCCCAGGTCTTCGCCATTTTGCCCCAGGAGGCGTCTTCGTTCATGCCGACGAAGGGCCAGGGGGTGTAGTAGTGGATGGAGAGGAGGAGTTTGTCGGGGGCAGGATCGTGGGGGAGGTGGAAATCGGGGGTGCAGGTTTTTGTGATGTCGGTGGTGTAGCCGGCGACGATGAGGAGGCGATTGGCGTTGTGGCCGCCGGTGCTGCGGACGGTGTCGACGAAGAGCTGGTTGACGTGGTTGAGGGTGTCGAGGGCTTTTTGGGGGGAGCCGGCGTTGTCGAAGGTGGATTCTTCGTTGAGGGATTCGAAGAGGAGCTGCTGGTTTTCATCGGCGAAGCGGCGGGAGATTTGCTGCCAGTAGGAGCGGAATTTGGTTTCGGCGACGGGGCTGAAGGTGTGGTAGGCGGCGGGGAATTTTTCTTTAACGTCGGAGTCGATCCAGCCGCCGTCCCAGTGGATGTTGAGGACGCAGAACATGCGGGCGTCGGTGATCCAGTGAACGACTTCGGCGACGCGCTGGAACTTGTCGGGCTGGATTTGGCCGTCCTTGGCGTAGGTATCCCAGGCGACGGGGAGGCGGACGGTTTTGAAGCCGAGGCGGGCGAGGGCTTGGATGTAAGCGTGGGTGACGGGGGGATTGCCCCAGCCGGTTTCCCAGCGGGTGGTATTTTCAAAGGTATTGCCGATGTTGATACCGGGGGTCATGAGGGGGACGGCCTGGGAGGCGGTGAGGTCGTGGGGGGCCGGGGGCGGGGCTGGGGAGGCGGGGAGAAGGCCAAGCGTGAGCAAGGGGAGGAGAGCGAGAGCAATATGCAAACGTTTGCGCATTGCAACAGCGTAACGTGGCGGCGGGCGAAAGGGAAGGGAAAGTTGCGAGGGGTGCGATGGCCGGCGCCGGTTGCAATCGGCGGGGCGCGATGCTGCAATGAGGAAGTTCGACGCGGTTGGTCGACGGACGCCGGGATGTGCAAAGGAGTGCGGTGATGGCGCGCGTGGTGGAATCGGTTGCGGGGAAGAAGGTGGTGGTGATGGGGCTGGGGCGGTTTGGAGGGGGCGTGGTGGTTTCGAAGTGGCTGGTGGAGCAGGGGGCGATTGTTACGGTGAATGATGCGGCGACGGAGGGGGAGCTGGCGGAATCGATCCAGCAGCTCGCCGGGTTGCCGGTGACGTTTAAGCTGGGGGGGCATTTCCTGCAGGATTTTCTGGCGGCGGATCTGCTGGTGCTGAATCCGGCGGTGGATAAGCAGAAGGTGGAGGTGGTGCGGGAGGCGTTGGCGAAGGGGGTGCCGTATACGACGGAGATGAATTTGTTTTTGGAGCGGTGCCGGGGGTTGACGGTGGGGGTGACGGGGTCGGTGGGGAAGTCGACGACGACGA
>JBQCGD010000056.1:0-12336 GCA_051955985.1 Phycisphaerae bacterium | reverse complement strand
GGGGTCTGTGATGGCGATGCTGGGCGAGGAGGTGCGGGGGGTGAGCGTTTGGAAAGGGGGTCTTATACTGGGGGCGATGGCGAGAGATTCGGGTTATCGACGAGCAACGGGAACGGAGGGGGCGCTCAGCGGGGGTGTTGGGCGTGGGCCGGCGCGGTGGTGGCTTGTTGGGGGGTTTGTGGGGGTGGCGTTGGTGGTGGTGGGGTTGGTGGCGGGGTCGGTGGCGGTCAGCGTGATGCAGACGTGGTTGTATGGGTTGCTGGCGGTGCCGGTGTGGGTGAGTGCGGGGGTGCTGGGGGCAGGGTTGACGAAGCCGTTCGGGGGGGTGTGGGAGGGGTCGCCGTGGCCGGACTTGTTTCGGGCGGTGGTGGCGGAGGCGTTGGGGCTGGGGGCGTTGTCGCTGGGGATGTTGGGGTTGGGGGCGGTGCACCTGGTGGATCCGCCGTGGGTGGTGTTGGTGTTGATGGGGGCGGCGGTGGGGGTGGGGATTGTGCCGGCGCGGGAGTTCTGGCGCGGGTTTGACTGGTCGCCGTTGCGGGAGGGGTGGACGCGTGGGGAGTGGATGATTCTGCTGGGGGCGGTGCCGGTGGGGATGTTGATGATTGCGGTGACGTTTCCGCCGGGGACACTGTGGGGGAGCGAGGGGCGTGGGTATGACGTGCTGGAGTATCACCTGGAGATGCCGCGGGAGTATGGGGCGACGAATTCGGCGATGCCGGTGGGGCATAATGTGTATTCGTACCTGCCGGCGAATGTGGAGATGTTGTATTTGATGGAGATGCAGGGGGGGCGGTTTGCCGGGGGTATTGGCGGGGGGCCGGCGGGTGGGAGCGACTATTTGTTTGGGGTGTTTGCGGCGCAGATGACGCATGCGTTTTTGGCGCTTTTGGCGGTGCTGGCGATTGGGGTGGCGCCGATTCGGCTGGGGGCGGTGGGGCGGGTTGTGGGGATGGTGAGTGTGCTGGCGGTGCCGTGGACGATTGTGACGGGGTCGCTGGCGTATGACGAGTGGGGGATGATGGTGTGTGGGGTGTTGGCGATTGCGATGGCGCTGAGTGGTCAGTGGTCAGTGGTCAGTGGTCAGAAGGGAGAAGAGCGAAGGCAGACACGTGAGGGGATTCTGGTGGGGATTCTTTTGGGGTTGGCGGTGGGGTGCAAGATGACGGCGGGGGTGTTTTTTGCGGTGCCGGTGGGGGTGATTTTGTTGTTGCGGGGGAGGTGGAAGGGGGCGCTGGTGGCGGCGGGGGTGGCGCTGGCGGTGTATGCGCCGTGGGGGATTCGGGCGGCGGTGGAGAGTGGGGGGAATCCGGTATTTCCGTTGGCGGCGCGGGTGTTGCCGCGGGATGGGTGGACGGCGGCGCAGGTGGAGCGGTTTGAGCGGGGGCATACGGCGCTTGTGGGGGAGCAGTCGTGTGTGGGGCGGGCGGGGGCGTTGTGGCGGGAGTCGGTGTTGAATGAGCAGTGGTCGCCGGGGTGGGCGTGGATTTACACGCTGGTGCGGGAGCGGCCGCCGGGGGAGTGGTGGAAGCATGTGGGGGTGATGTGGGTGGTGGTTCCGCTGGCGGTGGTGCTGGCGTTTTTGCGTGGGGTGGGGAAGGCGGGGGATTCGCGCGGGCGGGAGTTGGGGATGGTGGTGGTGATTTTGGTTTTTCAGGTGGGTGCGTGGATGTTTTTCACGCATCTGCAGTCGCGGTTTTTGTTGCCGGTGGGGGGGCCGCTGGCATGGTTGTTCGGGCTGGGGGTGGAGGGGGCGGAGCGCGGAGTGGTGATGAGCACGCTGCGGGTGCTGGTGGCGACGGTGGTGGGGGTGGTGGCGTTGTGCACTGTGTTTTTGCTGTTGCCGGAGGCGGGGCTGCTGGGGGGCGTGCAGGCGGTGGGGAACCAGAAGGAGGCGGTGGCGCCGCCGGTTGGGGAGTTGTTTACGCGGGTGGTGAATGTGGCGGCGGCGGTGGAGAAGCCGGCGGAGGGGGCGGGGGGGGCGGTGATGCCGGAGGGGAAGATCCTGGTGGAGGGGAATGCGGCGGTTTTGTTTTGGGAGGGGGAGATTTTTTACAACACGACGTTTGATAGGAATTTATTGGGGGAGGAGTTGCGGGCGGGTGGGGCGGCGGGGGCGGCGAAGTGGTTGCGGGATTCGGGGTTCAATTACGTGGGGAGTGATTGGGCGGAGGTGGAGCGGTTGCGGCGGACGTATGGGTTTGATGAGGCGATAACGCCGGCGGCGGTGGAGGGGTTGGTGGGTGCGGGGGTGGGGCGGGTGGAGGAGGCGGGGGTGCCGCGGAGTTTGACGATTTTGCGGGTGAAGGGGGTGGAATCAGGGGCGGGTGCCGGCGGTGGGGGTTGAGCCGTCGATCTCGCGCAGGAATTGGACAGGGTCGAGGATGCGAAGATCAGGGAAGCGGGTGCGGAAGTCGAGTGCGTCGGTCGAAGTGCCCATCAGGTCGAGGAGGTCTCGGTCACGGGAGACGATCAAATGTGCGTTGGCAGCGAGAGCGGCGTTGACGTAGTGGGCATCGTCAGGATCGCGCGTGTAGACGAATGCGGGAGGTACGTTGGAGAGAAGGGTTGCGGCGGCCAGGACAGCATCGGCGAGGCGGGAGGTTTGTTCGGGCGTTACACCATATTTGGCAGGGATTTTCAGGTGGCTTTCGCGGATTTCGTTGAGAATGAAATTGGTGATGAAAAGGCGGACGGTTGCGACGCGAACCTGTTCAATGCAACGTCCGGCAGGTCCGACAGGATTAATAAGCGCCTGGACGAAGATGTTGCAGTCGTAGACAACGGAGGGGACGGTGGTGGTCATGTGTTACGTGCCCGGCGTTCCGCACGGCGCGCGTGTTTGGCTTGCTCGAGTTCGTCGGCGAGTTGATCGTCAGATGTGCCGGCGTTGAGGAAGCGTTGGTGGACGGGGCCGCTGAGTTCAGCGAGGGGTGGAAAGGCGTGGGTCGTTTGTTCGACGATGGCGGAGACATAGGCGTCGATGTCGCTGCCAGCGGCTGCGGCGCGTTGTGCGAGTTTCTCGCGCGTTTCGAAAGAGACGTGGAGGGTGAGCGGAAGATCGACGGTTTTCGAATTCGATTCCATGGTCGAATTATAGCGAAACGCGGTGCATCGCGAACGGGAATTGTTTCGGATGTCGGTGAGAAAGTTGGCGGAAGTATCAGGAGGCGGCGGGGACTGGGGCGGGGACTGGGGCGGGGGTTGGGGTGGGATTCGGGGCGGGGACTTTGGGGCGGAAGAGTCGGACGCAGTTGCGGCCGGACATTTTTGCGGCGTAGGAGGCGCGGTCGGCGGCGCTGGTGAGTTGGGCGGGGAGTGTGAAGATGCGGGAGCGGTCGGTGCCGGCGATGCCGATGGAGGCGGTGACCTTGATGGTGTTGCCTTCGAAGGTGATGGTTTCGGATTCGAGGGCGCGGCGGATTTTTTCGGCGGTCTGTGCGGCGCCTGGGGTTTCGGTTTCGGTGAGGACGAGGGCGAATTCTTCGCCGCCGTAGCGGGCGGGGAGGTCGATGGGTCTGCAGGCGGTTTTGAGGACCTTGGAGACGCGGCGGAGGACTTCATCGCCGGCGCCGTGGCCGTAGGTGTCGTTGATTTTTTTGAAGTGGTCGAGGTCGAGGAAGACGAGGGCGAGTGGGCGTTGGAGCTTGTAGGCGCGGGAGAACTGTTCCTCGAGGAATTCGTCGAAGCGTGCGCGGTTGGCGAGGGCGGTGAGGGGATCGGTGCGGGCCTTGACCTGGAGGGATTCGTTTTCCTTCTGGATGGTGCGGACCTGCTGCTGGGACTGGAGGGTGAGCTGGACGAGGGCCTGCTGGGCTTCTTCGAGGATCTGGGCGTAGGTGCGGTTGGGTCCGATGTTGACTTCGAAGAGCTTGGCGACGTCGCGGGTGGAGGCGCCGATTTCGGCGAGGAGGCGTTCGATGTCGTCGGGGGACATGTTGAAGCGTTTGGCCATTTCAGCGCGGGCGCGGACGATGGCGGGGGCGGGGTCGCGGGAGGCGAAGACGTCGCCGACGATGACGGCGACGTGGACGACTTCGACGAGGGGCTTGAGCTCCTTGTCATCGTCGGAAGGGGCATGGTGGCAGGCGATGGGGCGTGCGAGGACGTGGGGGAGCTGCCAGTGGTAGGCGAGCATGGCGCCGACGTCGCAGTGGGTCAGGTTGAAGCGTGTGCGGCAGAGGGAGGCGAGGGTGTCGTGGTCGCCGCTGGCCTGCCTGCAGAGGTCGTCGAATTCAGCGCCGATGACGCGGTGCATGACGAGGATGCCGACGTTGGCGAGGAGTCCGGCGAGGAAGACTTCCTCCTGCTGGACGAGGGAGAGGTGCTTGGCGAGGATGCGTGCGGCGGTGCCGGTGTAGATGGAGCTCTTCCAGTAGCGCATGTGGTCGAAGCCGTCGGCGGGTTCTTTGGTCTGGAGATTGGTGATGAGGGAGAAGCCGAGGGCGAGGGTTTTGACGGCCTGGAGGCCGAGGATGACGAGTGCGTGGGAGATGGTGGAGACTTGTTTGGGGAGGCCGTAGAAGGGGGAGTTGACGGTTTTGAGGATTTTGGAGGAGAGGGCGGGGTCGTTGGAGATGAGTTCGGCGATTTCGGTGAGATCGACATTTTCGCGGCGGGTGAGTTCGAGCGCGCGAATAGCGACGGCGGGGAGGGAAGGGAGTCCGGGGGAGGCCTTGAGGCGATCGAGCAGGTCCTGATTCACCGAGCACCTTACAAAGGATCAGCCACACCCGTGGCGGGTTGGGCCGCGGATGAAGGAGGAAGGCGTCCCCGAAAAAAGGGACACTTCCTACTTATCGTCCATAAGAAGGTGTCACTTTGGCCTGTGGCGAGAAGATAGGGAATCTGCCTATGTTGGGGCAGGGAGTTATTCGTGAAAGTGAGGCGGCCACCGGGGGACAAGGGGGGGAGAAGGGGGGTCAGGAGGTCGGAGGGGTAATTTGGCCGCCGGTCTGCATCCAGCGGGAGATGAGCTCTCCGCGGCTGGAGACGCCGAAGTGGAGGTAGAGGGCTTTTACGTAGTCGTGAACGGTGTGGACAGAGAGGGACATTTTGAGGGCGACCTGGCGTTCGGTGTGGCCGGCGAGGAGGTATTCGAGGGTTTGGCGGAGGCGTGGGGCGAGGGCGGAGGCGCGGGTGAGGCGCTGGGTGGCTTCTTCGGATTTGTAAATCCAGTCGAGGCCATTGTGGAGGGCATCAAGGATGAGTCGCTCGCGCGGGGAGAAGTGGGCGGGGTGGGGGCTGCCTTCCCAGGCGCGGAAGGCGCAGAGGACGAGGGCATCGCCACGGTTGGCGCCCTGGTGGATGGAGAAGAGGGCATCGTCGAGGTTGGCGGGGCGGCGGTACTCTTCAAGGTGGGGTGAGGAGTACCAGCGGTCGTCATCGACGAAGTCGCGGCGGAGGGCGGTGAGGCACTTGGGGCGGGTTTCGAGGAAGCGGTCGATGCAGGTGCGGAAGAAGGGGTCGCGGAAGGGGGCGGTGTTGAATTCACGGAGGAAGGTTTGGCGCTGGGTTTCGGATTTGAATCCGGCGTCGAAGACGGAGACGACGAGCGGAGGTGCGTCGGGCGCGGTGTTTTTGAGGATAAAGGCGGCGCTGACAGCGGAGGGGAGGAGCTGGTTGAGGGAGTTGAGGAGGGAGAGTCGCCAGGTGCGGGGGTCGTCGCGGAGGCAGGCGACTTCGCCGGTGAGGCGCAGGAGGCGGGTCACGTCCGAGAGGAGGAGACGGTCGTCGGTGGAGCGAGGGGGTGCGCTGTCGGGTTGAGTCACGGTACTTCCTTGTTTATTCCGGGTCACCGTGGGGGTGTCCGGAAGTAGAGAGCGTTGGAGGCGGCGTTGCGCGGTCACCGCGGTGTTGCGTCGTTTCCTGGGCGAGGAACGAAGAAAAAGAGCAACCCACCGGCTCCGCACAGACGCCGGTAAGGGGAGAGCAGGGCTGGGCATCAGCCTGGGGATGGTGGTATGGGCACAAGTGCGCCTGCCGATTCCTTTCTATTGCAGGGCCGCCTGGCGGCCGGGCTGGTCACAGTTGCGGCGTTCCATCGCCGAGGGGGAAATCCTGGACCGCTGCTGGGTGGGCGAGGCAGGGAAGAAGACCAAGGGTCCGCGGGGATGGCACCACGCGCTGACTCGCCGCTGGGATATACGCGTGGTGGTGGTAGGTTCTGCGCCGGCGGGCATTTGTCTATTCCCCTGTTCAGGGGGATTGCACAAAATACCCATGGAGATCATTGTGCCGCGGGTGTGTGTTCGCTCCTTTCATGCGAGCCGCGATGGGTCTTCTTACGTTGTAAGATATATCTTCCGGCGGTCAAGGAAAGGAGGCGGGGGCGGGTTTGGGGGAGACTTCCCAGACGGTGGTGATAATTTCCTTTTGAAAAATTCGATGGATGTCGAAGCGGGCGAGGAGGGCGGGATCGGAGCGGCGGAGGTTTTGGAAGACGTCCCGATAATCAGGTTCGGTGAAGTAACTTGCGATAAATAGGCGCTTTGTAGGGGTGGTATCGAGCTCGTGGAGGGAGCGGAGGAGCATGTGTTCGACGGATTCGCGGGAGCCGTCGGGGAGGTGGGGTTCGGGGGAGCGGGGGAGATAGGGGCGCGGGAGGTACCAGGCGAAGATGAAGTGCTCGGAGGTGCCGGCGACGGCGACGATGGTGTCGGCGGGGTTGGGGGAATGGTGGACGATGGTGTGGGCGGAGGCGGCGAGGGCGTCGGAGACGTAATTGAGGCGGCGTTCGTAGTTGCCGAGCTGGAGCCAGAGTTCCTGGCCGGAGAGGAGGAGGAGGAGCGAGAGGAGGATGGGGGCGGCGACGCGGGGGCGGAAGAGGGGGAGATCTGGCGGGGATTGGAGGAACTGGCGGAGGGCGTCGACGGCGTAGACGAGCATGACGGGGAGGATGGGGGCCCAGAAGCGGGTCATGTTGAAGGGCCAGAGGAGGTAGAGGGCGATGTAGAAGGCGATGTAGAGTTCGAGGAAGCGGGAGGGGGAGGTGCGGAGGTGGAGGAGGCGGTAGAGCCAGCCGGCGAGGGCGAGGACGGCGAAGATTTTTCCGATGACGTTGAGGAAGAGCCAGGCGGGGGCTTCGCGGAACCAGGGGGTGAAGGATTGGGCGAAGTCGTCGAGGTGGGAGAAGGCGAGGGTGAGGATGCGCCAGGAGAGTTGGGCGGGGGTGTGGAGGGTGTTGTTTTTAGTGATGCCGCGGAGGAGTTGGAGGGCGTAGGAGTTGTCGGAGGCGTTGACCGATGCGAGGGATTTTTCGGGGGAGAGCTTGGTGATGGCGATTTGATAGATGAGGGCGAGGGCGATGACGACTGAGAAGGATCGCAGCAATGGACGGATTGCTGATATCCGATTTCCGATTGCCAATTGTGGGAAGTTGCGCGATCGGGTGAATGCGACGAGCAGGATGTTGGCGAGCATGGCGGGTAGGCAGACGAGGCCTGCGCCGCGGATGGACCAGGCGGCAATGGCGAGGACGGTGAGGGCGAGGGTTTGAGGGAGGCTGGTGGGCCAGTTTCGCCAGCGGAGTCCGAGGGCGAGCCAGGCGAAGGTGGTGAGCATGAAGGCGGGTTCGCTGAAGACGAAGAGGGCGCCTTCGAGGACGTGCCAGTTGGTGGCGAAAAGGGCGGCGATGAGGAGGGCGAGGGTGTCGTTGGCGGCGGGTTCGGCGCGGAGGCGGGGGTGGGTGGATTCGGAGAGGAGCGCGAGGAGGCGTTTGGAGAAGAAGAAGACGATCGGGGTGGCGCAGCAGACGAGGAGGGTGTTGAGGAGGTGGACGCGGAAGATGGTGAGGCCGGTGAGGGAGGACCAGGCGGCGAGGAGGGCGGGGTAGCCGGGGGGATAGAAGGTGTCGCGGCCGACGGTGTGGAGGGTGGAGATGCCGTGGTGTTCGAGGAGGTTTCGTGCGAGGAGGAGGTAGGAGAATTCGTCGGGTGCGGCCATGGCGTTGCGGTTGAAGTCCCAGCGGCCGAGGTCGTTGTGGTGGAAGAGGGTGGTGAGGGGGATGAGGGAGAGGAGGAGGAGGAGGTAGAGGAGGGGGCGGGGGAGGGTGTGCATGGGGGAATGGTAAGGGGGAAACGCAAAACTCAAAACTCAAAACGTGGGAGCCGTCCTCCCCCCACCCCCACGACGTGAATTGTCCACAAATGATCACGAATGGCCACAAATGTTGGGACATGAGAAGTGAAGGGCGCGCCGTGATGCCGAAGCGGAACCTATTTGCATCTACTATGATTACAGTACGTGGATGAAATCGTCATTTCGAGAATTGAAGATGCGGAAGCGGGCGCCTTCGGATTTTGATTTGCAGGTGTTGGGGGTTCTGTGGGGGCAGGGCTTTGGGTGGCGTTGCGAGCAGCCGGTGCGGCGTGGAAGCTGATGGGGTGGAGCTGCCGGGGCAGGTGGAGACGGTTCGGGGTGGGGAGGCGGGGTGAGGGAGATTCGGCGGATTCGGTTGCCGTGGGAGTGACGGAGGGGGGGAAGAAAAAGCTGCAAACACAAAACCCAAAACACACCACGCTGGGGCAGCGGCGGGACGGTGGTTCGCCTTGCGATCGCATTTGATGGTCCGGCAAGGCCGGAGAGGAGCGGCGGAAATATGGGCGCGCACAAATGGGAGGGGGTGCGGGTGGGGAGAAGAATTTTCGAAAATTTTTAATGCAGGCGGGAGCGGGAGTTAGGTTTCTGTTTGGAATTTCGTGCGCACAGGGTGGGCGCGGGTGCCTGGGGGTGGAGGGCTTGTGTGTGGCGGCCCGGATGAAACTGAATCAGAGGAGAATTGCAATGGCGGATGTTTCGCTTTCACTGGGGACTTTTGGGGATGCGGCGCTTTCGGGGGAGGATGTGCTGGCGCGGCTGGCGTGGCTGCGGGAGGTGGTGCGGCCGCGGCTGGAGCGGTTCCTGGGGTACTACCGGAATCCGACGAGCGAGCTGGCGGCGGCGTTGCCGGGGGCGGGGGGAGCGGGGGGGGCGAGTTTTGCGGTGCGGCCGTTCCGGCAGTTTCAGGAGCTGGGGTTGCCGGCAAGGATCACGGGGTTTCGGCGGTCGGCGGAGGGGACGGCGGTGCCGACGGGGGCGATCGATGTGCATCGGAAGGAAGTGGTGATCGAGAACGACATTGGGTGGCGGGTGAACACGCTGGTGGATTTTGCGGCGGGGCGGATGCCGGCGGTGACGAGCACGGCGCGGGATGCGCAGGTGCGCGAGCGGCTGACGCGGGTGATCGGGAAGATTCTCGAGGCGGCGGGGGGCGTGCAGTTGCTGCAGGAGCTGGTGCTGCAGGGGGCGATTTGCGGGTCGGCGTGGGTGCACTTCCGGCCGACGGGGGAATTGCTGCGGCGGCTGGCGATGCGGGCGGCGGCGGGGATCGAATTACAGAACGGGCTGGATGCAGCGAGCGCAGGGGAGGAGCTCCTTGCGGAGGAAGGGGGAGAAGGAGACGGCGGCGGGCAGGTCGAAGAGTCGGTCGATCCGGACAGTGCGTCCATTGGGAGCGCGGCGGCGGCAGGCGAGGAATCGCTGGACGTGGCGCGGTGGCTCCATTTCGAGGTGATCGATGCCGGCCGACTTTGCCCGCTGCCGTTCGTGGGGGACTCTGCGTGTGCGGAGCGCGGGCCGGCGTATGCGGCGCTGCTGCGGCATGTGGCGGGGGACTGCGGGGCGCCGCAGACCGGCGTGCGGTTCATCGATCGGTTGTGGGCGTGGCTGGGGCGGCCGATGGCGCTGACGGTGAATCCGCGGGAGTTTTCGTTTGACCTGTTCGGCGCGGGGCACTGGCAGCGGTATGAGCGCGGGGAGCTACTGGAGGAAGGGCCGAATTTGCTGGGGGTGGTGCCGTTCGTGCGGTACGAGAACCAGAGCGATCCGTCGGCGGGGACGCGCGTGGGGGCGCTGGGGAGCGCGGCGATTGATACGGGGTTTTCGGATGTGGAGCCGCTGATCGGTTTGCAGGATGAATTGAACACGCGGCTGAGCGATCGGGCGTTCCGCGTGACGATGACGAGCTTTCAGATGTATTTGGGGAAGGGGATCGACGAGTTTACGAAGCGGCCGGTGGGACCGGGGCAGATGTGGTCGACGGACAATCCGGAGGCGACGGTGCAGGCGTTCGGCGGGGACGCGTCGACGCCGAGCGAGGATTCGCACATCAACGAGGTGCGGGAGGCGCTGGACAAGATCAGCGGGGTGACGCCGATCGCGGCGGGGGTGATCCGGGACAAGCTGGGGCATCTGACGAGCGCGATTGCGTTGCGGATGACGTTGATTGCACTGCTGGCGCGGACGGAGCGGAAGCGGGCGGCGTTGACGCGGACGCTTTCGACGCTGGTGCAGGAGGTGTTGATGATCCTGGACAACGCGGGGCTGGTGGCGAGTGCGCCGGAGGATCGGGGGATCGATGTGAACTGGCCTTCGGCGTTGCCGGAGAGCGACATGGATCATCTGCAGGAGGCGCAGGTGAAGCTGGCGCTGGGGGTGCCGCAGGCGGTGGTGTTGAGCGACCTGGGGTATGCGGAGGTGGCGGGCGGCGGGGAGTTTTCCAAGACGACAGCATTGGCGGGGAGTTGACCGGAGCGGCGCGGCGTGTGGCGGATCGAACCGGAGCACACCGTTTGAAATTGAAGGCTTCGTGCGCTCGCCGGCGCATGCCGCCCGCCCGGTCTTTCCGGCCCTGGAACAGTGAGGCTCTTTTTGAAGGAGGTGTTGTATGAGCGAGGAACAGGCAGTGAAGCAGGAGACCCCCCTACCGGTTGCGGCGCCGAAGTGGCCGGCGCGGGAGCAGGAGGGCGTGGCGCCGCCGGCGACGCAGGCGCGGCTGGCGGAGGTGGCGGCGCGGGCGGCGGCGACGAATTCGCGGCGCGACCTGGTGGAGTACCTGCGGCTGCGGCGGAAGCCGGCGTGAGGTTCCGCGCGGGGCGGGCCGGGGAGGTCGCGGGCTTGTGAGGCGCGGCGAGAGTCCAGAATCCCCACGGCGTGGAAGCCGTGGGCTTGGTTGGTTTCCAGATTTCAGACCTTTTGAGGAAGGAGAAGCGTTATGGCGTTCACGGGAAAATGCACGTACACGGCGGGGACGACGATTCCGGAAGTGGCGGAGGATGTGAGCGACCTGGTGAGCATCCTCTCGCCGCACGAGACGCCGCTGCTCGATGCGCTGGGCGATCCGCTGCACGCGGCGACGAGCACGCGGCACGAGTGGCTGGACGACGAGCTGCTGCCGAACGACGACGTGATCAACCAGCCGGGGTTGAACGACAGCGGGCTGAACACGACGTCGCTGACGGTGGCGAACGGGAGCCGGTTCCGCGTGGGGGACCAGGTGCAGGCGGAGGGGAAGCACGAGGTGCTGTTTGTAACGGCGGTGGCGGGGAACACGCTGACGATCGCGCGCGGCTACGGCGGGAGCACGAAGCAGGCGCTGGCCGACGGGATGAAGCTGCACATCCTGGGGAACGCGGCGCTGGAAGGGGCGGATGCGGATGCGGCGCGTTTCACCATCCGCACGCGGCGCAGCAACTACACGCAGATTTTTTCGGCGGCGGTGCAGGTGAGCGGCACGGAGGCGGCGGTGCGGCAGATCGCGGTGGATGATGAGATGTCGTACCAGACCACGAACCGCCTGCGCGAGCTGCTGCGCGACCTGGAGAACACGGCGATCAACGGCGTGGCGGCGGCGGCGAATCCACAGGGATCGGCGACGGTGCGGCGGACGCTGCAGGGGATCATCGGACCTCGTGACCAATGCGATTACGCCCGGCGCGGGGTATGTGCCGGGGGATACGGTGCTGAGCGAGGGGCATATCAACGGGGCGCTGCGGACGATCTGGGAGGCGTCGGGGAACAAGCCGGACCTGATCGTGTGCGGCGGCGGGCAGAAGCGGCGGATCAACGGGTTCATCCAGACGACCCAGCGGTTTGCGCCCGAGAACGAGGTATTCAAGAACACGGTGAGTTTGTACGAGAGCGATTTTGGCGTCTGCCGGGTGGTGCTGTCGCGCTACGTGCCGGCGGATTCAGTGCTGTTCCTGGATTCGTCGCGGGTGAGCGTGCTGCCGCTGGCGGGGCGGAGTTTTCAGTTCAAGCCGCTGGCGACGACGGGGGATTATGAGAGCGGCGAGGTGCTGGGGGAATACACGGTGGAGCTGCGGAACGAGAAGGGGCACGGGGTGTTGAGCGGGCTGGATGGGTGAGTGTCGAGAAGTCGGAAGTTTGAAGACAGAAGTCTGGAGTCAGAAGACAGAAGTGTTGGGGTGGGCGGCGCGGGTGGAGGGGCCCGCCCCGCCCGAGGGTTTGAGAGTGTTCGGAGGTGTTCGATGTATTTATGGCAGGATGTGGATTTGATTG
>JBQCGD010000055.1:0-5626 GCA_051955985.1 Phycisphaerae bacterium | reverse complement strand
ATGCGACATGATCAGCCGATGATACCGACGCTGCAGCCGCGACTCCGCCCCGGGTAGCGATGGCACATACCTGCTCTTCTCGGCTCAGTGGACCGAAAAACTTGTGTAGATATCATTGGCTTCCACGCCGTGGGCATTTTTGTTCCACCCACCTGCAACGCCCGGCGCGTTTGTACGAGCCCTCCCCATCCCACCCCTCCCGCCGTAACATAAACCCGTCCACCCCGCGTCCACCCACAGGACCCCCTCATGCCCCTCCGCATCGGCATCGTCGGCCTCGGCATCATGGGCGCCATCCACGCCCGCTACCTCTTCAACAACGAAATCCCCAACGCGCGCCTCGCCGCCCTCTGCTCCCGCGACCCCAAAAAACGCGCCGCCGCCGCCGCCGACTTCCCCGACATCCCCACCTTCCTCCACCTCGAAGACCTCCTCGCCTCACAAACCTGCGACGCCCTCCTCATCGTCACCCCCCACCTCGATCACCCCGCCATGCTCCGCGCCGCACTCGCCGCCAACCTCCACGTCCTCGTCGAAAAGCCCCTCGCCGTCTCCCTCTCCCACGCCCACGCCCTCCTCGCCGACATCGCCCGCCATCCCCACCTCACCGTCGGCATCGTCTACAACCAACGCACCAACCCCCTCTATCAGAAAATCCGCGAGCTCCTCGCCGCACAAACCCTCGGCCAACTCACCCGCATCGACTGGCTCGTCACCAACTGGTTCCGCACCAACGCCTACTACCAGCTCGCCCCCTGGCGCTCCTCCTGGAACCTCGGCGGCGGCGGCCTCCTCATCAACCAGTCCCACCACCACCTCGACCTCCTCCGCTGGCTCACCAACCTCGCCCCCACCCAGGTCACCGCCATCGTCACCCCTGGCAAATTCCACCCCATCCAAGTCGAAGACGACGTCCACGCCTTCATCGAATTCGCCCCCCAAACCCCAGACTCCGGTAGGGGGGCCATCGCCCACTTCGCCACCACCACCGGCGAATTCCCCGGCACCAATCGCTTAGAAATCGCCGGCACCCGCGGCAAACTCGTCGCCGAAAACCAATCCCTCTCCCTCACCACCCTCCCCGAAGACACCACCCACACCATCGCCACCAACCCCAACCCCTTCGCCACCCCCGCCTACGCCGCCACCACCCTCACCTTCCCCCCCTCCACCACCGAATACCAATCCCTCACCCAAAACTTCGTCAACGCCATCACCCAAAAATCCCCACTCCTCGCCCCCGCCACCGACGCCCCCCTCGCCATCGAACTCGCCAACGCCATCACCCTCGCCGGCCTCACCCGTATCCCCATCCCCCTCCCCCTCAACCCTACTCTCTACGACACCTTCCTGACCCAACAATCCCCCACCGCACCCCCCCGATCAGACCACTGATCCCGTTCACGACCCCTCCCTTGAAGAACGTCACGCACAACACGCGGTCTCTCCCCAACGCTTGCGTCGTCGAGAACCTTGCACACAACACATTACATACCCTCGCCACGCCCGTCCCCATGCATAACCCCAACACCTCCACCCAATACAAAAGGTCAATCGGTGTCATGGCGGGATACCCAAACCACAGACCCCAGACCCCAGTCCCTAGACCCCGTCCCTCCTCACTCCCCCGCACCCGCCACCCGCACCCCCGTCCCCACCACCGTCGGCACAAGACTCACATTCTCCACCCGCACCACCTCAAACCGCCGCGTCTGCAAAACCACCTCCGTAATCGCCCCCGCCGCACACCGGTAATAATTACTCATCCCCATCTTCGACTCGCTCCCATGATCCGGATGCACCGTCCGCCCGCCCACCACCGCCAGAAACTCCCCATCCAGCTCCGGCGAAATCGACAGCCCCGTCACCGTCACGCACGCCTCGTCCCCCTCCTCCGAAATCTCCACCTTCCCGATCCCCGCCTTCCCCGTCGCCGACGCCCCCATCCGCCCGGTCGCCACGTCATACACCACATCCCGCACCCACGCCCCGCCCGCCACTCCCACCTGCATCTCCGCCGTCTTCTGCCCCTCCTTCACCACGCCCACCGCCTCGATCATCGTCCCCCCGTTCCGCGTGTACGACGATGCCCGCGACCTCTCGCTCGGCACCAGCTTCACCTGGATCCCCTTCCGGCTCGCCGACTGTCCCGGCATCCGCATCATCACCCGCACCACCCGCTCCCCAGGCCCCGTATTCATATGAATCCGCGGCTCCGCCTCATGCGGCGGCTCCACGCAAGGCAACCCATCCACCCCCCACCACCCCGCCGGCGACCCCGCCCCCTCCCAATGCACCCCCAACAGCTCCACCACCGTCCCATCCGAAAACGTCACCGTCCCATCAAACCCCCCGCGCCCCTCCCCGCCCGAACCTCCCGTCACGTTCCGCGCCGCTTCCACCGGGCCCGCTTCTCCGCCGCCCCCGCCCACGATCTTCGTCGTCATCACCACCCCGCCGATCGCCAGAAAAATCACCACCACCGCCACCACCCCGATCTTCACCTTCTCCGCCGCAATCATGAGCATCGTCCCTTTCAAAATCGCCGCCCCAGTTCCCGCCGAGGCCGCTCCAGTTCCCGCCAGGACCACACCGGCCGCACACGCAGCCGGCGCCTTCACCCCCGCCTCCACCCCCAACCCCCCCGCAATCACCCCCACCGGCGCCGTCACCCCACGCCGCATCAAAATCCCCCGCAACTTCTCCAACGCCCGCGCCCCACGCCGCCCCGCCGTGTTCTCGCTCATCCCCACCGCCCTCCCCACCTCTGCAAAACTCTCCCCCTGCAGATACCGCCGCACCACCACCTCCCGATCCACCGCAGCCAGCGCCAAAAGCGCCTCATCCAACTCCCGCCGCACCCCCTCCTGAACCTCTGACTCCTCACTCCTGACTTCTGACTTCCGCCCCTCATGCTTCGCCCGCCGCGCCGCCGCACGCTTCGCCTGCTTCACCGCATACCCCGTCACCTTGATCAACCAGCCCGCCATCACCCGCTCCTCCGGCAACTTCCCCGCTCGCCCCTTCGCCACCACGATCATCATCACCACCTGCGCCACATCCTCCGCCCCGCTCGCATCCCCACCCATCCGCCGCAACGCCGCCGCATACACCAGGTCTCCATACCGCCGCACCAGCGCCTCGATCCCCTCTTCTCTCCCCCGATCTTTCTGCGAAAAGTCATGCATGCCGATTCCTTGTCTCCCCTATCATCGCCGACCGATCAAAAAATCGGACAGCCAAAATCCCCTCCCCCTTCACACCTCCCGCAGCGTCTCCAGATTCCCACGGCAACGCACCCAACCCCCCCTCGTCAAATCTGAATGCCTGCAAAGAACCCCCTTTGCGGCGAATAGCGCGGCGGTGGGGGGGGGTAAGAGGCCCTCCTTTTTTTCTCGCCCTCTCCAATTTCCGTGCTGAATTTCGGCGAGCCCTGGAACTTCACCCAATGGAATCCCCGCGAACCCAACAACAGCGGCGGCGCCGAAGACTTCCTCACCTTCTTCGCCTCCGGCAACGCCCGCACCGGAAACTGGAATGACATCCCCGCGGCACCAGCACCCCCGGCGCCTCCGGCGCCATCGACTTCTACATCGCAGAAGCCCCCGCCCCCGAACCCTCCTCCCTCTGCCTCCTCGCCCTGGGCGCCGCCACCCTCGTCCAACGCCGCAAATAACCCCCGCCCCCTCCCGAACAATCTCTCGCACAACGCCCGGACCCTCCCCCACGCTTGCGTCGTCGCGAACCACGCACACAACACCTTGCACCCGCGACCCCTGCCCACCGCCAACACAAGGTCCCCACTCTCCACGCCCCAGACGCCCACCGCCTCGGGCGGCGCGGGGCAATGTGCGCCCCCCCCCACTTGCCCGAAGTGATCCAAGAAAAAATCGGCGCTTTCGGAGTGCTTGCTCTTTTGTAACAGTTGACCACCCCCCGCGCGTTGCTCTGTGCGTCCCTGGTGCTCTCTGTAATTCCCCAGTTTCTAACCTTCACTTCCAGAGCCGGCGTTCCACTCGCGTCTCCCTCTCACCTCCCCCGGCATCCTTCGTGGTCCTTCGTCCCTTCGTCTCTTCGTGATTACGTCGTCGGCGGGCGGGGGGGGGGGAAAAACAGTTTCCAATCAAAACGATCATCTGTGTTCTTCGTGTACCCGTCTGAACCCTTCACGTCGCCCCCTCCGTGCCCTCCGTGTTCTCCGTGGTTTTCCAAACAACCTCCCACAAAAAAAATCGCCCGACGACTCCCGCCGCCGGGCGATTGCTCCTGTTCCACCGCCAACCCTCACGCGGTGATCAGTTTCTTCCGAACCACCCCCGCCCCCGCAATCAGCGCCGTCGCCGCCAGCCCCATCCCCGCCGCCGACGGCAGCGGCACCGCCACCGCCTGCACGTTGTCGATCCCGATCGTGTTGTCCGCAAACCCGTTGTCCCACTCCGTGATCCACACATACCCGCTCCCGCCCAGGTCGCTGCTCAGCGAACCATTCGTAAACGTCGTCGGCGTCCCCACCACGTTCCCCGTCGCGTCCAGCACCTCCAGCGTCGTCGTGCTGTCCGATCCCGCCCCCACGCCCGGCGCAAAAGTCATCCGAAACGTGTACCACCCCGCGTTCGTCAGCGTCGCAATCGTACCCCCCGCGTTGCTCGTCACGTCCATCTGCCCCCCGCTCGGGCTCATCAAGTTGAAATCGTTCTCCGTTCCATAGTCGTACAACCCCGTCGCCTGGCTCGACGCCGTCATGTCGATCACCAGCGCCCGCGAACTCGACGCCGCCGCCCACGTCGGATCAATGTACATATCGATCGACTGCGCAAACGCCGACCCCGGATACGCCCCCGCCACATGCCCCCCCAGGTTCGAATACCCCGCCTCCCCCAGCCCCGGCGTCCCCGGAGGCGACGGGGGCGTGCTCTGGTTGAAACCGCTCTCCCCGTTCCCCAATTCCGCATAATAGCCCCCCGACTTCGCCGTCAGCCCCAGCACCCCGCCGCCCGACGCCACCCGGTTGATCGTCGCCGTCCCGCTCGCATCGGTCGCAAACGACCAACTGCTCGTGTCCGTCTCAAACCCCTGCGTGAACGGAATGCTCCCCGCCCGCGCCGCCCCCGCCGCTCCCACCAATCCCAACACCGCCAACGCCGCCGCCACTGTTGCACGACCCATGGACCTGCTCCTTCCCGCGCGCGCCCTTCGGCATCACGCAAATATAAAAATACCTATTCTCATGAATTGCTTAAAAAACCTACCCCCACCGCCCACCTTTGCAAAAAATTCTTCGATTTTTCCGCGCAAAAAATCGTCCTTTTTCCGCACAACCCCCCACCAAAACCGCACCAAAACCGCACCAAAGCGCACCTGGTCCCCCCCAGAATACCCCCTTTACCCCTCCCTCGCCCCACCTTCACCCACCCTTCAACGTTCCCTTCCTCCCCTTCGCCACCGCCGCAACCCCGCCCAAACCAGCGCGCCCACCCCGCCCAACCCCGCCGGCTCCGGCACCGCCGCCACACGTCCCCCTGCCGCCGCCCCCCCGGACCCCTCCCCAAAAAGGTCCAAAACCGACGACAAATCCCTCAAATCCACCGTCGCGCCCCCCAGGGAATTCCCCACCCCCCCCCACCCC
>JBQCGD010000054.1:0-33039 GCA_051955985.1 Phycisphaerae bacterium | reverse complement strand
CCTCCCCCCCCCCCCCCCCCCCCCCCCCCCCCCCCCCCCCTCGCCCCCGCGCGGGCCCCTTCCGGGCCTCCCGGCGTCGGTTGCTGGGGGGGGGGGGGGGGGGGTGGGGGAAACACTCAAAAAAAAGGAGGCAGCCCTCTCAGGCCGCCTCCTCGCTCTCGCTCTTCCCAGGCCCCTCACTGCCCTGCTGCAGGCGCCGTCTTCGCCCCCTCCCGCTTTGTCCCCCCCTCAATCCGCGGCCCAAGCTCCGTCGCCGGCGACAACTCCG
This sequence comes from Phycisphaerae bacterium, assembly GCA_051955985.1. GTDB lineage: Bacteria > Planctomycetota > Phycisphaerae > WQYP01 > WQYP01 > DATKPA01. Next base: position 32,771 of record JBQCGD010000054.1, on the reverse strand, counting down.
CCTGCCGCTCAATCGCCCCCTCCGTCTCCAGCACCGGCGAATTCCGTATCACCTCCCCGCTCACCTTCTCAAACCGCGCCATCTTCACCCCTTCAATCGCCGGCGCCTTGAAGTTGTCGATCTCCAACCCGTCAATGTCCCCGCACACCATCGCCGGCCGCTTCTCCTCCGCCGCCGGATACAGCTTCACGTTCGCCAGCTCCAGCCCCTTCACGTGCCGCGCAAACACCCCATACCCCGGCATCGTCCCCACGTTCCCCGGCTCTGGATACCCCTTCCCCAACTCCTTCGGCGTCTTCGTCCCCATCTCCGCCGTCCCATACCCCTTGAACTGCAGCCGGATATTCTCCAGCCGCACATCCTCAATCGGCGCGTCAGGCATCCCCGTGATCTGAATCCCGCTCAAATACCCCTTCCCCTGCTCCGTCCCGCTCCACTCAATGTCCGTCGCAATCACGTTCGAAATCAGGATGTGCCGGATCGTGCTCGGATGCTCGATGTTCCCGCCCCGGTTCCGCTTCCCCGTCGTGATGTAAATCGGATACGACGCCGTATCCATCATCGTGATGTTGTTGATCGTGATGTTCTCCAGCAACGCGCCGTCCACTTCCTCGATCGCCAGCCCCCGGCAACTCCGGAACGTGCAGTTCGAGATCGTGATGTTCCGGAAGCCCCCGCTCGCCTCCGTCCCGAACTTGATCCGCCCGTTCCCGTTGTTCTTGTGCTTCATCGTCCCATCAAGCAGCGTCCCCTCCACCCACCCGCTCACCTGGCAGTTCGTGATCGTCACGTTCTCTTCCACCCGGTTCTCCCCCAGTGCATACGTCGCCTTCGGACACAACCCGTCATCGTTCGGCGAATTGATCCGGCAGTTCGACATCACCACGTTTCGGCACGCGTCAATATCAATCCCGTCCCGGTTCGTGTCCATCGTCACATTATCGATCGTCATGTTGTCGCAACCCGTCACCAGGATCGCAAAATGCCCCCCGTGATAAATCGTGATGTCCTTCAAAATCACATTTCGGCAAAGCTTCAACGCAATCGCCTTGTTCCCCAGCCGCACCGGACCCTCCGTCTTCGGCGCCGGCTGCATCTTGCTCGGGTCCTTCCCAAAATTCGAAAACCCGCTCAACTGGTCCAGGATCCGGTCCCCGCTCTTCAAGTCCCCCCCATTGATCCGCCCTGGCCCCGTGATCGACACATCATGCAGGTTCTCCCCCCAGATCAAACTGTTATGAAAATAACAGTGCCCGCCGTCCTGGTACGCAATCGGATACCCCTGCTCCGATTTCCCCTGCGAAAACGGCTCAATCTCGTCATACGCATTCGCCGACTGCGGCGCCCCAATAATCTCCGCCCCCGCATCCAAATACAGATTGATATTGCTCTTCAAATGAATCGACCCGCACAGATATTTCCCCGGCCCCACATACACCGTCCCCCCGCCCGCAGCCGCCGCCGCATCGATCGCCTTGTTGATCGCCTCATGATCCAACGTCTTCCCATCCCCCGTCGCCCCATACTTCCGCACGTTGTAAAACACCTGCTCCGCCGAAGCCGCCGCCGCCGCGCCCCCCGTCGCGCCTGCGTCCTGCGCCACCGCGATCCCCGCGCCCATCACACAGCACAGCGACAACAATCCCGCAATCCACGCGCTCTTTTGGATCATCGATTTTTTCCTTCAAGGGACTCATTAGAGGTGCCGGCCATTGCCGGGCCGCCAATATAAACGGCCCGCCCCAACTCCTGATGCGAATAATAAGTCCCACCTAAAAGTTTTTTCCCGCCACACGCCCATGTTTACCAATCCCCGCCCAAACCTTACCCTCTACACCTATGGAAGGCCCCCAAACCCGCGCTCTCGCGGAACATCTCAACGACACCATCACCGGCAAACTTGTCGAACGCATCCTCGTCCCCGAACACCGCTGGCAAGCAAACATGCTCCTCCTCAATTGTGTTGGCCAGGTCGTCCAACGCGTCCGCTCCCATGGCAAGTGGCTCTTCTTCGACTTCTCCCACGGCATCACCTGGCTCTGCCAACTCATCACCAAAGCCAAGTGGACCCTCATCCCCCCCGATGAAAACCCCCGCTATCTCCACCCCGACCCCTCACTCCACCCCCCCCCGACATTCACTCCCCCCAACCGCCCCCCCCTCATCACTGTCTCTTTTCGTACCAAAACGACCGCCCCGCCCCTCGTCGCCATCCTCACCGGACACCCCGCCTTTTACATCCTCCCCACCAATAACGTCTGGTCCCACCCGGAGATACGCGCACTCGGCCCCGATCCCATCAGCTCCCCCTCCTTCCACGACGATTTCTCCTACCGCCTCCGCCAACACCCCACCAGAACCGTCGCCGCCACCCTTTTAGATCAGGAAATCGTCGCCGGTTTAGGCAACGCGCTAAAGTGCGAAATCCTTTTCGCTACACGATTTGCGCCTTCCGCAAAAGTCGGAACCCTCCTCGCCTCCCAGGTCGACCGCCTCGCCATCAGCGTCGTCGCCCTCGTCGCCACCGCCACCACCTTCGCCTGCAAATCAACCCCTTTCCCCTACAGGGTTTACGACCGCGCCGGCCTCCCCTGTTTCCTCTGCAACACCGAAATCGCCGTCGACCGCTCCGGCCAGGACGCCCACCTCACCTGGTACTGCCCCACCTGCCAACCCCTCGGCCAGGAACCCACCCTCTTCGCCTCCTGACCACCATCGCATCCACCCGATATCCCCCCTATAATGATCCGCTTTGGTTCATTACGTACGGAGACAAACAAATGACAAACTACGACCCCCGCGCGATTTATCAATCCGCGGAGTTCCAGCAGGAACTCAGTATTCAACGCACCTTCATGGCCCGCGTCTACGGCTGGATGACCATTGGCCTCCTCTGCACCGCCCTCACAGCCCTCGTCGTCGCCGGCAATCCGCCGCTCATGAAAACCCTTTTCACCACCGGGGCATTCTGGGTGCTCGTCATCGCAGAACTCGGCATCGCCTTCGTCCTCAGCCTCGCGCTCAACAAACTCCCTGTGATTGCCGCCGCTTCGCTTTTTGTTCTCTACTCGGTCCTTACCGGCGCGACATTTTCGATCCTTCTTTACGTCTATACCGCTTCCTCTGTCGCAGCGACTTTCTTCGTTACCGCCGGCATGTTCGGCGCGATGTCGGTTTACGGCTTGGTCACCCGCCGCAGCCTCGACTCCCTGGGCAGCTTCATGTTCATGGGTCTCATCGGCATCGTGATCGCCTCGATCGTCAACATCTTCCTTCATTCCGACGCCATGTCCTGGCTGATCTCCTTTGTCGGCGTCATCGTCTTCACCGGCCTCACGGCTTACGACACCCAGAAGATCAAGCAGTCCTACGCCGTCGGCGGCTCCGGCACCGCGACAAACACCAAGGTTGCTCTCTTCGGTGCATTCGCCCTTTACCTCGAGTTCATCAACCTCTTCCTGATGCTCCTCCGTTTTATGGGCAATCGCCGCGACTAAGTTGACTTCGAGTGTTGCACGAACGGAAGCCCCGGACGAACTCCGGGGCTTTTTCATGAACCGAACGAAAACCATCATCATTGCGGGAGCGTCCTCGGGCATCGGGGCGGCCGCCGCTCTTGCCCTTGCGGCCGAAAAGCATAACCTCGTCCTCGCCGCCCGCAGGCTCGATCGCCTCGAAGAAATCGCCGCCAAGTGCCGCCAGTTGGGCGCTCAGACTCTCACCCTTCCCTGCGATGTGGCAAAGCGGTCGGACGTCGATAACGTCGTCGATTCGACGGTGAAACAGTTTCAACGCCTCGATGTCATGCTCGCCAACGCCGGCTACGGCTTCCTCGCGAAGATTCACGAAACGACCGACGAGCAGTTCGACGACATCGTTGCGACCAACGTCAAAGGGACCCTCTACTGCATGCAGGCCGCCGCGCGCGTCATGCTCAAGCAGGAACCGATCGGCGCCGGCAATGCCGCCCGTGGCCACATCATCGCCGTCTCGTCCGGCGCGGGTCGCCGCGGCCTTCCTCTTTACGGCGTCTACTCCATGACCAAGGCCGCCCAGCTCTCCCTCGCCGAAGCCATGCGCGTCGAACTGGGGCCCCAGAAAGTCTATGTCTCGACCGTCCATCCCCTCACGACCGCGACGGAATTCTTCGATGTCGCGTCCAGCAAATCCCGCCTCCGCAGCACCGGCCTTGGCCATGCGCAGCCCGCGGAAGTCGTCGGCAAGAAAATTGCCCGCCTTATCCGCCGCCCCAAGCCCGAACTCTGGCCGGTCTTCGCCTCACGGTGGGGCCTCGTCTTTGCCCCTGCGTTCCCCTCCTTCACCGACTTCATGATGGCCCGCACCGTCTACCGCCGCACACGTTGAATCTGTTCACGACCTTGTCCTGAACACGAGCAGGTACGGCACCGCACGATGCGTCTGCGTGTCCATGAACGCGTTGTACTTCCCGTTGTTCAACCACACCACGTATGTCCGGTTCGGCGTCAGCTTCACTGGCAGCACGATGGTCCGATGATCTTCCAGATAATGCGGCTTTCCGGTCGACTGGGGATAATTCTCCTTCGGCGTCACCTGCACAAACGACCAGTCGCCTTCCATCATGTCCTTCGAAAACGTGGCGCGGATCTCCTTCGTGCCCGGATCGACATCCACTGAGCCTGCCTCAGGCACCGTCTTGACCACAACCGGCGGCATCGTCGCCACGCTGATTTCGTTCTCCGCACACCCTGTATCCGCCGCCAGAGCCAAAGAGACCATCCCCGCCAGTACGTCCGGGCATGCATTCATCTTCCCCCTCCCGCTCGTCGTTTCACATAGGAATTAACCCGATCTGATCTATTTCGTGCCTTCCTGCGCGGACCGGTCATCCACAATGTCCCGCACCAGCCTGCAGATCGCTTTCGGACTGAACGGCTTCCCCACCACGTAATCGATTCCGTTTTCGCAAAGCAGTTCCGGCGCCAGCGAGTATTCCAGCGATGTCACCATGACGATCGGCATGCGGCGAGGAAAGCGCTCCCGCACCAGCTTGGCCAGTTTCAAACCATCAATTTCCGGCATGAAGCAATCTGTCACGATGGCGCCCACCTCCCCCGCGTGATCGTTCAACAAATGCAACGCTTCCCGCCCATCCTGTGCCGCCGCCACTTTGAAACCTGCCGCCTGCAATGCATGCACAAGCACGAGCCTGCTTGCGGGATCGTCCTCGGCAATCAGGACCATCTCATTTGACATTGTCCAGCCTTTTCAATTACTACCGACGATGAGAAATGTGCTGGACTTTCTATCGGTAGTTCTACAACGACAGATTGATAAAGAGCTAAGAGAAGTAGAAGAATTTCCCAAGATCTTCCGAATGGCGTCATTTGACGCAAATTGTGCCAAAATCCAGGTCCCGATAACTCGGATTTGGCGTGCTACGGATAGACTTCGACCCCCACCCCTGGAACCCCCTGTTCAACCCTTCGGCGGATTCCGTCCAGCTCCCCTTCGGAAAGCGGCGTCGCATAGGCTTCGGTCGTATGCCGCGCCACGGTGTAAAGCTGCACCAGTTTAATGCTTCCCGCCCCGCTCCTTGCCGCCGCCTCAATTTCCTTGAGACGCTGGACGTACGCAAGGATCTCCTCCGCCGGCGGCGGCTCGCCATGAACTTTCATGAACAGCGACTGGATCACCGTCGGCCGAGTGCTGGCGCACCACTGAAGGTTCTCCAGCACGCGGGCGAACGGCACGGAGGTTCGGTCCACCAGGTGGTAATAGGCTTCCGTACCCGCATCCAGCTTGGCCCAGATCTCCCCTTCATGCTGATCGAGAAATGCAAGCGTTTCCTGCACGGCCCGCCGGTGGAACATTGTGGCATTGGTGATCAGCACAAGCTTTACTTCCGGAAGCCCGGCTGCCGTCTTCAACTCCGCCGCGAGGCGACACGCTTCCCCGAATTGCGGACAGGTGGTCGGTTCGCCATCGCCGGAGAACGCGATGTCGTTGATGCGTCGCAGGGCCTCCGGTATACGATCGAACGGATCGAAACGGTAAATCTCCCCCGAGGAGGCCAGGGCAAGCATCTCGCCGAGTTCCGCTCGAAGCGTAGCCATGTCGATATTGGGCTGCGGGGTGAGTTTCCCGGGACGTTCTACAGAACAATAGATGCAATCGAAATTGCAGATCTTGTCCGGATTGAGATTCACCCCGATCGAAATACCCTTCGAGCGGCGCGACACCACGGGGTAGACGTAGCGGTTCGATTGCCAGGCACGGGAATGCAGCGTGAACGCACGCCGCGCCTGGACGTCTGATGCGATATTCAACGGAACGTCAGCCATGACGCAATTGTAGGGAAACGGTCGCACGAAGACACGTGAGCGCGAGGCACGCTGCCGCCGTTGCGGATCCGACCCTCAGGCCTGTGCGACCGCCACCGGCGGCTTTGCGTAGAGAGCGGCAGTGATCAGCCGTCCGTCGGAGGCTTCCGCGCTTTCCGCAACGTTGCGCCAGGCCCCGGGGTACTCGGCCTGAACATCGATCCCGAAGAGCCGTTCCAGCACGTACAACACCGAAATCACTTTGGCAGGAATGGTCTTTCCGGCGCCACTCGTCAGCCGCAGGGCTCCGGTCGCGGGATCGATGCACCCGTCGGGCGCGTTTTTAAGACACGTCGTCGCGTGCGTCTTGAGCACATTGAAGAGTTCCGGGAAGTACTCGCTCAGCGTGCTGGTGAGTCCCAGGAATGTGGGGACAGCCAGCGGTTCGACGGCGGCGATCACCCGTTCCGAGTTCGCCGCCGGATCGAGCACGTTCGCCGGAAGCAGGCCCGATTCCGAATTGAAAGCCGCCACGAGCGCCTGCGCGGTTTTCTGGGCGAACGCATATGAATAGTCCGCCGAGTGCAGATCGTTGTTGTTCTGGAAGTAGGTGGTCAGCATCAGGTTGGCGCAGAACGTTTTCACCGCCAGCACGAGATTGCCGTTCGCCTTTTCCAAAGTCTCGCCGGCCCCGACATATGCCGTCACTTCTGCCCCGGCGCCGACCTTTTCAGATTCGGCTTTCATCAGCCCGTTGCGCTTCTCCGGGTCCCAGTGATCGCGATTTTCCATGTTGGTCATCAATTCGCGGGCGAACGGCAGGCGGGTTTTCGCCCACGGCGTGTCGTCGGCGAGGAGGGCGTAACTCGTCAGCAGGTACACGCCGTTCAAAAGGCATTCCGTCGACATGAATGAACCGGCGCCACTGCAATCCGCAACTTCGCACGCGGAAACGCCCGCCGGCGTGTAACACGACCGGAAGCCGAAATCATGCGTGAACGTCATTCCTCCCTCGCGCAATTCGCCGGCGGTTTCGCCATCGCGCGGGAAGCGGACCTTGTCGTGGTAAGCGTAACTCGTGGTGCCGAGATCAAACACGTTTCGGATCACCCACGGATTGCGGAACAGTTCCCAAGGCAGTCGATCGACCGCCTGGTCCATTGCGTTGCGATAGCCGGCCTGGTCTCCGCTGCTCAGCACCGTGAAAAAAGGAACGCCATCGGCATCGACAAGTTGCGTGTTCGCTTCGTACGCACGGATGCCTTTGCTGAGGATGGCCAGTTTTTGCGCGTCGCCGCATGCGGTCGTTGTCCTGGCATCGAGACTCGCACACGATTCCCGCACTTTTTGATGGTTCTGCAGAAGGAAATTCGCCACGGCTTCCGCCCGGGGGAAATAGACCGTGTAGAGGTACCGCCCCGCCGTTCCCGTGCTTCCCTGCGTCGCCGAACCCCCGAAATAAAAGGCGAATGCAAAATTGACGACCCGCTTCGATCTGGCGGCCACTTTGATGACCACCCCCCCACCGTTGGCCTTCGGATCGATGGTCGACGAATCCGCCGCAATCTGCTCCGCAAGCGATGAACCTTGCACCGTAAAGATTTCGTCCTTTACCGGTGCCGTCGCGAGAAGCCATTCGCCCACCAGACCGACGCCGCACAGCGTTTTGCTCGACCAGTCAACCGGCCGAAGCGAGCCTGCGCCGTGACGTTTGATGCCGAAGAAAACCGTCGCCGGGGAATCGCTGTTGGAGTTGTCGATTTGCAGTTCGATCAACAGCCCGGGCACGGTGGAATACTGGAGGTTTCCGGAGCGCTTCGGATTCGGGAGCGCGGCATGGGGCGTGAAAATCCGCAGCGAAAGGCCCGCGTCCGCCGCTGCGAACTCATCGATGCAGGGGGTGAGCGTGCGGGTGATTGCATCGGCCCCCAGGACGCGCCAATTGCCGTATTCCGACGGCTTTTCGATGAAGGGGAATGCGGAGGTCGCGCCGTCGCGCGTGATCGACAACAGCAGGTCGGCATTGGCGCCGGTGAGGAGTTGCTGGTCCTCGATGCGGAGGCCCTGACCGGCGGCGCCGAAGGTCAGAGAAGCCCAGGCGCCAAGGGGTGCGTGGTGGGTAGTGAACAGTGGAGTGGACATCGTTGATCCTCGAGTTGCTGGAGTGGAATGAAAACAGGAGGCGGGATTGTACCGGCATGAAGGATAATTATTAAGAGAAACGCACGTGAGATCTTGGGATCATCGGGCAGGAACGATCAAAAAAAACGCAAAAACGAAACCGCCGCGACAGAGCCGCGGCGGATCGTAAGTTCGCAATTGTATAAAGGTTCAGGCCTTGCGACGGCGACCGACCAGGGCGATTGCGCCGAGGCCAAGGAGACCGAGGCTGGCGGGTTCCGGGGTGCCCGGGCCGCCACCGCTGGAGGTGCCGATGTCAACCGAGAGGCCCTTCTTTTCGATGAGGGCGAAATCCACCGGAGCGACCGTCGCGGTGTGGAGGATATTGTCGATGACGACGTGGAACGACGGGAGGGAGGGAACGCCAGCGGCCGAGGCCCCGACGCTGTTCGTCCACACGGCGCTTGTCGTGCCGGGGGCGGGGGTGTAGTTGGAGGTGCCGCTGCCGATGAGGGCGGTGTTGTTGCCGAAGATCAAGAGCGAAGCGCTGTCGCCGCCGGTGCCGGTGCCCGTGGCGAAGTAATCGCCGACTTCGCTAAGGAAGGCGGCCGGGGTGACGCCATTGGGGGCGGAGACATCGAAGCTGAGCTTGACGTCGATGAAGTCGGAGTCACCTGCACCCGAGGAGGCAACCTTGAAGGGGAGGGTGCCCATGACGGGGAAGGAAAGGACGGTGCCGGTCAAAGAGCCGGGGCCGTAGTAGGAATCAGAGGCAGTGTCGTTGGTTTCAGTGATATTGGTCACCGAAAGACCACCGCTGGTGAGGTCGGGGTAATGGATAATGCCGGCTCGGACGGCCGAGGCCGCAGAAACGACCGCGACGGCAGCAACCAACGATTTCAGTGAGTTCCGCATCTCTTCTCTCTCCTGACCCTTGTTTACACGGGCCGCACAAGCGCCACGGTGACACACCAAAGGCCTATACGAACTTCGATAGCTCATTTCGCAACCGGCATTTACGATCATTTTCGGGCGAAACGAATAACAAATATGCCGCACGAAGTGACTGAAAAAGCCGTTCTGCACTTTCCTGGAGGATTCTTTGACAGGTGGATAAGAATCGCACTTGTCGGGTTTCAGGACGGACAACCCATAAGAATCGTAATTGAACATACCTCAGAGATGAGACGTGTCAAGGCAAAAGCGTAGAAGGCAAAAAAATATGCTGAGCTTTTAGCGAGGTCTTATAAATCTTTAAGTACCAATAGTATATGGCTGGAATGGAAGTTAACCGGGGGAAAGAAAGGGACGATACGAGGGGAGCGTGGAAGAAAAAAAATTCTGGAGGACGAAGGAAATGATGCAAGTCACGCTCTCGGAAGAAGAAAAGCATCGGCTGATGGCGGTATTGCGGGAACTGGACCCGGCGGCGCCCAAGGAGAAGCGTTCAGGGCCTCGTCGTAAAGTGTTGTTGAGAATATGGATACGCCGAATCGTCAAGGGGAAGGCGACAGGATTGCAGAAAGTGGTGCTGGTGGATGTTTCGCGAAAAGGGCTGGCGATCCTGACGCCGCAGGAACTGGAGGTCGGCGATAAAGTCGTGGCACCACTGCAGTTCGGCGAGGGCGGGGGGTGGCTGACGCTGTGCGAAGTGCGAAACTGCCGGCAGGTCGCGGGGGTGCCGCAGTGGAAGGTGGGGCTCCAATTCCTTGAGCGGATTGAAGATACGGATGGGAAGGCGCGGATTCCCGGCGACTGGCTGGGGTAGCCGGGGGCTTGGGGCGGCCGCTGGGGGAATGAATTGGATATGCATGTAAGAGACGCATCTAAGGGTAGTTAGATGCGTCTCTCTTTTAGCTTCCGCGGCGGAAAGTGAACCAGGTAAGGGGGATGGCGAGGAGGGCGGCGGCGGAGGCGAGCTCGACGTAGGCGCCGCGGCGCTGGTTCATGGGTGGATGAAATTTTTCAGGGGGGTAGTGGGGGGAGTGGTCGGAATTGGGAAGCTGGGCAATTTCTGGCGGGTTTGTGCGGCTGGGTGCGGGCCGGGAAGAGCGCCAATCGGGGGCGTTTGAGGCACGCTTCGAGTGGGGTGAGGGCGCGCTTCGGGACGGATTTGGTACGGTTTTGGACGGTTTTTGGACGACTTTTGAGGGGGCTGCGGAGGGGCGTTGGGGGGTTGCCGTGGACCTTTGGGAGGCTGCGGAGGACCTTGGTGAGGCCTTGACGGAGTCATAATGACGGCGTGAGCCGGTGGCGCCGGAGGCGGCTGTGGGGGAGCCGGTGCCTTCGGGTTGGCCTTCAGTGGCGGGTTCGGTGTAGTCGGGGTCGAGGGAGAGGGCGTTTTCGGAGGGTTCGATGGGGTGGCCGTGGCGGCGGGCCCAGACCTGGGTGAACTCGGCACCGAGGAAGAGGATCTGGGTGGAGTAGTTGATGAAGAGCATGATGAGGACGAGGGAGCCGGCGGCGCCGAAGGGGCCGGTAGTGGAGGATCGGCCGAGGTAGAGGGAGAGGCCGATGCGGGCGAGGTTGAAGATGAGGGAGGTGGCGGCGGCACCGATGAGGGTGTCTTTCCAATCTATTTTGATATCTGGAAGCATTTTGAACATGGTGGCGAAGACGCCGGTGAAGAGGAGGGTGGAGAGGAGGAAGCCGCCGACGTAGAGGAGAGCGGAGTGGAAGAAGGAGTTGCCGGGGAGGTGGGGGCCGATGGCGGAGACGGCGGTGGAGAAGATGATGGAGGCGAGGATGAAGGCGCCGATGAAGAGGATCATGATGAAGGAGAGGGCGCGGTCCTTGATGATGCCCGTGATGCCGCGGTTGGGTTTGGGTTCGACGTCGAAGATGGTGTTGAGGGCGTCCTGGAGGGAGACGAAGAGGTTGGTGGCGGCGTAGAGGAGGAGGAGGAGGGAGATGATTCCGGCGAAGGAGAGGGAGGGGGAGTAGCTGGCCTTGGCGACGAGTTCCTGGACGAACTTGGCGGCGCCGGCGCCGACGTATTGGGCGAGCTGGGGTTCGATCTGGTTGGCGGCGGCTTTTCGGCCGAAGATGAGGCCGAGGACGGCGATGGCGATCATGAGCAGAGGTGCGATGGAGAAGATGGCGTAGTAGGCGACGGCGGCGGCGAGTCGGGAGGCGCGGTCTTCGAGCCATTCGTTGAAGGTGGATTTGAGGATTTGCCAGTAGGTCATGGGCTGGCCTTTGGGGGGCGGGGGGGAGGTTTCGGCGGCCATTGTTTGGTGCTCCTGTGTGCGTGGCGCGCGTGGGGAATGGCCGACGAGGGCGTCGGCCCCACTTTGGGCGGCTAAACAGGAGCGGGATGCAAGGGGTGTGCCGGGGGGAATTCAGAATTCAGGGTTCAGAATTCAGAATGTGGCGGGGGAGTTTTGCGGAACCCGGGGATTTGGTGTTGCGAGGCGGGTCCAAAATCCGCACGGCGTGGAAGCCGTGGGCTTGGGGTTCAGGTGTACGAAATGGAATCAGGGTTGTATGCAGTCGGCGGTGATGAGGGGGGCGGGGTTGCCGTAGGTTGGGGGGATGCCGGGGGCGGTGACGGGTTTTTCTTCGTCGATGGCGGCGGCGACTTGGAGGTTGAGGGCGAGGAGCTGGGCGAGGAGGTCGGGGGGATTTTCGATTTTGGATTTTCGATTTTCGATTGGGGAGGAGAAGCCGTAGGCGTCGAGGACGGCGGCGTCGAGTTGAGCGTGGGCGTCTTTGAGGGGGTTTTTGCCGGGGAGTTCGAGGGTGCGGTAGAGGGCGCGGAGGCCGCCGGTGATTTTCTGGAGAGCGTCGGCGCGGACTTTTCGGATGAGACGTCCGGCGTCAGCGATGGCGTCGATTTGTTTTTTGGTGGGGGATTGGGGCCAGGGGAAGGTGTCGAAGACGGATTCCGACGTGTATCGAAAGCGTTCCGTGAGCTTAGACGAATTTGTCGTAAACCACAGCCAATGGGCGCCAGATTGGAGAATTCCAAAGGAGTAGTCGTCTTCAAAGGCAAACACGTTGAGGGCACTGTCCGGGTGGATTCGGCTATCGAGGAATACGAAAACGGGCCTTTTCGTAACGCGAGAGCAAGCAATGTAGCGATTCCGCTGCGCGAGCGCTGCCATTGTTCCTGGTTGCTGGTCACGAAATTGCCACCAGCGTTCTGCCATGCGAGTCCATCGCGTTGATTCCTTCCCTGTCGCTTTCTTCTCCTTTTCAGCCTTTTCAACAACCGTCGGCATAACGATTGTTTTCAGTCGATCAAACGGTTGTTTGTATGAGGACGCAGAGATCATGTCACGACGTTCAAAGTCGATTGCAAATCGAGACGGGCTGCCGTCCTGTAATAGATCGCGGCCGATTAAATATGGATGGAGAATTTCTGCGTTCCGAGTGTCAAGGCTCACAAATTCCTGCGCTTCTCGGGGCGTGACTAGGAACCCTTCGTGGCAGGGCGTTTGTCCTTGGAAAACCCTCTGCGGCGAGGTGTTGCACCGCAAGGGTGTGGCTTCAGAAGAATCGGCCCTGTCGGAAAGCGCTGAATTGATAGTGGGTGTTTCGCGAAGGTCGAGTTCGTAGGACTTATCTTGACGGATCTTGCCGCGTTTACCGGTGGTGGTGACGGAGAGGGCGTTGGGGTTTTTGTTGTTGAAGAGTGCGAGTTTGGGGTCGATTTTGAACCAGAGCTTTTTCTTTGAGGGGATGAGGAGTTTGGCGGGGTCGGGTTGAGGGGGGGAGTTGGTGGCCGCCTGCGCGGGGGACGTTCCTTTTTTTCGAGTGGGGGATGGGCCGGCGCTTACGCTACGGGTTCCCTTGGGGGGATTCGCGGGGGCGGCGTGTGCGTCGTTCGGATTGGCCGACGGGGGCGTCGGCCCCACTTTGACCCAGTTGGCGATGGAGACGTGGACGTTGGCTTCGCCGGACCAGGGTTGGTTGTCGACGGCTTCGATGATGGTGCCGGATTTGACGATGTGGTCGAGGCCGCCGACGCGGGACTGGTTGTTGCGGATATTTTGTGTGCCGACGAGGCCGGCGCGGCCGCATTCGGGGCGGTCGGGGGTGCAGATGGGCAGGCGGTCGTGGGAGCGGCGAAACCAATACACGCAATAATCCGCCATTTTAGGGATGTCGGGGTAGAGGGCGTGAAGTGCACGCTGGTATGCGTACCCGCGTTCCTTTGGGAGGTACCGAGAGCCAAGAAATGGTGGATTGCCAATGATCACGTCGCATTCGGGCCACTTCGTCACTGCCGGGTTTTTGATTTCGATCTGGAGAAACGGATCGTTTTGCGCAGGCCCTTTCATTACCAGATTTGACTCGGGCCCCATATGGAAGAGGGCATCTCCGCAGGTGAAATTGAGATCGAGATTGTCGAGGGGGAGCGGGGGTTCGTCGGCGATGTGGAGTTCGTCGATGGCGAGTTTTCTTGCAATCATCATGGTGACCTTGGCGAGTTCGATGGCGAAGAGGAGGATGTCCATGCCGAAGAACTGGCGAGCGGTGACGTGGTAGATGGTGGCCTGGAAGTCGGGGAATTCGGAGCGGAGGCGGTCGCGGATTTTGATTTCGAGGCGTTTGAGTTCGCGGTACGCGATGTAGAGGAAGTTGCCGGAGCCGCAAGCGGGGTCGAGGACCTTGTAGAGGGAGAGGCGTTCGAGGAGGTCGGCGAGTTGTTTGGGCTTTTTTGCGTTGTCGATCAACTGGGTCCAGGGTTCGACGATGGTGGGGCGGACGATTTTCATGATGTCGATGGGTGCGGTGTAGTGGGCACCGTAGGCGTGGCGTTCGCCTTCGTCCATGGAGTGCTGGAAGAGGGTGCCGAAGATGTCGGGGGAGACCTTGGACCAATTTTGCTTGGCTGCTTCGCGGATGTGGGCGAGTTCGATGCCGTCCTTGTCGAGGGCGATGCGTGCGGGTTGTGCGAAGAGGCCGCCGTTGAAGTAGCGGATGCCTTTGAAGCGACCGGCGGGTGTGCCGTCTTTGCGGTTCATGGCTTCGAAGAGGCTGCCGAGGAGGTCGTAGGAATCTTCCGGGGTTTTGATGTCGTTGAGGAGGTTGGCGACGAAGTACTTGGGGAGGAGGTCGATGTCTTCGGCGAAGAGTGCGACGAGCATCTGGAGGATGAAGCGCTGGGCGAGGTCGCGATCGACCTTGCGGACGTGGGTCATGTGGAAGAAGGCGGAGGCGAGGCGGTCGGCGGCTTTGCGGGTGACTTCGACGCGGTCGTTTTCGAAGGTGGGTTTTTCGTTGGTGGGGAAGAGGAAGGCGAGTGGGCCGTAGCGGTCGGGGAGTTGGGCGAGGGGGAGTTTGTCGAGGGGTTCATCGAGGTCGACGTTGAAGTCGTAGATCCAGAATTGGTCGAAGTTGCAGAGGACGGTGTACTGGGGGCGGTTGGGGACGAGTTTGATCCAGTAGTTGAAGGCCTGCTGGCGGTGCTTGGCGAGATCCTCGCCGCGTTTTTTCATTTCGATGAGGACGATGGGTTTCCAGACGTAGTCGGCGAATGAGGTGCCGCCTCCCCCCCCGCGTCTTCCTTGCCGGGTTTGATGCGGAATTCGGGTTTGCCGCCGATTTCGAGGGAGCCGGGCTGGCCGAAGGCGCGGAAGAGGTGGTCGAGGAAGATCTGGGCCTGGCCTTTTTCGTCGCCGGTGATGTTGGATTTGGACCAATTGACGAAGGTGTGGAGTCGGTCGGTGCGTTCGGTGCTCATGGGGTTCCTGTTTGCGACGAGGTGTGGGGGTATTGTGATGAGGAGGGGCGGCGGGGGCAAGGGAGGGGGGAGGCGGGGTTGCGGAGGTGCAGTGGGTTGTGTGCGTAGTTCGCGACGAAGCAAGCGTTGGTGAGGGTTTAGGTGTTGGAGGAGGTTGGGGGGTGGGGTGGTGAGGCCGAAGTTGTTGGGGATGTCGGAGAGGCCGGTGAGGTCGATTTTGGCGTCGGCGTTGGCGTCGCCGAGGAGGAGTGGGGTGGGGGTTGGCGTCGATTTCGATGTCGCAGGCGGTGGTGGAGGGGTCGGCGGGGGTGCGGAGGAGGGCGGCCCCTTCCTCGAGCGGTCAAGCCTCTCCACCGACCCCGGCCCCCGATTCCCGAATCCGGAACCGCGAGCCCTCCCTTCTCCTGCACTTTCCTACCAAACCCCCACCCCCCAATTACCGATAACACCCATGAAGAACCCCCATTACCGGAACCCGCATGCCCGCGCGCCAAGCCATCCTCTCCGCCCTCACCGCCTCGGCCAACCATGCCGTCGAGCATGCCATCGAATTCGCGCTCCCCACCGCCCTGCCCCACGAACAGGAACAGCTCGCCGACGTTCTCCTCGAACGCAACCGCCGCCCCGGATGGGTCGCCCTCATCCGCAATTTCCACGCCCTTTCCGACGCGGTGCAAACCAAAATCGTCTCGCGCCCCCGCGATCTCTTCGGCCCGCTCGCCGAATGCAGCCACGAGCCCGAAGGCCCGACCCGCCAGAACGTCATCACCGTTGTGCGCCGCCTCGCCGATGGGAAACTCGTCTACCTGCTCGCCGAAGCCCTCATGGACGCCCGGCCCGAAGTCCGGGAGCTCGCGGGCAAAACCCTCCTCGAGGCCATTCGCAACGCCCTCGTCCAGCACCAGCTCGAGCCCGACGAACAGGCCGCCGTCGATCGCCAGATCGCCCGCGCCCTCGATTTCACCATCCGGCAATTCCGCACCCATCGCCAGCAGTCGGCACTCCTGGCCGCGCTGCTCTACGAGCGCCAGACCACGGGCAAAATCTGGAACTTCTTCCAGGACACGTACGAAGAAATCACCCGCGCCGCCACCACGCTCCTCCGCGCCCCCGCCGATTCCGGCCTCGGCAACGCACTTTTTCTCGCGCTCGCCTCCCCGCTCCGCGCGGCCGCCATGGCAGGCATCACCTCCGCCGATGGCCCCGCCGGCGAATCCCTTGCCAGAAACTCCTTCCGCCTCCTCGACCCCGCCCTCCGCGAACCGGCCCGGGCCATCCAGAATCTCAAATCCATCTCCGCCGTCCGCAAAGAAGTCCCGTGGTCGCTCGCCACCTGGCCCGCCTGGCTCCGCCTCGTGGAAGCCGTCGGTCTCGATCCCAGCAAGCGTCTCGCCATTTACAGCCGCATGCTCGAAACCATGCCGGCTGATCTCCCCCCCGCCACCATCATCTGGAAGCTCGAACTCCTCCGCGCCCTCTTCGACATCCCCCTCGCCGACGCCGCGAAACTCATCTGCCCGCTCACCGCCGACCCCGACGAACGCGTTGCCCGCTGCGCCGCCCGCTACCTGGCCCACAAACGCCGGCCCGAATGGCGCAACCTCGCCATCGCCGCCCTCTCCCGGTCGCCGCACCTCTCCCTGCGCCGCATGGCCGTCTCGCTGCAGCCCCTCAGCGCCAGCCGCACCGACGCAGGCTTCGAAAAAGCCTGGACCGAATACCCGAAGCTCCCCCCCGTGGTGCAGCACGCGACCACCCGCGCCGCCGACGACAAGGACCCCAACTTCGCCGAGCGCCTCCGCATCAAGCTTTCCAGCAACCTCCCCCACGAAATCGCCCAGGGCCTCAAAATGATTTCCGCCCTTCCCGACCTCGCCCCCTACCGGGGCCAGATCATCACCCTCTGCGGCAACCCCGACGCGCGCATCGCCGCCATCGCGGTGCGCCTCGTCGGCCGCCTCGCGGACCCGCGGCTCAAGGACCTCCTCGAAGCCGCGGCCCACCACAACGATCCGCGCGTCCGCGCCAATGCGATCGAATCCATGGAATTGCTTCACATTGCCGACCGTTCCCAGCAGGTTCTCACGATGCTCAACTCCCGCCACAACCGCGAACGCGCCAACGCCATCAAGGCCATCAGCCAGTTCGACTTCGCCACCGCCCGCGAATGCCTCTCCCGCATGCTGGCCGACCCCAATCCGATGCACCGCATCTCCGCCCTGTGGGTCGTCAGCCAGATCCACATGTTCGAAGTTGTCCGCCAGGTCTCGGCGATCGCGCGTAAAGACCCCAACCTGCGCGTCCGCCGCCGCGCCGCCGACATGCTCCAGACCCTGACGGGCAACCCCGGCTCGGTCATGACCACCCAGTGAGGGCCCATGCTTCACCAGTTCAACACATTGCTCTTCTCGCTCGGCCAGGTCGACTTCGACGATTTCGGTTCCCGGAAGCCCCCGCCGGCGCCCCCCCACCGCCTGTCGTTCGGCGACTTGCAGAAAGGCCTCCAGTCCACGAACGAAGGCACCCCGGGCGACCGCCGTTCCCTTTACATCCTCCTGACGATGGTCGCGCTCATCGCCGTCCTCGCGTTCATCCTCCAACTCCGCGAGCGCAAGAAAAACGCCGGGCCGCTGAACAGCCCGTTCCGCCTCGGCTGTGAACTGTCCCGCAAAATCCGCTTTCCCTTTGGCACGCGGCTCCTGCTCGCATGGGCCGCCCGCTCCGCCGAACTCCCCATGGCGACGCTCCTTATCAGCCTTCGCGCCTTCGACGACACCATCACCAACTGGTCGCGCCAGCCCACCTTCACCGTCATCCGGCGCTGGGGATACAAGCGTCTCAAACTCCTACGGCCCCAGCTCTTCGAGGCCGCACCCGTAGCAGGGACTGCGGGCGATCTCGACGCAAAAACAGGTGCGCCGCAGAGTACGAACCCTGCGGCGCACCACTAGTCGTCGGGCCTCACCCCACGTCGCCCGAGACGCGCTGCCGGGATGGCGAACCATGGCCGGCAATCAAACCTGTACGGGAACCCGCGTCAGCTTTCGCCCCTCCGCGGGCCCCCGAAAATTCGGACAATCAGCGATTGTTCGCTTCGTTGCCGTTGTTGTTGTTATTGTTATTGTTGTATCCGTTATTCGGATTCCCGTTGTAGTTTCCGTTGCGATCCGTGTTGCTGTTGTTGGTGCTGATCGGACGGCCGTTCGGATTCGTGACGCCGTGAACAGTGATGTCCACGCTGTCGCTGACCCATTCACCGTTGCCGGCATTCACTGCGGCCTTCACGATGTAGGTGCCGGCCTGGTCCGCCGTAAAGATGGCGCTTTGGCCGTGGGTGGTATCGATATTAACCCGGCCGACGTTGGGGGAGACGGTCCAGCGAACGTTGCCGGCGCCCACGAGGTTCATGGTGTGAGCAGTCACGCGGGCGGAAGTGCCCGTTTCGATGTTGTGGGCGGAGGTGGTGACCTTGATGCCGGGCTCAGCGACAGCGCTGGTGCTGGGATTGGTGGCGCAACCGCCAAGCATCAGCAACGTCGCGGCGACGGCAGAGGCCATGAGAGAAGCATGCAATTTCATAACGGACTCCTGAGTTGATTGAGCACCCGCAACGCGCGGGCGACGCTGAGGAGTCTTAATGCAGCGCGTATGCCACTGGCACGGGTGAACACCGCGTTTGTGGATGAGCAGAAATCATGCATTCTGCGTATATGCGTTTGCAACCGCTTGGAAAACAAGCTGGTTGTGGATGAGCCATTAGAAAATGATGAGGCGACACAAAGATGCGCGGATTGCGAACGAGGACGGGGCGAGACGCACAGGGTCGAGGTACCTTGACGTGCCGCGATGCGCGGGCGACAGGTTGACGCCATCGCGAAGAGGGCGGAGATGGGGGTTGCCGGGGTGCGGATGCACCGGGTTCAGCACACTTCGCCGGCGGGGTCGTAGGGGTGGGGGAGGCGGGTGCGGACGAAGGAGATGCCGATGCGGCGCAGGCGGCGGGTGATTTCGTCGGCGAGTTGCACGTCGTGGGCGTGTCGCGCGGTGATGGTGGCAGTCGCGGGGGTCGCGGCGGCGGCGATTTTCGCCGAGGAGGTGACGCCGGCGGCCACGAGGGCGAGGGCGGCGAGGAAAAGGGAAATCCCGGAGGAACGCTTTTGGATGCTGTCCACAGCATGCTCCCAATCAAGAGCCGCCACTGGCGGCTTGCCTAGTGGTCATCCGTGACCATCGCTTTGAATGCTTTCAATTCCCACAACGGACTGGGGAGAGAGAAAGTTTCAGCGATCAGTTGAGTTTGTGAACTGGAGTAAATATGGCCCGGGAGTTGGGGAGTGCCAAGGGGAAAGTTGCGTGTTTTTTGCGATTTTTTGCTGCATCAAAGCGCGGCATGACTTGCGGCGACGAGGGCCTCGAGGGTGCGGTGGGCGGCGCCGGAATCGATGGTTTTTGCAGCGGTTTGCACGCCGTCGGCGAGATTATCGACGGCGCCGCCGACCCAGAGGGCGGCTGCCGCATTTGCGAGCACGATGTCGCGGGAGGCGGCGCCGAGGCCGGTGAGAACCTGGCGAATTCGGGCGGCGGAATCTTCGGGGGAACGGATCTGGAGTTCGGGGGAGTCGGGGGGGTGGGTGCGGAGTCCGATATCCTCGGGGCGGATGCGGTATTTGCGGAGGGTGGAATTGCCCTCCCCGGTTCCGGGGCGGTAGGCGGCGAATTCGGCGATGTGGGTGTCGGCGCTGATGGAGATTTCGCAAAGGGGGCCGGCGGCGGGATCGTTGCCGGCAACGACGAGGGCGCGCTGGGCGCCGAGGCGGATGAGGACTTCGAGGAGTTTGTCGGCGAGTTGGGGGGAGCGGGTGCCGACGACCTGGCGGCGTGCGCCGGCGGGGTTGGTGAGCGGGCCGAGGATGTTGAAGATGGTGGAGAAGCCGAGGGTCTGGCGGATGTGTGCGACGTGTTTCATGGCGGGGTGGTGTTTCGGGGCGAAGGCGAAGCAGATGTTGGCGGTTTTGAGGCAGTGGGCTTCCTGTTCGGGGGAGGTGTCGATGTTGACGCCGAGGGCGCGGAGAGCGTCGGAGGAGCCGGAGCGGGAGGTGATGGAGCGGTTGCCGTGCTTGGCGACGGGGACGCCGGCGGCGGCGGCGACGAGTGCGGCGGCGGTGGAGATGTTGAAGTAAGAGGAGCCAACGCCGCCGGTGCCGCAGGTGTCGATGACGTTGAGGGGGGCGTCGACGGCGACGACGTGGCGGCGCAAGACGGTGGCGGCGCCGGTGAGTTCGTCGACGGTGGGTTCGCCCCCCCCGCGCGTCGCGAGGAGGGTAAGGAGGGAGGCGGTTTGCGCGGGGTCGGCGGTGCCGTCCATGATGTCGGTGAAGGCGGATTCGGCTTGGGCGGCGGTGAGGGGGGTGCCGCGGAGGAGCTGGTGGAGGAGGTCTTTCATGTGAGCGATTGTAGCGGGAAATGGGGACGGGGTCAGGGGTGAGGGGTAGGGGGCGAGCGGGGTGGTGAGCGGCGTTTTTGGCAGCGCCGCACGAAGATGATCAAGTTCGGGGTTTTGAGAACCGCGTTTTTGATAGCGCCAGCCGAAGGTGATCAAGTTCCCGGGGACAGCGGCCTGAGGCGGGAGGGGTAGGTTGCCAGGAAGTACAATGCCAAAGTGTGTGGGCGCGGTTGGCAATCTTCCCCCATCTCCGATAGGAATTGTAGGAATTCGGCGTGTGATGGCGGGAGGGGTGTGGCATCGGGAGATTGGAGCATTTGTGCGCATAAGGGTCCCATGTATGGGACGGTGCGCCCAGGTTGTGCGCACGGAGTGGCAACTCCGCAGCGCAAGTTACGTTTTTACAAGGAGTAGTTGGCTTTCGGGATTTCCTGGAAAGCTTGTGAAAAGTTGTATTTGTGCGCGCCGATATGTGGTTGATGAATTGGGTCAGGCGATTTGGGATTGGGAGCGAACTCCATGGCCGCCGCAACGCCTACAACATGTTCCCGCGCTCTCCGATGTATCGGACTTCTGGGTCATCAAGGGAAATGTTGCGTTGAGGGGGCGCCGCGAAGTAGAAGCGTTGGCGAGAGCGCAAGTGTTGAGGCGCGATTGATGCGGGGTGGGCCGGGGTTTGCTGGTTAAGCAGGGAGAGGGTGCAACATGTGATATGCGGGGTTCGCGACGACGCAAGCGTGGTCGAGGGCCCGAGAGTTGGGCGAGACATTTTTATGGTGAAGAACAATAGACGGAGGTGATTTATGGCTGAGAAGCATGAGCATCATGAAGATGAGGTGAAGTTGCAGCGGGAGGGGCGGATGAGTGGGCAGGCGGAGGCGGAGACGCCGGCGCCGCAGAAGCAGGAGTGGCCGGAGGAGGCGGGCGGGGAGGGGAAGAAGACGGGGAAATCGCGTGAGGGTGGGGCGTTGAAGAATGATTCGGCGATGCAGGGGCGGGTGGCGGCGGAGGAGCGGGCGGAGAGTGAACCGCGCGGGGAGCGTGGGGCGGTGCGGGAGGATCGGATGAAGGAGGTGGGGAGCCGAGAGGCGAAGGAGGCACGGGGGATCGATGCGCATGAGGCAGATCCGGGGCGAGTGGGTGGGCCGATGGATGGGTCGGGGCGGCAGGCGGTGGAGGCGCCGGGGCGGAAGATGGATCGGGTGTCGGAATATGAGGGGGATTTGAAGAAGCCGAAGTGACGGCCGGTGGAGAGGGGAGGTAGGGTTGATCAGGAGGCGTTCACCTGGGCGGCGGTAGCCACCGGGCTTCGGGGTGGAGTGTTTTTTCTTGGGGGTAGTGAGGGTTTTTGTCAGTTGCGACAGATGCGGGAGGGCACTAGGCTGAGGTGGATGGACAGGAAGTTGGTGAAACTTCTGGTGCTGGGGTGGTGGGCGGCGTGGGTGCTGGCGATTGTGCCGGCGCATACGCGTGGGATTATTTCGTTGAGCGGGGCGTGCGCGGCGTGCGAGGGGGAGGGCGGGACGAAGGGGGTGCCGTTTTTCTTTGGGACGGTGAAGGCGTGTTGCGCGGGGAAGGAGACGGGGAAGAAGGATGGGGGGAAGCGGGGGGGATCGGGCGGGTCGGGGGATTGTGCGATTTGCCAGATTGTGATGACGACGTCGCATGTGGGGTGGCCGGCGCCGGTGCTGGCGTACCTGGAGTTGCTGGGGGTAATGCGGCCGGTGGCGCCGAACGGGGCGGTGCATTACGAGGTGCTGGGGTTGCCGATGGGGACGGGGCCGCCGGTGGGGTGAGCGGGATTTTCGCTTTTTGATTTTCGAGTTTTGATTCTGTGGTTGCTGCGCGGGTTTGGTGCGCTTTGAGCGGGCGCGCCGGCTTGGCGTTGGCGAGCTGCCGATGTGATTGGCCGACGAGGGCGTCGGCCCCACTTTGGCGCGTGATTATTTATTGAAGGATCAACGATGAAGTTTGTCTTGCGTGCGGCTGCGCTGGCGGTCGCATTGGGTGGGGTGGCGGGACGTGCGTTTGGGCATGGGTATGCGGGAGCGCGGTTTTTTCCGCCGACGATTACGACGGATGATCCGGCGGCGGCGGATGAACTGGCGTTTCCGACGGTTTCTTATTTTAAGAATCCGGGCGGGGAGGAAGGCGGGGCGTCGCGGGAGGTGGATGCGGGGTTTGAATTCGACAAGCTGATTGTGCCGCACTTGTCGATTGGGGTGTCGGAGACGCATTCGTGGGTGCAGCCGACGGGGATGAAGACGGTGAACGGGTGGGGGAATTTGTCGTTGAACGTGAAGTATGAGGCGTTTGTGGATGCGCCGCACGAGTTTATCGTGGCGGTGGGGCTGGAGGCGGGGATCGGGGGGACGGGGTCGCAGGCGGTGGGGCGGGAGTCGTACAGCACGTTCACGCCGACGTTGTATTTTGGGAAGGGGTTTGGGGATTTGCCGGAGGCGCTGGCATATTTGAAGCCGATCGCGGTGACGGGGACGATCGGGGAGGTGTTGCCGACGGAATCGGGAGCGGGGAATTCGCTGGAGTGGGGTGTGGCGGTGGAGTATCAGTTGCCGTACTTGCAGCAGCAGGTGAAGGATGTGGGGCTGGGGTGGCCGTTCAAGAACATGATTCCGCTGGTGGAGATTGCGGGGGAGACGGGGCAGGGAAATGGGGAGGGGACGACGGGGACGGTGAATCCGGGGGTGCTGCTGGAGTGCAAGTATTTTCAGGTGGGGGCGGAGGCGTTGATTCCGATGAACCGGGAATCGGGGGAGAACGCGGGGGCGGTGGTGCAGGTGTGGTGGTTCCTGGATGACATGGAGCCGCGGTTTTTTGGCAAGCCGATTTTTGGAGGTGGCCGATGAGACGTTTGATCGTGATGGTGCTGGGGGTTTGCGTATGGAGCGGGGCGGCGTTTGGGCATGCGGAGCTGGACAAGTCGGCACCGAAGGTGGGGGAGAAGGTTGCGAGGGCGCCGCGAACGGTGACGATTGCGTTCACGGAGGACCTGGAGGCGCAGGGGAGCGTGATCCAGGTGTTTGATGCGCGGGGGAAGGAAGTGGACAAGGGGGATTCGCACGTGGAGGGGGAGGACCGCTCGACGATGGCGGTGTCGCTGGCGGAGAAGTTGCCGGCGGGGAAGTACACGGTGAAGTGGCGGGCGCATTGTGTGTTTGATCACCGAACGGAGGGGAGTTTTCACTTTGTGGTGGAGGATGGGGGGACGGCGCGCGGGGATTAGCGCGAGCGCGCGGTTATTTTTTGGGAGAGCGGAGGAGGGGGCCGTAGATGTGCTGCGCGTCGGTGGCGAGTTTGTCGAGGTGAGTGCAGAGCATTTCGGTTTCGCTGTCGAGGGAGGTGCGGGCGGCTTTTTGGAGGGTGGCGTAGAGGGCCTTGGTCCACCAGATGACGGCGGGATCGGCTTCGAGGGTGGCGGGGGCGATATGGAAGTGGCGGAGCTTCGGGGAGAGGTGGGCCTGGACATCGGGGGCGACTTCATCCAGCGGGCGCGGGAAGCGGAGAGCGGCGGTTTCGGCGAGGCGGGCGATCGGGGTGCGCCAATCCGCGAGGAGGTCTTCAAAGCTGATGACGGCGCGGGCGAAGGGGCGGGTGAGGCGTTCGGCATCGAGCATGTAGCGGAGCCAGAGGAGCTGGGCGTAGTTGGGGTGGACGGAGTAAAGGCGTTCGAGAGAGGCGGTGACTTCGAGCGGGTTGCGCAGGGTGAGGAGGAAGATGGGGCGGATCTGGAGTTCGGCGAGGACGCGGGTCCAGAGGGGGACGAGTCGGGAGATGCGGGGGTCCTTGATGACGAAGAGGGGGGAGGCGGGGAATTCGTGCTGGAGGAAGGCGCGGAGCTTCTGGCGGAAGGGGGTGACGGCGGCGGAATCGAACCAGTGATCGGGGAGTTTTTCGAGGGATTCCCAGGAGAAGCCGAGGGCGTTGAAGAGTTCCTCGTGGAGGGCGTTGAGGGGGAGCGACTCCCAGTAGCCGGCCTCGTTGCCGGCGTTGGGGCCGGCGAGGTTGGAGGGGAGGTCGGCGCCGAGGAGGGAGAGGATGCGCGTGAGGGCGGAGGTGCCAGAGCGGTGCATACCGAGGACGAGGAGGGCGGTGGGTTGGGCCGGCATTTTGAGGAGTCCGGTGAAAAAACAGGGTGCGATAAGGAAAGAGCCGAGGGATAGATTCGAGTCAATCCCTGGGCTCTTGTATTGTGGTGCGGTTTTGATGTGAAGGGAAGGGTTATTTGAGGGGTTGGGCGTGGGCGCCTTCGGAGGCGACGGTGGCGAAGGTGGTGGCTTTTTTGCCGTTGGCGCGTTTGGGGTATTCGGCGTCGATGGCCTTGGTGAGGGAATCGACAGCGGCGGCGGTGGTGAGTGCGACGATGCAGCCGCCGAAGCCGCCACCGGTCATGCGGGCGCCGAAGACGCCGGGGACCTGGCGGGCGATGTCGACGAGGGCGTCGAGTTCGGGGCAGGAGACGGCGTAGTCGTCGCGGAGGGAGGCGTGGGAGTCGTACATGTATTCGCCGCAGGTGGAGTAGTCGCGCTTGGCGAGGGCGTCGGCGAAGTGGGCGGTGCGGGCGATCTCGGTGATGACGTGGCGGGCGCGGCGGAAGCAGGTGGGGTCCATGCCGAGGCGGCAGTCTTCGAGGAGATCCATGCTGACATCGCGGAGGGATTTGATGTCGGGGTGTTTGCGCTGGATGTAGGCGAGGGCGGCTTCGCACTGGTGGCGGCGGGCGGTGTATTCGCCGGCGACGAGTTCGTGCTTCACGTTGGAGTTGGAGATGACGACGCGGAGGTTGGCATCATCGAGGGGGACCTGGCGGGTGGAGCGGTCGCGGCAATCGATGAGGAGGGCGTGGCCTTTTTTGCCCATGGCGGAAATGAACTGGTCCATGATGCCGCAGGGCATGCCGGGGTAGTTGTGTTCGGCCCACTGACAGGCGAGGGCGAGCTCGACGAGGTCCATGGTTTTGTCGTTGAGGGTGAGGAGGGCGAGTGCGGTGGCGACTTCGAAGGAGGCGGAGGAGGAGAGGCCGCCGCCGAGGGGGACGTCGGAATCGACGAGGGCGTTCATGCCCTTGGTGATCTTGGCGCGTTGGCGCATGGCTTCGGCGGCGCCTTTGGGGTAGAGGGCCCAGGCGGGGCCGTCCTTGGGGACTTCGCGGTCGATGGGGAACTCGACTGTTTCTTTTGCGTAGACGGAGTGCATGCGGATTTTGCCGTCGGTGCGGGGGGTGCAGAGGATAAGCGTGGACTTGTCGATGGCCATGGGGCAGACGAAGCCGTCGTTGTAATCGATGTGTTCGCCGATGAGATTGACGCGGCCGGGGGCACGGACGGCGACGAGGTGGGCTGGGTTGGCGTCGGGGAAGAGGGTGGTGAACTGCTTGCGAAGAACGGCGATGTCCACGGCTTGAAATCTCCGGAATTTGTGAAGAATCGCCCGCTGGCGATGGAGGGATCATCGTAGGGGGTGCGGGGGTGTAACGCAAATTCAGTGCGGGCGGTTGTGGGGCTTGTTCGGAGCGTCTTTTGACAATCGAAGCACCCGGCCCCGCGCCGCCCGAGGCGCGGGCGTCGTGCTGCAGGGGGGAGCTCAGGGGTCGATTTTTTTGAAGGTGACATCGTCGAAGAAGATGTCGCCGGGGGTGAGGTAGATGTAGAGGTCGAGGCGCATCCACTCGATTTTGGGGTAGGTGGGTTTGAGGGGGGAGGGGGTGATGTCCATGTCGATGGTTTGCCAGGCGGCGTTCTTTTTGCGGGGGAGTACTTCGGCTTCGTAGAACTGGCGGCGGGTGGCTTCGGGGTCGTTTTTCTGTGCCCCCCCACCGTATTGATCGGGCTGGTAGCCGAAGCCTTTGAGGAAGAGGCGGGCGGTGGGGCCTTTGGAGAGGTAGCGGACGGCGAAGCGGTATTTTTTGCCGTTGTCGACGGGGATCCATGTGGAGATGCAGGCGAGGCCGTTGTTTTCAGCGATGTGCTTGGACATGCGCATCATGAGGCAGCGGCCGCTGGAATCTTTGGAATCGCCCGCGACGGATTTGGGGACGATGGCGACGGAGTCTTCGGGGAGATTATTGGCGGCGTCGGCGGTGATGAGCGGGACGGGCTTGTCTTCTGCGGCGAGGATCTTGTGCCAGTTCACGGCGAGGTGGTCGGGCGTGGTGGCGGCGAGTTCGAAGCCGGGATCGGGGACGAGGTTGGGGCGCTCGGCGAAACGCTTTTCGACGGCGGGGTTGGAGTGGTCGGCTTCGACGAGGCGGAGCTGGGCGAACTGCACGCCGGTGAGATCAGTGAGGATTTTTTCGACGGCGGCCTTGGGGGATTCCTTGTCGGAGGGGATCTGGATGGACGTGGTTTTGGTGAGAGTTTGGCCGTCGTAGAGGCGGAGGGTGAGGGTGCGGTTTTTCACCCAGCCCAGGATGGTTTTGTCGACGCTGAGGGTGGAGAGGAGTTTTTGCAGATCGTCGTCGGAGGGGAGGGTGTCGGGGGTGTAGGTTTCCCAGGGGAGCTGGAGGGCGGAGATGAGTTGTTCGACCTGGACGTTGTCGAGGCGGTCGAACTGATTGCCGCCGTTGGCGTCGTTGGACATTTTCTGGCTGACGGCGAAGCGCATTTTTTCGGCGAGCGGCTTGTCTTTTTCGGAAGCAGCGAAGAAAGGGAGGACGGCGAGGGTGGGTTTGTGAGGTTGAGATGCTGGGATTTCTCCGCGCACCAGTGGCGACAGGAATAAACAGGCGATCAGGACTGTCTGCAGTTTTCTTCGCATATGTCGCCTAAGACTCATTTCGCTTCGTACACGCCGAGGTCGATTACCGCGCCGTCGGGGGTGTAGTAGTCGATGTTGATTTTGCGGGTGTCGATGCTGGTGATGACGACGGCGTTGCAATGTTGGGCGCGGACGTAGTCGAGGTCGCCGGTGCCGGGGCCGGCGCGTTCTTCGTTGTGGATCTGCTGGAAGTGGAAGTGGTACTGGGCGATGCCTTTGACGGTTTCTTCGAGGAGCTTGTCGGAGGCGATGTACTGAAAATCGTTGGAGGCGTAGAAGGGGGCGTAGGGGGTGATCATGAGCCTGGGGGCGTTGATGTTCTGGAGGGAGAGCAGGCCGCCGTGCTCGGTGGATGTGTCGGAGAGATCGTCGAGACCCTGGCGGTTGAACTCGGCGATTGTGGCGGGGTTCTGGAGGGCATCGAGGAGGAGGTCGATGGCGAGGTAGTCGCAGCGGGAGAGTTTAGCCTGGTTGGCGTCGAGTGTTTCGTCGATGTCATCGCGGGCGTGCGCGTACTGCGGCGGGCGCTTGATGTGTTTCAGGCCGGCGAGGCGGGTTTCGATTTTCTCGCGGAGGGCCTGGGGATCGGCGGAAATGTCGGCGTCGCCGGCGTAGGCGAGAACGGCGATGAAGCGCGGGGCGAAGAGGTACGGAACGCTCGAGGGCTTTTGCAGCAGGCGATGGCGCTGGGCGGCGCGATCGATCAGCGGGGCGAACTCGGGGCGGTGGAGGTAGCGCATCCACGCGTTCTCATTCGCGCCCACCGGGGGGGTGTTGAAGAGAGCGAGGTACCAGCGGAGGTCATCGAGCCACGGGTCATGGCGGTCCATCTTGTTGATGGCGCCGGCGATGGTTTCCGGGGGCTGGAGGGCCTGCAGGATATCGAGGGCGGCGATGCGGACATCAGGGTTGGTGGCGTCGGCGATGAGGTCGTAGAAGGCGTCTGGTGGTTCCTTGCCGGCGAGTTTCTGGATGGCGGACCACTCCGGGCGATGGTGGAATTCGTCGGGCGGCTGCTTCTGGTAGGCGGGTCTGGCGATGCGGGCGAGCGAGCGGGTGAGGGGGGCGGTGAGGCGTGCATCGCCGAGGGCGGCGGCAAGTTGGCAGGCGTGATCGAGGACGGGGCCTTCGAAGCGCGGCAGGTAGAGATCGAGCGCGTGGCCGGCGCGGGCGGGGTTGGCGTCGGCGAGCTGGTCGAGGGCGTAGATGCGCATGGCCTCGGAGTGGCCGGGGGCATAGAGGAGTTGCTCGAGGACATCGAGGCGGGCGGGATCCGTTTTGCCTTTCTGCTCGATGAGAAGCTTGTCGGCGTGCTGGCGGGAATCGTCGGGATTGCTGGCGCTGGCGAGGATGGAGAGGAGCTGGGCGGGGTCGCGGCTGAGGACGAGGGTGGGGGCGTTGTCGGCGGGAGAAGGGCCGCCCTGGCATGCGGAGAGAGCGCTGAGCAGTGCGCCGGCGGTGACGGCGCGCCACAGGCGGATGCTGGTGAGACGCTTGCGGGATGGCGGGATGAGGGTGCTGTTCTTCATGGGAGGTCAGCGGCTCCTTAGACGACGGACGCCACGCGTTCGACGCATTCCTTGAGCTTTGGGGCGGGATTCTCGACATCGCCTTCGTACTCGAGCGTCACGGCGGCGAGCCGGGAGGATTTGAGCACGGCGGCCATGAACTCCCTGAGTCTCAAGTTGCCGGTGCCGACGACGACATCCTCGGGTTTGCCATCGCGGTGGAAGATGAAGTCTTTGATATGGGTAGAGTAGAGGCGACGGGCGAAGGTTTCGGCGGCCCATTTGACGGGGTCTTCGCCGGCCTGGAGGCACCAGGCGGAATCGAGGCAGAGGCCGATGCGGTCGTTGGTGTAGCCGAAGGTGTGCTTGAGGATCATGGCGTTGCCGAGCCAGTCGTAGCCGCCGTGGTTGTGAATGCCGAGGACGATGTCGTATTTCTGGGCGAGTTTTTCGGCGATGCGGTAGGACTGGGGGACGGAGGCGACGTCGAAGGTGGCGCTGATCATTTTGGCGCCGGCGAGCTTGCAGAATTTAAACCAGTTTTCCTCGGCCTGTTCGTTGCCGGCGAAGGTCTGGACGCCGATGCTGGTGATCTGGATGCCGGCGTTTTTGAAGGGGGCGATGGTGGCTTCGAAGGAGGCCTCGTTGTTGAAGTCGGCGTGGACGGCGCAGAGTTCGACGCGGGAGAGGCCGATGGCTTTGATCTGCTCGATGAGGGCGGCGGGGGTTTTGAAGTTGCGGAAGCACCAGCTCTGGACCCCGAGTTGGGAGCGGACATCAAACATGGCGGGTTCCTTTCACCTTCTCCAAGGCTCCGGCGACGAGGCGGCGGGGAGCGTCGTCGTATCATAACGCGGGAGGGGCTCAAGCACTGCCGGACAGTACCGATCGCGGGGTGGCGGCGTTGACGACAACCCGTCGCACTCTGTCAGGCAGCGTCTTTTTTGTCGCAGCACGCGTGCACTGTCAACCCCGGCCCAACTGGAATGCCGAGGGTAAAAAGCGGGGAGAAAACTGCGGGAACTCCCTCTGTTGTGGGGGCGTTGGAGTATACGGTGCGGATCTGGTCCGGGAATCGCATAGTAGAGCTTGCCGGTCCAAGAAGCGACATATCGTCGGGAAGCGCCTGTGAAGGGCAGTTCGGGCGCGACGTACAAGGGAAGTCACATGCAGCGCTATCGCGTTCTGGCGGTCGAAGACGATCCAGGCAACAAGCTCGTCCTCGCCAACATTTTCAAACTCTCCGGCTGCATCGACGGCATCTTCGAGGAAAACGGCGACGACATCCTGGATATCGTCCGCTCCTGCACGGTCGACCTGATTCTCATGGACATCACCCTGACGAATTCCACGCTTCACGGCGAACCGGTGGACGGACTCGAATTGACGCGGCAGATCAAGAAGTTGCAATGCAACCCGACGCCGCCGGTGGTGCTGCTGACCGCCCATTGCATGGCGGGGGATGCGGACCGGTTTTTGAATGCTTCGGGGGCGGACGCTTACATTGCCAAGCCGCTGCAGGATATTGAGGGGTTTATTGTGTGGCTGTCGCTGACGGTGGAGGAGTTCCGTGCGCGGCAGGGGGCGGCGGCGGCGGAAGCGGCGGCGGTTTGATCAGTGCTGGCCGTTCAGATTGGCCATGCTAGAATCGTTTCATGGCCTTTACTCGTGTAAAGATTTGCGGCATCACGTGCCCCGACGACGCGTTGCGCGCTGCCGAGTGCGGTGCGGACGCGATTGGTCTCAATTTCGTCGGCGGCCCGCGCAAGCTGACGATTCCTCAGGCTACCGAAATACTCAAGGTCACTCTTCCCCTGGTTGAACCGGTGGGCCTCTTTAACGCGGGGGGGCTGGCGCACACCGGCGGCGAGGGGGACCCGCCGGACGCGTGGGCGGAAATCGAGTGGTCGATCGAAACGAAGCAGTGGTATGGGAATGTGCAGGGGCTTGAGCCTTGGCGGTGGGGTCCCGCGGGGGCGCCGTGGTGGACGGTGATCCATGTTTCCGAGCGCGCAACGGTGGCGGCAATTCCCGCTCACCTTGCGGGGCTGCGGTTTCGCCCGCAGGCGGTTGTTCTGGATGTTGCTTCCGGTGCAAAACTCGGCGGCACGGGGGAGTCTTTCAACTGGCGATGGATCACTGAAGCGCGAGCAGCGGGCGAGCTCAACGGTCTCCCCCCGATCATTCTTGCCGGCGGCCTTACGCCGGAGAACGTTGCCGACGCCATCCGCATTGCGCGGCCGTACGCGGTGGATGTGTCATCCGGTGTGGAAGTGCCGGGCAAGCCGGGCATCAAGGACCCGGTGAAACTTCGCGACTTCATCCAGGCGGCGAAAGCGGCCCTGTAGCGTTGCGGGTCATTGCGATTTCATGCCGAGTGCCCGCAACATGGCGGCGGCTTTGTGCAGGGTTTCTTCGTATTCCTGCTCCGGGGTGGAATCGGCGACGATGCCGGCGCCGGCGTAGACGTGCGCGCGGCGGCCGGTCATGAGGATGGTGCGGATGGCGATGTTGAGGGCGAGGGAGCGGGCGCGGGGGCCGATGATGCCGATGTTGCCGCAGTAGAGGGTGCGCGGGAAGGCTTCGAGTTCGTTGATGACCTGGCAGGCGCGGATTTTCGGGGCGCCGGTGATGGAGCCGCCGGGGAGGAGGGCGCGCAGGAGATCGGCCAGGGTGGCATCGGGGCGGAGCGTCGACTGGATCATGGCGACGGTGTGCCAGACGGTGGGGTGCTGTTCGATCTGCCGGGGGACAGTCACTTCGACCGAGCCAAACCGGGAGACGCGGCCGAGGTCGTTCCGGAGGAGATCGACGATCATGGCGAGTTCGGCTTTGTCCTTTTCGGAGCCGAGGAGTTCGGAGCGGAGTTGTTCGTCTCGCGCGGGATCGGCTGGATCGCGTGGGCGGGTGCCCTTGATGGGGCGGGTCGCGGCGCGGCCGTTGTCGACGAGCAGGAAGAGCTCGGGCGATGCGGAGAGGGCATGGCGGGGTTGGCCGTCGGTGCCGGTGAATTGCAGGTAGGCGGCGAAATCGGCGGGAGAGTATTGGCAGAGGCGGCGATAGATGGCGTGAGGCGTGTCCCGGGTTTCGAGGATCCAGCGCTGGGCGATGTTGGCCTGGTAAATGTCGCCGGCGGCGATGTATTCCTGGGTCCTCCGGATTTTTCGAATGTAATCATGCCTGGACGTCTCCTGCAGAACGGCCGCTGCAATGGGCGGAGAGTTCCCGGGAGGCACGGTGTTGAAGTGGTCGTCACAGAATTTTTGAAGTTGGCTTGGACTGCCTGCGAGGCAGATCGGGGTCCATTGCCCGGTGCTGTGGTCGTAAAGCAGGTAATGCTGGTAGAGGGAAAACCGGAGGAGAGGCCAGGAGAAGACGTTGTCGCGCGGCGCCTGGCCGATCGATTCGAGGCTGTGGGCAAGATCGTAGCTGAGGAAACCGAGCCATCCAATGAGCGGATGCGGGGCGGTGAAATCGTACTGCTCGATGACATGCTGAAGGGCGTCGAGGGGAGATAGTCCCGAGGGAAGCGCTTGATGGAAGTGCGGCACGCCGGCGGCATCGACTTCGACCGTGGCAAAGGGATGACGCGCCAGGACGGAGAACGCGGCATTGGTCGCGGAGTGAAGGAGGGTGCATTCGCCGGCGGGCAAGGGCCCTGACGAGACGGCGTGGAGGAGGTCGAGCGGGGCCGGGCCGGGCCGGGCCGGCAGAACGTCGATGGGAAGAACAGAAGGCATGCGGGGATTTTAGAGCATGGAGGGCAGTCACGAAATGGACGGAATTCTGTGGTGTTGTACCGGAGTAGAATTGTCACCCCTTAGCCGAAGTAGAAGTGTCACCCACCGAAGGCCGGGGTATACCGGCCAGGATGGAAAAACTGACAATGTCGGCAAAGGAACGTGTGCGGCTCGATGCGATGAGCCGGGTCA
>JBQCGD010000053.1:0-6177 GCA_051955985.1 Phycisphaerae bacterium | reverse complement strand
GCGCGCGGCGCCCCGCCCCCCCCGCCCGCCCGGCCCCCGGGCGGCGTCAAGCGGGGCTGAACGCGTTGATCTTCGATCACCGGCTGACCGGGACCGTGGACGGGGGAAAAGGCGCGAGTGGGGAGGAGGTTTGGAGCGTGGGATTGGGTGGGGATTTGGGGTAGGATTCGGGGGATGGAGACGAGTGCGGGTGATCAACGGTTGGGCGAAGCGGGGGTGCGCGGGGATGATTTGAAATCCCCAGGGCGTGGAAGCGGTGGGCTTGGGGGTTTGTGGATGGTGGCGGGGTTGGCGGGGTTGATGGTGGTTGGGGGGGTGTTGCGGTGGTTGGGGGCGCGGAATGAGTTCTGGCTGGATGAGATTCTTTCGTTGAACACGGTGCGGAAGCTTAAGTCGCCGTGGGAAGTGTTTACGGGGATTCACTGGGATAACAATCATTATTTGAATTCGTTGTATTTGTACCTGGTGCATGGGGAGACGGATCCGGTGGTGCTGCGGGGGTTTTCGATTGTTTGCGGGGTGTTGACGATTGTGGCGGCGTGGTGGCTGGGGTCGCAGCGCGGGAAGGGGGTGGCGTGGGTGTATGCGGGGATGGTTGCGTGTTCTTATCCGCTGATTCATTTTTCGTCGGAGGCGCGGGGGTACAGCGGGGCGGTGCTGGGGATGGTGGCGGCGTGCGGGGCGCTTGGTGCGTGGATGGAGACGCGGACGTGGGGGATGGGGATTTTGTAGGGGGGGGCGGTGGGGTTTGGGGTGTTGTCGCATTTGACGGCGGTGCTGGTGTGGGGGCCACTGGCGGCAGGGTCGCTGGTGGATGTGTTGATGCGGAAGGGGCATCGGGTGCGCGGGGTGCTGGGGTGGGCGGGGATGAATGCGATACCGGCGGGGGTGATGGGGTGGTTGTGGTGGGTGGATTTGCGGGAGGTGCAGGAACTTGGGGGGCCGGTGATGTCGCTGGGGCGGGGGATGGCGCGGTTGATGGCGTTGTCGTTTGGGTGGCCGGGGAAGGGTGTGGGGAGCGTTTGGATTTTGCTGGTGCCGGTGATCGGCGTGGTGGGGTGGCAGGTGTGGCGGTGGGTGAGGGAGGGGGATTGGCTGGGGTCGGCGGTGGGGCTGGTGGTGGTGGGGCCGGTGGTTTGTGCGTTTTTTGTGACGCCGGCGTTTTTTTCACCGCGGTATTTCCTGGTGATCGTGCCGTTCGTTTATTTAGCGGCGGCGGTGTGGGGGGTGCGGGTGATGCGGGGGCGATGGATGTGGGTGGGGGTTGGGTTGATGGGGTTGTTTTTGGCGGGAGAGGGGGCGATGTACTGGGAGTTTCTGGAGGTGGGGCGCGGGGGCGTGATGGCGGGGTTGCGGTACATTGCGGCCTCGACGCCGGGGCCGTTTTTGAACGTGGCGTCGAGCGTGGATTTTCGGGGGCAGGTGGAGGTGCTTTATTATCGGGGGATAACGGGGAAGCGGCCGGTGTCGTACATCAAGCATGAGGATGTGGGATTTTTTGTGCCGGACTGGTATATCGTGCATAGCGAGGGGTATGACGCGGAGGGGCCGGCGCGGTTGAAGGCGGATGGGTTTGAGTGGGAGCGGGTGAAGTATTTTGGGGCGTCGGAGTTGTCGGGGCAGGCGTGGACGGTTTATCGGCGCGTGGGGGGCGCTGGTAATTGGTAATTGGGCGCGGTTTAGTCGTTGGTGAGGGAGGGGAGGAGTTGGTTGATTTTGGCGGCGCAGATGAAGTCGTTTTCGGAGAGACCGCCGACGGAGTGGGTGGAGTAGCGCATCGTGACCTTGTTGTAGCCGAGGTCGATGTCGGGGTGGTGGTCTTCGCGGTGGGAGATGAAGGCGGTGGCGTTTACGAAGGCGAGGGCTTCGTAGTAGTTTTTGAATTTGAAGGTACGGTGGAGGACGTTGTTGACGATGGACCAGTTGGGGACTTCGGGGAGGAGGAGATTGATCTGGGCGTCGGTGAGGGCGGGGGCGCCGGGGGGGAGGGGCTGGCATTTTCTTTCGCAGAGTCTGGCGGGCATGGCGGGCCTTTCGGAAAGGGTGAACGATTTTGGGATTATACTGTGCGGGCGGCAAGAGGGGATGTCGCGGTGTGACGGAACGATTCCACTATTGAAGGGCTGCGCATGAGATACCTGTTGAAGCAGAAGATGTGGTCGCTGGGGCATGACTACACGATCACTGATGAGAACGGGGCGGTGGCGTTTGTGGTGAAGGGGAAGGTGTTCTCGTGGGGGGATAAGCTGTCGTTGATGGATGGGGCGGGGAACGAGGTGGTGTACATTGAGCAGAAGGTGCTGTCGTGGGGGCCGACGTATCAGTTATACAGCGGGGGGGAGTTGGCGGCGGTGGTGAAGGAGGAGTTGTTCACGTTTTTTCATACGGCGTTTGATGTGGATGCGGCGCCGATCGGGCCGTCGGGGAACGACATGGTGGCGACGGGGGATGTGATGTCGTGGAATTATTCGTTTGCGCGCGGGGGGAGAGAGGTGGCGCGGGTGTCGACGAAGTTTTTTCGGATGACGGACACGTATGGGGTGGAGATTGCGGAGGGGGAGGATGCGGGGCTGGTGCTGGCGGCGGCGATCATTATTGATCGGTGTGCGCAGCGGAAGCGGGAGCGGCATGGGTGAGGGGGTGCGATGGGGCGGGGGCGGGGTGCTTGGATTCGAATTTGCCGCGGGGGCCGACTTCGGCGGGGAGGTCGGTGTTGAACCATGTTTTTGCGGCGGGGAGATCTTTGAGGTAGGCGTCCCAGAAGGCGGTGGTGAGTTCGAGGATGAGGGGTTGGAATTTCTGTCGGGAGGGGTTGCCGGCGGCGCGGCCGAAGGGGGCGAAGGTCATGTGGTTGGCGCCGGTGAGGTTGAGGAGGAAGGTGTCGGTGTGGGAGGAGTGGTCGAAGGGGGTGCGGCGGGAGCCTGCGCCGATCATGCCGAGGTGGTCTTCGGTGCCGGTGAGGTAGAAGACGGGGATTTTGATGGTTTTGAAGGCGGCGTCCTGGTCGAGGTCTTTGGAGCCGGAGCCGGACATGGCGATGGCGGCTTTGACGCGGGGGTCGGCGAGGTTGGCGGTGGCGTAGTGCTGGCCGGCGATGGCCTGGGTGGTGATGGCGCCGAAGGAGTGGCCGGACATGCCGATTTTTGTGAGGTCGAGGTGATCGGCGAGGCCGGGGATGTTGGGGGCGGTGGGGTTGTGGTTGGGGGCGGTGGGGTTGTGGTTGGCGGCGGCTTGGAGTTGGTCGATGAGGAAATGGATGTCGGCGACGCGGTCGAGGAAGGGTTGGAGGTCGCCCTGGCCTCTGAGCATCTGGAGCATTTTGGGGCCGATGACGGAGGTGTCGGAGCCGATATGCTGGGGGAAGAGGACGATGTAGCCGGCTTTGGCCCAGGCCTCGCCGTAGGTGCGGTAGGTTTCGCGGGATCCGCCGAGGCCGTGGGAGAAGAGGATGATGGGATATTTGTCAGCCCCCCTACCGGAGCCGGCGGGCAAGGTGGTGAGGTCTTTGGGGTAGACAAGGAGGAGGGGGATGTCGCGGTTGCGGGCGGGGTCGTGCCAGGTTTGGCGGAGTTCGGTGGTTTCGTGGGTTGGGGGTGGTGAGGTGTAGGGTGCGGCGAGGGTGCGCGTTGCGGCGAAGAGGGCGAGCAGGGCGCCGGCGATGAACGTGGACGGACGCGGATGACAGGGCATGATTGTGATCCTCCGGTGAGATGGTGGAGGCGTGCGGGGGTGTGGTTACAGGGATTTTCGGCGATTGGGGATGGGGGCGATAAATATTGAGGATTTTCGTTGCCTTGTGACTACACATGTAGTAAGGTTGTGACTACGGGTGTAGTAATGGAGGTGTGATGTGGTGAAGTTGCCGGCGATTTCGGAGGCGGAGTGGGGGGTGATGAAGGTGTTGTGGGAGCGGGAGGGGGCGTGGCTGGGGGCGGGGGAGGTGATTGAGCCGGTGGCGGGGGAGAGGGGGGTGCATCATCGGACGGTGCGGACGCTTTTGGCGCGGTTGGTGAAGAAGGGGGCGGTGGAGACGCGGGAAGCGGGGGGTGGGGCGTATCAGTATCGGGCGAAGGTGGGAAAGGAGGCGGTGGTGCGGGAGGAGTCGCGGTCGTTTTTGTCGCGGGTGTTTGATGGGAATGCGGCGCCGGCGGTGGTGCATTTTTTGAATGAGGCGAAGGATCGGTTGTCGGCGGAGGAGTTGCGGGAGCTGCGGGCGGTCTTGAATGGCGCCGGGAAGGAGAAGAAGTGATGTGGTGGTATGTGCCGTCGATTTACGGGATTCTGGATGCGTCGTGGCATGCGACGTTTCTGGTGGTGATGGTGGTGGGGTTTCAGTGGGTGGTGCGGAAGAAGTTGCCGGCGCGGTGGCGGTTTGCGTTGTGGCTGCTGGTGCTGGTGAGGTTGAGCGGGGTGGCGTTGCCGGAGAGTCGGTTGAGTGTTTTTAACTGGGTGCCGCGGTCGCCGGTGGTGCGGGAGGTTCGGGTTTCTCATGTCAGCGAGGCTCACACGGCGACGCGCGGAGGGGTTGCAGGTGGGAGAGTTTCTGCCCGCGCCGTCGGAGACGGCGGGCTTTATGGCGGGGTTTGTGGGTGGGTTGTTGGGGCGTATTTGTTGGGAGTTGGGGTGATGGGGGTGCGAGTTGTGGTTTCGATGTGGCGGGTGCGTGGGGTGGTGAAGCGGAGTGCGGCTCTGGAGGATGGCAATGTGCGGGCGTGGCTGGTGGAGGCGCGCCGGGTGATGGGGGTGGATCGGGAAGTGCCGGTGGTGGTGTCGGAGGAGATGGGGAGTCCGGCGCTGGTGGGGTGGTGGCGGCCGGTCATGGTGGTGCCGGGGCGATTGGTTGGGGAATTGACGAATCGGGAGTGGGAGTTTGTGTTTCTGCATGAGTGTGCGCACCTGAGGCGGAATGATGTGCTGGTGAATTACTGGATGGCGGTGCTGGGGGCGGTGCACTGGTTTAATCCGGTGGCGTGGCTGGTGTGGCCGCGGGTGCGGGCGGATCGGGAGTTGGCGTGCGACGAGCAGGTGGTGATGGCGACGGGGGAGGCGGGGGCGTATGGGGAAACGCTTTTGAAGATGTTTGATGGCGCTGCGCGGCGGGCGAGCTTTCGCTCGCCGGCGGCGGTGGGTGTGATTGGGACGAAGGCCTTCTTTAAGAGGAGAATCCAGATGATCGCGGCATTTCGGAAGAGACCGGCGTGGCTGGCGGTGCCGGCGGTGGGGATGTTGCTGGCGGTGGGAGCGGCGACGCTGACGAGCGCGGTGACGGTGGTGGCGGCGGAAGCGGGGGCGGCTGCGCCGAAGTTGTTCCCGGCGGCGGCGACGCAGCCGGATGCGAGGGCGAAGGCGCTAGATACCGTGATTCCGGACATTTCGATGGACGGGCAGCCGCTGGAAAAAGTGCTGCAGTACCTGGCGGACAACACAGGGTTAAACGTGGTGGTGAACTGGCAGGCGCTGATCAACAACATGGGCGTGGACAAGAGAATGCCGGTGACGATCCACGTGAAGAACGTTCCGCTGCACAAGGTGCTGGACGTGGTGCTGGAACAGGTGAATTCGTCGATTGGGTATGAGTTTTCGGACAACGTGCTGATGATTGCGCCGAGCGAGATGCTGGCCAAGAATGGGGCGCCGCGGTCAATGGAGAAGGTGGTGCGGGTGTACAACGTGCGAGACCTTGTGGGGAAGGCGATGGTGGATGCAGGACCGGCGCAGCCGGGGCAACCGATTTTCCAGGGGGCGTCGCCGATGGATGTGGAGACCGCGAAACTGGAAGCGTTGATCACGGGGACGGTGGACCCGGGATCCTGGGCGGCGAATCGAGGGAACGGGAACTCCATCGGTGATTTTCATGGAATGATTACGGTGACGGCGACGCAGGAGGTGCAAAGCAGGGTGGCGGAGCTGCTGGAGAATTTGCGGACGGAGGATAAGGAGGGGAAGGAGGGGAAGGGGAAGTGACGAATGGGGCCTTTGAAAAGTCGCGAAAGACGGGTTTGCGCGGCGCGAGTCCACAATCCCCACGGCGTGGAAGCCAAAGGTATCTACACAGTTATCCGGTATCTTGATCGTTTGCGAGGGCGGGCGGAAGGAGCGTGGGAGGGAGTGTGGCACGAGCCAACTTGCGAATCTCCTCCAGCGTGTGGGTTTCCAGAAGATGAAGCATCGGGAGCA
>JBQCGD010000052.1:0-69987 GCA_051955985.1 Phycisphaerae bacterium | reverse complement strand
TGGTGCGGATAAACGGCTCGACTGCTTCCTGCAGTTTCATGACGGCTGCCTCCTGGCTGCTTTGCAACTTCCAGAGGTAGCCGTCTTTATGCGCACTTTGCAATTTCAGCTAAACCGTACAGTCAGGTGGGGATGAATCAGCACCTCGCCCACTGGCAGCCCTCGCCCCTTCCTGCGATAATCCACCCCCTCACAGGAGCGTTTATCTCATGATCATCGCCAAAGTCCTCGGCACCGTCGTCGCCACCATCAAAGACCCCGGCTTCGAAGGCAAAAAGCTCATCATCGTCCATGCCCATGTCCTCAAGGACGGCCAACTCGTCCCGGGCAACACCATGCTCGTCGCCAACGACGACCTCGGCGCTCGCGAAGGCGATTTCGTCGCCGTCTCCCAGGGCTCCTCCGCCCGCATGGCCCCCTCCATGAAAGCCACCGCCACCGACGCCGTCGTCATCGCCCTCATCGACCGCATCGACGCCAACGGACAGGTCGTCTTCAAAAAAGACTGACGGCGCCCATGCCAGGGTTTTGTGTTTTGAGTTTTGCGTTTTGAGTTTTTTCCCCCATGTGGACCGGAATCGTTCAAGGCACCGTCACCAGCACCATCAAGCATCCCTCGCTCACGAAGGGCAAGATGCTCATCGTCCAACCCATCAACCCCCTCACGAACAAACCCGACGGCCTCGCACAAATCGCCGTCGACACCCTCGGCGCTGGCCTTCACCAGCGCGTCCTCGTCTCCGGGGACGGCCTCGGCACCCAGCGCCTCCTCAACGCCGGCAAGGACTGCCCCATCCGCCTCTCAGTCGCCGCCATCCTCACCGAAACCTCCATCCAGACCCGCAACGGAGGCGCGCTGTAATGTACATGGCCAAAGTCATCGGTAACGTCGAAGCCCGCATCCGCCTTCCCGGCTTCGAATCCCAGAAACTCCTCCTCCTCCAACCCATCGACTTCCACCAGAACCCCATCCGCTGGATCGTGATCGCCCTCGACTGCACCAACTCCGCCGGCGTCGGCTCCATCGTCACCTACGTCGAAGGCCGCGAAGCCGCCAACCCCTCCGACCTCCCCGTCGACGCCTGCATCACCTCCCTCGTCGACTCCTGGGACTACCAACCCACCGCCTGATCCCCCCACCAAACAGAATCCCAAGCGTGAGCGAGGGGTCAACTCTCTTTCGAACCACCGGCACTCCCCCGCGTAAGCGGCCACTTTCTCAAACAAACTTTTTGACCAAGGTAAACGTTTACCATATCCTCCCCTTCGGCCACCCAACCGCTCACCTCTCGCCGCCGCAACGGAGGAAACATGCTCAAACAACTCACCCCCGCCCTGTGCGCCCTCACCTTCCTCACCGCCTGCAACACGCAAAACGCCGCGCCACAATCCACCAGCACGACCACCCAACACACCTTCCACAACCCCATTCTCCCCGGCTTCTACCCCGACCCCGCCGTCTGCCGCGTCGGCGACGACTACTACCTCGTCAACTCCTCCTTCGAGTACTACCCCGGCATCCCCATCCACCACTCCAAGGACCTCGTCCACTGGCAACAAATCGGCTACGTCCTCAATTCCCCCTCCCAATGCCCGCTCGACAAACTCAAACCCTCCGAAGGGGTCTTCGCCCCCACCATCGCCTACCATGACGGCACCTTCTACGTTGCAAACCTCATGGTCGGCTCCCTCGGCACCTTCATCGTCACCGCCACCAACCCCGCCGGCCCCTGGTCCGAACCCCACAAAATCAAGGGCGTCACCGGTATCGACCCCGCCCTCTTCTTCGACGATGACGGCTCCGCGTGGTACATCGGCAATGAAGACCCCACCGGCGGCGCTGCCTACGTTGGCGAACACGAAATCTTCATCCAACCCATCGACCTCCACACCTTCGCCCTTACCGGCAAAAAAACCGTCGTCGAACGCGGCGGCGCCGTCAAAGGCGCCGTCTGGTGCGAAGGCCCACACCTCTACAAAGCCAACGGCTACTACTACCTCCTTATCTCCGAAGGCGGCACCGCCGAAGAACACGCCATCACCGTCTCCCGCTCCACATCCATCACCGGCCCCTACGAACTCTTCAACCGCAATCCCATCCTCACCCACCGCCACCTCGGCAACACCTTCCCCATCCAATGCGCCGGCCACGGCGATCTCGTCCAAACCCAAAACGGCGAATGGTGGCTCGTCTGCCTCGCCACCCGTCCCTACGGCGGCGGCATGGATTACAACATGGGCCGCGAAACCTTCCTCGCCCCCATCGTCTGGCAAAACGATTGGCCCATCATCTGCCCCAACGTCGGCCACCTCCAATTCACCGAAACCGCTCCCAACCTCCCACCCCACCCGTTCCCCCCGACTCCCGAGAAAGACGACTTCACCTCCGCCACTCTCGGTCTCCAATACCAATTCCTCCGCACCCCGCACGAAACCTTCTACTCCCTCACCGACCGTCCCGGCTGGCTCAGCCTCCACACCCGCCCCGAGCAAGTCACCGACCTCGTCAACCCAACCTGGATCGGCCGCCGCCAGCAGCACGAAAACTTCTCCGCCACCACCCGCCTCGACTTCACCCCCGCCACCTACACCGAATCCGCCGGCCTCCTCGTCATGCTCAACAACAACTTCCACTACCGTTTCCTCAAAACCCTCACCCCCACCGGCCCGCAGCTCCAGCTCATCAAGTGCGAAAAAGGCACCGAAATCCTCCTCGCCACAACCCCCGTCCCCGCCACCCCCCTCGAACTGAAAATCTCCGCCCGGGGCCAGGACTACGCCTTCTCCTATCGCACCGAAAACGCCTCCTGGAAAACCCTCCAGAAAGCCGACGGCCGCATCCTCACCACCCGCGCCTGCTGGGGCTTCACCGGGGTCATGCTCGCGATGTACACCACCAGCGCCAACCACCCCTCCACCAATCACGCCGACTTCGACTACTTCACCTACCACGGCGATGACGGCCTGAACAACTAAACCCTTAGTTGAACCCATTAGTTCCCTCCCCCCCAGCAAACACAAATTCCGGGAACTTCGCGCGCACTCATCCGTCCAACATCGTTATCTTCAACGAAGGAGGACACGTGCCCGCAACCGCCGACCCGGATCTCCCATCCCTCGTCCGCAAAGCCCAATCCGGCGACCGCACCGCTTTCGAACAACTCCTCCGCGCCACCGCCAGAATCGTCTACGCCCAGATCGTCCACACCCTCCCCGACCGCCACAAGGCCGAGGACCTCACCCAGGAAACCTTCCTCGCCGCCTGGAAATCCATCCACACGGTCAAAGACCCCGCCGGCATCACCACCTGGCTCCTGACCCTCGCCCGCAACACCACCCTCGACCACGCCCGCGCTGAAAACCGCCTCAAACGAAAGAACCCATCGGGGCCACCGGCGGAGGGAGAAGCCGCCGCCCCGGACCCGGCCCCACCCGAAGAACTCGAACGCACCGAGGCCCGAACCCACGCCCTCAAACTCCTCGACGACCTCCCCGCCGACTACCGCGAACCCCTCGCCCTCCGCTACCTCGCCGGCGCCGACTACAACACCATTCGCCGCCAACTCAACCTCTCCGACGGCGCTCTCCGCGGCCTCCTCAACCGCGGCATGGCCCTCCTACGCGAACGCATGTCCCAAGCGAAAGAACTCAAATGACCTCTCACCCACCCGACAATCTCCCCCCTACCGAGCACGCCTGGATCCACGAGCACCTCGCCACCGCCCTCACCGGCGGCCTCACCCCCGAAGAACAATCCCGCTTCGACACCCACATCCACAACTGCCCCGACTGCTTCGACGCCTTCACCGAAGCCCGCGACGCCGACCGTACGCTCCTCCGCACGCTCGATCCGCTCATCCCCGACGCCGATTTCGAAAACCGCCTCATCACCAACTTCCGGGAGAAGGAAATGAAAACCCACTGGCACCCCTTCGCCAAGCGCGCCGGTTTCGCCATCGCCGCCGCCGTCGCCCTTGCGGCCACTGGTGTTGGCGCCCAGTACGTCACCCGCGACAACATTCTCAACAATCCGCTCTCGGAACACCTCGTTGCACAATCCGATTCGCTCGGCATCGTGAACCCGGTCAGTGCCTTTTTCGATCATTTGTCCTTCGGACCGATGTCTGATGCGAAGCCCGCTGCTGCCCTCGCTGCGCCGAAAGATGGCAGGCTCACGGCCGGTTACCGCTTGGGGGTGGGAGCGAAGAACGATCGAGACAGGGAGATCGAGAATCTCGAACAAAAGAACGAGATCGAGAATCTCGAACCAAAGAACGCAACTCTCGAGGCAAAGAACGCCGAACTCAACCGCACTGACAACGAGCTGCGCACAAGCCAGCGCTTCGCAGAGCAGTCAATCCGCAAATTGCAGGAGCAAATTGCGGCCAGCGGGAAGGATGAAAACGGGGCAAGGGACACGGGCGGCACTCTCAATATCAACGGCGCGAACATGTACCGCGGAGAACTCACAAAGCGCGGCGCCCAGGAAGAAAGACTGGGTGATGCCCGCAGCATGCCCGCCGACAAACTCGACGCTGGCATCAGTGTCGGCGGGAGCGCTCGTCGTAGCCTCGAAGCGCGCGCCGAACCGACGGAGGTGGCCAGAAAACGACTCGCCGGCGATTCCACCGTCCATTCTTTTGGCGTCGACCGCGCTGCTGGTCAGAAGGCCGGCGAAGTAGCCCTCAACTACTTCTCCCCCGGACAGCAGCTCGCCGACGCGGAGGGGAAGCAAAGGGCCTTCGGCGGTTTCGCCGCCGGCACCGGCATCAACGCCGGAAATACGCCTGTTGCTGCCGCGTCTCCCGCCGCCGCTCCGACGCTGGCCGAGGCATCTTCCAGCAGCAGCTCGCAAATCGGTGGCGCTGGTGGCGAATTCAAGAATGGCCAAGTGAGCCACCAGGTCGTCCTTGGAGGCGTCGCCGGCCCCGTTGATGCGCCTGGTCCCGCGGGCACGCAACCCTCGCCAACGACCCCCAGCGTCGGCTCCGCGGAGATCTCCGAACGCAAAATCATCCGCAACGGTACCGTCGAATTCGAAGTCCGCTCCTTCGATGATGCCTTCGCCACCGTCTCCTCCGTCGTC
The DNA here is from genome assembly GCA_051955985.1 of Phycisphaerae bacterium. Classification (GTDB taxonomy): domain Bacteria; phylum Planctomycetota; class Phycisphaerae; order WQYP01; family WQYP01; genus DATKPA01. Next base: position 64,901 of record JBQCGD010000052.1, on the reverse strand, counting down.
CACGAAGAGGGCGGCTTCATCTCCTCCACCTCCTCCGACAAGCTCGCCAACGGCAAAGTGCGCGGCTCGATCACCCTCCGCGTCCCGCCCGAACACCTCGACCGGCTTCTCCTGAAGCTCCGCGCCCTCGGCGATCTCAAATCGCAGCAGATCGGCGACACCGACATCACGAAGGAATACACCGACCTCGATTCCGAGCTCCGCGCCCTCCGTGCCATGGAATCCCGCCTCATCGACATCATCAAGACCGGCAACGGCGCAGTGAAGGACCTCGTCGCCGCCGAAAAACAGCTCGGCGAATACCGCGTCCGCATCGAAAAAATCGAAGGCGAAATCCGCTACTACAACAACCTCGTCTCCATGGCCACCCTCACCGTCACCGCCTACGAAAAAGACATCCAAACCCCCACCGCCGCGCAAGAACAGGAAAACGTCTCCCTCAACGTCGAAACCGAGGATGTCGAAGCCAAATACGCGGACGCTCGGAAAATCATCGACGACGCCAAGGGCCGCATCATCGACAGCGAACTCAAAAAGCACGACGCCGGCCAGTTCGCCGCCACCATCACCGCCGAAGTCCCCCCCGACAAAGCCGACTTCGTCGCCGCCCAGCTCAAACAGCTCGGCACCGTCGCCGCGTTCAACCGCGACCGCAAACAAACCACCACCGGCGGCAATGGCACGCCCACCCCCGGCGTCGAAGTCGAACAAAAACCAACACGCTTCACCATCGCGCTCTACAACCTCGCCAACATCGCCCCACGCGAAACCGCCGTCCTCACCATCGCCGTCCCCAACGTCGAAGCAGCCTACACGCAAGTCATCGACGACGTCCGCCGCACCCCCGACGCCAAAGACGCGCCGCAAAAGCCGGTCGGCCGCATCGTCACCTCTTCAATCAACGGCCAGCAGCCCGAACAGATGTCCGCCGACATCCGCGCCGACATCACCGCCAATCAAGCCGACGCCGTCCTCGCGTCCATCCGAAACCTCGGCGAAGTCATGAACTCCTCCCTCTCCGAAAACCCCGACACCGCCAACGTCACCTCCGCCAAGCGCGGCCTCCAGCTTCGCATCGTCTCCACCGCCTCCGTCCCCCCACGCGAATCCCGCACCCTCACCCTCGTCGCCCAGGCCGTCCCCGAGTCCTACAACAAACTCATCGCCGCCCTCCAATCCCTCGAAGCCAACGGCAACGCCCGCATCCTCACCTCCCAACTTAACCAATCCGACCCCCGCACCATCAATGCCACTCTCGCCTTCGATGTGAAGCGAGACTCCCTCCCCGCCGTTGACAAAGCCTTCGCCGACGCCGGCATCGACACCCTCTCCCGCAACATCTCCCGCTCCAACGACACCGCCAACACCCTCGATTCCAAAGTCCACTTCCAGATCGACCAGCTCCAATCCGCCGACGCCCTCCCCCCGCGCCGCACCACCACCCTCGGCATCGAAACCGACAACGTCGAACATGCCATCGACACCCTCCGCACCCAGCTCCAGAAAGATGGCATCTCCCACATTCAATACAACATCAGCAAAGAATCCTCCGGCCGCATCACCGCCCACCTCATCGCCGACATCCCGGTCGCCACCACCATGACCGTCCTCAACCAAATCCACGACATCGGCGGTACCGAAAAAGTAAACCAGGTCATCGAAGACCCCCAGGTCCCCGACACCCGCTTCGCCAGGGAGCGCATCGACCTCACCCTCACCAGCCGCGAAGCCCTCGTCGCCAGCAACCAGGGCATCCTCGCCACCACCCGCGCCGCCCTCGCCAGCGCCGCCGCCGCACTCCTCTGGTCCCTCTACCTCATCCTCACCGGCCTCCTCTTCCTCGGCCCCTGGCTTCTCCTCGGTTGGGTTGTGTGGAAGATGTCGAAGAGACGCAAAGCCGCTGCTTGAAAAACTCAAGCCGCAAAAACAATAGGAGCTCCGGATGGAAATCCGGAGCTCTCCGCTTCACTTCAACGATCCGCGCGGAAGCCTTACTTCAACTCCACCGACCAATACGCATGATCCAGAAAATGCTTCCACGACGCATACTTATCCGACCCCAACCGCAAATTAATCACCGGATTCCGCTTCGGCTTCACCGGCACCTTCATCAAATGCATATGCGCCTGCGACGGCGTTCGCCCCCCCTTCTTCGCATTGCAGTACACGCACGCACACACCAGGTTGTCCCACGTCGTCTTCCCCCCCAGCGACCGCGGAATCACATGATCCAGCGACAGTTCCTGCGTCGGAAACTTCTTCCCGCAATACTGGCACAACGAATGATCCCGCGCATAAATGTTCCGCCGGTTCAGCTTCACGTCCTGCCGCGGCAGCCGGTCGTAGCTCAGCAACCGCACAATTCGCGGCACTGCGATCTCAAACCGCACCGTCCTCACAAAATCATGGTTCTCCCGCTCAAACTGCGCCTTCAACTGCGACAGTTCCAGCCACGACTCCATGTCGTACGAGATGTAACCCGCCTCCTCGACGGACACCACCTCAGCCAGATTTCGAAGGAGTAGCGAAAAAGCGCGGCGAGCGGACACCACGCGAACCGCCATGTACAGACGGTTCAGCACCAGGACGTTACACGACAACCCGGAAACGGGGATAGCTGCTTCCACCGACTCTGCTCCAGTTAAGGATCATGAGACCGACTCCAGCGAGCTTTGGTCTCTTTAAGCCTAGTTTCTACCTGAGCGCAAGTCAATATCTCGCCGCAGCGTACATCCTCCCCGCGCCACCTTTTATCAACCCTGAACATTGGATCGTGACAAACGTCACATGTACAATGACCCCTTCCCTATTCCGGCAGCGCCGCCGTCCAAAAGCGCTGCCCCTCCCCCTCGCGTGGGTTTGCCTCATGACCACCAGTTCCCCGTCCCACCCCTCCACCACCCCCACCGGCCCCGCGCCCGCCCCAAAACCCCCACGCCCGCCAGAATGGCCGTCCGAACGTTTCGTCAAAACCCTTGGCAAACTCCCCGCCATCGCCGGCCGCTTCCTCGACCGCCTCGCTCGCCGGCCCCTCATCGGCCCCCCCGTCCGGTTCTTCTCCTCCGTCTGGATCGGCATCGGCTGGCTCCTCCTCCTCGGCCTCTACATCGGCATCGGCTCCGGCCTCCCCTCCATGCGCGCCAAGCTCGAAATGACCGACCTCCAGTTCTTCGACGCCTGGCCCATGCGCATCATCCTCGCCGGCCTTGCCCTCTCCCTCATCGTCGTCACCCTCCGCCGTATCCCCCTCACCCTCTTCAAGCTCGGCGTCTGGACCGTCCACATCGGCATCCTCACCCTCATCGGCGGCGCCGTCTGGTACTTCTCCCACAAAGTCGAAGGCTCCGTCCGCATCTACCTGAACCACAAAGTCTCCTGGTACTACGACGCCACCGAACGCTCCCTCTACGCCTGGAAAATCCGCCCCGACGGCTCCGTCGATCCCGCCTCCCGCTCCATGATCCCTCTCCCCACCCTCCCCATCTTCTACGAACACATCGCCGAAAAGAACAACCCCCTCAACCTCACCCTCCCCGCGCAGGACCTCGCCACAACCAGCCCCGCCTTGGCCCACGCCTCTCTCCAGATCACCGGCTACTACCCCGCCGCCGACCTCGCCCCCATCAACTTCCGCCCCGCCCAGCCCGGCGAAAAAGGCTCGCTCGGCCACGCCCTCGCCGTCCAGCTCTCCGACGCTCGCCAGGTCTTTAATGAAGGCTGGCTCGTCGCCTCCTCCCCCGCCAACCGCCTCTGGGAATTCCAGCAGTTCGCCATCGAATACCTGCACAACCCTGCGCCCGAACGCCTCCGCGACCTCGCCGCCTCCTTCGACGGCCCTGTCGGCATCACCGTCCGCATCCCCAAGCTCCACATCGAACACACCTACGCCATCACCTCCCCCGACCCCATCCATATTGAAGGCTCCCCCTACACCCTCACCCCCCAGGGCATCTCCCAGATGCCCATGCTCTCCAAAGGCTACGAAAACACCCAGTCCACCGTCCTCACCGTCCACGTCGTCCGCCAGGACCCCTCGCCGGCCAAGCCCTTCGAATACAACCGCATGTGCGTCTTCCGCTACCCCGAACGCTCCCCCGACTTCATGAACGTCGACGGCAAACCCAAACGCTTCCAGGACGGCGTCGACCCCGATATCCAAATCGTCTTTCACGACGCCTCCAAACCCCAGTTCTGGATCACCGAAGACAACGCCGGAAAATTCACCCTCTACGCCCGCAACACCGATGGCAAATCCACCGCCACCCCCTTCGCCAACAACACCGTCTCCACCCCCGCCGGCCTCCCCCAGCTCCAACTCAAAATCACCCAGGAAGCCGACAACGTTGTCGAAACCTTCGGCCCGCGCATCATCCCCCCCGAGCAACGCCAGCGCGGCACCACCGCCATGGACGCCATGCTCGATTCCATGATCGAACTCCACCTCCAAACTCCCGACGGCTGGAAATCCGAACCCGTCTACGTCCCCTTCGTCCAGTTCGCCCAGGTCGGCCACACCCCCGCCAATCCCAACCAATCCCTCAAACTCGATGAAGGCCGCGAGCCCACCGTCGTCAACATCCCCGGCATCGGCCCTGTCGGCTTCATCCTCTCCACCACCTGCCGCGCCCTCCCCAGCACCCTCCAACTCGCCGACTTCAAAGCCATTAAATACCCCGGCGCCTCCCGCACCTACCTCAACTACATCTCCACCCTCAAAGTCTCTCCCAGCGACGGCCCCGAAAAAACGCTCCAACCCGAACTCAACGACCCCGCCGAAGACCAGGGCCTCTACTACTTCCAGGCCGCCTGGGACGGCGACCAGAACGCCTCCCCCGACGCCCGCTTCTCCGTCATCGGCGTCGGCAACCGCCCCGGCGTCTGGACCATGGCCGTCGGTGCCCTCCTCATGATCCTCGGCATCGGCTACGCCTTCTACGTCAAACCTATCCTCCTCAACAAAAAGAAACACCAACTCGCCGCTTGGGCCGCCTCCAATAAGTGAGATCCACATGATCACCCCCCTTCTCGCACGTCGTTCCAGCAACCTCTTCAGTCGCATCGCCCCGCTTGCCGTCGCGATGCTCCTGTTCCTGGTCAGCACCTCCCTCGCCGTCATCAACATGGACCAGGGCGGCGCCGCCAAATCCCCCACCGCGCCCCCCGATCCTCACGCCGGCTTCACCCCCCCGCTCGCCAGCAACCCAAACCCCGCTGACGCCACGCCCACCCCCTTCGCCCGCCCCACCTTCGAATCCGCCATCGACCTCTCCCGCCTCCGTCTCCTCGCCGTCGATCACATGGACCAGGTCAAAATCCTCGACTCCTGGGCCCGCACCTCCCTCTTCACCATCGCCCACCACGGCTCCCTCGAAGGCCAGGACCCCCTCTACACCGCGCTCGACATTGCCTTCCGCCCCGAGGTCTGGTCCGTCCGCAACATCATCTATATCCAGGCCATCCCCATCCGTGAGCAGCTCGTCCCCCTCGCCTCCGACAAAATCGAAGGCGACCGCATCCTCCACTCCGGCCTCGTCAGCCCAGCCTTCCTCGATGACCGCCGCGTCATCGACCTCCTCCAACGCCTCTCCCTCGACACCCGCCTCTCCCCCTCCGTTGGCAAAATCTTCTCCGCCCTCGACACCTTCGACCGCCTCGCCGAATCCCTTCGCATCTGCCCCCCCGACGCGGCCCACCGCACCTCTCCCTGGGTCCACCCCGTCCACCTCCTCGCCAACCTCCCCAATCCCCCCAAGGACCACCTCGCCAACTTCAAGCTCGAAGACCTCACCCCCGTCCCCGGCTACTCCGCCGACCAGGCCTGGCGCATCAACCTCGCCTTCGAACAGCTCATCGCCGGCTGGCGTGATGCCGACCCCAAGCTCGCCATGACCGGCGCCAACTCCCTCTGCGACATCCTCCCCACCATCGACCCCGCAGGCTACCCCTCCCACGCCAAGCGCGTCACCGAACTCTGGTACAACCGCACCTACTTCGGCACCGTCGCCAACGTCTTCCTCTACTTCATCGCCATGACGCTCTTCCTCATGGTCGCCGTCGGCGCCGCCAAAAAGGTCGAACGCCCCGCCCTCGTCGTCTTCACCGTCGCCGTCGCCGTCCACTTCACCTCCATGGCCATCCGCTACTGGCTCGCCCAGCGCTGGCCCACCCAGAACCAGTTCGAATCCGTCCTCGGCTCCGCACTCCTCGGCTGCATCGTCGGATGGATCCTCGAAATGAAAAAACGCACCGGCCTCTTCGGCATGGCCTTCTCCTTCGTCGGCTTCCTCGCCATGACCGGCTGCATGACCGCCCCCTACTGGTCCGGCCGCGACATCGGCGGAACCATCGCCAAAACCCCCGGCATCCTCACCACCACCTACTGGCTCTACATCCACGTCAACATCGTCATCTCCTCCTACGCCCTCATCGGCGCCTCCTTCGCCCTCGCCCTCGTCTATCTCGGCGCACGCCTCTGGTTCTGGGTCAACCCCCTCGAACCCGGCTACCAACTGCCCGACGACGGAGAGACTCCCACGCTCCCCCAACAAAGCCCGCCGTCTGCGGGGGGGGCGACGGCGCGGGCAACGCTCCCCGTCGCCGACACCGCTGCCCTCCAGCAGGCCGCCTCCAAACGCACCACCCTCCTCGAATCGCTCGACCAGGCCAACATGGTCGTCCTCCAACTCGCCTTCTGGTTCCTCGGCATCGGCATCATCTGCGGCGCCATCTGGGCCGACCAATCCTGGGGCCGCCCCTGGGGCTGGGACCCCAAGGAAACCTTCGCCCTCGTCACCTGGATCGTCTACCTGATCATCGTCCACTCACGATTTGTCACCCGCGCGAAAGGCGACGCCACCGCCTGGCTCTCCGTCGCCGGCTTCGCCGTCATGATGTTCAACTGGATCGGCGTCAACTTCTGGCTCGCCGGCCTCCACAGCTACGCATAATCTCAAAAACCTTTTCGTGTCTTTCGTGTCTTTCGTGGCTAATTTATTCGTCGGATAACACACATGCCCGTCACCGAATCCCAAATCCTCGAAGCCCTCAAATCCGTGCAAGACCCCGACCTCTTCAAGGACCTCGTCACCCTCCGCCAGGTCAAATCCATCAAGATCGTCGAAGGCAACATCGCCATCGAAATCGCCTCCCCCAATCCCAACAAGGAGCGTCTCCGCCAGCTCATCACCGCCGCCGTCTCGACGATCCCCGACGTCGAAGAAGTCTTCGTCAACTTCGCCGCCCCCCTCGGCACCGCCCCCGCCCAGCGCCCCGCCGGAGGCGCGCCCGGCCATTCCCACGGCGCTCCCCAGCAACCCCAAAAGCGCATCCTCGGCAACGTCAAAAACATTGTCGCCGTCGGCGCCGGCAAGGGCGGCGTCGGCAAATCCACCGTCTCCGTCAACCTCGCCGTCTCCCTCGCCCTGCAGGGCAAAAAAGTCGCACTCCTCGACGGCGACATCTACGGCCCCTCCGTCCCCACCCTCACCGGCATCGGCCCAAGACCCCCCGAAGTCCGCGCCGACCGCATCATCCCCTTCACCATCACCCACAACAACATCTCCCTCAAAGTCATGTCCATCGGCTTCATGGTCGACAAGGAAAAAGCCCTCATCTGGCGCGGCCCCATGGCCCACGGCGCCATCAAACAATTCCTCGAACAAGTCGATTGGGAAGCCGACACCGGCCTCGATTACCTTATCATCGACCTTCCCCCCGGCACCGGCGACATCGCCCTCACCCTCGCCCAGACCGTCGCCCTCACCGGCGCTGTCATCGTCGCCACCCCCCAGGAAGTCGCCCTCGCCGACGCACGCCGCGCTGTCCGGATGTTCCAGCAACTCGGCGTCGAAATCCTCGGCGTCGTCGAAAACATGTCCTACTTCATCTGCGACCACGGCGCCGAGTACGACATCTTCGGCCGCGGCGGCGCACAGGTCATGGCCCAGCAAATGGGCCTCCCTTTCCTCGGCGAAGTCCCCATCGACACCACCCTCCGCATCAACTCCGACCAGGGGAAACCTTTCGACAACTTCAACGAAAATTCCCCCTCCGCCAAACCCCTAACGAACCTGGCCGACATGCTCGACAAACAAATTGCCATCCGCAACGCCACCCGCCCCACCGCCAAACCCCTCAATCTGCAAATCTCCTAAAGCGGCGGGGGGAGAGATTGCCAAGCGTGGGTACGTCCTTGGCAATCTGTCATTTTTGAGCTGAAAACGCAGGTGGTGACTTGCCTAAATTGCCACGAGGGGGAAGCCCCCCCACACCGCCAAGTGTGGGTACGTCATTGGCGGTCTCCCCCCATCTCCTATAGGAATAGTAGGAGATCCCCCCCACGCCGAAGAACAGCCCCTCACCCGAACCCCGAAACCCGAGACCCGAACCCCGAGCGATCCCGCCAGGCGCAGCCGTTCCTCAGCCTATGGAAATCCCCCCCCTTTTCCCGCATAATGCCCGACTCGACTTTTTACCCGAGCTGTCTCACAAACGGTGCCCAATGATCGTTATCCTGAAACCCGAGGCCACCGAAGCCCTCGTCAAAGACATCGTCTCCCAGATCGAGGCCCTCGGCCTCCAGGCCCACCTCTCCCGCGGTCAGTTCCGCACCGTCATCGGCGTCGTCGGCGAAGAGGTCAAGGTCGACCCCGAGCACCTCAAGGCCATCACCGGGGTCGAACAGGTCCTCCCCATCATGAAGCCCTACAAGCTCGCCTCCCGCGAGTTCCACAAGGATGACACCGTCATCGAAATCCCCTGCCCCAACGGCGGCAGCGTGAAAGTCGGCGGCAACTACTGCATGGCGATCGCCGGCCCCTGTGCCGCTGAAGACGAAGCGATGGTCCACCAGCTCGCCCGCGAAGTGCACCAGGCCGGCGCTACCGTCCTCCGCGGCGGCGCCTACAAACCACGCACCTCCCCCTACTCCTTCCAGGGCCACGGCGAGGATGCCCTCAAGTGGCTCCGCGATGCCGGCCGCGAAAACAACATGCCCGTCATCACCGAAGTCATGGACACGCGCCATGTCTCCGTGATCGAAAAATACACCGACATCTTCCAGATCGGCGCCCGCAACATGCAGAACTTCAACCTGCTGTTCGAGGTCGGCCGCACCCGCAAGCCGGTCGTCCTCAAGCGCGGCCTCGCCGGCTCCATCTCCGAATGGCTCATGTCCGCCGAGTACGTCCTCTCCCAGGGCAACCGCCAGGTCATCCTCTGCGAGCGTGGCATTAAGACCTTCGAAACTTCCCTCCGCTACACCCTCGACGTCTCCGCCGTCCCCGTCGCCAAGAACCTCTCCCACCTTCCTATCATCGTCGACCCCTCCCACGCCGCCGGCGACCGTCAGTTTGTCCCCGCCCTCGCCCGCGCCGGCATTGCCGCCGGTGGCGACGGCATCATGGTCGAATGCCACGACAACCCCGCCAAGGCCATGTGCGACGGCCCCCAGGCCCTCCTCCCGGAAGCCTTCGGCCAGCTGATGAAAGAACTCGAAGGCATCGCCAAAGTCCTCGGCCGCCAATTTACGAAAACGCCCGCCGCTGCTGCGGTTCCGGTGAACGTGTGACGCTACTGCCGCGGCGGCCACCACAACTCGGCAAGCTCAATTTCCAACCCCTCAAATGGTGGCAATGAAATTGCCTCGGTGGAGCGGGCCTTCCCCGAAGGTGCGTATTTTTTACGCCGCAGCTCAAACCCTTCGAATGTCTTTTTGACCGGATCAACGATCCAATAGCAGGGGATGCCGAAGCCTTGGTATTCGGCAAACTTCTTCTTCCGGTCTGTGCGTTCGCTGCCGGGGCTGATGACCTCGACCGCCAGATCGGGGTAATGCCTTATCACTCCACCGTCCAGCAACTTGACACGCTGTCGGGAGAAAAAGTACACATCGGGACGCCGAACCGTGTATTCCGTCACAATATGATCGGTGTCGCTCATCACAACCCCGAGTCGATTGGCCTTGGCATAGCTGGCCAGAATGAACAACAATTGTGAAACCGCCCACGCATGGGCCGCTGTCGGACTCGGACTCACGCGAATTTCTCCATCGACTAGTTCCAGCCTTACACCGGGCGGATCTTCTCCCAACTGGAGGTACTGTTCCGCCGTCATCTTGATGGTTCCAGCGATCGTCATCTCACACCTCGTTTGGTCCCATCATATCGCCGTGATCCCCTCGGCACACTTCCTTTTTAGCTCCATTTCCGCGATAATGCCCCATCTTTCCCCGAAACCAGAAACGAGAAGAAACCATGCGTAAACCGTTCGTCGCCGGCAACTGGAAAATGAACCTCAATTCCGCGGAAGCCCTCGCCCTCACGCAGGGTCTCGCCGCCAAGGCTTCCCAGTTCGGCAACACCGAAGTCGGCATCATCCCCCCCTTCGTCTACATCGCGCAAGTGAAATGGGCCCTCAAGGATGCCCCGATCGGCCTCGGCGCCCAGGACGTCTACTTCGAAAAGAACGGCGCCTTCACCGGCGAAATCTCGACCAGCATGCTCGCCGACATCGGCGTCAAGTACGTCCTCATCGGCCACTCCGAACGCCGCCACGTCATCGGCGAAACCGACGCCCTCTTGAACAAGAAACTCCACGCCGTCATCAACGCCGGGCTCATCGCCGTGCTCTGCATCGGCGAGAAGCTCGAAGAACGCCAGGCCAACAAGACCTTCGACGTCTGCAAGACCCAGCTCGTCGAAGGCCTCAAAGGTCTCGACAAGTCCAAGGCCAACCAACTCGTCATCGCCTATGAACCCGTCTGGGCGATCGGCACCGGCCTCAACGCCACCAAGGAGCAGGCCCAGGAAGTCCACGCCTACGTCCGCGGCGAGCTCGCCAAGATCTTCGACAAGCCCACCGCCGACACCATCCGCATCCAGTACGGCGGCAGCGTCAAGGCCAGCAACGCCGCCGAGCTCATGAGCCAGCCCGATGTCGACGGCGCGCTCGTCGGCGGCGCCTCCCTCAAGGTCGACGAATTCCTCGGCATCATCACCGCCGCCAGCAACGCCAAAAAAGCCTGACCCTGACCACTGACCCCTGACCACTGGAAATCAAATGGTTCTTGCTCTCTCATTCATCTTCATCTTCATCGCCGTCCTCCTCGTGATGGTCGTCCTCGTGCAACGCGGCCGCGGCGGCGGGCTGTCAGGCGCCTTTGGCGCCGGCGGCGGCACCACCGCTGCCTTCGGCACCAAGACCGGCGACGTCTTCACCACGCTCACCGTCGTCCTCTTCGTCATCTTCATGCTCCTGGCCATCTGGTTGAACTTCAAATTCCGCGACACCGTCGCCGTCGCGGCAACCGCCCCCGCCGCCGGGGCGCCGACGCCCGCCGATGTCACCCCCATGAGCACCCCGGACGTCCCAAATTCCCCCGCCGCGACCGAATCCTCCACCGCTCCCGCAATCACTCCGACCTCCGCCCCCGCATCGCAGCCCCGCTGATTAAACGCCTTTCGAGGACCCGCAATGTTGAACAGCATGACCGGCTTCGGTGCTGCTTCTGCTGACAAGCACGGCATCTCCTGCAGCGTCGAGATCCGGTCCGTCAACAACCGCTTCTTCAAAGCCGTCATCAAGCTCCCCGACAAACTCCAGATGCTCGAACCCGACATCGACCGCACCCTCCGCGATTCCATTGCCCGCGGCTCGATCGTCCTCTCCATGTCCGTCAAAGACCAGCTCCCCGCCACCTCCGTCTCCATCAACCAGGAGCTGCTCAACCGCTACCTCGAGCAGGCAAAATCCCTCCAGGCTTCGGTCCCCCACGCCACCATCGATATTGCCACCCTCCTCACCCTCCCCGGCGTCGTCGAAGCCGGCGAAGACACGACCGAATACCTCGAAGCCCACCGCGACCTCGCCCTCAGCCTGGTCAAGGAAGCGATCGCCCGCCTCGGCGAGATGCGGGCGAAAGAAGGCGCCGCCCTGTGGACCGACCTCAAAAAGCACCTCGACGTCATCCGCAACGCCCTGGGCAAGATCGCCGGGCATGCCCCCGCCGTCGTCAAAACCTACCATGAAAAACTCAAGGCCCGCGTCAACCAGATGGTCTCCGACGCCAAGCTCTCGCTCTCCGATGCCGACCTCCTCAAGGAAGTCGCCCTCTTCGCCGACCGCGCCGACATCTCCGAGGAAATCGCGCGGCTCGGCGGCCACCTGGACCAGTTCACGGCGGTCTGCGAGAAAGAAGACGGCGCCGGCCGCAAACTCGACTTCATCTCCCAGGAAATGCTCCGCGAGGCGAACACCATCGCCAGCAAGGCCAACGACTCCAACATCGCCCGCCTCACCGTCGATATCAAAAGCGCCATCGACCGCATCAAGGAACAAGTGCAGAACGTCGAATAATCGGCAATCCCTGCAACGTCACGCCCGCCGCGGCAACGCTTCCCTGGCGTCGCATTTCAAAACCCAACTCGCTATTCTGGGATTATCCAAATGGAGACTCCCATCGTGATCCCACCGCTACTCCGCCGCCTTCTCGCGAGCGCCCTGCTCCTTCCGCCGCTGCTCCTCGCCGGCTGCCAGTCCGCCACCACACCGCCCGGCGGCGCCTTCGCCAATGCCGCCGCCCTCCAGGAACTCTCCCAGGAACCCCTCAACGCCACCCCCTGGCAGTTCGGCACCCGCACCGGCCGCGAAATCATCACCCCGCACTTCCACATCTTCACCACGATCCAGGACCGCACCTACCAGCACCTCCTCGTGAAGGTCCTCGAAGCCTCCCACGCCCGCGAAACAAAAATCGACCCTAATTCCGGCGTCAACGGCCCCCTCACCTGCTATGTCTTCAAAAACCGCGACGAGTGGGAAGCCTACACCCGCATGCGCGCCGGCGCCAACGCCCCCATCTACCTGCATATCAACGCGGGCGGATACTGCCAGGAAGGCGTCTTCGCCGGCTACGACCTCGGCCGCGAGCAGACCCTCTCCGTGATCGCCCACGAATCCTGGCACCAGTTCTCCTGGTTCGCCTTCAAGGACCGCCTCCCCAGTTGGCTCGAAGAAGGCCTCGCCACGCAGAACGAAGGCCTCGAATGGGACGGCGTCACGCCGAAATTTGCCTCCGAAGACAACTTCCACCGCTGGCTCGCCCTCAAGGACGCCATCCGCGACAACCGCCTCTGGAAAATCTCCGATCTCGTCCGCACCCATGCCGGCCAGGCGATCCGCCACCAGCAGAAGGATGTGGACTCCTACTACGCCGAACTCTGGAGCCTCGTGCTCTTCATGAAATCCTCCCCGGTCTATCTCCCGCGAATGCAGGCGATGATCAACGACGCCCGCGACGGCAAACTGACCGCCGCCCTCGCGGGCTCCGGCGTCACCAAGGCGGAAATCGACAATTTCACCGAACGCTGGAACTCCGTCGCCGGCCCCATCTACCTCCGCAAATACATCACCACCGACCCCGACAAGCTGCAGGAAGAATACGAAGCGTGGGCGCGCAAACTCACCGCCTCCTGGCCGCCCAAACACGTCGCCACGCCCCTGGATTGAATCCGCCGATCCAGACGAACTTGCGACAATTGGCGCAATTTGCCAAAAAAAGTCTCCCGATCGCTAATCTCAATTCCTCTCCCTTCCGATAAGACCCCCAGAGCCACTTCACCACAGGTGAGATTATGATCGAGCGTCCCCTGGTCTTCTGTCCCGCATGTCCGACCATCATCGCCCGCCACGACCAGGCCGTCCGGTTCAAGCAGTTCTTCGTTTCCCGCCGAATCCCCTTCAAAGCCGAACCTTTCTTCACTTTCGAGCGTATCCGCTTCCCGAACGCCAGCATCAGCGACATCGAATCCCTTTTTGACACCCTCGAAATCCGCGACCGGCACCCGGATCTTGTGCCGGCCTGACATCGCCGGCCGCCGGAAACTCCCTTACCCTGAAAAAGATTCCGCCTTCCTGCGCTTTAGATCACACCAAGTGTCAGAATATGTCGATGCCACTTCCGTAGTTATCCGGAGGTTTCCATGAAAGCCATTTCTCACTCGGAAAACGGCATCCTGGTGGTCGCCCTCGAAGGCGAGATCGACACGCTCGACACCGAAGGTCTTGCGGAGTCTCTCGACCAGATCGGCGCCACGAAGCCCCCCGCCGTGGCCATCGATTTTTCCCGCGTGAGCTACATCGCCTCTTCCGGCATTGCGCTCCTGATCCATTTCGTCCAGGGCGTGCGCCGCAATGGGGGCAAACTGCGCGTCGGCGGCGTCAATCCGCGCGTCAAAACCGTCCTCGACATGGTCAATCTGAAGACGCTCGTGAATTTCGACGACACCGTCGAGCAATCCATCGCCCACCTCCGCACGTGACCGGCCTTGCTATTGCGTCGCCCCGGGAACGGAGTTCACAACCGCTACACCGCCGATCGCAAGCAACCCGCCGGCAACGCTCATCCCCGTCGGCATCTCCCCCAGGTACACCCACGCGATCGCCATCGCCACCGGTGGAATCAGGTACATGAACGTCATCACCCGTGATGCCGGCATACGCACCGTGGCGTAGGCAAACGTCATGTACGCAACCGCCGCGGGAAAGACCCCCAGGAAGCAGACCTCACCCGTGGCCCGCCCCGGCGCCCGAAGCATCTCGCGGACCGTGGAAACGCCAAACAACGGAACCATCAAAAGGACCCCCGCCCAGACCGTCCAGAGCGTAAAGGCAAGCGCCCCGTAGTTCGACAGGTACTTTTTCTGAACGATCACATAGAGCGCCGCGCAGATCGCCGAAACGATCACCAGCAACGCCGCCGGCTGGAATTCAAAACGCCCCTTTTCCCCAAATGCCAGCAGCGCCACGCCAAAAAAGCTGATCGCGATTCCCACCCCCTTGCGGCGGTTGATCGTCTCTCCCAGGAGCAGCGGCGCGAGCAGCGCCGCCCAGACCGGCCCGGAGTTGATCAGCATGCTCGCCGTGCCCGCCGCCACCACTTCCTCACCGTAATTCAGGAACGGGTGGTAAATCGCCACCCCCAGCAGACCCGTCAGGAAGAACGCCCAGAGGTCTCTCGCCCGCGGAAGTTCGGTGCGCGTCACCATTCCCGCGATCCCCAGCGTGATCCCCGCCACCACAAATCGCAGCAGCGCCAGTTCCCCCCCGCCGTAGGAATGCCCCGCCGACTTGATCAGCGGAAACGCCCCGCCCCAGAGCACCACCGTGATCGCCAGCGCCGCCGATACGCGCCCAATCTCTCGCCGACCGTTCACCGAGGCCTCGCACCAAACTGGAAAGCTTATCCTCACATCGCACTGATCTGTTGTCTATCGGCGCTATCGTCCCAAAAAGCGGAGTTCCTCCCACATTTTTCGCCCGACAAGCACCGCCTCTCTGCCGCGTCCACCGGCAACCGCCTATGATGGGGAGCCTTTGAAGGGATTCCGTGGGATGAACACAGACGTGGTAGCGCCAGGACAGCGGCAGCAGAGAATCGGGTTTCGACGTGTGTTCCGGCACCCGCTCTTCACGATGGTGTGGGCGGGGGCTTTCATCTCCAACATCGGCAACTGGATGGAAAACAGCGCCCAGAACTGGGCCGTCGTCAGTGCCGTTCAGAATGACCTTCCGCGGGCCACGTTTCTTTCCGAAATCCTGAATTTCGCGGATTTTGCCCCGGCCTTCTTTCTCGTCCTCTTCGCCGGCGTTATCACCGATCGCGTCAACCTTCGCCGGTACCTCCTCTGGCTGCAGGCCCTTGCCTGCTTCCTCGGCGCTCTGCTCGCGGTGACCGCTTTCCTGGGATGGGCGAGCCCCTGGGTCGTCATCTGGTTCACTTTCGCAGAAGGCGTGGTCTGGGCGCTGAATGGCCCGCCGTGGCAGACCCTGGTGCCGCACCTGGTGCCGCGCGAGGAACTCGCCGCCGCCATCGCCGCCAACAGCGCCCAGTTCAATCTGGCCCGCCTCGTCGGCCCGTTTTTCGCCGGGCTGATCATCGTGCACTTCGGCGTCGCCGGCGCGTTTGCGGTCAACGCCATGACCTTCGCCCCGGTGATGTTCGCCCTCTGGAAGCTGCCTCCCGACGCCGATACACGCAAAAAAGTCGTCGGCACGCGCGGGCCGCTTCTCAAGGACCTCGGCTCCGGCATCAGTTTCGTTCGACGGCACCGCGGGCTGCGCCGCCTCGCCATCATGCTCGCGGCTTTCACCTTCCTCGCTGCCCCCGTGCAGGGACTCCTCGCCGTCTACGTCCGCGAAATCATGCATGGCGACTCGCGCCTCTACGGCATCATGCTCGGCGCGATCGGCCTGGGTGCGCTCATCGGCGCCCTCATCATCGGCAAGATCCCCGCCTATTACCCGCGCCACCACCTCATCCCACTCGCCATGTCCTTCGGCGCATGCTTCATCCTCGGCTTCACGCTCTCCGCGGTCCCGTGGATCTGCTTCCTCATGCTCGTCGGCACCGGGTTTTTCTGGATGCTCAGCATCAATTCCAGCAACGCCGCCGCCCAGCTTCTCGCCGGTGACGAAAACCGCGGCCGCATCATGTCCGTCATTCTCCTCTGCATCCAGGGCTTCATGCCCCTCGGTCACCTCTTCGCTTCCGCCCTCGCCCACGTCATGGGGCCGGCATGGATCATCCGCGGAATGGTCGGCGTTCTGCTCGTGATCGCGTTCGGTTTCCTGCTCCGCCGCGAACCCGCCATTGACGCCATGGAACCGCGCGGCATCGGCCTGCGCTGGTGGGAAGGGCTCTGGGAAGCCCTCACGGCCCAATCCCACCGCCCGGTTCCGGCGGCGGTCCGGAGCGACCTCGCCGACGAAGGCGCCGCCGTCCCCGAAACGCCGCGCAACGGTTAGCCCTTACGATTCCCCGCTCCCTTTTGTTAGAATGCCAGTCTTCTTTCCAGGAGCCTTTTTCCCGTGAACGTGCGCCCCCTCACCATCGGCAATGTGCAGCTCGCCACCAACCTGCTGCTCGCCCCCATCGCCGGGTATTGCGATGTGAGCTTCCGGCTCGTCGCCCGCGCCTGCGGTGGCGTCGGCATGGGGTGCACCGACCTCCTCTGTCCGGAAGGCGTCCTCCGCGAAAACAAACGCTCCATGGAACTCGCCGCCACCTGCCCCGAAGACTCGCCGCTCTGCATGCAGCTTTACGGCGGCAACGTCGATCGCCTCTGCGAAGCCGCGATGTGGGCCGAGGACCGCGGCGCCCACGTCATCGACATCAACATGGGCTGTCCTGTCGACAAAATCACCAAGAAGGACGGTGGAAGCAAGCTGCTCTGCAATCCGGACAACACCCTCAAAATGGTCGAGCGCATCAAGGCGTGCCTCCGGCGCGTCCCGCTTACGTGCAAACTTCGCCTCGGCTGGGACGACAACTCCATCGTCGCCCCTTATCTCGCCAGGCGCCTCGAGGAAGCCGGCGTCTCCCTCATCACGATTCACGGCCGCACCACCGAAATGAACTTCACCGGGCAGGCCAGGCTCGACGGCATCGCCCAGGTCGTCGCCGCGGTGAAGAACATTCCCGTTATCGGCAATGGCGACATCAAGGTGCCCATCGACGCCAAGCGCATGATCGAGGCCACCGGGTGTGCCGGCGTGATGATCGGCCGCGGCGCCCTCGTTCGCCCCTGGATCTTCCGCGATGTCTGGAGCCTTTTCACCGCCGGCATCGTTCCCGCCGAACCGTCGATCCAGGACAAGTGCGACATGATCCGCCGGCACTTTTACAACCTCGTGCGCTTCCGCAACGAACGCGTCGCCGTGCTGGAATTCCGCAAGCGCATCAGCTGGTATGCCAAGACCATGAATCCGTGCCGCTCCCTGCGTGACCCCATGCGGGAAATCAACTCCGCCGCCGATTTCGAGCGGGTGCTGACGGGATTCCTGGAGTGGCGCACCGACTACGACGAAGCCGTCCGTGCCGGCCGTATTTCTCAAATTCAGGAAGACGCCGCCGAGGCAGCCTGATCGCATCCCCGCCAGCGTGGGATTTTCGCGAAAAATAGGTAGATACCCTAGATTGGTCTGAACCGACGTTCTCCTCAAGATCGACCAGAGGCCACGTTGGAGGGTACTGCCTTGACCTGCAGCACCGATACCCCGGTACGCGACATCGAATCTCCCTTCCGCATCGAAGAGCTCTTTTTTTCCACCACCGATCGCAAAGGGATCATCACCTTCGGCAATGACATCTTCGTCCGCGTCAGCCGCTACGCCGCCGCCGAACTCCTCGGCAAGCCTCACAAGATCATT
The DNA here is from genome assembly GCA_051955985.1 of Phycisphaerae bacterium. Taxonomy (GTDB): domain Bacteria; phylum Planctomycetota; class Phycisphaerae; order WQYP01; family WQYP01; genus DATKPA01. The sequence continues at coordinate 46,694 of JBQCGD010000052.1, read as the reverse complement.
CGCCACCCGGACATGCCCGCGGTTGCTTTCTGGCTCGTCTGGAGCCGCCTCCTGAACGGCCAGGAAGTCGTTGCCTACGTCAAGAACAAGGCCAAGGATGGTTCCTTTTACTGGGTCTGTGCGTTCATCGCGCCGATCAACAACGGCTTCCTTTCCATCCGCCTCAAACCGTCCAGCCCTTTTTTCGCCCATGTGCAGGCGCTCTACAAACAGCTCCGCGAAGCCGAAGCTGCCGTCGAAGCAAAAGGGGGCACGCGCAAAGAGGCCATGGCCGTTTCCCGCCCGATGCTCGAAAGCGCCGTGCATTCTCTCGGCTTCGGGGATTATGAGGAGCTGATGCACCAGATTCTTCCCGCGGAGGTCGCCGCCCGGCGCGCTGTGCTGCCCCGGACGGAAAGTGCAAACAGCGACGCTGCGCTCAGCGAAACACTCCGACGCCTCACCCTCGACTGCAACGCGCTCAAATCCACCGTGGGAGGCCTTCTCAATTCTGTGGACTCATTCCTGCAGCTTGGGAGGCGTCTCTCGTCCGAGGGCGAGAATGTCCGCAAGCTCGGAAGCCATCTCCAACTGCTCTCCCTGAACGCACAAATCCGCGCTGCAACTCTCACCGCCCAGGGAGGCGCCCTCCAGGTGATCGCCCACCAGATGAGCCGCACAACACGGGGCGTTTCTGATTCCGCGCGGAACGTGGTGAACGTCATCACCAGCGCCATTCGCACGCTCAACGCCGCCGCTTTTCACATCACCACCGGGGAGCTCAGCCTGGAAATGATGTCCTCGTTCCTGGGGGAGCTGGCGGCCGACAAGGACCCCAGCCGCATCGCCGGAATGCACCAGAACATCGCCCAGCTTGCCCACGTCGTCCGGGAAAGCCTGCAACAGTCCACTGCGCTGGCCGGGAAGTCCAACGCCTGCACCTCCAGCCTGACCCGCCAATTTGCGGATTTCTCCAAGGAACTGCGCACACTCGAAATCCTCGACGTCACGGGTCGCATGGAAGCCGTCCGCACCGGCAACGAATCCGCGATCAGCGCGGTCTTCGACGAGATGAAAACGCTGACGCTGGAGTCCCGGCGCAAGCTGATCACCATTTCTGAAGAAGCGGCGGTCGCGGCGGTCACCCCCCCCTCCGCAGAGGCCATCGACCGCCATCTTGTCGCACTCAGTGCTCCCTGAATGGACGGTCCCTTGATCGTGCGCGCCCCGCGGGCATAATACGGCCATTGTCAGCGTGAGGGCGCATGAATCTTCAAGACCGATATAAAGCCATCCAGGACGGAATCGCCAAGGCCGCCGCCAAATCGCGACGCGATGCGAGCGCCGTGAAGCTTGTGGCCGTTACGAAAAACGGCTCGCCTGATCAGATCAAGCAGCTCGTGGAAATGGGCCACCGCGATTTCGGCGAAAGCAAGGTGCAGCAGCTCCAGCAGCGCGCCGCACAGCTCGAAGAGTGGCTCCTTCGCCAGCAGAACCGCACTGAAAAGAAGCTCCCCGCCCCCGGCGATATCCGCTGGCACATGATCGGCCATCTGCAGCGCAACAAGGTGCGCCCCGTAATCACCCTCTGCAAGCTCGTCCACAGCGTCGATTCGCTTCGGCTTGCCGAGGAAATCCAGGAGGAGTCCGAACGCCTCGACCGCACCATGCCCGTGATGCTCGAGGTCAATGTCGCCGGCGAAAATTCCAAGTTCGGCGTGGCCGTCGGCGCCTCCATCCACCTCGCCGAGCAGATCGACACCATGGACAACGTCCACCTCATCGGCCTGATGTGCATGGCGCCCTATTCCGCCAACCCCGAGGACGCCCGCCCCGTCTTCGTGCGGCTTCGCGAGATCTTCGATGAAATCAAGTTCCGCAAGATCGGCGGCGATCGGTTCAAACACCTCAGCATGGGCATGAGCGGTGATTACCAGGTCGCCGTCGAAGAAGGCGCCACCATGGTGCGCATCGGCTCCGCCCTTTTTGGAAGCTGAAACCCTCACGGCGACGTCGTTGCGACGTCGTATTTCCTGGCAAACGCCGAGAACTCATCCTTGAAGGTTTCGCCGCCCAGCGTCTGCCCGAACGCCGCATGCAGGTCGTTCAGTTTCTTCCGTATCGCATTGTCCGCATCAGGTCCCGCCAGGGCTTCCTTCGATTCCAGGATGCGCAGCCAGCATTCCCAGTAGCTTTCGCTGCCGTTGCTCACTTTCGGCAGGATGCGGCCGAAATAATCCTCCGCCTCGGCGTAAGCCTTCTTGTCGTCCGTGTCCCGCGCCCGCGCGAAGATCGCCCTCGCCTCCACCATGAAATTCAGCAGGTCTTTTCCGTTCTCCGCAATCAGCTTGTTTGCCACTTCCTGCGCCTGGGCATATTGCCCCGCCCGGATCATCATGTCCGCCTGCAACTGCTTGTAGCCGTAGGCCGTCGCCTTTTCCTTCTCATCATGCGATGCATCGTCGATCAGCGGTTGCAGAAGCTTCACCACGTACTCCGCAAGCTGCCGCGCCCGTGCCGGATCGCTCTTCTCCACCGGACCCAGTTCCTGAATCGTCGAAAGCGCGAATTGGTGGATGATCCCATTGGCATCCCGGCCCTGGGATTTCGCATACGCCTGCACCGCATCAAACGCCTTCTGCGTCTGCCCCGTGAGCTGATACGCCTGGATCCGGTACCGCAGCACCGCCGCTTCCTGGGCCGGCGAAAGCTCGTTCTTCACCGAATCCAGCTTCGCTAGGCGATCGAATGCGATATCCATCTGTTTCACCGCCGGGTTTAGCGCCGTCGACGTTTCAATCAGCCAGATGTTCGACCGATACGCCTTCGCCCGTGCCACCGCCTCCTGGTCGGCCGTCGCCGGGGGATGGTCAAGCAACTGCACAAACGCGGTGCACGCGGTGAACAGATCCTTCGCCGCCGCGCGGACGTCGTTCTCCGGCGCCTTTTCCGGCAGTTGGCTGAACCGCGTCGTCGCAATGCTCACGAGCTGGAACCGCGCATCAAGATAATTCGGATCCGTCTCCGGCAGATCCCCGAAGATCTTCGCCGCCTCGCTCAACTTGCCGTTGTCCTCCAGCGTGCGAGCCTCCGCATACCGCCACTTCGAGTCGTGGAAAACGGAAGTCGCCAGCGTCAGCGCACGCTCCTGCAATTTCAGCAGCTCCGGCGTCGGCTTCGCGCCCCCCTTCCGCATCTCGCCGATCTGTTGCAGTGCCAAATCCAGCAACGCCTTCGCACGCGAATCCGTCGGCGCCTGCTCGACGAACTCCACGTTGAACGTCGCCGCCTCCATCAGGTTCCCCAGCAGCGCGTTCGTCACGCCGGCAATAAACGTGGCCTCCAGCTTGTCCGCAACCGACACCCCCGGATTGTCATGCACCGCGACAGCCGCCGCCGCCGCACGCTTGAGTTCGTCCCGACTCTGCGGCGTGTTCCCCTTCTGCCCCTGCGAATGAATGTAGGCGACCGCCAGTTGCTGCAGCGGAAGGAGGTCCGCCGGATTCGCATCATCCGGTATCCCCGCCGCAAGCTGCTGATACACCAGGTCGCGGTAGCGCGAATCCCGCTGAATAATGCCCGAGAGAATCTGCATCGCTGCCGCCTGTGCGGATTTTTTCTCCTCCCCCTTTTTCGTCGCCGCCTCCGCCCAGGCCAGTCGAAACGCAAGCATGTCCGTGCTGATCTGCGCATCCGCGTTGCCCGACGAAAGCGACTTCTTGAATGCCTCGAGTTCCGCTCGCGCCGCGCCGAACGTCCCCGCCCGCATCCGCGCCACCACCAGCTGGTAGTGCGCCTGGTACTGCACCCACGCCGGCGCCTTCTTGTCCTGCGAAGCGCGCGTCAGGTCCACGATCGCCTTGTCGATGTCCCCCGCCTCGCTCAACGCCTTGCCGCGCAGCAGCCGCGACTGGTTGTTCACCCCGTTGTCCTGCGGGTCATCCGCCCACTTCCCCAGCGCCGCTGCCGCTTTTAACAACAGCTCCTTGCGCGCCGGATCCCCCGGCTCCATCACCATGGCCTGGAAGTATTTCGCCCAGGTGCCGTAATACTCCACCTCGGCAAGCGCCCGGTAATTGCGCGTATACGCCGCCTCATCAAACGCCCCGCCCGCATCCGCCTCGTGCAAGCCAGCCGCCAGCCTCTTTCCCGCAAGCTGCAGCAGGTCCTCCGCCAGCTTCGACATCGGCGCCAGTTGCTCCCGGTCCTTCTTGTTGTTCTCCCAATACTCCATGCGGTTGATGATCGGTTCCGAAAGCCGGCCGAAAATGAACTCTGCATGATCGAGCGCCCACACCCCGTCCACCGCTGCCGGTTGGGCGTTCAAATACGCCCGCATCGCCGTGAGAAACGTCGCCTCAGCGGCTGCGCGATCCGCCTTCGTCTTGATCACCCCGTCCCACGCCGCCACGAGATACTCCGCCTTCCACAGGTTTTCCGCCGCCGTCCCTTTCGCCGCTTCCTCCTCCGCCTTGATCAGATCTGCCTGGTTCAACCGCAGCAGATCGTGCGCAAAGAACGTCTCCGACCGCGGCGTGAAAGCCACCGCCGGCGAAGTCGCCGCCGCCCCGTCCTGCCCGAACGTGCTCCCCGGCAGCACGCACGCGCACAACACCACCCCCGCCCACGCCCTCTTCGCCGTACTGTTTCGCGCAACTGCCAATGTCATTCCCTTCGCTGTTCTTCGTGCGTTTCCTGTTCCCGTTCCAGTGCCCGCCACTCAATGCGCCGGCGCAAACGCCACCTGCTTGAACTGCGCCTTCGTGCAGTAATCGTACACCGTGATCACATCCTGGTACGGCACGCGCTTCTCCGGCACGATGATCACCTGCACATCGTCGCTCAACGTCTTCTTCTTCTGCTGAAAATAGGCCGACAATTGCTCATTGTCCGATTGATCCGGATCATCCACCTTGTCCATCTTCATCGGCTTCGCGCCGAACGCCGATACCAGCGTCACATCCCCGTCCCGCCGCATCATGATGTTCACCCGCACCGACGGCAGCTTCTGATCCGTCGCCTCGTTCCCCAGCCCCGTCTTGTCGATCGCCGTGTTGCTCTGCAGAAACAGCTCCGGCGTCAGCGAGCTCCCCAGCATGAAAAAAATCAGGATGCACATGACGACATCCACCATCGGCGTCATGTTCGGGCCGACGTTTGCAGACATTTTCGTAAGCGGTCGATAACGCATGCAGCTTCCTGCAAAACCTCACGGCACCGGGTGGTCCAGGTGCCTCGTCGAAAAATTCACGCTCTTGATCCCGGCCTGGGCACACGCCGTCAACACCGGCGCAATCCACTGGTACGGAATGTCCTGGTCCGCCCGGATGATCACCTTCACGTCCGGCGTCCGCCCCTTCTCATCCCGCAGGTAACGCGCCAGATCATTCATCGCAATCTCACCCCCGCGGATGTACACCTCCGGCTCCGCATACAAATCCGGATGGTTCGGATCCCGCGGCAAAACGTTGATCAACAATCGGTCCCGCTGGTCCGGCAACTGCTGCCCAAGCTCCGCCCGCGGCACCACCACCTTGTCGTTCGACTCCTGCGCCGCCAGCTTCCCGCACACCAGGAAAAACACGATCAGGCACATCATGACGTCGATCAACGGCGTCACGTTCACGTGCTCGTCATGCATCGGTTCCATTCCGCGGCGACGCATCTCAAACCTCCCCGTCCTCATGTCCCTGCGGCTGCGGCGCGGCCATCGCCGACGCCGGTGCTGTCGCGGGACGCCCCTTCTTCTTCGTCTCCTCCGCCACCGCCTCCGGCCGCAGATTCTCCAAGAGCTCCTCGGCCACCATCGCCGCCTTGTTCGAAATCCGGTCCGCCTTCACGCGATACAACCCATACACCACCAGGCACGGAATCGCCACGAACAGCCCGAAAAACGTGTGCCACAACGCCGTCCCGATCCCCTGCTCCAGTTGCTGCGCGTTCACCGTGTTCCCCCCCAGCTCCACCAGCTTGTAGAACGCCATGATCATCCCCAGCACCGTCCCGAGCAGCCCGAGCAGCGGCCCGATATTCCCGATCACGTTCAACGGTTCTATCCGCCGGAACAAATTCGCCGTCTGCTCTCCTACGGAGTTCTCCAGCGCCTCGCGCATCGCCGGATACTTCAGATGCGCCCGCCGCAGCGCCGCATACAGCGACTGGCTCACAAACGTCTGGTCCGTCGCCGCAAAATCCATCAACTGCCGGAAGTCCCGCCCCGCAATCAGCGACCGCAGGTGCTCCGTCGTCGTCGCCGGCGCAATCTTCGTCTCTCGAATGTGGATCATCGCGCTGATCGCGATCCCCACCCCCGCAAACGACGCCAGCGTCAACATGCTCAGCACAAACCAGTCGAACGCCTGAAAAATCCACTGCGGCATCAACACCGCCAACTCGGGCACGCACAATATCTGCACAACTCTCTCCTTCATCTCACGGCCTCACCGGCCGCCTTCTGCTTCTCGCGCGGATACAAAGTGATACACGCCGCCGTTCTTGCTCGCCAGTTCCTTCAACTGGTCCTCGTAACTCGGTTCATGGTTCACAAACGCTATCGTGTTGATGTGCACCTTCCCCCCCCGGTTCAACTTCTGCACCACCTCCCGCAACTGCGGCGAGAAGTGCCCGTCCGTCAGGAAATAAATCAACTGCGGCTTCATCGCAAACGCCTTGGCGAACGCTTCCTGGAACGGCGGCAGCAAGTCGTCGTTCTGCCCCTCCGCCACAAAATCCTCCAGCTTCGTCATGAACGCCCGCTTCGCTTCGGTCGTCGCCCGCTGCAATCGCGGCTCCCCCACCACCGAGGCTGTGTCCGAAACCATGATCACGCTGAAAAACTGCAGCGGCACCAGGTTCCCCACCGACCGCGTCGTCTCTTTCTTCAAGTAATCAAAGTTGTCCAGCATCGACCCCGAATGATCAATGATGTACACGATCCGCGTCGCATTCCCCCCGGTGCCATAAAAATTCGACTTGAACGGCAGCCCGCCGTTGCCCCCCGGCGCCCCATACGGAGACATCGGCCCGCCCCCTTCGCCCGATCCCGCCACCCCCGCCCCCGCCGCCCCGCCGGCACCGCGCCGAATGATGTCAATTTCATCCTTCGCCGTCTCACCGCTCAACAGCCCGGCAATGTTCTGATTCGCCTCGCTTTGCGCCCACCCATCCGACTTCATCATGTCGACCAGCTTCGCCTGCGCCGCCGCCCGGCTTGGATCGCCGGCAGATCCCGCGCTCGGTGCCCCCGGTGTCGCCGAGAAGCTCGGATCGTTGAACGACACCGGAATCACAATCTGCTGCACATCATCAAGACGCATCGCATTCCGGGCCGCAAACCACACGAAGAACGCCACAAAAACGAAGCTGAAGTGGAGGGTGCCGCTCATCAACCACGGAAACGCCCGCTCGAACCAAACCGGCTGCCCGTGGGGAACCGCCTCCGCGCCCGCCGGCGCACCGGCCGCTTCCGCCGCCGGACTAGGTACCTCTGCCGATGTCTTCCCAGATGATTCTGCCATTTTCATCCATGCCACGGGGGACTCCGTAATATCTCTAGGCAACCCAAATACCAGCCCCGACGGCTGGGATGAGAATGGCCGGAATCACCATAAGTAATTGTTGAATCAATTTTTATGAAGAATCGTCCACCACGCCTGCCAGTACCGCCCGCCGCCGAAAGTGCCAATTCTGGCACTCCCGAGCCGACCCCTGCCACCCGTGTCACCACGCGTTCCCTTGATTTACGTCTTATAATCCATTAATGAGTAGAACATGAAATGCCGGTATACCCGGCCCAAGCGGACGTTGGCGTGGGACGTTCGATGACGAGTGTCGGAGACGCTTGATAGTGTCGATCGGCTTCGCTTGGTTTTGTAGAACCCCTTATTGGAGAATGAATTATGCCCCCTCCCAAAAAGACCAAACCGGCTGTCAGCACCGCCGCACCGGCCGCCCCGGCCCCGGCGCCCGCTGCGGCACCCCAGCGCTCCGAGGTCAAAGGCTCCGGTACCGCTACCAAGGCCGCCCCGGCCCCCCGCGAGGTCACCTACCAGATGATCGAACAGCGCGCCTACGAAATCTTCGCCGGCCGCGGCTACGCCCCCGGTGACCCCGTCGCCGACTGGCTCGAAGCCGAACGCCAGCTCAAGGCCGGCCTCTAACACCTCCCCCTCATTGAAGAACCAACGGCTGGTGAATTGGACCATCACCAGCCGTTTTTCTTTTTTGCCCCTTCCCCGTCTCCCCCCGCCACGTGCAGCCGCCCCGGATTTCGGTAAGAATGCGCACCCTCTATTCGCCGAAAGGATTCCGTTGCCCCGGGTTAATTACCGACAATCCGCCGCCGACCATGCCACCACCAGTTCCCGCAACTGGTTCTCCGACCGAGCCCAGATGGCGTATGTCATCCCCCTCTTTGCTTTCGTCGCCGTCATGCTCCCCGGCTCCTTCGGAACCATCGCCGGCATCAACTTCACCAAGCTCTGGTTCGTCGGCCTCCCCGTCGTTTAAACCGTCAAAACGCTCCTCGCCGCCCTTCTCCTCTGGTTGTTCTGGAAGTTCTATACCCCCATTCGCTGGAACCATCTCGGCCTCGGCGTCATCGTCGGCCTCGTCGGCACCGTCCTCTGGATCGCAACCGAGTACGCCTGCCAGTACCTCGGCCTCGGCCACGCCCCCCCTGCCTCCGAAATCTACAATCCCGACATCATGCTCCACCACCAGTGGCAGCGCTGGACCTACCTCTGCATCCGCGTCGCCGGCCCCACCCTCGTCGTCCCGGTGATGGAGGAACTGTTCTTCCGCGATTTTCTCATGCGTACCCTCATCGGCGGCGCTGCTTTTGAAGAAGTCCCCATCGGAAAGTTCACCTGGACCAGCCTCATCGTCATGTGCCTCGTCTTCGGAATTAATCACGGCATGCCCCCCTCCGGACCCTTCGTCGCCGGCGTCGTCTACGGCCTTCTCATGGGCATCCTCGTCATCCGCACCAAAAGCCTCGGCAGTTGCATCGTCGCCCACGCCATCACCAACTGGACCCTCTACCTCTACGTCATCCACACCGGCGACTGGCAATTCATGTAACCCCCCCTTGTCTTCAGAGGACCCCATGATTCGTGTCATCCAACTCGGCCTCGGCGAAATCGGCCGCCGCACCATCGATGCCCTCCTCGTTCAATCCAAACACGCCAGGCTCGTCGGCGCTGTCGATATCAACCCCGCCTTCATCGGCAAGTCCCTCCGCGAAGTGATGGGCGGAAGCAAAAACATTCCACCCCTCACCGTCTCCGGCTCCCTCCGCGATCTCCTCCGGCGCTCCAGGGGCTCCCTCGCCGGAAGCGTCGCCATCATGACCACCGGCAGCCGCACCGACGTTGTGAAGAAAACCGTCGAAGAACTCATCGCCGCCGGCATCCACACCGTCTCTTCCTGCGAAGAACTCGCCTTCCCCACCCTGCGAAATCCCCGCATGGCCGCCGCACTCGACAAGGCCGCAAAGAAAAAGGGCGTCGCCATCCTCGGCACCGGCGTCAACCCCGGCTACGCAATGGACGCCTTCGCCCTCGCCTGCACCGCCCCCTGCACCGTCGTCAATCACATCAGGATCATCCGCAACCTCGACGCCTGCAAACGCCGTCTCCAACTGCAGAAAAAAGTCGGCGCCGGCATGTCCGTCGCCGAGGTCAAAAAATTGATCCGCAACAAAGAGATCGGCCACGTCGGCCTCGCCGAGTCCGTCGCCATGATCGCTGCCGGCCTTCACTGGAAACTCGACAGCATCCGCGAAAAATTCGAGCCCGTCGTCGCCGACCACCCCGTCTCCAGCGAATTCATCCACATCCAGCCCGGCCAGGTCCGCGGCATGTGGATGCGCGCCGACGGTTACGTCAACGGCAAAAAGAAAATCGAACTCGATCTCCTCATGGCCTTCGACGCCGACACCTTCGACGAGGTCATCATCGACGGAATCCCCCCGCTCCTCGTCCGCACCAAATCCGGCTTCCCCGGCGAGGCCAGCACCATCAGCATGCTCGTCAACTGCGCCCGCATCGCCCCCACCCTCGAACCCGGCATGCGCACCATGATGGACGTCCTCAGAGTCCGCAGCGTCGGTGCCTGACCAGCGCCGACGCCTGCCGCCTCGGGAGGCGCGGGGCAAGCTGCCCGCTCTCAGATAAAGCGTCTCAAAAACTCCAGCGCCTTCCGCCCCGCCTCCTCCGCCGTCGACTCATACGGATACAGCTCCACCGTCACCCACCCCGCATACCCGATCTCCCGAATCGCCCCAAAAATCCCCTCCCACGCCATCGCCCCCTCGCCCGGAATCCGATGCTGGTGCACCCGGTTCTCCTTGATATCTTCAAGATGGATATGCGCAATCCACTCGGCACACTCCCGCACCACCGTCGCCGGATCCTCCCCCACACAATAAAAATGCCCCAGATCGCAATTCATCTTCAGATTCCGATGCCCCACCCGCCGCAAAAATTCCACGCACTCCCCCGAATGCTGAATCAGCAGCCCCGGCTCCGGCTCCACCATCAACGTCACCCCGCACGCCTCCGCCAGCGGCAAGCACTCCCGCAGCCCTGCCTCATACCGCCGCAACGCGTTCTCCCGATCCAGATGCCCCTGCGGCCCCCCTGGCTGCAGCGAAATAGTCTTCGCCCCCAGTTCACCCGCCATTCGAATCACATTCTGCGTGTGCTTGATCCGCTCCCCCACCAGCCGCACATCATCCTCAATCCACGTCGGGTGATACGTATCCCCCTTCGCAAACAGCGTGAACGCATTGATGTTCGAAATCGGCAGATTGTTCCGAATCAACTGCGCCCGCAACCGACCGATCCGCTCCTCGTTCATCTCCGGCGGATACGCATGCGGCACATCCGCCATCAACTCCACCCCCGCGTACCCAATCCGCGCAATCGAATCGACCGCCTCCTCCAGCGTCGCCTGCTTGTAGGCATTTGTCGAATACGCCAGCTTCAACCCGTTGCTCATCGCTCGTCCTATCACCCGGGAATATGAATCGTGCCAAACAGCCGCGTCGATCCCCGAATCACGACAACGTTCGCATCCACATCTTCTTTCACCCGCCGAAGCAATCCCCCCAACTGCTCCAGGTTCTGCACGCGAAACTGCCCCAGTTGGTTGATCACGTCCCCCACCTGCAGCCCCGCCGCTGCCGCCGTCGAATCATCCTTCACCCCCAGCACCAGCACCCCGAGCACTCCCGGCACGAGCCGGTACTTTTTCGCAACCTCCGCCGTCACCGTCACACCCTCCACACCCAGCTTGCTCATCAGCACCTCTTTCGGCGGCGGGGGCGTAAACTTCATCACCCGCACGTTCAACGCCATCTCCCGCGGTTTGCCGCCCTCCTCCCGCTCCACCTGCAGCCGCAGCATGTCCTCCGGTTTCGCCCCCGCCATCGCCACCAGCGCGTCCACCACGTCCTTTACCTTCAAATCGTTGATCTCCACGATCCGATCCCCCACCCGCAGCCCCGCCTTCTCCGCATCCCCGCCCGGCCGCACGCTGTTCACCACCACCCGCGCCTTCACATTCGCCGGCGGGGTCACCTTCCGCGTCTCCTCCACCGTAAACCCGATCTGCGCCCGATCCTCCGCCTCCGGATTCAAAAACGTCGGCAACAAATCCCGCATCTTCGAGACCGAAATCGCAAACCCTATCCCCTGCGCCCCCGCCCGTATCGCCGTGTTGATCCCCACCACCTGCCCATATGCATTGATCAACGGCCCGCCCGAATTCCCCGGGTTAATCGACGCATCCGTCTGAATGAGATGGTCATAACTCTTGTTCTTGCTGATATTCAACTCTCGATCCACCGCCGACACAATCCCGTGCGTCATCGTCCCCGCATACCCGAACGGATTCCCGATCGCATACACCGGCTCCCCTATCATCAAGTCGTCGGAACTTCCCAGCGCAATCGCCTGCAGCGGAATCTCCCGATGCTTCCTTTGGCTCGGATCCACCTTCAGCACCGCCAGGTCATGCTGATTGTCCGTCGCAATCACATCCGCCGTCAGCGTGTCCCCGTTCGAAAACGTCACCTTCACATCCGTCGCTTCATCAATGACATGCTCGTTCGTCACAATGTACCCCGACGGATCAATCACAAACCCCGACCCCAGCGATTGCGCCTCCGCCTTCCTCACCTGCCCGCCAAAAAACCGGTCGAAAATCGGATCCCCCGTCGGCATGCGCGCCACCACCGTGTGCGTCGACGATATATTCACCACCGCATCCTTCGTCATGCGGTACACGCGCACATCATTCGTCTCGCGCAGATTCTCCTCCCCCCGCACGCCCCCCGCTCCCGCCACCATCACCATCACCGCCGCCAATACGCCACGTCGATACCAGGATCGCATGCACATCCCTCTGCAAAAACAAGTCCCACGATTCTATCCCCAACTCCCCCGCTTTACCCCCCTGCCGGCAGAAATCCCACCCGCGGCTTCTCTTCCACCGGGTTCCGCGCAATCCACCACAAAAACCGCATCAAGTCAAAATGCAGCAGCAATCCCGGCACCGTCAACACCAGCAGCAACCCCCATTCCCATTCCCCCGGATACGCCCGATACCCCGCCAGCCTCGTCCCGTACACCACCGCATGCCCGCCCGCCCATACCGACAACAGGAACAACACCACGGCCGGAGCCCACAACAACACCGCCACCCCACGGCACACCCACGCCTTCCCCTCCCATATCTTCCGCCCGCTCAACACCATCAGCACCGACACCGTCCCCGCCAACAGCAAAACACCGATCCGCACCAGATCCCGATAACCCTGCACCATCAGAAAATACCCCAGCGACGGCACATGCGCCGGCGGCGGCCCGGGACGAAACCTTCCCCCCACGCGCACCCAACCGCCGCGCGATGCCGCCTCCTGCATGTAATGTGCAATTCGAAAATCCATGCTCGCCACCGGAACCGCCACCAGCGCCGTGAACGCCAGCAACAAAATCCCAATCACCATCACCCCCACGCTCGCCACCTTCCGCACCCGCGTCGGCGTCCCCGCCGTCGTCACATAACTGAGCACGTGTGCCCGCGGCAATGCGACCCCGCCCGCCGCCCCTCCGCCGTTCACCCCTTCGCTCATGCTGGCCTCCTCCCGATTCGCCCCACCACTATCCGCCTCCCCCTCACCTATTTCAATGATTATTTCTTCCAACCCCGCAACACAAATTGCCACCAGCGGAAACAATTCTATGATATCTCCACCTGCATCCTTTCACGGAGTTCTTCATGCCCCTCAAAAATCGCCCCCTCCTCCCCGCTCTCGTCGCTCTCGCTCTCTCCCTCGCCTGCTCCCTCACCTCGCGCGCCGATGACAAGCTCGGCATCACCTGGGACACCGAAACCCTCTCCAACGGCCTCCGCGTCATCTATGCCCCCATGCCCTCCTCCCCAGTCACCCAGGTCCGTGTCGATTACCACGTCGGCTCCCGCGACGAACGCGCCGACCGCCAGGGCTTCGCCCACATGTTCGAACACATGATGTTCCGCGGCTCCGCCCACGTCGCACCACAGGAGCACATGAAACTCGTCGGCTCCGTCGGCGGCTACTGCAACGCCTTCACCTCCTTCGACAAAACCGAATACCACGACACCCTCCCCGCCACCTACGCCAACATGGCACTCTGGCTCGAAGCCGACCGCATGGCCAGCTTCAAGGTCCTCCCCCAGATCTTCCACACCGAACGCCTCGTCGTCGCGGAAGAATGGCGCATGCGCCAAAACCAGCCCTACGGCACCATGTGGGATACCCTCTTCGCCGAAGTCTACAAGGACGCCCCCTACCACTGGACTCCCATCGGCAACATGCAGCAGCTCCAGGAAGCACACTCCCCAGAGCTCCAGGCCTTCTTCAACAAATACTACATCCCCGGTAACGCCGTCCTCGTCGTCGCCGGCAAAATGGATCTCGATCAAACCAAGGCCGACGTCCACAAGTACTTCGGCTGGATCCCCGCCGGACAACCCCTCGAACGCCACGTCACCAGGGAACCCGACCAGTCCAAGCCCCGCCGCGAAACCGTCCAGATGCGCGTCCCACTCCCGCGCATCGTCATCGTCTACCCCATGCCCCCCATCGTCTCCGACGACCAGGACGCCCTCGGCCTCCTCCTCACCATCCTCGGCGACGGCCGCTCCTCACGCCTCTCCCGCGCACTCGTCACCAACGCCGACCCCCTCTGCATCCAGGCCGATGCCATCGCCGAACCCCTCGAAGATGGCGGCATCATGGGCGTCGAAGCCACCCTCCTCCAGGGCAAAGACCCCGCCGCCGTCGAAAAAGTCCTCCTCGATCAAATCAAGGACATCGCCGACTCCGCCGTCACCCCCGAAGAACTCGAAAAAGCCAAGCAGCAGGAACGCCTCTCCCTCGCCACCCGCTGGGAAACCGCCGAATCCACCGCCTCCATCCTCGGCGACGAACTCATGATGCGCGGCAACCTCGACCACGTGAAAACTGAACGCGCCCGCATCGAAGCCCTCACCGCCGCCGACCTCCAGCGCGTCGCCAAAAAATACTTCGTCGCCGGCAAGTCCAACACCCTCACCATCGTCCCCGGCAAACCCGAAGCCCCCGCAACCCAACCCGCCGCCACCCAGGCCACTTCCCAACCCGTCGCCCAGGCCGAGGCGAAAAAAATCGACTTCCCCGCCGACTACCCCGCCAAGCCCCCCATGTCCGGCACCGTCCCTCACGCCACCTTTGAAAAAGGCGTCGAAAAAACCATCGACGGCGTCCACGTCATCGTCATGGAAGACCACCGCATCCCACTCGTCACCTGGTCCCTCGCCACACGCATGGGCTCCCACGCCGAACCCGCCGGCAAGGAAGGCCTCGCACGCCTCACCGCCGGCATGGTCCGCCGCGGACCCGAAGGCACCACCTACGACAAGTTCAACGAAGAACTCGAATCCCGCGGCATCTCCATCGAAGTCTCCGACGGCGGCGACAACACCATGATCACCGGCTCCGCCCTCACCGAACAACTCGCCAAGGGCCTCGAAGACACCCACGCCCTCCTCGTCAACCCTGCCTTCGACAAGGCCCAGTTCGACAACCTCAAGAACGAATCCCTCGACCACCTCCGCCTCGCCCTCAACACCCCAAACGCCCTCGCCTCACGTGAATTCAACCACGCCATCTACGGCGACTCCCCCCTCGGCCGCCCCGACACCCTCAAGTCCCTCTCCAGCATCACCCTCGATGATGTCAAAAACTTCTACAAGCAGGTCTACTCCGCCAAGGACGCCGTCCTCATCCTCGCCGGCGACATCACCGTCGATCAGGGCCAGAAAGCCGCCCAGAAACTCCTCGAGGGCTTCCGCAGCACCGACCTCCCCGCCGTCCACTACAACTTCCCATCCGCCCCCGACAAACGCCGCGTCATCCTCATCGACTTCCCACCCTCCAAGCAAAGCACCATCACCCTCGGCGACCCCGCTTACAACATCCAGAGCGACCAGAAATTCGCCGGCTCCCTCGCCGGACAGCTCCTCTCCAGCGGCATCGACTCCCGCCTCGGCAAGTACGTCCGCGCTGAAAAAGGCTACGTCTACGGCGTCTCCGCCTACTTCGAACCCGGTCGCCAGGCCGGCGATTTCGAGGGCGACACCGGCACCAAGTTTGAAACCACCACTGACACCATCGAAGCCATGTTCAAAGTCTTCGACGACATGAAATCCGCCCCCGTCCCCGAGACCGAACTCTCCGAAGCCAAAAAACGCGTCGCCGGACAGATGCTCATGTCCATGCAGACCATCCAGCAGCAGGCCGGCCGCCGCCTCGTCGCCATCCTCAACAACTACCCCGCAGACTACTACGACGTCTACCCCGAACGCATCGCCAAGGTCTCCGCCGACGACATCCAGAAACTCATGAACGCCTACGCCGACGAAAAGAAAATGACCATCGTCGTCGTCGCCCCCGCCTCCGCCGTCAAACAACAACTCGAAAAGCTCGGCCCCGTCGAAGTCCACTCCCCCGACCAGGAATAACGCGGCCAAATTTCGGGTGCGGGTGCCATGCTTATGGCCCAACCTCGGGGCCATAAGCATGCCTCACGGACAAGCAAAAACACATTGCACCCCCCGCGCTCCCCACTTAACCAATTAACTAATTAACCACTCAACCCCTCACCCCCCCGCGCCTTATTTATCATTCGCCCCTCCCCCGCTACCATACCCCTTCTGACACGTACCCCAACCCCTAACGTTGACCACCGCCTATGCCCCGCAAGCGCACCGACTGGCTCCAACTCGGCTCCGGAAAGAGCTACGTCCATCGCGTCCACCAGCCCCTCCAGTGCCTTATCTTCATCCTCCCACTCCTCCTCATCTACCAGATCGCCTCCACCCTCCACCCCTGGTACCCCCAGACCACCCCCGCTGGCGTCCCCAACTACGGCCCTCAGGTCGTCGCCTTCGTCCTCATGCTCAAATTCTTTGCCCTCTTCGGTGGCGTCGGCAATATCCTCCCCCCGCTCGCCGTCGTCGCCATCCTCTTCTTCTGGCACCTCGCCCGAAAAGACCCCTGGATCTTCGAGCCAAAACTCTACGCCGGCATGTTCGGCGAATCCATCCTCTGGGCCATCCCCATCTTCGTCATCGGACTCGCCGTCCTCCGCCACACCTCCGCCGCCGCTGCCTACCTCCAGGCCGCCTCCCCCCCGCTTGCACACGCCAGCCAGCTCCCCTGGCAAACAGAAGTCGTCCTCTCCATCGGCGCCGGCCTCTACGAAGAACTCCTCTTCCGCCTCATCGCCATCATCCTCCTCAACATCATCCTCATCGACATCTTCGAACTCAAAGTCCAGACCGCCATCCCCATCATCATCCTCGCCTCCGCCATCCTCTTCGCCGCCTACCACTACCTCGGCAACGAACCCTTCAACCTCGCCACCTTCACCTTCCGCTCCGCCATGGGCGTCTACCTCGCCGGCATCTTCATCTACCGTGGCTTCGGCATCGCCGTCGGCACCCACACCACCTACGACCTCATCGTCGTCGCCTTCACCCACCTCCACTAAGTGGAGCCGCCGCCCCGGGGGGGCGTCGGCGAAGTGCGAACGAGTAAATCCCCTCGCACAACTCCAATATCCCCAAACCACGCTTGCGTCGTCGCGAACCCCGCATATAACTCCTTGCATCCGCCCCTTCCAACGAGGCCCCAATGTCCCACCCCCCTCTCAACTACCAAACCCCCACCCCGCCCGACAAAAACCGCCCCCGCAACGTCTTCCTCCGCATCCTCGCCGGCTCCTTCGCCGGCGGCCTCTCCGCCGCCCTCGGCGCCTACATCTTCAACATCACCCAAAGCACCCTCCTCGGCCTCCTCCCCATCCTCATCCTCTTCGCCATCGCCACCTACATCTCCCTCCGTTTCAAACGCCACGGCTACGCCGCCGGCATCCTCCTCGCCCCCTTCATCATCTCCGCCGTCGCCATCATCCTCTGCCTCATCATTTGCGGTGTCATCCTCGTCGGCAGCTCAGTGATGCACCACTGATACGCGGCCCGCGCTCCCGCCGCCCTCGAATCTCCTCTGGCCACCAACCCAGCTCTGCTCATCCAAAATTCCTCTCGCTTTTCTTCACCATACCTGAACTCCATTCAAGTACACTGCTACACATTCAAATCCCTCAACCCGAAGGAGCCCGCATGAGCCTGCAATCCACCGCCCGCCAGTTCGTCGACCTCTGCCGCCAAGGCAAAAACTTCGACGTCATGCGCACCATGTACGCCCCCGACATCATCTCCGTCGAAGGCGACGGCGCCGAAACCGCAGGCCAGGCGCCCGTCATCAAAAAATCCGAAGACTGGGTCTCCGACAAAGTCTTCAACGGCGAAACCGTCGCCGGCCCCTTCTTCAACGACGCCAACCCCGACCAGTTCACCGTCTACTTCACCCTCGACATCACCCCCAAGGCCACCGGCAAACGCGTCACACGCGAAGAAATCGCCATCTACACCGTCAAAAATGACAAGATCACCCGCGAACAGTTCTTCTACGACGGCGAACACTGAGCTCATCCCATGCCCCCGAAAACCGCCATCGTGACCGGTGCCTCCCAGGGCATCGGTGCCGCCATCGTTGACGCCTTCGCCCAACGCGGCTTTAACCTCGTCGCCAACGCACGCGATTTCTCCGCCTCAAAACTCGCCCCCTCCTCCCGCGTCGCGCTCGTTCCTGGCGACATCGGCCACCCCGCCACTGCCCTGCAAATCGTCGAAACCGCCCGCTCCCGGTTCAACACCATCGATATCCTCGTCAACAACGCCGGCATCTTCTTCGCGAAGCCCTTTACCGACTACACCACCGACGATTTCCTCGCCCTCGCCTCCACCAATCTCCAGGGTTTCCTTCACCTCACGCAGCTTGTCGTCAAACACATGCTCGCCACCAGGACCCGTGGCAGCATCACCACCATCACCGCTGCACTTGCCACCACCCCCATCCGCGGCGTCACCGCCTCCGTCCCCATGATTACCAAGGGCGGCCTCGATACTATCACCCGCCACCTTGCCATGGAGTACGCCAAAGACGGCATCCGCTTCAACGCCGTCGCCCCCGGCGTCGTCGAAACGCCTCTCCATCAAGACACCCCCGAATCCGTCATGCGCGACCTTTCCCCCATGGGCCAACCCTCCACCCCCGGCGAAATCGCCGACGCCGTCCTCTTTCTCACCGACGCTCAAACCATTACCGGCCACATCCTCCACGTCGACGGCGGCGCGCACCTCGGCCGCTGGTAACCAAAAGGACATTTCCCCATGAGTTCGATCCAATCAACCGCAGATCAATCCTCAAACCCCCGCACACGCCCTGATACTGGTGCGCCGCAAAACGTTTACGAATTGCGCCTCTATCACGCCAACGACGGCAAATTGCAGGCGCTCATCGCACGCTTCCGCGATCACACCGATGCCCTCTTCCGACGCCACAACATGAAAAGCATCGGTTACTGGCAGCCGCAGGCCCAGCCCGCGTCGCAGAACATGCTCGTCTACATCCTCGAACATCCCAGCCGCGAAGAAGCCGAGGCCAATTGGGCCGCTTTCCAGGCCGACCCCGACTGGAGAAAGGTAAAGGCCGACTCCGAAGTCGATGGCCCCCTCGTCAATCACATCGACCGCTACTTCATGGATCCGACTTCCTTCTCCGCGCTGAAATAAAGCGACGCAGCCCCCTCCGCGACGCGCCCAATCAGTCCGGAAGTAGTCGCGAACCCAAACAACACCTCACCCCCCAACCCAAGGAGCGGCACAATGGCCAATCCCAACGACCTCCGCTACACCAAAATCCCCCTCAACACCGACGCCGGAGCCATCCCCGCCCTCGGCTTCGGCACCCTCATCCCCGACCCCGTCGCCACAAAAAACGCCACCAAGGTCGCCCTCGAAACCGGTTTCCGCCTCCTCGACACCGCCGAACGCTATCGCACCGAAAAAGAAGTCGGCGAAGCCATGCGCGATGTCTTCGATGCAGGCACGATCAAACGCGAGGATCTCTTCGTCATCACCAAGCTCTGGAACACCAACCACCGCCCCGAACGCGTCAAACCTGCCTTTGACGCCAGCCTCCAAAAGCTCCAGCTCGACTACATCGATCTCTATCTCATCCACACCCCCTTCGCTTTCCAGCCCGGAGACAATCAGGACCCGCGCGACGCCAGCGGCAACGTCATCTACGACAAATCCACCACGCTCCTCGACACATGGCGAGCCCTCGAAAGCCTCGTCGATCAGAGCCGGTGCAAAGCCATCGGCCTCTCCGACGTCGGCCTCAAGCAAACAAAAGAAATCGTCGAGGCCGCCCGCATCAAGCCCGCCGTCGTCCACGTCGAGTCCCATCCCTATCTCCCTGAATGGGAACTCCTCGACTACTGCAAAGCCAACGGAATCGTATTCCAGGCATTTGCCCCACTTGGACACGCCAGCGAGCCCCGCGTGCTCGACGACCCGGTCATCACCTCCATCGCCTCACGAACCCACAAAACCCCCGCCCAGGTCCTCCTCGCCTGGGCCATCCAGCGCGGAACCGCCCTCCTCACCACCTCCAAAACCCCCAGCCGCATCCGCGAAAATTTCGACATCTCCCCCCTCCCCGAAGACGCCATCCGCGAAATCAATGAAGGCATCACTCAACGTGTCCGGCTCAATGATGTCGTCAACACCGGCGTCCCCGGTTTCATCCCCCGAAAAGCCCAGCACTGACCCGATGCCGACCCCATTGGTAATCTGGGTAAGGCCCCACCCTCATTTTCAGCCCAAAAACGACAGGCCGCCAATGACGTACCCACACTTGGCGGACTCCCCCCCACCCCCGCTCACTCCTCCTCCAGCGACAGCGGCCGCGCATCCGTCTGCCCCGTCCAATGCCGCCCCTCCCGTCCCAGCAGCGTATTCGCCTCTGCCGGCCCCCACGTCCCCGCCGGATAAAACGCCAGCGACGGCGTCCCCGTCGCCCACACCGTCTCGATCGAATCAATAATCCGCCACGCCCCCTCCACCTCGTCATTCCGGATAAACAGCGTCGGATCTCCCAGGATCGCATCCAGCAGCAACCGCTCATACGCCTCCGGCGAGTAACTCCCAAACGCCACGTCGTAATTGAAATCCATGTGCGCCGGCGCAATCCGCGTCACCGTCCCCGGCGTCTTCGCATTGATCAACAGCGAAATCCCCTCATTCGGCTGCACCCGCAGCACCAGGATATTGTGCGTCAACGGCTCCTTGTTGCTCCCGTCCGCCCCGAACAGCACCCCCGGCGCCCCCTTGAAGTGAATCGAAATCTCCGACACCTGCTTCGGCAACCGTTTCCCCGAACGCAGGTAAAACGGCACCCCCTTCCACCGCCAGTTATCAATAAACAGCTTCACCGCCGCAAACGTCTCCGTCTCCGACGACGGATCCACCCGCTCCTCCTGCCGATACCCATTCACCGGCTTCCCCCCGATCCGCGCTGCCACATACTGCCCCCGCACCGTCCGCCGCGCCACCTCCTCCCGCGACAGCGGCTGCACCGACCGCAGCACCTTCACCTTCTCATCACGAATCGCATTCGCATCCAGCCCCACCGGCGGCTCCATCGCCGTCAGCGTCATCAACTGCATCAAATGATTCTGCACCATGTCCCGCAACGCCCCCGACACCTCGTAGTACGGCCCGCGCCCCTCCACCCCGATCGCCTCGCTCACCGTGATCTGCACATGATCCACGTAATTCCGGTTCCAGATCGGCTCAAAAATCCCGTTGGCAAACCGGAACACCAGCATGTTCTGCACCGTCTGCTTGCCCAGGTAATGATCGATGCGGAACACCTGCGATTCATCAAACACCCGCGACACATCCTGGTTCAGTTGCTTCGCCGTCGCCAGGTCCCGCCCAAATGGCTTCTCCACAATAATCCGCCGCCACGCCTTCGGCGAAAACGGATCAATATTCCCCAGCCCCGCATTCCCCAGGTTCGTCACGATCGGCGCAAACTCCGACGGACTCGTCGACAAATAGTAAAGCCGCCGCCCGCCCGTATTGAACTTCTTGTCCAGTTCCTTGAACCGCTCCGCCAGCGATTCATACCCCTTCGCATCCTCGAACGTGCTCTGGTGGTAAAACAGCTTCGCCGCCACCTTCTCCCAGATCCCCTGATCCACCGGTTTCGTCCGCGAAAACTTGCTTACCCCCTCCAGCATCTCCGCCCGGAACTGCTCATCCGTCTTCGGCCGCCGCGCAAACCCCACCACCACCGTGTTCTCATGCAGCAACCCATCGCGCGTCAGGTTGTAAATCGCCGGCATCAGCTTCCGCTGCATCAAGTCCCCCGTCGCCCCGAAAATCGTGATGATGCACGGTTCCGATTTCGCCAATTCCGCAGACTTTGTCGTCGGCGCAGCCGCAGTCTCTAGCGTCACGCGCAACTCCTTTTGCTTAAACCCAAACAACATCCAACGGCTCAACGCGCGGGCGCCGATCCGCTTTGTGGAAAGTATTGACGATACAACCGAAATCCCTGCGTGTCACGCGAGAACCCCTGCTTCCGCAGCAACTCCTCCGCCGGCGACCCCACAATCTCCTGCTGGTCCCAATTCCGCACCTCCAGGTGCGGCCGTTCCGACCGCGGCAACCGCGGAAACAACTGCGCCACCGCGAGAATCGCCAGTTCCTGCAGCTCCCACGCCGCCGGCAACGGAATCAACCGCTGCCCCCAGCTCACCGCCGCCAGCACCGGACGCCCCTCCACCAGCGCAATCCAACTCCCCGCCGTCCGCGGCACTCGCGCCGCCTCCCCCGAATCGCTCATCCACCGCGTCGACACCCGCGCCCACACATTCGCCGGATCCACCATCGACAACCACCGCACCTCCCTGGGCGCCGCCCCCCCTTCCAAATGGACACCCGGCAACGCAAACTGACTCCCCGTAATCCCCTCCACAAAATACCCCCGCCGCACCGACCCCGCCCACTCCATCCGCGTCAGCACGTCGTAACAATCCCGCCAGTTCCCATCCACCTCCGGCTCAATCAACTCCCGACAAGCAAACCCATTCCGCCGCAGCAGCCGCTCCACCCCATCCGCCGCCCGCTCCGCCAATTCAATTGCCCCTCCCGCCGCCGCACGCCCGGCCGGCAGAACGAACCACCTCCCACCGATCCCCCCGGCAGAATCCCGCGACTTCCACCACCCGTTCGCCATCCGCTTCGGCCCCCGCTCACTGAGCAACCGCCCCGCATACCGCGCCTTCCACGCCTCCCGCCGCCCATCGCTCTCCTTCTTCACTTTCCGCGCATTCGCCGCCAGGCGCTCAATTTCCCGCAACCCATCGAGTTGATCGTTGCTCACCCTTCCAGCGAATACCAATTCCTCCAGCGCCATCGCCAACTCTGCATCTTCCATCCCCAACCCCACCTGCAAATCCAACAGGAAGGACGCCCCCTGCTTCCCAAGAAATTCCAGCACCCGCTCCGCTCCCGCCGACAGCGCATCTCCACCCACTGCCGGGCGTTCCCCCAGCAAATGCCGCGGCCAAAACGCAACATTCCCCCCAGCCCCCCCCACCCACACCCGATGCCCGCTCCGGCAAATCCCATCCAGTATTGCCGGCGAAAACTCCGCCACCCGCGCCGGCAGAATCTCATTCTCCCACACCGACAGCGGCGACCCAATCCCCATCAGCATGTCCAGCACATCTTCCACCGCATCATGCCCGCCGCGCGGCGTTTCCAAATGTTGCCACCGCAGAAGATGCCGCTG
Organism: Phycisphaerae bacterium; assembly: GCA_051955985.1. Classification (GTDB taxonomy): domain Bacteria; phylum Planctomycetota; class Phycisphaerae; order WQYP01; family WQYP01; genus DATKPA01. The sequence continues at coordinate 23,410 of JBQCGD010000052.1, read as the reverse complement.
CAACGCCGCCACATCCGCCGTCGCCGCCGCCTTCCGCTGCCGCCGCAACGCCAGACTCCGCAACTGCTCCACATACTCTACCCACGCCAGCTTCCCGTCCCCCGCCGGCTGCACCACCCCCGCCCGCATCAACGGCCACACAACCGCCCGCGCCACTCGCCCCCTCCACGGGACGTCCTCCACCACCGCCTCCTCCGTCGTCACCGGCACCCGCCGCACCACCTGCTCCACGACAACGCGCTGCGCCTCCTCCCGCGACATCGCCGACTCCAATATCGCCGGCGGAATCTCCTCCCACGCCACCTCGCGCCTCTTCCCTCCCTCCACCTTCAACAACCCCGGCCGCTCCCCGCACGCCGACACCAGCAATCCCAAATTCTCCACCGCCACCCACCGCTCCCTCTTCTTTCCCCACGCAACCATCACCAGCCGCCCGCGCCCCATCAGCTCCCCCAGCATTCGCTCCACATCCTCCGCCCCGCCCGCCACCCACCCCTGCCACCGCGGATCATCGCTAATCCCAAACGCCACGCCCGCCGCCCCCGCCGCCTCAATCTTCTCGAGCAACTCCTCCGCACTCCGTGCCGGATAATCCAACCCCAGGATCCGCCGCTGCAGCGCCACTTCATCCGCCCCGCTCCACGCCGGCGCCTCCTCCGCCTTCCCCTCCCCCTGCAAACGCCGCTGCAAAATCTCGTCCAGCACCGTCTGATCAATCGTCGGCTCCGCCTCCACATGCGTCAGCGGTTCGTCCGCGTCATACAGGTACGTCGCCTGGAACTGTGAATACAATGACCGCGCAAACGTGGAAGGCTCCGCATTCCGCGTCGTCAGCACGGTCACCTCCCCCCTCTCAACCTGCTGCAGCAGCATCCTCACCCGCTCGATCCCCAACACATCCTGCAACAACTCGCGGTACGTTTCCACGATGATCGGAAAATTCCGCTGCTTCTTCACCAGCGCCAGCAAATGCCGCGATCGCAGCCGCTGCTGCCACAGCGGCGTCCGCTGCGTGACATTCATCCGCGGCAGCATCAGTGCCCGCGCCGCATTCTGCCGAAAGCGCAGCCCGAACAGCGCCGATGTCTCCAGTTGATCCGTAATCTCCTGCTCCACCGACGACGACCGCAGCCACGCCAGCGGGTTCTCCGGGATCTCCCCCACCTCCACCGGAGGCCGAATCAAAAGCCCATCGTCATGATGAATCAACTGCGCCGGCAGCCGCCGCTTCGCAAACTCCCCCTCCAGCGCCAACCGCAACGCATAGTTCGCCCGGCTTCCAAGCGGTGACAAAATCGCAATGATCGGCTCCCCGGTCCGATCCAGAAAATGCTCCACCACAATCCGTCCGCTCGTCGGAACATACCCGCCCGACATCTGCCGCCGGTAATACCCGATCACATTCTCCGCCGCCTGATCATCAAACCGATGCTGACGCACCAGCCACTCCCGCACCGTCTCGTCGCCGTTCTCACGCAACTGCCGATCCATCTCGGCGTGAAACGCCGCCACCGCATCCGCCAGCAACTCGCTGCGCGGCGCTTGCTCTCCGCGCCAGAACGGCATCCGGCTCGACCCCGGCGCCGCCGGCTCCACCAGCACGCGATCCGCGTCAATCCGCACGACCTTCCACGTCTGGCTCCCCAGGATCACCCGGTCCCCCTCCTTCGTCTCATACACAAACTCCTCATCCAACTCCCCCAACCGCACGCCACTCGCCTTCTCACCATCGACGCCCGCCGCCTCGGGCGGCGCGGGGCTCTCGCTCGTACTGACTTTGCCGCGCTTCCCTCCAATTAAATACACCGGAAACTGCCCCGTATCCGAAATCACGCCGCTGTTCATCATCAGCACCTTCGCCGCCCCCGGCATGATGATCAACTCGTCATTCACCCGGTCAAAACTCAATCGCGGCCGCAACCCCTGCGTCGTCACCCGCTCCGCCCGCTTGCTGAGCATCCCCACTACCAGATCAAACTGCTTTTCCGACAAATTTCGGTACGGCATCGCCCGCCGCATCACCCGATACAAATTCCCCCGCTTCCATGGCCGCACCGCACACGCCGCCACAATCTGCTGCGCGAGCACATCCAGGCAGTTCTCCGGCACCCGCGTCTCCTCCACCACCCCCTCATACATCAGCGGAACGAGCGCCCCCAAACTCGGCAACTCAAACAGGCTCCGTGCCAGCAATCTCCCCTTCGCCGTCGCCTTCTCCAAATGCCCCGCCCGCCCCACCCGTTGCAGCGCCCCCGCCACATTCCCCGGCGAATCTACCTGAATCACCAGGTCCAACGCCCCCACATCAATCCCCAGTTCCAGCGAACTCGTCGCCAGCACCGCATCCACCTCCCCTCGCTTGAGCGCCTGCTCCGTCTCCAGCCGCACCTCCTTCGAAATCGATCCGTGATGCGGCAGAATCATCGGCACTTTCTGCAACCGCTGCTCCGGATGCTTTTCGGCGTACTCCCGCTCTCTCTCCAGTTCCTCGATAAACCGCCCCGCCATCCGCTCAATCAACCGCCGGCTGTTCGCGAACACCAGCGTGCTCCGGTGCTCCCGAATCAACTGCAACACGGCCCGCGTCACCTCCGGCCAATGCCCGACGCCGCGCTCCTTCCGCTCCTCCGGCGAGAGCGCCTGCTCCTCCTCACCTCCGAACGGGCAGACGACTCCCAAGTCCAGCCGTTTCCGCTGGCCGCTGCGGACAATCTCCATCGGTCGCGCCTTCCCGTCGTCGTCCGCTCCCGCCAGCCACGCGCCGATTACCTCCTCCGGCCGCGCCGTCGCACTCAATCCAATCCGCACCAGGGGCTGCAGCGGCTCCGTTGGCACATACACGCCCGGGGCAATCTTTAGCCCGCGGCCGCCCTTCCCCTCTTCCCCCCGCGCCATCGCCCGACGCTCCTCTTCCAAGCGTTCCAGCACCAGGCTCAGAAATACCCCGCGTTTGCTTCCCGCGAGCGCATGCACTTCATCCACAATGAGGAATCGCGCCGTCGAGAGTCCCGCGCGTCCCCCGCTCGTCATCATCAGGTTCAAACTTTCCGGAGTGGTGATGAGTATGTGCGGGGGCCGCCGCGTAATCGCCGCCCGCTCCTTCTGCGAGGTGTCGCCCGTCCGCACCGAAACGGAGATCTCCGGCCAATTTTCAGCCCCCATCTCCCGCGCCACATCGCCAAGCTCTTGCAGCGGCCGCAGCAGATTTTTCTGCACGTCATTGGCCAGGCTTTTCAGAGGCGAGACATACAGGATCTGAACCCCCCAGACCGTCTTACCCTCTGCTTCCGCCGCCATCAGGCGCCGCGCCAACCAGTCGATCGCCGCCAAAAACGCCGCCAGCGTCTTCCCGCTCCCCGTCGGTGCAAGGATCAAGCACGATCTCCCGCCCTCAATAACCGGCCATCCCAGGACCTGGGGGGGTGTCGGGAGTCCCACCTTCTCTTCAAACCACCGGGCGATGACGGGGTGAAACTGTCGCAAACTCTCGTGCACGCCGTTATCTTAGCGCATCGGCGAGCACTTTCCGACCGGAGCCTGCATGTCTCAGTCCCTTTATGCCCCCTGGCGCCTCGACTACATCAAGTCGGTTTCCGATGGTCCCAACGAATGTTTTCTCTGCAATGCCTCGAAGTCACCCGACAACGATGATGCCAACCTCGTCCTCGCCCGCTCCACCAATGCCCTTCTCATGCTGAACAAGTATCCCTACGTCAACGGTCACCTTCTCGTCGCCCCGTACCGGCACGCGCCCAGCCCCGTTGAATGCACTCCCGATGAACGAGCCGAGATGATGGAACTTCTCGCCCTCGGCCAGCGTGCGCTCGATCGCGCGATGAACCCCCAGGGCTTCAATGTCGGCATCAACATCGGCAAAGTCTCCGGCGCCGGCGTCCCCGGTCATGTCCACGCCCACATCGTCCCGCGCTGGAACGGCGACATCAATTTCATGACCATCGTCGGCAATGTCCGCATCATCCCGCAGGCGATCGAAGAAGCCTACCGGCAGCTCAAATCCGCAATCGGCGACCTCCACTCAACCGTCTGATCCAGCCTCGCCCGCGCGCGAGGGCTCTTCTCCAGTGGATTCCCGGCCCCATGCCGCCTACAACTCACTGGACAGGAGCCGCTTCCCAATGCCCGACAACACACCCAGTCGTTCCTTGCCGCCCGGCAGCGTCGATGTTCCCATCACTCGCGTCACCGGCGATGAAAGCCGCCCCACGCGCGACTCGCTGGCCATCGAAGAGCCGCTCGAGATCCGGCTGTCCTTCGGGCCGCACATGAATCGCACGCTCAAGCCCATTTCCATCACCATGCGAACGCCCGGGCCCTCTCCCGAGGATTTCGAACTCGCCCTCGGCTTCCTCTTCACCGAGGGGATTATTCGTTCGCTTGAGCAGGTCGAACGCTACTACTACTGCGGCCCCGAGACCGGCGGACTATTGCACCTCCATAACGTCGTCCGCATCGAGCTTCACCCCTCGGTGCAACTCGACCTCACCCGGCTCGAACGGCACTTCTACACGACTTCCTCCTGCGGGGTGTGCGGCAAAACTTCCATTAACGCCCTGCGTGCCGCCTGTCCTCAACCCCTTGCGGACAATTTCACCATCCCCTCCGACATGATCCACGCCCTTCCCGAATTCCTGCGCGCCGCCCAATCCGTCTTCGACCGCACCGGCGGTTTGCATGCATCCGCACTCTTCGATTCTCATGGCAAACTGCTCGCCATGCGCGAGGATGTCGGCCGCCACAATGCGCTCGACAAACTCGTCGGCCGGCAGTTGATGGCGGGCGCCGTTCCGGTGCAGGACAAAATCCTGCTCGTGTCCGGACGGGCGAGTTTCGAGCTACTGCAGAAGGCGCTGATGGCCCGCATTCCCGTTTTGGCCGCGGTCGGCGCCCCGTCCAGCCTCGCCGTGCAACTCGCCAATGAGTTCAACATCACGCTGCTGGGATTTGTCCGGAACAATCGGTTTAACGTTTACTCCGCGCCCAATCGCGTGGCCGCGGCCGCCGCGGTTCACTTCTGATTGTTTGCGCCCCCGTGCAACCCCTTGCTCTGCAGCCGCAACTGCAGGATCGGCCGCAGGACGACCACTGTCGCGAGATAGATGCACGCCGTTCCCACCGCCATCACCCATCCGAGCGACGCCAGTCCGCGGTGCCGCGCAAATGCGAGAAATCCAAAGCTGCACGAGGTCACAATCGCACACAGCAGCAGGGCGCGATCGGAAACGTCCCAGCGCTGCCAGACCCGGCGCGGATCCTGCAGCGTCTCGCGATACCTGTGCACCATGAAAACACCGTACTCGTGGCCGGCGCCGATGAGGATCGGCAGGCCAAAGAAATTCGCAAAATTCCAACTCCCCGGAATCCCGAATGGGTCGCCAAGGGCCCGCCACACCCACATCATGAGCAACAGCATCGGCAGGCCGAAAGCGAGGACAGAAATCGCGAGGAAGGTCTGCGTCAGCTTGCGAAGATCGAGCAGCACGAGCGCGAAAATCAGCCCCAGCGCGTAAAGCGTGGACATCAGAAACGCATGGTGGATTTCCTCGGTCGAATGAAAGAGCTGCACCGCGATGCCCGTGAGCGTGACGTCCTTCGGACACCGCTGTTCCACTTCGGAGACAAACCGCTGCAGCTTGTCGCCCGACCAGAGATCCTCCTTGGGATAAATGTACATGGCGTAAGTGGGTGAAGCGGCGTGGTTAGTAGCCGGTCCCGACGCCGGCGCACGCTCGCTTCGCGGCGCTGCAATTCCCTCGCGATAGCTGACGAAATGGTCTCGCACCTCGGCGGGAAGTTTCTCAAGATTGAGCGGCGGCGGTATGAATCCAGCAACCGTTTCATGCAGCTCATTGACGAACGCTCTTTGCCAGGCGCCGACCCTCGATGCCTTGGCCTCGGCCCCGGCCTTTTCATCAAGTGCTGCGACCAGCGGCCCCACCGCGGCCTGCAAGTTCGTGACATCGGCCCCCTTTCTTTTCCACGCCTCCACGACCCCCTGTGCCGCCCGTGCGATAGCCGGCAGGTCGCTGGCATCCGGCGGCGCGGGCGCCGACCAATGAATCTCCTTGAGGTCCGCATTGTGCTCGGCCATCCACCGTTGCTTGTCGATCGCCTCCAGGATGCTGTCCGTGCGCAGGATCGTGGAGTTCGGCGACGGCGACAGGGCGGCGCGGGCGGCGCGCAGCTTCTCAAGATCGTCCGTCATCACCGCGGCGTACCAGGTCGGCAGCTTGTGGACAAGCTGCACCGACTGGAGACCCTGCGCCTGGAGCTTGATCAGGTCCGGATCAAATTGCGGCGGCAGCGCCAGCCATAATCCCCCAAGCGCCACCAATATCCAGACGCCCTGCAGAACTGTCCTGACCCATCCGACGCGGGCCGTTTTCTTCTCATCCGCGTATCGGTTCCCTTCTTCCACGCGCCCAACGTCGGAAGGAAACAAAGTAAGCATGGCCGGCAGCAGCGTGTACCCTGACAGCAGGCAAAGAAGCAGACCACCGCCGGCAATCACGCCCAGTTCCGCGGCACCGCTGAAATTGGTGAAGCAGGCCGCGAAAAAAGCGCCCGCCGCGCCCAGGCAGGCGGTCGAAATGGGGGCGCTGACATACCGGAAAACACGGGCCCAAATTGCCGAAGGACGGCTGTAACGTTTTTTCTCGTAACGGTAGCGCGTCAGGATCTGAATCAGGTAATCCATCCCGATGCCGATGAGCGCAATGACAAACACCAGGGACAGCAGGTTCAGCCGCCCCGTCGAGAGCGTCGCCCAGCCGAAGGTCCAGCCGATGCCGACGCCCAGGCAGACCTCGGCGACGATGACCAGCCATAGCCGCCGGAGGAAGATCCAAAGGACGACGAACACCAGCGAAAGGCCGCATATTTCCGCGATGCGTGTGTCGTGGTCGCTTGTCGCCATTTCATCGGCTTCCAGCGCGGGACGGCCGGTAATGCCGACGCGGAAATCCGGGTACTGGTCGGCGACGCTCTTCACGGCTTCACGCATGCGCCGCAGGGGCTCGCTCACGTCGGCGAGCGTGCTGTAGTCGCGGTTCTCGTAGACGTTGATGATGAGGATGAGGTCGTGCTTGTGCGCGGGGTCGAATCGTTTGGATTCATCCGGAATGACGTAATAGCCGTAGCGGGAGGGGTCGGTCTTCGCGGCCGGATCAAGTTCGGTGAGGTTCGGTATCTCCCCGCCTGCCGCCGTCCAGCTCGCAGAGTCGGTCGCGAGCGCTTTGTGAAGGCTGCCGGCGACAAGCGTGACAAAATCGTTGGCATCCTTGGGCTGGGCGTCGCGCATGGCATTGAAGAAACGCTCCGTCATGTTGCGACCCAGGACCGCGCTTTTCAGATCGAAAAGCCCCCCTGGCTTCTCCGCAATGATCCGCAGGAGCGGCACCATCTCGCGGAGCTGGGCGCTCTCCTCCTTGATGCCTGCCCACTCATCGAACATGGGGCCTTGCACGCCAAGTTCGGCAAGCGGGGCGTGGGTATCGACGCGATCGACGTCTTCCTTTAGCGTTCCGAGCTTATCGCTGATGGCGTCCGCAAGAGCGATCCAGCGCTTGGCCAGGGGCGGGTGCGCCTGATCGACCGGTTCGACGACGACGACAAACGCTTCGTTTTCCGGAAACTTCGCGTCGAACTTCAGGTAATCCTGGAAGAACTTCAGCTTCGGGGCGAGTAGCGCGTTTTCATCGGTGGAGAGGGAAAGATTCGTCCAGGCGAAGACCACCGAGGCGACCAGGAGAGCGGCACAAACGGCGAGCGTGACCTTCGGATAGGCCACCACCGCCATAACCCCCTTCACCAGCCGCCGCTGCACGAACCCCATAATGATCAGGCCCTCACGGCACCGGCTGCCATGCGGAACATGGTCTTCAGCGTCGCGCCGCTCTTTGTGGTGTCGGTCAGCACATCATCCATGGCGTTGGTAAACCAGTCCAGGTCTTCCTTCGTGATGGGCATCGGTGGAAGGAACTTGATCACTTCCGTGTGATAGCCGGCGACCTGGGTCAGGATGCGATGCTTCTGGAGAAGGGGAATGATGACCGTCTGGCCGAAGACGGAGTAGTTCATGGCGTGGAGGGCGTCCCACTTCTGCTGGAGGAGGAAGCCGGATTTAGGACGGGCGAAGTCGATGGCGAACATGAGGCCTTTGCCGCGCACGTCGCTGACGAAGGGGCACTTCATGGCGACCGGTTTGAAGGTCTGCATGATGTAGTCGCCCATGGCGGCGGCGTTTTCGACGAGCTTGTCATCCTCGATGACGTGCAGCGAGGCGAGGGCGGCCGCCATGGCCATGTCGTTCTGCCCGTAGGTGTTCGAATGGACGACGCAGCGTTCCATGGAGTCGAAGACGGCTTTCATGATTTCGGGGCGGGTCACAACGGCGCCGACGGGGACGTAGCCGCCGGAGAGGGCTTTGGCGACGCAGAGAATGTCGGGCTCGATGTTGGGGTAGTGCTGGAAGGCGAACCATTTGCCGGTGCGGCCGAGGCCGCATTGGACTTCGTCGAGGATGAAGACGGTGCCGTTGGCTTTGCAGAGGCGCTGTGCCGCGGCCATGAATTCGGGGGTGACCATTTCCACGGACTTGCCCTGTACCGGTTCGACGATGAAGCCGGCGACGTCTTTGCCGCTCAAGGCTTGCTCGAGGGCGGCGACGTCGTTGAAGGGGATCTTGACGGCCCCGGGGGCGAACTCGCCGAAGCGTTCCTTGAAGAAGTCGGCGCCGTTGATGGCGAGGGAGCCGCCGGTGAGGCCGTGGAACGCGTGGTCGCAGTAGACGATTTTCTGGCGTTTGGTGAAAGCGCGGGCGAATTTGAGCGCACCTTCGACAGTTTCCGTACCGGAATTGGTAAAAAACGTACGTTTCAGGTCGCCGCCGGCGTGTTTTGCGAGCTTTTCGGCGACGAGGCCGGAGAGGAGGGAACAGTCCATGCGGACGAGGTTGGGGAGGTCCTTGTCCATGACCTGGCGGAGGATGGCCCGGATCTTGGGGTGGTTGCGGCCGAGGGCGAAGACGCCCCAGCCGGTGAGGAGGTCGAGGTACTTGTTGCCTTCCTTGTCCCAGAGGTAGCACCCTTCGCCGCGGACGTAGCCCTTGTCGAAGCCGATGGTTCGGAGCATTTTGACGAAGGCGGAGTTGATGTGTTCGTCATGAAGGTCGTATTGCTTGCCGGCGTGCTGGGCGAGATAGCCGTGGAAATCGGAATAGATGTCGGGCATTCGGGTCCACCGTGGTTGGAGGTTAATCGAAGACGGACAGTATATGGCCAAGGAGAAGATGGCCAAAGTGTGTGCGGGGTTGGCCATCTGGATTTTTGAGCTGAAAACGCAGATGGCCAGGAGAAGGTGGCCAAGGTGTGTGCGGGGTTGGCCATCTTCTCAGCTAGATGTGTGAATTTTGCGATGATGGGGTTGGCATGTGGCTCGCTGGCAGAGTGTTACCGTCTTGCTGCAGTTGGGGCGATCTGCTACCCTTTCTGCCGCAGAAGGATGGCTCTGCCGTGGCATTTCTGCAGCTCCAAGAAGTCATCATCGGTTGGAAGGAATCAAACCGCGTGACCACTGTCGCCAGATCCGCCGAGAATGCTCCCGGGACGAACGCTCCAACTGTAACTACTGATCTGGCGGATGGTTCCGCTGCAGCAGTTCCGCCGCTGAATGTGGATGGGACCGTGGAGAAGGCGGTCGAATGCCTGCTCGGGAAGCGGGCGGAGGAGGGGTACTGGTGTGCGGAACTGCAGGGGGATTCGATTCTTGAATCTGAATATATCCTGCTGAAGTTTATCCTCGGACAGGAAGACGACCCGGACCTGCCGGCGATCGCGAATTACTTGCGCTCCATCCAGCAGCCGGACGGCGGGTGGAACATGTATCCGGGCGGGGCGAATGACATTTCGGGGACGGTGAAGGGGTACTTTGCGCTGAAGCTGATGGGGGATGACCCGAACGCGCCGCACATGGTGGCGGCGCGGAAGGTGATTTCGGACCTGGGCGGGGCGGAGAACTGCAATTCGTTCACGAAATTTTACTTTGCGGCGCTGGGGCAGATTTCGTACGACGCGTGCCCGTCGATTCCGCCGGAGATCGTGCTGCTGCCGAAGTTTTTGTATTTCAACCTGTACGCGGTGTCGGCGTGGTCGCGGACGATGATTCTGCCGCTGGCGCTGGTGGTGACGCTGCGGCCGGTGCGGCAGATTCCGGAGCACCTGGGGATTCGGGAGCTGTACAAGGATTTTGCGACGGCGAATTCCTCGGTGGGGCGATTGAAGTATTTGCCGAAGTCGTGGCGGGAGATGTTTCTGCTGATCGACATGACGTTGAAGCGGTTTGAGAAGACCTCGGTGGCGCCGCTGCGGCCGAAGGCGATTCGGGAGGCGGAGAAGTGGATCCTGGAGCACATGGAGGGGTCGGAGGGGCTGGGGGCGATTTTCCCGCCGATGGTGTATGTGCTGATCGTGTTCCGGGCGCTGGGGTATCCGGATGATCATCCGAAGGTGGTGCTGGCGCAGAAGCATTTGAAGGACCTGTTCATCCGGGATCCGGAGAATAATCAGATTAGGATCCAGCCGTGCTTTTCGCCGGTGTGGGATACGGGGATTGCGCTGCATGCGCTGGCGGAATCGGGGATTAATGAGAAGTCGCCGGTGCCGGTGAAGACGGTGGAATGGCTGCTGTCGAAGGAGTGCCGGGTGGCTTCGGACTGGGCGAAGAACTGCCCGGACGTGGAGCCATCGGGGTGGTATTTTGAGTATTTGAATCCGCACTATCCGGACGTGGATGACACGGCGATGGTGACGATGGCGCTGCGGCGGACGGGCGGGGAGCTGGCGGCGCCGGGGGTGAAGCGCGGGGTGGCGTGGCTGCTGGCGATGCAGAATGATGATGGCGGGTGGGCGGCGTTTGATCGGACGCGGTCGAAGCCGATCCTGGAGCATGTGCCGTTCGCGGATCACAATGCGATCCAGGATCCGTCGTGTCCGGACATCACGGGGCGTGTGCTGGAGTGCCTGGGGCATTGCGGGTTTACGACGGAACATCCGGCGGTGCGGAAGGCGATCGACTTTATCAAGGAAACGCAGGACAAGGATCACTGCTGGTTCGGGCGGTGGGGCGTGAACTATATCTACGGCACGTGGCAGACGCTGACGGGGCTGCGGAGCGTGGGGCAGCGGATGGACACGAAGTGGATTCGGAATTCGGTCGACTGGCTGCGGTCGGTCCAGAAGCCGGATGGGAGTTTTGGCGAGTCGGCGGATACCTATGAGAATCCGGCGCTCAAGGGGAAGGGGCCGAGCACGCCTTCGCAGACAGCATGGGGGGCGATGGCGCTGATGGCGGCAGCGGGGCATACGACGCCGAGCGATCCGCATATTCGCAAGGCGATCCAGTGGTTGATCGAGAACCAGGCGGCGGATGGGAATTGGGATGAACACTGGTACACGGGGACGGGGTTCCCGCGGGTGTTTTATCTGAAGTATCACCTGTATCGGTTGTATTTTCCGATTACGGCGTTGGCGCGGTATCGGCGGTTGTGCGCTTCGTGAAAGGCGGGGGGACGGAAACACGAAGGCACGAAGCCACGAAGAACCACTAAGATTGCCCGCCGAGATTTGTGTCGGAGAGGAAGTGATAGCCGCGGGGGTTGGGAGCGGGGGCGATGGATCAGCAATTCAGTTTGAGCGGTCGGGTCGCCGATGAAGTGGGTATGGCTAACAGAAAGACCAGGATCGGGATTATTGGGTGTGGGAATATTTCGGGGATTTATATCCAGAACTCCTTTCGGTTGAAAAACCTGGAGTTGGTGGCGCTGGCGGATCTGGATGCGGCGCGGCCGGCGGCGAAGATTGAAGAGATTAAAACGAAGTGGCGGGAATGGGGGCTGGCGACGGAACCGGTTCTTCCGCGGGCAGTTACGGTGGAGCAGCTGCTTGCGGATCCGGAGATTGAGTGGGTGGTGAATTTGACGGTTCCGAAGGCACATGCGGGGGTGGCGCGGCAGTGCCTGGAGGCGGGGAAGCATACGTATCATGAGAAGCCGTTTGGGCTTACGCGCGAGGAGGGGGAGAAGATCCTGGAGTTGGCGAGGCGGAAGGGGTTGGTGGTGGGGTGTGCGCCGGATACGTTCCTGGGGGCGGGGCACCAGACGGCGCGGAAGATCATTGATGACGGGGTGATTGGGGAAGTTATTGCGTGTTCGGCATTTATGACTTGTCCGGGGCATGAGTCGTGGCATCCGGATCCGGAGTTTTATTATGAGAAGGGCGGGGGGCCGCTGTTTGACATGGGGCCGTATTATTTGACGGCGCTGGTGAACATGATCGGGCCGGTTGCGCGTGTAAGTGGATTTGCGCGAAAGAGTTATGCGACAAGGACGATTACGAGCGAGAAAAAGCGGGGGAAGGTGATACAAGTCGAGACGCCGACGCACTTTGCGACTTCATTGGAGTTTCGGAGCGGGGCGTTGGGGACGATGATCATGTCGTTTGATGTGCATGGGGCGAACCTGCCGCGGATCGAGGTTTACGGGACAAAAGGGTCGCTTTCGGTGCCGGATCCGAACTGGTTTGAGGGGGAGGTGAAGGTGAAGCGCGGGGGTGGCGGGTGGGAAGCGGTGGGGTTGACGCATGGGAACAGAGGGAACTGGAGGGGGTACGGGGTCGCTGAGGGGGCGGCTGCGGTACAAAAAGGTACAACGCCGAGGGCTTCGGGAACGGTGGGGTACCATATTTTGGATGTGATGGTGGGGGCGATTGAGGCGGGCGAGAGGGGGACGGCGGTGGAAATACGTTCGACGGTAGAGCGTCCGGCAGCGTTACCGGCCGGACTGGACGACGGCGTGATTCCGTAATGTCTGAGTCATTTTGACGCAGTCCAGCTCAGCCATTGGTTATTGGATGGCGTTGAGGAGGCGGCCGAAGTCGAGGGGCTTGGGGATGAAGTCGACTTCGGGGCCGAAGCGGGCGGGCTCGTCGAGGCGGAACTCGCCGGAGACGAAGACGATTTTGACCTGGGGGAATTTGTGGCGGAGATAGACGGCGAAGGCGTCTCCGGGGAGTCCGGGGAGGCGGACGTCGAGGAGGGCGACGTCGGGGCGGAAGGAGTTGAGGGCCATTTTGGCTTCTTCGGCGCTCCAGACGGCCATGACTTCGTGGCCGAGGCCGCGGAGGAGGTAGGCGAGGGATTCGCGGGAGACGCGATCATCTTCGACCAATAAAACACGGCGTGTCATAGGTGGCTCATCCTCAAGGACTTCAGACGCGAGTACAAGTGCAAAGCAGGTGCCCCAAGTTCCGGTGGAGGCCGCAAAACTGGGTAAAAGTGCGGGGATACGATGTTTACAAATGCGAAGAGGGGGCGAGGAGCGGCTTGCGTTGAGACGATAAAAGGGTATGCTTTACGAACTGTTTCGGGCGGAAATTGACGCGTTTTGCCCGGAAAAAGTGCTCGCAGTTTCACGGCGGCGCGGTTGGGCGCGGTGTTATCCGGAGTGTTCCGGACGCTGGCTAACCCATCGGACGCAGCCGAAGAAGTGAGAGGAAGTCATGACGACTACCCACCCCCCCACCGGGGCCAAGGCTGGCGCACAGACGCCGCCGGGCCAGATCCCGCAACAACAGAAGAACCCGAACCCGGCGATCCGGACCGACCAGGTCGCGGAGCTGCAGGTGATTGAGAAGAAGGTGGACGCGAATGGTCTGCCGATTCTCGGCGCGACGCCGGGGGTCTCGACGCGGTATGTGGGGATGACGGGTTCGCAGATTTTGATCAAGATGCTGGCGGAGCATGGCGTGACGGATGCTTTCGGGTATCCGGGCGGTGCGATTCTGCCGACGTTCGATACGCTGTATGACGCGAAGATTAATTTTGTGCTGGTGCGCCATGAGCAGGGCGCCGGGCACATGGCGGATGGGTATGCGCGGGCGACGGGGAAGCCGGGGGTGGTGATCGTGACATCCGGTCCTGGCGCGACGAATACGGTGACGCCGCTGGCGACGGCGTACATGGATTCGATTCCGATGATCGTGTTTTCCGGGCAGGTCCGGACGTACATGATCGGGAACGATGCGTTCCAGGAAGCGGATGTGACGGGGATCGTGCGGCCGGTGACGAAGCGCGCGTATCTCGTGAAGAACGTGAAGGATCTGCCGCGGATCATTAATGAAGCGTTCATCGTGGCGACGACGGGGCGTCCGGGGCCGGTGCTGGTGGATCTGCCGGTGGACGTGACGACGAGCAAGATTGAAGAGGCGGTGGACGACACGCCGTACTTGCCGGGATATCGTCCGCGGGTGCTGGGTCATTCGAAGATGACGAAGTCTGCGGCGGACATGATCAACGGATCGAAGCGTCCGGTGCTGTATGTGGGCGGCGGGGCGGTGCTGGCGAATGCGTGGAAGGAAGTGCGGCAACTGGCGGACAAGGCGAATTTGCCTTGCACGACGACGCTGCTGGGGCTGGGCGCTTTCGACGAGCACAATCCGCACAGCCTGCACATGCTGGGGATGCATGGGTCGGCGTATGCGAACTATGCGGTGCAGGAAGCGGATTGTTTGATTGCGGTCGGGGCGCGGTTTGACGACCGCGTGACGGGGAACCTGAAGCTGTTTGCACCGAAGGCGAAGATTATCCATGTGGATATTGATCCGTCGTCGATCTCGAAGAATGTGAAGGTGGATGTGCCGGTGGTGGGGGATGCGCGGCTGTGTTTGCAGGACATCATCCAGCATGTGCAGCACGTGGATCGCAAGGAGTGGTTTGACCAGATTGAGAAGTGGAAGAAACAGTTTCCGTTTATGTATCGGGACGATACGGACCTGGCGAAGCCGCAGGCGATCATTGAAGCGATCAACAATGCGACGCAGGGGAAGGCGATTTTTGCGACGGGCGTGGGCCAGCACCAGATGTGGGCGGCGCAGTTCATTCGGTGGAGCCAGCCGCGGAGCATGATTTCGTCGGGCGGGCTGGGGACGATGGGGTACGGGGTGCCGGCGGCGATTGGGGCGCAGGTCGGGCGGCCGGGCGAATTGGTCATCGACATTGATGGCGACGCTTCGTTCATCATGTTCCCGCAGGAACTGGCGACGGCGGCGGAGTACAAGCTGCCGGTGAAGATTGCGATTTTGAACAACAACTTCCAGGGGATGGTGAAACAGTGGCAGGAGCTGTTCTACAAGGGGCGCTTGAGCTACACGAAGATGCACAATCCGGACTTTGCGAAGCTGGCGGAAGGGTTCGGCGTTCGCGGGATCAAGTGCGAACGGAAGGAAGACATTGCGAAGGTCGTGAAGGAGATGATTGAGACTCCCGGACCTTGCGTGGTGGATTTCCTTTGCGAAGCGAACGAGCACGTGTACCCGATGGTGGCCAGCGGGAAGGCTCTGCATGAGATGGAGCTGGGCATCATTGGGAAGCAGGTGGCGCCGCAGGCGAATGTGACGCGGGAGTTGGGGTCGTTGGCGTGACGACGCCCCCCATGACGCCCCCCCCACTTGGCCGACGGGGGCGTCGGCCCCACTCATACGTCTTTTTTGGCGCGGCGTGCGTAAGGTTCACCAGAGAGGTGAGCTTTATGACGAAGCGTGTTTATGGTTGGGTTGTGCTAGGGATTCTCGGCGTTGGATTGGCCGGGACGTTTGCGGGTTGCTCGGACATGGGGTACGCCAATGACGTGGCGGACCTGCAGAGCCAGCAGCGGATGAATCGAGGGATTCCCGGACCGACGGAGTTGCCGCCGGGACTTGGGGATGACCTCCCGCCGGCCCCGGAGGCACAGCCGGTAGCGACAAACAAATAGCGGCACGTGATGTTGGAATCACGTGCCTTACGAAGGAGCATTTTGTGAGACACGTGATTTCAGCCCTGGTGATGAATGAGCCGGGCGTGCTCGCCCATGTGGCGGGGATGTTTTCGGCGCGCGGGTTCAATATTGATTCGCTGGTGGTGGGGCGGACGGAAGATCCGTCGTTGTCGCGCATGACGATTGTTGTGAACGCGGACGATCGGATCCTGGAGCAGGTGCGGAAGCAGCTTGCGAAGATCGTGACGGTGGTGCGGGTGCGGGATTACAAGGATCTACCGTTCGTGGAGCGGGATCTTTGCCTGGTGAAGGTGTCGACGCCGGCGGGGAAGCGGAGCGAGGTGATTGAGCTGGCGTCGCTGTTCCGGGGGCATGTGGTGGATGTCGGGCCGAACACGGTGATGATTGAATTGTCGGGTGAGGAGGAGAAGGTGGATGCGTTTGTGGAATTGATCCGGCCGTATGGGATCAAGGAACTGGCGCGGACAGGGGTGATTGCGATGCCGCGGGGGAGTTCGACGGTGTCGGCGCCGGAGGAGGAGGGCGGGGTGAGGAGGGAAGGGATTGCGAAGCCATCGAGCAAGGGCGGGAGCATGACGCGGGAGCCGACGCAGGAGGAGTTGGAGGCGACGCCGCCGGGTTGAGGGAGGTGGATGGGGGCGGATCGCTCGGGGTCCGGGGTCCGGGGTTCGGGGTCCGTGTGGGGGTGGGGAATTGGTGAGAGATCGAAGAGAGCCGATGGATTTGAGTCCGTCGGCTTTTTCTTTTTTTTGCGCGGGATGGATGAGGTGCGGAGGGTTCCCAGTGGAAATGGTCGGCGGTATGATTGCCTATGTGTGGGATTTAAGTCATGCGAGGGGTTGCGTTTAATGACGGTGATGGATTCCAAGGTGCTGCCGGAGGTGCGCGAGGTCATCGGCAGTGTGGATGAACTGCGTCGGGTTTTGACGACGATCAGCGATGAGCAGGCGGGGGAAATGCGCGAAGTGGCGGCGCGGTATCCGTTTCGGATTCCGCGGTTTTATGTGGAGCGGGTGCTGCGGGACGATCCGGGGGATCCGTTGTGGGCGCTGGCGTTGCCGGGGCGGGTGGAGATGCAGGATGCGGGGACGGAGCGGTGGGATGCGTTTCAACTGGCGGGGAAGGTGGCGGAGCATCCGCGGTGGATCCAGAAGTACCGGTACGAAGTGCTGATTCGGATGACGAATTTTTGCAGTGGGTTGTGCCGGTATTGTTATTTGAAGAATCGGGAGAATATCGAGGGGTTTATTTCGCATGCGGACATCGATGCGATGTTTGAGCAGGCGGAGAAAAGTCCGAACGTGGGGGAGTTGCGGGAGATTGTGCTTTCGGGCGGTGATCCGTTGACGGTGCCGGGGGAGTACCTGGAGCATCTGGCGGAGCGGGTGGATCGGTTGAATGGGCGGTTGGCGCGGCGCGTGACGGTGACGGTGCATACGCGGGAGCCGGTGTGGTTTCCGAAGCGGGTGGTGCGGACGAAGGGGCTTTTGGCGGGGCTGAGGGCGCTTAAGCCGAGTTCATATATCTTGCATGTGGTGCATCCGCGGGAGGTGACGGGGGAGTTGCTGGAGGCGCTTTCGGTGCTGGCGGAGCTGGGTGGGAAGCGGCAGCCGTTGATGTTGATGCAGCATCCGTTGTTTCGGGGGATCAATGATTCGGCGGAGATTATCACGGAGATGTATGACCGGATGGATGCGGGGGCGGTGGTGGTGAAGCCTTATTATTTGATCCATCCGTTTCCGGATGGGACGTTGCCGGCGCATCGGTTGACGTTGAAGGAGAGCCAGCAGATTTTACGGGGGTTGGCGAGTGCGCCGGGGACGCGGGTGCCGCTGCTGACGGTGCCGACGCCGATGGGGAAGTGCGTGATTGGGCCGTGGGAGGAGCTGGTGGATCGCGGGGGGTATTATGTTTTGCATACGAAGGATGGGGTAGCGGTGGAGTATACGACGGGGGAGAGGTATGACCCGAGCGAGCGGCGGAGCGCGATTCCGGTGGAGATGACCCTGCGGGGAATGACGGCGCGGGAATGATACTACGAGAATGACGAAATTCGAATGACGAATGACGAATCAAATCCGAATGACGAATGACTGAATGACGAAACGGTGGCGTTGGGCGACGAGTTTTTTTTTGTTTGAGGTTGGATGAAGGCGGCGGTTGTTGTTCCGGTTTTTAATCATGCGCGGACGGTTGGGCGCGTGGTGGAGGAGGTTCGCGCGGTGATGGCGGGGATGGTGGATGTGGGGGAGTTGATTGTGGTGGATGATGGGTGTACGGATGGGAGTTCTGAGGTGATCGGTGGGATGGCGGGGGTGACGGGTTTGCGGCATAGGCGGAATCGGGGGAAGGGGCGGGCGCTTTTGACGGGATTGGAGTATGCGCGGGGGAAGGGGTATTCGCATGTGCTGACGATTGATGCGGATGGGCAGCATTGTGCGGGGGATCTGGCGGGGATTTGGGAGGCGGCGCGGGGGAATCCTGATGATCTGGTGATTGGGTGCCGGGATATGGAGGCGTCGGGGAATGTGCCGGCGCGGAGCAAGAAAGGGCGGGATGCGGCGCGGTTCTGGCTGCGGGTGCAGACGGGGCAGGAGATTCCGGACAGCCAGTGCGGGTTGAGGGCGTATCCGCTTTCGCATGTGCTGGGGGCGAGCTATCGGTTCTGGCGGTTTGATTTTGAGACGGAGGTGCTGGCGCGGATGGCGTGGGCGGGGCTGGTGATTCGGAGTGTGCCGGTGCGGTGCATTTATTTTGCGGGGAACGAGCGGGTGAGTCATTTTCGGCCGGTGGTGGATACGCTGCGCGGGGTGCGGGTGAATGTGTTCCTGGTGGCGAGAAGGCTGGCGCCGGTGCCGTTGAAGCGGCTGGTGGGGAAGGAGGGGGCGGCGGTGCAGTTTGGAAAGTGGTGGAAGTGGGAGACCTGGCGGGAGGCGGTGAAGGAGGCGGTGCGGGAGGGGTCGACGAATTCGGAGCTGGCGACGGCGTTTGCGGTGGGGATTTTCATTGGGTTGACGCCGTTTTATTTTCTGCACAGTTTGATCGCGATTTATATTGCGCGGCGGATGCATTTGAACATGGTGGCGGCGTTGATCGGGAGCCAGATTTCGATTCCGCCGCTGGTGCCGGTGTGGGTGATGTTGAACACGATGGTGGGGAAGTGGGTGACGGGGGGCGGCGCCGGGAACGCGGTGGCGGGGTGGTTGATGGGGGATTTTGTGGTGGCGTTGGCGATGGCGGCGGTGGGATTGTTTGTAGCGCGTGCGGTGCTGGCGTGTGTGCGGGTGGAGCGGGTTTCGACGTGAGGGGAGTTTTGGATTTTCGATTTTCAATTTTCGATTTTCGATTTGGGGAGATTCTGACGGTGCCGCATGGGTGAGGGTGTGGTTGAGAATCCTATCGGCGAGGCTGCGGAAGTGCGGCGGAAGTGGGGGGTGCATCGGTTTGGGTATTGGGCGAATTGGATGATGTTGTGGGTGGGGTCGCGGGTGTTGTGGCTGGGGTATTTTTTTGTGTGGGTGGGGGCGGTGTATTTTTTTGTGTGCGTGCCGAGGGCGCGGCGGGCGAGCATGGGGTATCTGGATCGGGTGCGGCCGGGGGGGGGGGGGCGCGGGTGGTGGCGGCGGCGGTGGGAGAGTTATCTGCACATGATTCAGTTTGGGATGCTGCTCCTGGATCGGGCGGTGATGCTGGTGAGCGAGCGGCACGGGTTTCGGGTGAGTTGTGATGGGCTGGGGCATTTGACGCATGCGGTGCAGGAGGGGAAGGGGGTGATCATGTTGTCGGGGCATTTTGGGAATGCGGAGGTGGCGGCGCCGTATATTTTTCGGATGGGGGTGGAGCGGGCGATCCATATTGTGATGTACCAGGAGGCGGGGGATGCGACGGAGCGGTTTCATACGAAGCATCGGAAGATGCTGGAGAAGGTGCGGGTGATCAGCACGACGGATGCGCTGGCGGCGGGGGTAAAGATCATGGGGGCGCTGCGGGAGGGGGACCTGGTGGCGATGCGGGCGGATCGGGCGTTGACGGGGAAGACGGTGAAGGCGCGGCTGCTGGGGGCGGAGGTGGCGTTGCCGGCGGGGCCGTTTGTCGCGGCGGTGCTGAGCGGGTCGCCGGTGGTGAATGTGTATACGTGCCGGCTGGGGTATCGGCGGTATGTGTGCGTGATTGGGGAGGCGAAGGGTTACGGGGAGGAGGCGGGGGGGACGCGGGAGGAGCGGATTGGGCGGGCGGCTGCTGATTTTGCGGGGTTTTTGGAGGGGATGGTGCGGCGGTATCCGCTGCAGTGGGGGAATTTTTATGACTTGTGGGAGTGGGGACGGAGACACGAAGCGACGAAGAGGGATTGAAACCACGGAGAGCACGGAGGGCACGGAGAGGGGTTTGTTATTCGACGGTCAGGGTGAAGGTGCTTAGCGGGGTTTGGTTTTGGGTGAGGGTGGCTTCGTAGGTGGTGGGGTTGAGGGGGGTGAGGGTGAGGTGGATTTCGGAATCGGGGGGGATGGGTTTGGAGAATTTGGCGGAGGGGATTTGGTTGAGGGTGTGGGGGAGGTTGGCGAGTTGGAGGGTGTCGAGGGCGAGTTGGATGTGCATGAAGCCGGGGAGGATGGGGTTGTGGGGGAAGTGGCCGTCGAAGCCGGGGAAGGTGGCGGGGAAGGAGGCGCGGGCGGTGAGTTGGGGGGAGGTGGTGAGGAGGTGGAGGGTGTAGGTGGTGGGCATGAGGGGCCTTGCAGGTGGAGTGGTGCCCACGTCGCCTGCGGGCGACGGGCGTCGGTTCGATGCGGTCAGGGGTGTTTGGAGGAGTGGCGGTCGATGTAGGTGGCGAGGGAGGCGATGGAGGTGAGGGCCTGGTTGACCTCGGCGTTTTGTTCTTCGAGCATGACGCCGAAGTGTTTGTCGAGGAGGACGGCTATCTCGAGGACGTCGACGGAGTCGAGGCCGAGGCCGTCTTTGCCGAAGATGCGGGTGTCGGGGGTGATGGGGTGGGGGAGGTTGAGTTTGAGGCCTTTGGAGAGGACGTCGATGAGTTTGGATTCGGTGGGAGTCATAGGGGTCCTTGTTTGAGACGGGGGGAGTCTACTCGAATTGGAGGTGGAATGTCATTCGGGCGGAGGCGATGAGGCGGTTGTGGATTTTGGCTTCGAGGTAGGCGCTGGAGAGGGGGCCGAGGGATTTTTCGTGGGTGGCGGTGAGGGTGAGGGTGGAGTTGGCGGGGATGTCGGAGGTGATGTGGAGGTCGCGGATGGCGACGAGCATGCCGGTGCGGATTTTTTTGTTGTGTGAGGCGGCTTTCATGCTGGAGCCGGCGGCGGCGCATTGGGCGAGGAGTTCGCTGAGGGCGGTGCGGGGGAGGAGGTTGTTTTCGACGAAGGGGTGAGTGGGGGTGATGGTGCGGGTGGCGGTGCAGGTGAGTTGGTCGAGGGAGAGGGTGGCGGTGTCGAGCCAGTGCATGGGGGGTTGGTGAGGGATTTGAGGGCGGTTTTGCATGGGGCACGACGTAAACTGGCCACGAAAGACACGAAGGACACGAAAGAGGATTTTTGTGTTATGCGGCGGCGGCGGAATCGTTGCTGGCAGCGGCTTCGCCGAGGGCGGTGGCGATCATGTTGCGGGCCTGGCGGCGGAGGTCGAAATGGGATTTGGGGTTTTTGGGGTCTGGGTAGAGGATGCCGAGGGGTTGGATGCGGAGGGGCGGGCCGAAGATCCAGGGCTGGCCTGGGGGGAAGCATTCGAAGGAGCCGTGGAGGGCGACGGGGATGATGGGGCGGCCGGTACGGGCGGCGAGGAGGAAGGCGCCTTCGCGGAAGCGGCCGACGGTGCCGGTGCGGGTGCGGGAGGATTCGGGGAAGACGAGGAGGGAGGTGCCGTCGGCGAGGAATTCCTGGGCGTCGGGGAGGAGGTTGAAGTCTTCGACGAAGAGGTGTCCGGAGAGTTGCATGAGCCAGCCGAGGAGTGGGACTTTGAAGGGCCAGCCTTTGGCCCAGACGCGCCCGTCGCCAATGCCGGTGGGGAGGTCCATGAGGAGGACGGAGTCCATCATGGACGCGTGGTTGGCGACGATGATGCAGGGGCCGATTTTCTTCCAGTCGAAGGAGTTTGGCGGGGGCGGATCGCGGCGGAGGGGGTCGCGTTCGAGCCAGCAGTAGTGGCGGACGAGGTTGGGGAAGATGGCTTTGGCGATTTTGCGGGCGAGCTTGCGGCGTTTGTCGAAGGTGTATGCCGCGAGGAGGAGGAGGGGGCCGAAGAGGAGGATGTAGACGATGACGCCGAGCCAGAGGGTGGCGTAGATGTAGGCGGTGCGGAGGATGTCGGTGGGTGAGGGGCGGCGGCGTGGTGCTGGGGGATGGGGGTGAACGGCTTTTTTCATGCGCGGCCCCTCGCGAGGAGCGGGGTTTCGGCGGCGGGGATGAGGGCTTCGAGGAGGGAAAGGGGGCGGAGCTTTTTGTCGGCGAGGCCTTCGAGGATGACGGGCAGGGCGTCGACGGTATTTTGCTGGGAGGCGGTGTGAGAAGTGCGATTGGGTTCGATGCCGTCGTGGAGGAGGATGATGTCGTGGCCGGCGGTGCGGGCGAGGACGCGATCGACGAGTTTTTGGGCGGAGAGGGGGCGGGTGTCGAGGCTGCGGACGGACCAGCCGACGAAGGGGAGGCGGGCCTCTTTTGCGGCGCGGGCGATGTGGCCGGTCTTGAAGCCCATGGGGGAGCGGAAGAGGACGGGGGGCTGGCCGGTGATGTCGGCGACGATGCGTTGTGTTTCGTGGATCTGTGTGCGCCAGTAGTCGCGTTTCTGGTTGACGCCGAAGCGGTCGTGGTCGAGGGTGTGGTTGCCGAGGGTGTGGCCTTCGTTGGCGATGCGTTGGATGAGGTCGGGGTGTTGTTTGGCGTAGCGGCCGATGACGAAGAAGGTGGCGTGGGCGTGGTGCTGGGCGAGGATGTCGAGGATCCTGGGGGTGAAGTCGGGATGGGGGCCGTCGTCGAAGGTGAGGGCGACGGTTTCGCGGTCGGGGATGGAGCGGATGACGGGGGCCCAGAATTGGCAGCGTGGCATGAAGACGGAATAGGCGAGGAGCGCGCCGCCGGAGAGGATACCTGCGGAGGCGGCGGTCACTGCCATGGCGAGAGCGGAGGGTAGTTGGCTTGAGTCGGGCATGTGGTTCGGGTTCAATCGTAAAAGTCTGAGAGCGGAACTGCAAACGAGGGGTGAGTTATTCGTTTTACTCCGGTAGGGATCGAGGCGGTGGCGGCGAGGACTCCCGCGTATGCGACGATTGGGGAGGTGTTCGCGGCGGCGTGTGATTGTACGGCGGGGAGGGGCTGGGGACTGGGGTCTGGGGGATGTGAAGAGGCGGATTTTTTTGAGCTGGGGCGGGCGGTGTTTGGGGAATGGGCGGGGCGAGCGGGTGCCGGGGCGGGGGTGATTTTGGCGACGACGAAGGGGGATATGGAGCGGGAGTGTGCGTGGATGGGGGAGAGGATGCGCGGTGAGCGGGAGGGAGGGGCGCTGCAGGATTGTGGGTCTTCTCTTGAACGATTAGCCGACGCCCCCCCCCGGGGCGTCGGC
>JBQCGD010000051.1:0-37943 GCA_051955985.1 Phycisphaerae bacterium | reverse complement strand
CTGGGGTCTAGGGTCTGGGGCCTGGGGGTCTGGGGCCTGGGGCCTGGGGGTCGGGGGCCTGGGGGTCGGGGTTGTTATTGGGCGGGGGCGTGATGTTTTGGGGGGTCTTATTATTTGCGCAATAGGATGTTTTGAAGTTTTTTGTGACGGGGGGAATTTGGGTGCGACTATAGAGTTAAGTCTGCACTTCTTTTGGCGCGGATCTTTATATCGCGGTTGAAAGATGGATGGTGGTGCGGGCGAGCTGGAGGGATCCGGCGGCCAGAAGCGGTTGTATCGGGGTAATTTGCAATTCTTTCCCGGTGCGGCGGCGGCGTGGTCTGGAGCTTTGGGAATACTTAGCAGCCCGGGGCGAATTTCCGGGGCATATCGGTGAAAGCGTTCAGGTGCCGGGCGCTTGGGACAACTGGAGAACAGTCATCGAGGCCGAGCTATGTTGGCTGGAGCCGAGATGTGTCGTGGTGGCAAGGCGGAGAGCCTGAGCTACGGGCCCCCTAGCGGGGGTGGATGAGTGAGGTCGAGTATGGAACGTGTGATGGTGAATCCCGGGAGATCAGGGGCGGGGCGATGGGGGTTTACGCTGATCGAACTGCTGGTGGTGGTGGCGATCATTGCGTTGCTGGTTGCGATTCTGTTGCCGTCGCTGGGAAGGGCGCGGGACCGGGCGAAGGCGTCGGTGTGTCTGTCAAACCTGCGGCAGATCGGGATTGGGTACCGGATGTATGCGGACGCGGAGAATGGGGGGAAGGTGGGTAACAAGAGCACATCGATTCCGGGGACGTTCTGGTTTTACCTGGAGCAGTCCTATCTTGGGGAAAATGTGAAGGCGTATGCTTGCCCGTCGGCGACGGGTGAAGCGATGACGACGCTGGACGACACGAACAAGCAGTGGGGGTCTTCGACGAACATGTGGGACGGGTTCGTGAACAACGGGCGGTGGATCAAGTGGGTGGACAACAGCACGCACGTTGCGTCGAGCGCCAACAATCCTGCGGGTCTGGCAGGGAAATGGGATGCGCGGACGAGCCAAGGGGGACAACTGTACGACCTGGCGAACGGGAACCAGCGGAGCCAGGCGCGGGGGTACGTGGGCGGGTATGGGAACAATCACTGGATGGACTCGGGAGCACCGGACAGCACACTGGCGCCGGGGAGCGGTCCGGCGGTGAAGCGGCTGGTGAACGTGGAGCGGCTGGACATGGTGTTGTTCTCGGATTGCACGTGGGCGAACACGCAGGGTTCGAACGCGAATTCGAACACCGGCGGGAAGCAGGGGATTTATTCGGGCTATATTGATCCGAACGTGGATCTGAACGGCTCGCACAGCTCGGATTCGACGGCGCGCGTGTTGATCAACCGGCATAACCGGGCGATCAACGCAGCGTTTGCGGATGGATCGGCGACCTCCGTGAAGCTTGGGGACATCTGGAAGGTGTCCTGGTACGAAGGGTGGCAGTACAAGGAACTGCCGACGGCGGTGCGCCAGAAGAACGGCATTTAAGCAGGGATGCGGGGTGCGGGGGTGTGACAAGTCATCAAGGGGCCTCCGCCAAGCGATTGGCGGAGGCTTTCCTCTCAATAATCGTGGCCTCTTGAGCCACGCCGCGCGATGCAGTGGGCCATCTCGGGAAAGCGCGCGGGACATGTGAAGAGCGTCGGATTGAAGAACCGGAGGTTGTGCGCGATTGGTGCGCACACCCTCCAGTGGGTGTTTTGCGTTCGGACGTCTACGAGAGGTGTTTTATGCAAAGTGGATTGGAGACAGTGGCTGGCCGGCGGGTTTCGGGGCGCGGGAAGGGGGGAGGTTTTACGCTGATTGAGCTGCTGGTGGTGGTAGCGATCATTGCGGTGTTGATTGCGATCTTGATTCCGTCGCTGTCGAAGGCGCGGGATCGGGCGAAGATTGCGAGTTGCCTGTCGAACCTGCGGCAGATGAGTATTGCGTACCAGATGTATGCGTCGGACGCGAACAACGGCCACAATGTTTATGACAACAACAAGATGGCGGGCGCGTTCTGGATGTACCAGATCCAGCCGTACGTGGGGGCGAACAATCTGCGGAACCTGGGTTTGACGCAGACGACGGCGGGGCCGCTGGCGGGGAACGTGTTTGTTTGTCCGGCGGGCAACTTGATGCCGGCGGTGCAGAATCCGAGCGGGGGGACGCGTTATCAGTGGGGGGATGCGACGCATGGGTGGGACACGACGCCGGACACGGGGTGGTGGGACAAGGCGGTGGTGACGGAGGTGCGCGGGACGGGCAACGCGAAGAATCCGGATGGTTTGCAAGGGTATTCGATTTCTGCGAAGAGCGTTCAGGTGATGGGGAGCGGGTCGGCAACGAAATTCATCGGGTACAAGGGGAGCTATGGGATTAATGACTGGGTGGACGTGCACCAGGGGAATCCGGGGACGAAGCCGCCGGGGTTTACGCAGGCGATGAATTTGTACAGCCAGATTGAGCAGCCGCAGTTGACGCCGTTGTTTATTGACGCGATCTGGCCGGAGAACGACGTGTCGTTTTCAGGGTCGATTGGGAAGTTCAACGAAGTGGTGCCGGGGAACGGGCCGATATTTACGAGCCCGTATCCGACGACGAACATTTTTACTGGGGAAGCGAACACGCCGACGGGGCGGTTGGCGGTGGCGCGGCACGGGAAGTCGACGAACGTGGCGTATTGCGATGGTTCTGCGAGCAATTTGAAATTGCAGGAGATCTGGCATCTGCAGTGGTACAACGGGAGCCAGCCGAAGGATTTGAGTCCGGCGGATTTGCAGCGGTTTAATCAGTAGTGGGGGAGGTGGAGGCCTGCGGCCGGCGGATTGTTCGGGGTTCGGGTCTCGGGTTTCGGGTTTGGCGATGCGAGAGTGTCGCGATGGGAGGTGTTTTGGCAAGGAGGTCAGGTGCGTTTGATTTGAAATGGATTGTTCACCGCGGCAGGTGATTTGCCGCGGTGAATGATCTTTACTTGCACGATGTCTTGACGAGAGGCGGCCGTGCGGGCCTTCGGCGTTTTGATCGGTGCGGGCCGGATGGCCTTCCGGCCATGGCTACTGAAAGCCGGCCCGTTCGGGCCTCCGCGTCGATCTTTGATCGACGGCTAAACGGGACATTGAATAGGTGAAGATCAATAAACGGGATATCGAGCGGGGATGATTTTGCGGGTTTGGGGGGGAGTTTCGTGCGGGAGGGGTGGGGTATTTTTCTTTATGTAGGTGCAATCAAGCGGGCTGGAGGAAGTTATATTTTGCGAGTCCTTTTACGAGTGGGTGTTGCGGTGATGCGCGACAGGGGCTTTGCATGGAGCGGCCGCGAGGTTGCGTTTTGTTGCTGCTTTTGCGGCGTTGTTGGAATGGATTATCGATCTTGAGAATTTTTCTACATAAGAGGAATGAGCGAATGAAGTTGATGAAATGGGTTGTGGCGGTATCGGTGGCGATGGCGGGTGTTGGGTTTGGGCGCGGGGCGTGGGGGGCGGAGGGGAATTCGGGCGGGGAGATATTGACGCCGAAGGCGGGGCCTGAGCCGCGGATTAACGGGGCGATGGTGTTTGGGGTGAGGCCGGGGCATCCGGTGGTGTACACGGTGGCGGCGACGGGGGATCGGCCGATGACGTTTACGGCGGAGGGTTTGCCGGCGGGGGTGAAACTGGACGAGAAGACGGGGATGATTTCGGGATCGACGCAGGAGGCGGGGACGCATGAGATTGTGTTGCATGCGAAGAATTCGGCGGGGGAGGCGAAGAGGACGTTGAAACTGGTGGTGGGGGAGACGATTGCGTTGACGCCGCCGATGGGGTGGAACCATTACAACGCGTTTGGGACGCACATTTCGCAGAAGGTGGTTTCAGCGCAGGCGCATGCGATGGTGGATTCGGGGCTGATCAATCATGGATGGGTGTACATTAATATTGATGACGGGTGGCAGGGGGAGCGTGGGGGGAAGTTCAATGCGATTCAGCCGGACGCGGCGTTGTTTCCGGACATGCAGGGGTTGAGCGACGAGGTGCATGCGCTGGGGCTGCGGTTCGGGTTGTACTCGACGCCGTGGATTGAGAGTTACGGGCATCGGATCGGGGGGTCGGCGGACAATCCGGAGGGGAAGTGGGCGCGGAACACGGAGGATCCGCGGCCGGCGCGGAACAAGAAGGTGAAGCCGTACGCGATCGGGACGTACACGTTTTACGAGCAGGATGCGAAGCAGTATGCGGCGTGGGGAGTGGATTATCTGAAGTATGACTGGAATCCGATTGAGATTCCGGAGACGAAGGCGGAGTATGAGATTTTGCGGAACTGCGGGCGGGACATTGTGTTGAGCCTGTCGAACTCGGCGCCGTTTTCTGCGCCGAACGGGGGGGTGAAGGACTGGATGAAGTGGTCGAACGCGTGGCGGACGGGCGGGGACATTCGGGATTTGTGGGAGGGGCGCGGGGTGAAGTCGCGGATTTTTACGCAGGACAAGTGGGCGCCGTATGCGGGGCCGGGGCATTGGAACGATCCGGACATGATGGTCCGGGGGGGGGTGGGATTTGGGGGGCAGCATCGGACGAAGCTGACGCCGGACGAGCAGTACTCGCACATGAGCGCGTGGTGTTTGATGTCGGTGCCGCTGCTGCTTGGGTGCGACATGACGAAGCTGGATCCGTTTACGCTGGGGCTGCTGACGAATGATGAAGTGATCGCGGTGAACCAGTATCCCTTGGGGAAGCAGGCGACGGTGGTGGCGTCGACGAAGAAGGGGAATGACATTGAGACGGGGGTGCTGGCGAAGGAGATGGCGGACGGGTCGCGGGCGGTGGGGTTGTTCAATACGCGGAAGGAGGCGGGGCCGGTGACGGTGACGTGGAAGGAACTGGGGATATCGGGGAAGCAGGTGGTGAGGGATTTGTGGCGGGAGAAGGATTTGGGGGAATATGAGGGGGAGTTTACGGCGACGGTGCCGGGGCATGGGGTGGTGATGGTGAGGGTGGGAGGGGGGAAATAGTTAAGTGGTTAAATAGTTAAGTGGTTAAGTGGGTTGGGCATGGATGCAAGGTGAAGGTGAGAGTCCATGTGGCATGGTTCTGGCCACCGGGGTTGTGGCCAGAAGCATGGCACCGTGGCAACTGAGGCAGGGTTTTTTTGAGCGAGGGATTTGGTATGCGGCGGATTGCTGGGGTTTTGGCGCTTGTAGTGGCGGCGGGGTGGTGGGTGCGCGGTGGGGTTGGGGCGGAGGCGCCGAAGCCGTTTGGGGAGTTGCCTACTGCTGCGCAGCTGGCGTGGCAGCAGGATGAGTTGACGATGTTTGTGCATTTCAACATGGATACGTTTACGGGGAAGATGCTGGGGGAGGGGGATGAGGATCCGAATTTGTTTAATCCGACGGAGCTGGATTGCCGGCAGTGGGTGAAGGCGGCGAAGGAGGCGGGGTTCAAGGGGATGATTCTGACGGCGAAGCATCACGATGGGTTTTGCATCTGGCCGACGGCGACGACGGAGCACAGTGTGAAGAGCAGCAAGTGGCGGGAGGGGAAGGGGGACGTGGTGAGGGAGTTTACGGATGCGTGTCATGCGTTTGGGATGAAGGCGGGGATTTATTGTTCGCCGTGGGATCGGAATCATCAGAAGATGTACGACGAGGAGCCGGAGGAGTATTCGAAGCTGTATCGGCAGCAGCTGACGGAGTTGTTGTCGAATTATGGGCCGGTGTATGAGATGTGGTTTGACGGGAACAAGGCGAAGGTGGCGACGTGGCCGGCGGTGATTGAGACGGTGCGGAAGCTGCAGCCGGAGGCGATCATCAAGCAGGGGCCGCGGGTGATGCCGGTGCTGGAGGATGTGCGGTGGGTGGGGAATGAGTCGGCGTGCGATCCGTTGACGAACTGGAGTGTGGATCCGGCGCCGGGGACTCCGGCAGGTGCGGAGGGGGCGGGGCATTGGTTTCCGCGGGAATCGGACACGATGATGATCGGGCATTGGTTCTGGGATGGGACGCCGCCGCGGGACCTGGATACGTTGTTGAATTATTACTATTGGTCGGTGGGGCGGAATTCGATTTTGATGTTGAACGTGGCGCCGGACAAGCGGGGGTTGTTTTCGGAGGAGTCGGTGGCGCGGTTGAAGGAGTTTCATGAGGCGCTGGGGAAGATTTTCGGGACGGATTTTGCGGCGGGGAAATCGGCGACGGCTTCGAATGTGCGCGGAGGGGATGAGACGTTTGGGGCGGAGAAGGCGGTGGATGGGGATGCGGGGACTTATTGGGCGACGGATGACGGGGTGACGACGGGGACGCTGGAGGTGGATTTGGGGGGCGTGCAGACTTTTAATGTGGTGCGGAGCGAGGAGATGATTTCGCTGGGGCAGCGGGTGGCGGGGTATCACGTGGAGGTGCTGGGGGAGGATGGGGAGTGGAAGAGGGTGGCGAGCGGGACGACGATTGGGTATCGGAAGCTGGATCGGTTTCCGGCGGTGAAGGGGACGAAGGTGAGATTGGTGATTGAGAAGTCGCTGGCGTGTCCGACGATTCGGGGGTTTGGGGTGCATATGGATAGTGTGTCGGAGGCGGGGGAGTTTGAGCCGGCGGTGGCGTTGAAGGAGTATAAGCCGAAGGCGAAGGGTGCGGCGGGAGCGGCGACGGCGCCGAAGGGGTGAGCCCCCCCCGCACGACGTAAACACGAAGAGAGACGAAGGGACAACGAAGGGACACTAAGGGATAGGAAGACGTATTTAACCACAGAGGACACGGAGAGCACGGAGATTTGGGGGGGGATTTGTTTTCTTTTGGAGTTTGCTTATGAAGATGATGGCGGTGTTGGCGGCGGTTGGGCTTTCGCTGTGCGTGCGCGGGGTGATGGGGGCGCCGATTGAGTTGACGGTGGAAACGGGGGTGGCGGGGGCGCGGATACCGGGGGATTTTCTGGGGGTGAGCATGGAGATGAAGTCGCTGCTGGCGAACGAGAAGGGGGGGTATTATTTTGGGGAGGGGACGCGGAAGGAGTTGGTGGGGATGTTCAAGCAGATTGGGATCAAGAATTTGCGGGTTGGGGGGAACACGACGGATACGCCGGGGATTGAGGTGCCGACGGGGGAGAAGATTGACCGGTTGTTTGCGTTTACGCGGGAGGCGGGGGTGAAGGTGATTTACACGTTGCGGGCGCGGGTGGCGAAGGAGATTGAGGGGGAGGCGCGGAAGGATGCGTACGTGGAGTTGGGGAGGAAGGACGGGGAGATCGCGAAGTATGTGATGGATCATTACAAGGGGGAGGTGATGAGTTTTGAGATTGGGAATGAGCCGAACGTTTATGAACGGACGTATGAGGGGTATCGGACGCTGTTTGGGAACATTACGAAGACGGTGAAGTCGGCGGCGTATGCGCCGGATGCGATGTTCTGCGGGCCGAACACGACGCCGGGGAAGGTGGAGTGGGTGCGGGAATTTGCGAAGGATTTCGGGAGTTCGGGGGAGATTAATTTGTTAACGCAGCATGCGTATTTCGGGGGGAATTCGCGGAAGGTGACGGACCAAGCGGCGGCGCGGGATGCGATGTTGTCGAAGAAGTGGCTGGGGTCTTATCAGAAGATGGCGGATGGGATTGTGCCGATCGCGGAGCAGTTGAAATTGCCGTACCGGATTGAGGAGACGAACAGTTACTTTAATGGGGGGGCGAAGGATGTAAGCAATTCATTTGCGTCGGCGTTGTGGGGGTTGGACTATCTTTATTGGTGGGCGTCGCATGGGGCGAGCGGGTTGAATTTTCACACGGGGGACAAGGTGGCGGCGGCGGATGAGCAGGCGCCGTGCTGGTATGCGTTGTTCTGGACGGCGGCGGATGGGAAGGGGTTCAAAGCAAATCCGATTGCGTATGGGGCGAAGGCGTTTGCGGTGGGGTCGCAGGGGACGCTTTGCCCGGTGAAGTGGGACATTGGGGAGCGGAATATGACGGCGTATGCGGTGAAGGGGGAGGATGGGCATTTGTATGTGACGGTGATCAACAAGGAGCATGGGGAGAAGGCAGAGGGGGCGACGGTTGCGGTGCATGCGGATGGGTTTGCGGGGCAGGCGGAGGTGCTGACGTTGTCGGTGCCGGGGAATGATATTTCGAAGCTGGAGGGGGAGACGCGGGGTGGGGAGGCGATTCGGGAGGATGGGAGTTGGGATGGGAAGTGGAGCGAGGTGAAGGGGGGGACGGTGGAGGTGGGGCCGGCGTCGGCGGTGGTGGTGAGGGTGGGGAGGTGAGGGAGAATTCAGAATTCAGGGTTCAGAATTCAGAAGTGTTACGAAAAGAAGCCGGCGGATGGGGGTCCGCCGGGTTCTTTGTTTTGGGGATTAGCGGGGGCCGTAGTAGCCGTAGGCTTTGTTGTGGCCCTGGAGGTAGGCGGCTTTCTGGGCGTTGGCGTCGTCGCCGCGGAGGGCGCTGGGGGATTGGTCGGACGAGGAAGAGCAGCCGGTGGCGAGGAATCCGGCGAGCAGCAACATGGCGACGGCGCTGGAGAGCAGGACTTTGCGGATCATGACGGGACCTCCGGAAAGGGGACATTGAAGCGTGAATCGCATTCACAAGTCTTCGGGAGTTCCCACGGGGGAGGAGGGGGCGGGGGTTCAATTCATTTTGGAAAGGAGTAAAATTGTGGACGTAGGATAAAGTCTTAGGGCAGGCCGGGAAAAAAGTCGGCGTCATCACGGTGAGTTTCCGATGGTGGGGGGCGGTGCGTCATCCGATGCTGGGTTGTTGAGGATCGCCCTCGATGGAGCCATGGGCATGGGACATGAAGCGGACGTGGAGAAGTTTTACCGAGCATTGTGGCCGCATCGAGCGGCGGTGCTGCGGACTGCGCGGTTTTTGTGCCGGGATGTGAATGAGGCGGAGGACCTGGCGCAGGAGGTGTTCATCAAGGCATTTGGGGCGGTGGAGCGGGTGTC
Organism: Phycisphaerae bacterium; assembly: GCA_051955985.1. Classification (GTDB taxonomy): domain Bacteria; phylum Planctomycetota; class Phycisphaerae; order WQYP01; family WQYP01; genus DATKPA01. The sequence continues at coordinate 29,044 of JBQCGD010000051.1, read as the reverse complement.
GGAGGATCGGCCGGCGTTGCCGTGGCTGATGGCGATCCTGCGGCATTTGCGGATTGACCGGTTGCGAGCGGCGGGGGCGCATCCGGGGGTTTCGCTGGAAGCGGTGGAGGTGGAGCCTGCAGCGCGGGAGGGGCCGGTGGGGGAATTGAGCGGGTATTCGGAGGAGGAGATGCTGGAGGCGTTGTCGGACCAGGCGATCATTGATGCGCTGCGGGCGTTGCCGGAGGAGATCCGGTGGACGCTGCTGCTGGTGGATGTGCATGGGATGGATCATGGGGAGGCGGCGGAGATCGAGGGGGTACCGGAGGGGACGATCAAATCGCGGGCGCACCGTGGGCGGCGGATGATGCGGGAGTTATTGAGCGGGGTGGCGAAGGAGCGGGTTGCGATGTGATGCGGAAGCGAATTCGTGTGAATGTTTGAACGTTGGGAAGGGCGTCGTTCGTGGGAACGGGAGAAGCGCCAGGAGCCGATGGAGCACTTACCAGAAGGCGTTGTTATGGGATTTCAACCGAATGAAGGGGCGGAAGAGCTTGCGGTGGCGCGGCGGCTGTGGAAGCTTGGGGCGATGCCGGTGGATACGAGCCGGCTGGACGCGGCGTTGCGGGAGAAGTTGCCCGCGCGGCGGAGGATGGGGCGGCGGTGGGGGGTTGCGGTGGCGGGGATTGCGGCGATGTTGCTGATCGTGGCGATGGTGGGCATGGGGTTGCTGCAGGGGCGGACGGTGGAAGCTTCGCCGGCGATGATGGCGCAGTGGCACGAGGAGATTGTGTCGGGGCGGGTGCCGATGATGCGTGTGACGTCGGTGAGGGAGTTGAATGCGCAGATGGCGGCGTTGGCGAAGGAGGGGAAGATGTTGCCGGAGGTGCCGATGGGGCATTCGATGGCGTGCTGCATGCGGTCGGTGGGGGACAAGCAGGTGGCGTGCGTGCTGCTGGAGGATGAGGGGAAGCCTGTGACGATGGCGGTGGCGGATGCGTCGGAGGTGAAGTCGCCGGCATCGGGGGTGACGATGCGGGATGGGGTGGCGTATCACGTGGAGAAGGTGGGGGTGCTGAACATGGTGATGACGGAGAAGGGGGGGCGGTGGGTTTGCTTGATTGGGGAGGTGCCGGCGGAGCGGTTGATGGGGATTGCGGCGGGGGTGAGGTTTTGAGGATTTAATTCAGAATTCAGAATTCAGAGTTCAGAATTCAGAATTTAAGAAAGAAGCCGGCTGGGGGGTCCGCCGGCTTTCTTTTTTTTGGGGCGAGGGGGTGCAATTTGTTTTTGCTTGTCCAAGAGGCATGCTTATGGCCCCGAGCCCCCCCCGTTGGGCCATAAGCATGGCACCCTGCATGGCACCCGTGGATGGCACCCATTTTTACTGCAATTGGGGGAGGTCGGGGGTCATGCCGTTTTTGAGTTGGATGGGTTTGGAGGGGATGTCGATGCTGGCGCTTTCGAGGTTGGGGATTTTGGCTTCGACGTGGATGGTGCCGGGGGTGAGGGTGGATTTGACGGCGACGCGGTTGATGCCGGCTTCGATGTCGAGGAAGTTTTTGTTGGTGGAGTTGTTTTTGCCGGAGTTGTAACCGCCGCGCCAGATGGCGGGGCCGGTGGTGGAGAAGTCGATGCGGCCGTTGAAGGTGGGGCAGCGGTTGCCGTCGGCGTCGACGACTTCGGCATCGATGAGGGCGATGTCGGCGCCGTCGGCGTGGAGGCCGCCGGGGCCGGTGATGGGGGTGAGCTTGATGGATTTGGGTTCACCGGCGGTTTTGACGGTGTAGTGGGCGACTTCGGCGGAGCCCTTGTAGGCGATGGCTTCGAGGGTGCCGGGCTGGAAGTGGACGTTTTTGAATTCGAAGATCCAGTGGTCCTTGGGCTTGTCGATTTTGCCGAGGGATTTTCCGTTGAGTTTGAGTTCAGCGGAATCGCCGTTGGCGACGACGTAGATATCCTTGGTGGTACCGGCGGGGTAATTCCAGTGGCCGACGATGTAGACGTCGGGCTTTTCGTTGTACATGACGCGGAGGGCGTAGTAGGCGGGCTTGGGGAGGCGTGCGCCATCGACGGTGCCGCTTACGCGGCAGACTTAGGCAGGGTCACGGCCGCCGGAGGTGGTGTCGGAGAAGATCCACTTGGCGCCGCCGCAGGTGTCGGGCTTGAGGAACTGCCCCCACATTTTGGGGCCGGCCATGTTGACGGCGAATTGTTCACCGGTGAGGGCGTAGGTGGATTTCATGGCTTTGGCTTCGACGTTTCCGAAGATGGGGGGAGCGTTGGAGCCCCAGTAGGTGCGTGGGGTTTTGTCATCCCAGATGCGGCGTGGGGCTTCTTCGCGGTCGTATTCGCCTTCGACCTTGGGCATGCCGGTGACTTCGACGGAGCGTTTTTTGGAGTTGGGGTCGTATCCGGGTTCGCCTTCCCTGGGGGCCTCGGTGGTGGTGCCGCCCTCGGTGGAGGTGATGATGTCGAGGTATTTGGCGTTCATTTCGGAGGCGCGGCGTTCGGTGTTGACGCGTCCGCCGTGGGGATCGTACTGGTGGCTGTAGCCGGTGAGCTGCTTGATGTGGTCTTCGGTGACCTTCTGGTTGCCGACCTCCCAGATGAGGATGGAGGGGTTGTTGCGGAAGTAGATGACGCCATCGCGGAAGGCGGCCGCGCGGACATCCCAAGATTCGCCGATGGTGTCTTTTTCGCCATCGACGCCGGGCTGGTAGGTGATGATGCCGAGGCGGTCATCGGAGGCGATGAGGGAGGGACCGCCGGCGCAGTGGCCCCAGCGGACGAAGTTGGTGGCTTCGTCTTTCATGAGCTTGAGGGTGTAGTGGTGGAGCCAGTCGGGTTGTGCGGCACCGAGGCCGGCCCATTCGTCGGTGGGTTTCTGGCCAAAGCCGTGGAGTTTGAGGGGTTGTCCGTTGAGGGTGAGGCCGGTGGTGGCGGACCACTTGGCGTCGCGGGCGCCGAGGGGTGTGCGGTAGGTATCGACGACGTTGCCGTTGGACTTGATGGTGGTGACGACGGTGTAGAGGTAGGGGTGATCGGGGGACCAGAGTTCGGGGTTGTTGAGTTTGGCGAGGGGTGCGACGAAGTTGTGCTTTTCGCCGGCCTTGAGGGGGCCGGAGGCGGAGAGGGTGAGGACGGTTTTGCCGTCGGCGTCGGTGACGTTGGAGGTGGCTTCGATCTGGGTGTCGGCGGAGGATTCGTTCTGGACTTCGACTTCCATGCCGATGTCGGCGGAATTCTGCGTCACGTGTTCGGCGTAGGCGTAGGTGCCGACGGTGTGGAGGTTGTCGTAGAGGGGGAGGGTGACGTGGACTTTGTCGGTGACGTGGAGGAAGACGTTGCGGTAGATGCCGCCGTGGGCGGGGTGCCAGTGGGGGTCGTTCCAGCCGAGGAAGGTGTAATCGACGCGGTCCTTGGACCAGTCTTTGCCATGGGTGGGGAAGGTGTTGTCGGCCATGACGGTGAGGACATTGTCTTTGCCGAAGTTGAGGAAGGGGGTGAGGTCGAAGCCGAAGGGGAGGAAGCCGTTTTTGGAGGTGCCGAGGAGTTTTCCGTTGATGTAGACCTCGGCGACCTGTCGGACGCCTTCGAATTCGACGAAGACCTTTTTATCCGACCAGGAAGAATCAGGGGTGAAATGTTTGCGGTACCAGGTGCGGCCGGCCCACTGATTGAGTTCGCCGATGTGGTTGCCGGGGTTGAGGTCGTCGAAGGTATCGACATCGTTGAAGGTGTGTGGGCAGGAGACGGTGGTCCATGCGGAATCGTCGAAGGCGGGGTTTTGGGCGCCTTTTACATCCTGCTTGATGAACTTCCAATCGGGATCGAGGGAGAATTTGAGGCGTGTGTCGGCCGCATTTGCGACGCCAGCCACAGCCATCGAAAGAAACAACGACGCGAGTCCGACCGCAAGGGGACGCTTCATGGAAAAACCTCACTCATTTCAAATAGGCCTGGGATGGATGTGGTGGGAGCATATTATCCGAGAGCATAGATTCTGTCGCGGGAAAGAGGCTGCGTTTTGCGACGAGGGCTCTCCGAATAACGCAATTATTTCGGGGAAATTGCGTTGTTCAGGAGCGAGTCTGCGTGGACAAAAATATCGCGCGGAGGAAAATGTCCAGGCCTCTCCACGTTGTCGAGGAACCGAGTGTCGCCCCTCCGGGGCTGCGTGCTTCTCGACTTGTTACTCGGGCCTCACGGCCCGAGCTACTCTTATGGCGGCCCATCCGGGCCTGTTTCCAGAAGGAATATTCTGATGAAGACGGTTGCAGTACTTTCGGCTGCTGTGGTGATGGCGGCTTCGTTTCAGGTGACGGTACGCGCGGCGGATGAAGCGACGGAGAGTGCGACGGCGCACGCGGAGATCCTGACGCCGCCGGCGCCGGCGGAGCCGCGGATCAACGGGGCGCGGGTGTTTGGCGTGCGACCGGGGAGTCCGTTTTTGTTCACGAGTCCGGCGACGGGGGATCGGCCGATGACGTTTTCGGCGGAGGGGCTTCCGCCGCGGCTGAAGCTGGATGAGAAGACGGGGATGATCACGGGGATGATCGATGACAAGGCGACATACAACGTGACGCTGCATGCAAAGAACGCGAAGGGGGAGACGACGGCGCCGTTGAAGATCGTGGTGGGGGAGACGATTGCGTTGACGCCGCCGATGGGGTGGAACTCGTGGAATTCGTGGGCGACGGCGGTGGACCAGGAGAAGGTGCTGGCGGCGGCGAAGGCGTTTGTGGACAAGGGGCTGATCAATCACGGGTGGTCGTACATCAACATCGATGACACGTGGCAGGGGCAGCGGGGCGGGGAGTTCAACGGGATCCAGTCCAACGAGAAGTTTCCGGACATGAAGGGGCTGGCGGACCAGATTCACGGGATGGGGTTGAAGATCGGGATTTATTCGACGCCGTGGATAACGTCGTATGCGGGGTATGTGGGGGGGAGCTCGAATGATCCGAAAGGGAAGTGGAGCATGGAGGAGATGGGTGGGAAGAACGGGGCGAAGTTCCGGCAGGACGGGAAGATTCTGTTTGCGAAGAACGATGCGCAGCAGTGGGCGGCGTGGGGGATCGATTATTTGAAGTATGACTGGAATCCGAAGAGCCCGAAGAACCCGGAATACCGGGCGCCGTTCCCGAGCCAGGTGGAGGACATGGGGAACGCGCTGCGGGCGTCGGGGCGGGACATTGTGTACAGCTATTCGAATTCGTTTCCGTTTGAGGATGCGGAGGAGTTGACGCCATACTTGAACTGCTGGCGGACGACGGGGGACATCCGGGACACGTGGTGGTCGCTGACGGGGATCTGGAACCAGCAGGCGAAGTGGGCGAAGTTTGAGAAGCCGGGGCACTGGCCGGACCCGGACATGCTGGTGGTGGGGTACGTGGGGTGGGGTCCGAAGCTGCACGCGAGCCATCTGACGCCGGACGAGCAGTACACGCATATCTCGTTGTGGAGTCTGCTGCAGGCGCCGCTGCTGATCGGGGCGGACCTGTCGCGGGTGGATGATTTCACGCTGTCGCTGTTGACGAACGACGAGGTGCTGGCGATCGACCAGGATCCGTCGGGGAAGGCGGGGGTGGTGGTGAAGAAGGACGGGGAGCTGAACGTGGAGCGGCCGGGGCGTGCGAACGGGGCGCACAAGGTTCCGGCGATGGAGGTGTATTCGAAGGAGATGTCGGACGGGTCGCACGCGGTGGGGTTGTTCAATTTGAGCGACAAGCCGACGCACATTTCGGCGACGTTTGAGGAGCTGGGGGTGAGCGGGAAGCAGGTGGTGCGGGACGTGTGGCGGCAGAAGGATCTGCAGACGGCGACGGACAAGGTGGAGGCGGATGTGAATCCGCATGGGGTGGTGTTGTTGCGGCTGCGGAATGCGGAGTGATTTAAATTAGCGACGAAAGGCACGAAAGACACGAAAGTGTTTTTGGTGTGAAAACGAAAAGACCGGACGGGAGTCCGGTCTTTTTTATTGGGGCGATTTTGATGGAAGAGGTTATGCCTGGCCGCGGAGGGCGTTGAGGCGGGCGCGGGCGTCGCGGTAGCCGATTTCCCAGCGGATGATTTTGGAGTAGATGTCGATGGCTTCGGCGGTTTGCTTGTTTTCTTCAAGGGCGCGGGCGTACCAGTAGTGGATTTCCTTGGACTTGCGGTCGCCGGTGGGGGCGAGGTCGTATTCGTCGAGGGATTTTTTGAGGGTATCGACGGCCTCGGGGATCATTTTCTGGGCCATGAAGGAGCGGCCGAGGAGGTGGAGGGCGTCGACGCGTGCCTTGGGGTTGTTCTGGGCCTGCTGAAGGGCGACGATGGCGTCGTCGTAGCGGCCGGACTCGTAGAGGCGGAGGCCGTACTCGAAGAGGATGCCCATGTCGGTGGGCATGTGCTCCGTGCGTTCCTGGAATTCGTTGAGTTCGTAGGCGAGGCGATCCTTGCGGAGCTGTTCGAGCTGGTGGACGGGGTCCTTGTTGTCGGGATTGGCCTTGATCTGTTCGCGGAGGGCGTTGATCTGGCGGCGGAACTGCTTCATGCGGATATCGCCGATGGTCATCTTGAAGCGGTAGCTCCTGGTGTCTTCGTAGGCTTTCTGGAGCATGGCGATGGCGGTGTTTTCGTACTCTTCGTTGTCCATGTCCTGGAGGGTTTTGGCGTACTTGGCGATGGTCTGGACTTCGGTGGGGTTGGCCTCGTAGTCGGCTTTCGCCTGTTCGACAGCCTTGAGGCGGTATTCCTCGGAGCGGTTGAGGTTTTCCTCTTCGAGGAGTTTTTTGGTGGATTCCTTGTCCTTGATGGATTCCTTGAAGGTGGCGCCCTTGTCGTACTTGCCTTTCTGGAGGACTTCGAGTGCGGCGATGGCCTGTGCTTCGGCGGCCATGTTCATGTCGTTGGGCTTCATCTGGATGGCGGCCTGCTGGGCCTCGAGGGCGAGCTTGTACTCCTCCATTTTTTTGTAGGTTTCGACCATCTCGAGGTAGATTTCGAGCTTTGGGGATTTGCTGGTGCGGTTGGCTTCGCGGAGGATGGGGCCGATCCAGAGTGCGACGTCGCGGTATTCGCCGGTGACGGCGTTGCGGAGGTACTGCTGCATGGCGGGGATGTTGCCGACGTCTTTTGCGAGGGTCCAAGCGGCGTTGAGCATGGCTTCCTTGGCGGTTTTCCCTTTATAGGGGGGTTTGGGGCCGAGGAGGCCGCCGGGGGGTTTTCCGCCGGCGACTTTGCGGCGGAAGCCGACGTCGCGGAGTGCCTTGTGCTCATCGACGTTGAAAGGTTCGCGGTTGAGGCCTTCGATGTACATATCGATGGCGTAGTCGAAATTGTTGGTAGCGGCCACGGTTTTCGCGCGATCAAAGAAGGCTTTTCCCTTGCCGGGGCCTTCGTTGGGATTGGACGGGGGCGGTGTTTCGTCATCAGCCATAGTTGATCTTTCGGCTCCACCGTGGTTTAGAATGTGAGAAAGCCTGGTAAGTGTCACGTGTGACCTCCGACCGTACCAGATAGTCGTACCGTGTCAAGACGTAAGGTTTAATCACTGCATGCTTAAAAGCGTAGATGAAACGTTTGAGACGATCCGATGCTCGGCGAGCTTTTCAGAACCGGTGAGCGTTACTCCTTATGAGGGACGCGGGATGGTGCTGGGGGCGGACGTGGTGATGGAGTCCGATAGTCCTCCATTTGATCGGGCGTTGCTCGATGGTTATGCGGTGATCAGTGATGACGCCACGCCTGCCTCGCGACTGGAGATTGTAGGCAGACAAGACGCGGGGGGCGAGGTTTGGCGCGGGCAAGTTCAGCGCGGGCAGTGTGTTGGGATCAACACGGGTGCGCCGATGCCGGGGGGCGCGGATGCGGTGCTGATGGTCGAGCACAGTGAAATCGCACAAGGTGAGGGGGCGGGGGGAGCTGAGGTGATTGTGAAAAAGGAGGTGGGGGCGGGTTTTGGGGTGCAGCGGCGCGGGGCGCAGGGGCGGAAGGGGGAGGCGGCGCTGAAGGCGGGGACGGTGATGACGCCGGCGGCGGTGGGGGCGGCGGTGGCGGCGGGTGCGCGGGAGGTGCGGGTGATTCCGCGGCCGCGGGTGGCGGTGCTGACAACGGGGGATGAATTGGTGGAGGCGGGGAAGGAACTGGACGTGGGGCAGATACGCAATTCGAATTCGCCGATGTTGATGGCACTGCTGGACGGGGTGGCGGGGGTTGTGGACCTGGGGCATTCGCGGGACGAGGCGGGGGTGTTGCGGGGGAAGTTGGAGGCGGGGTTGGAGGGGGCGGATGTGCTGGTGGTGACGGGGGGGATGTCGATGGGGACGAAGGACCTGGTGCTGGGGATGTTGAAGGAACTGGGGGTAGAGATATTGGTGGAGAAGGTGCGGATGAAGCCGGGGAAGCCGTTTTTGTTTGGGCGGCGTGAGAAGGGGGAGCGGAGGAGTTATGTGTGCGGGTTGCCGGGGAATCCGGTGTCGGCGTTTGTGACGTTTCATTTGTTTGTGAAGGAGTTGCTGGGGGTGCTGTCGGGGCGCGGGGGTGGGGAGCGGTTCGTTGCGGCGCGGGCGGGGAGCGTTTTTGCGGCGAATGGGGAGCGGGAGTTTTTTCAGCCGTGCGTGCTGCGGCGGGAGGGGGAGCATCTCGTGGCGGTGGCTGGGGCGTGGCCGGGGAGTGCGGATGTGTTTGCGCTGGCGCGGCTGGGGGGCGAGGGGGGGTTGGTGCGGCGCGGGGTGAATGCGCCGGCGGTGGGGGTGGGGGAGGTGGTGAGGGTTTTGGTGGTGTGAGGGGCGGATTGGCCGACGGGGGCGTCGGCCCCACCTTGGGGAGTATTGCGGAAAGTAGGATGTGGTTCTATTGTTTTCGGCAACACGAAATCTTTTGCGGTGATTGAATGGGCAGTGAGCCGCGGCCGGAGAGTGTCGGCGGGGAGGTGATGGTGGTGCGTCCGGAGGGGGCGTTGGATGGTGCGTCGGTGCCGGTGCTGCGGCGGCGGGTGCTGGAGGAGATTGCGGGGAAGTGGGCGGGGGTGAGCATGGATGGGAGCGGGATGACGAAGATTGATGGGGTGGGGCTGGGGTTTATTGCGGAATTGCGGCGGGTGGCGTTGGAACGGTTCGGGAAGCCGCTGGTGGTGACGGGGCTGCGGGGGGAATTGGCGCGTCTGCTGGAGGCGGCGGCGCTGGGGGATCCGCTGGGGGGGCAGTTGCAGCCGGTGCCGCAGGGGAACTCGGTGGTGAGGCTTGGTGCATTGGTGGCAGGGTTTGGGCGGGACGCGCGGGGATTGCTGCAGTTCGTGGGGGAGCTGCTGGTGGCGTTCTGGATGGTGGTGCGGCATCCGCGGCAGGTGCGGTGGGGGGAGTTTCTGACGATTGCGCAGGAGGTGGGTGCGGATGCGTTGTTTATCCTGGCGATGCTGGGATTTCTGCTGGGTGCGATATTGGCGTTCCAGACGTCGGTGCCGCTGGATCGGTTTGGGGCGATCGAGTTGATACCCACGATCGTGGGGATAGCGATTCTGCGGGAGCTTGGGCCATTGATCGCGGCGATACTGGTGGCGGGTCGGACTGGGGCGGCGTTTGCGGCGGAGCTGGGGACGATGAAGGTGACGGAGGAGTTGTCGGCGCTGAAGGTGATGGGGTTAAATCCGGTGGCGTTTTTGGTGGTGCCGCGGGTGCTGGCGACGGTGCTGATGCTGCCGCTGCTGGCGGTGTATACGGACTTGATGGGGATTCTCGGGGGGTACATCGTGATGAAGTCGCGGGGGTATTCGTTTCCGCAATTTATGGAGTCGGTGCGGTCGGGGGTGACGCTGCAGGATGCGGCGGGGGGGATCTTGAAGACGGTGGTGTTTGCGCTGTTGATTGCGTGTGCGGGGTGCGAGCGGGGGCTGATGACGGGGCCGGGGCCGGGGGCGGTGGGGCGATCGGCGACGCGTGCGGTGGTGTCGTCGATTGTGCTGATCATTGTGGCGGACCTGGTGTTCGGGCTGATTTTTTACACGCTGGGGATTTGAGGCGATGGAAAGTGGACGCCGCCAAGTGGAGACGCCGCCGATTATCCGGGTGGAGAACCTGTCGGCGAAGTACGGGGAGACGGTGGTGTACGAGGGGGTGAATTTTGAGGTGAAGCGCGGGGAGATTTTTTTCATTGCGGGGAACTCGGGTGGCGGGAAGTCGACGCTGCTGCGGCAGATGATCGGGCTGCAGCCGATCGCGGGGGGGCGGATCCAGGTGTGCAAGTGGGATGTGGCGACGGAGCTGGGCGGGGGGAATTCGGAGTCGTCGTTGTATCAGCAGATCGGGGTGGCGTTCCAGGGGGGGGCGTTGTTTGGGTCGCGGACGATCCTGGAGAACGTGCGGTTGCCGCTGGAGCAGTTCACGGTGCTGCCGAAAGAGCTGATGGATTTTGTGGCGTTGACAAAGCTGCGGCTGGTGGGGCTGGAGGGAGCGGCGCAGAAGCTGCCGGCGGAGTTGAGCGGGGGGATGCAGAAGCGAGCGGCGTTGGCGCGGGCGATTGCGCTGGATCCGGAGATTGTGTTTTTGGATGAGCCATCGGCGGGGCTGGATCCGCTGACGAGCGCGGGGCTGGACGAGTTGATCAAGGAATTGAACCGGGACCTGGGGACGACGTTTGTGGTGGTGTCGCACGAGCTGCCGAGCATTTTTGGGATTGCGGACCGGGTGGCGCTGCTGGATGCGTCGGTGCACCGGGTGGTGGCGATCGACACGCCGGAGAATTTGAGGGACCACCCGTGCAATGCGTGGGTGCGGGCCTTTTTTCATCGGGACGTGGCGGGGGCGGAGGCGGCGGAGGCGACGCGTGCCGGCAAGATCATGCAAGGAGCTACCAAATGACAGCGCAGCAGTTTCATTTTCGGTTGGGGATGTTTGCGCTGGGGGGGATTGCGCTGGGGGTGGCGGCGATTTTGTATTTCGGGTCGGGGACGTGGTTCAAAGAGACGCTGACGGTGGAGACGTATTTTGATCAATCGGTGAGCGGGCTGGCGGTGGGGGCGCCGGTGCGGCATCGCGGGGTGGATGTGGGGCGGGTGACGAAGATCGGGTTTGTGGCGAGCAAGTACAAGGTGCCGGTGGGGGCGGCGGGTCGGGATCCGAAGCACAAGTACAGCATGGCGAACTGGATCCTGGTGGAGATGGCGGTGCGGCAGGAGGCGATCAAGCCGCTGGATGGTTCGGGGGCGGATGCGGAGGCGACGGCGGCGTCGATGGTGAAGGACGGGTTGCGGATGAAGCTGGTGAGCAGCCTGCTGGGCGGCGGGGGGTACATCGATGCGGACTTTGTGGATCCGGCGCGGGCGCCGGTGCCGACGATTCCGTGGACGCCGGCGGACATTTACATTCCGTCGGAGCCGAGCTCGGCGAGCCAGTTGATGGAGACGATCGATCGGATTGCGTCGGATGTGGAGGATGCGAAGCCGGGGGAGCTGCTGAAGCACATTGATGCGCTGGTGGTGGATGCGCGGCGGATTACGAACGGGATCAATTCGACGGACCTGCAGAATCAGATCGCGGCGCTGCTGGGGGATTTGCGGACGGCGACGCACAGTCTGCAGAGAATCCTGGATGATCCGCATATTCCGACGTTGATTGCGGATGCATCGAGCACGGCGAGCAATGCGAAGGCGTTGACGGACCCGGAGAAATCGAATTTGGTGAAGTTGATCGGGGATTTGCGGGGGACGGCGGGGAAGATCAACGGGCTGCTGGATGAGCCGGCGCTGAAGACGGCGGTGGCGAACACGGGGCCGTTGACGACGGATGCGCGGCGTGCGATGTCGCGGCTGGCGGAGCTGCTGGCGAGCGAGCAGCAGGACTTGTCGGAGATGATTCAGTCGTTGAAGGCGAGTGCGCAGAATGTGGAGGAGATCACGGGGGATGCGAAGGAGAATCCGTCGAGGATTTTGTTTGGGTCGCCGCCGCCGAAGGGGAAGTTGATGGGGGCTCCGGAGAAATGACGTCCCCCCCCGACGAGGGCGTAAACACGAAGAGACGAAGACGCGAAGGACCACGAAGAGGTTTTTACCACGGAGGACACGGCGAGGGACTGCGGGAATTTGAGATTTGGGACTTCGGAATGAATTGTGAGGATGCACGTGTTGAAGCGAATGGGATTGATGGTGATGGCGATAGGGTTGGGGGTTGTAGCGGGGTGTTCGTTGAGTACGCCGTATCCGAATCGGGCGTTGTTTACGATTAATGTGGGGGCGCCGGGGGCGGGTGGGGGTGGGGCGGCTACGGGGCCGGCGGGGAAGGATGTGGCGTTGCGGGTGCGGCGGATTATTGCGGTGCCGCCGTTTGGGGGGACGGCGTTTGTGTATCGGCGGGGGAAGAACCAGTTGCAGACGGATTATTACAACGGGTTTGCGGCGGCGCCGGCGGATCTGATCACGGCGCAACTGGTGGAGTGGCTGCGGGCGGAGCATTTATTTTCGGCGGTGGCCGACAACAACTCGGGAGTGGGGCATCAGTGGGCGCTGGAGGGGCGGTTGCAGGAGCTGGTGATTGACACGACGGGCGGGACGCCGCGGGCGGTGGTGACGATGGAGTTTGTGGTGCTGGATGATCGGGATCCGGCGCCGCGGCCGTTGATGGAGCGGACGTACACGGAGGGGGTGTCGATCAAGGGGGAGGAAGGGGCGGCGGCGGCGTGGTCGGCGGCGTGCCGGCGGATTTTTGAGCGGTTGAGCGGGGATTTGGCGGGGGTGAAGTGAGGGTGCGGTGCGGGGGTCAGCGGGGCTTGGTGGTTCGTGTGGCTTCTTTGAGGAGCTGGCCGATCCATTCGGCGACGTCGGGGTATCGGGCGGATTCGGCGGCGCGGTAGAGGTCCATCATGGCGGGGATGTTGGCGGGGTCGTGGGCGAGGACGTACTCGGCGTTGAGCATTTTTTCTTTGTCGGTTTTTCCGGGGTAGGGGAGGGTGGGGCCGAGGAAGCCGCCGGCGGGTTTTCCGCCGGCGGATTTGCGGCGGAGGGCGACGTCGCGGAGGGCCTTGTGCAGTTCGACATCGGCGGGGGATTGCTCGATTTGTTTGAGGCAGGCGTCGATGGCCGCATCAAAAGCAGAGGGGCCGTGACCCCCTCCCGGCGTTTCAGGTGCGGTGCCTTGCATTGAAGTTCCTCTCGCGGGCTTGGCCGACGGGGACGTCGGCCCCACTTATTTGGCGGCGACGTCTTCGTGGATGTCGGCGTTGGTGAAGACGTTCTGGACGTCGTCGTTGGCTTCGAGGCCGTCGATGATTTTCTGGAGTTTTTCGGCGGCGTCTCCGGAGACGGCGACGGTCTGGGAGGGGATGTTCATGATTTCGGCCTGGGCCATTTCGATGTTGGCGGCGGCGAGGGCTTTGCGGACTTTTTCGAAGTCGGCGACGGTGGTGGAGACTTCGTAGCCGTCTTCGGAGGTTTGGACATCTTCAGCGCCGGCATCGAGGGCGATTTCCATCAGCTTTTCTTCGTCGATCTTGGAGCGTTCGATGTTGATGATGCCTTTTTTGGAGAACATCCAGCCGACGGAGTTGGCGGCGCCGACGGCGCCGCCGTGCTTGTCGAAGATGAGGCGGACTTCGCCGGCGGTGCGGTTGCGGTTGTCGGTGAGTGCATCGACCATGATGGCGACGCCGCCGGGGCCGTAGCCTTCGTAGTTGACCTGTTCGAAGTTGGTAGCGCCGAGTTCGCCGGAGCCTTTTTTGACGGCCTTGTCGATGGTGTCGTTGGGCATGTTGACGGCGCGGGCCTTGTCGATGGCGAATCGGAGGGCGAGGTTGTCGTCGGGGTTGGAGCCGCGCTTGGCGGCAATCATGATGAGGCGTGCGATTTTGGACCAAGCCTGTCCGCGGCGGGCGTCGACGACGGCTTTTTTGCGTTTGATGTTTTTCCAGTGCGAGTGGCCGGCCATGCGGTGCTCCGGGGAATGGGGGACGATGAAGTTCAGCCGCGCGATCATAACAAATGAGAGCGCGGCTGGTCACGTTTGTGCGGGGACAACCTGGCCGAGGGGGGCGTCGGCCTAACTTTATTGGGAGTTGGCGGAGGGCATGGAGGCAGGGCCGGCGGATTGGGGTTTGGGTTCGGAGGCCGTGGGAGAGAGGGCGGGGGTGGCACCGGTGCGTTCGGCGGTGGTGACCTGGTCGAGGTAATTTTTGAGGCGGAGTTCGTCCTTGGAGAGGGGGTCGACGCGGCCGGTGAGCTGGGCTTCGGCCTGGACCCACCATTCGAGGGCTTCGGCTTTTCGGCCGGCGCGGTAGAGGGCGTCGCCGAGGTGCTGCATGACTTCGGATTCACGACCGCCGGGGAGAGCGACGGCTTTCTGGAGCCAGTGGACGGCTTCGGCGAACTTGGATTGCTTGTAGCAGAGCCAGCCGACGGAATCGAGGAAGGCGGAATTGTTGGGTTCGTTGTCGATGGCCTTGCGGATCATGGATTCGGCCTGTTCGATGTGGATGCCCTGGTTGGCCCAGAAGTAGCCGAGGTCGTTGTTGGCGCCGGTGTGGTCGGGCATGAGGGTGAGGACGCGCTGGAGGGCGGCGACCATCTGGTCGTCTTCGCCGGCGTTGGAGTAGAAGTGGGTGAGGAGGTAGAGGCGTTCGGGGGTTTCCCCGTTGCGGGCGTTGAAATCCTGGAGGGCTTTAATGGCGGCGTTTTCGTTGCCCATGTCTTCGTTGACGCGGGCAAGGTCGATGGCGGCCTGCTGGGAGCGGGGGAACTTTTTGACGGCGTCGGAGAGAACGGCAACGGCCTGGTCGTTTTTCTTGAGGGCGCTCAGGAGGGTTCCCTGGAGGACGGCGAAGGCGGCGTCGTCGGGATTTTCGCTTGCGAGACGGGCGGCGATGGCGACGGCTTCGTCGCCTTTCTGCTGTTCGCGAAGCATGGCGAGGAGCGTGCGGGCGACCTGGACCTGGGGGCGGCGTTTGAGGGAATCCTGGAGCATCTGGATGGCTTCGGCGGCGTGGCCGGTGATTTCGGTCACCTGGGCGAGCGGGGAGAGGACTTCGGGGTCGTCGGGGTACTGGGCGAGGAGGCGGCGGAGCATGGCCTCGGATTCTTCGAAGCGGCCGGCGCGGGCGTAGACGGTGGCGCTGGTGATCTGGCCGTACTTGGAATCGGGGATTTGGCGCATGAGTTTGGCGAGGACGGTGACGGCGATGTTGAGGTCGCGGGTTTCGTTCTGGCTGGGTTCGTGGGAGCGCGTGACGAGGGAATTGATGAGGGCGATGTAGGCGGGTTCGAACTTGGGGAAGTCGTCGATGAGGTTGTTGAGTTCGGCGTCGGCCTTGGCATCTTCGGCGCGGATACGGTAGACGGCGGCGAGCTGGAGGCGGATGTCGGGGTTGTCGGGGTATTTCTTCTTGGCGTCCAGGCCGAGGCGTAGGGCGTTGCTGTAGCGTTCCTGCGCGGCTTCGGATTCGACGAGGAGGCGGAGGGTGGTGGGGCTGTCCTGGTTGTTGCGGATGGCTTCCTGGACGAGTGCGGAGGCGTCCTTGAAGCGTTCCTGGGAGAGGAGCCAGGTGATGTAGGCGTCGCGGGCGGGTTCGAGGGAGGGGGCGCGGGCGATGGCGTCGCGGAAGGCGGCGTCGATGGCGTGGGGCTCGGCGTTGTGGTCCTGCAGGGTGAGGGCGCGGAGATAGGCGGCGGTGCCGGTGGTGCCCTGGGGCGGCGCTTCGTTGCCGCGCTGCGCGACGTAGGTGGCAGCGGCGGGGAGCTGGGCGGTGGGGGTGAAGAGCTTGATGATGTCGTCGTGCTTGTCGGGGGCGGCGGCGAGGACGTCGGCGGTGGCGTGGAGGGCGCGGGCGAAGGTTTCGGGGGAGTTGACGCGCTTGAGGAGGCGGCCGAGGACGTCGAGGTTGGCGGGGTGGGCGTGGAGGTAGTCCTGGAGGGTGGCGAAGGCGGCGTCTTTCTGGCCGACGTAATCGAGGGTGGCGGCGAGGGTGAGTGCGGCGGAGGGGTCATCGCCGGCGGCGGGTTTGAGGAAGCCGCGGAGATCGGCGACGAGCTGGGCGTCGCGGTGTTCGACCTTGTAGACCCAGGCGAGGAGCTGGAGGGAGTCGTCGGAGCCCTTGGTGGCGGCGACGAGGGCGAGGGCGCTGTCGCGGGCCTGGGCGGATTTGCCGGTGTGGATGAGGGCGTTGATGTAGCGGGAGGCGACGAAGGCGTCGTTGGGTTGTTCCTTGGCGGCTTCGGCGTAGTGGGGGAGTGCGCGGGGGTAGTCGCCGATCATGACATCGTTTTCTGCGACGGCGAGGTGGGTGGCCCACTGTTCTTCGATGAGGTAGTTGAGTTCGCGGTCGTAGCGGTAGCCGGGGACGGGGAGGGCGGCGGTTTCGAGGAACTGGTTGTATTCGGCGGCGGCGGCCTTGTGGAATCCGGCGGATTGGAACGCGCGGGCGAGGTAGAAGGAGACGAGGGGGGTCTGGGCGGAGGAGACGGTGCGTTCGGGGGAGTCGTCGGCCAGGAGGAGGTAGTAGACGGCGCGGTCGAAGTCTTTGCGCTCAAGCCAGTAGCGGCCGAGCAGGTAATTCACTTCGACATCGGTAGGGCGTTGCTGCTGGGCGCGCTGAAGGTAGAGGGCGCCGCGGGCGAGCTGGGAGGAGGCGAAGCAGACGCGGCCCATGAGGCGGAGGACGGTGAAGGCGTTGGGGTCGAGCTTGAGGGCGTTGTCGAGGAATTCCATGGCTTCACTGTTGGCGCCATCGAGGAATTTTTCGCGGCCCTGGAGGTAGTACTTGACGGCCATGGGGGGAGGTTCCGCGGAGGTGGAGGGTTGGGAAGTGGGGGCGGTGGTGGGGGCGGGGACGGCGGTGGCGACGAGGGCTTCGATGGCGTGGCGGTCGGAGAGGGCGCGATCGAGGGCTGGGCCGGAGAGCGGGGTGCGGGAGGGGAGGGCGACGTAGATGCCGCCGGCGACGGGTTCTGTACCGACGACGGGGGCGGAGACGGAGCGGAGGTCGGCCTGGCCGGTGAGGTTCTGCTTTGGGGGCTGCGCCGGGGGGCAACCGACGAGCAGGCCGGTGGCAAGCATTACCGCCGCGCTCAGCGCCAGCCGAACGCCGACGGACTTCTCTTCAAATTTTAGAGGCATTTAAGGGCACTCCGGATGGGTCAATCTTAGGCTCTCGGGTTCGGTGTTCCAAGCGGGCAAAGCGGGGCGGCGTTTGCTATAGTGTGCGGCTTTCACAATCCCGAGGAACCCATGGTCGAACACATGAAAGATTGGGTGCTGGCGGCGATCAACGCGGGCGGGTTGCCGGTGGCGTCGCTGCTGATGGCGGGGGAGAGCATGATTCTTCCGTTGCCCAGCGAGTTCGTGATGCCGCCGCTGGGGATGCTGGTGCACCAGGGGAAGTTCGAGCTGTGGGCGGTGATTGTGGCGACGTCGATCGGGAGCCTGGTGGGGTCGGTGATCAGCTATTACCTGGGGTACTTCGGCGGGAAGCCGCTGGTGATGAAGGTGGGGAAGTGGTTGCTGTTGAATGAGGAGCATCTGGATCTGACGAGCAAGTGGTTCGGGCGGTGGGGGTCGCCGACGGTGTTCATCTGCCGGTTTGTGCCGGTGGTGCGGCATTTTATTTCAATTCCGGCGGGGATTGCACGGATGAACCTGTTGAAGTTCTGCATCTACACGGTGGCGGGGGCGACGATGTGGAATTGCTTCTTGCTGTGGATCGGGTGGAAGCTGGAGGAGAAGTGGGAGACGGTGTTGAAGTATCGCACGCCGATCGATGCGGGGATGGTGATCCTGTGCGTGGGGGCGGTGGTGGGGTGGTACTGGGTGCACCTGCGGAAGCCGAAGAAGGCGTCAGTGACCGCCGGTGAATAGCCAGATGAGGATGGCGCCGCCGAAGAGGATGCGGTAGATGGCGAAGGGGATGAAGCCGCGGGTGCGGACCCAGTTGATAAACCAGGCATTGACGCCGAGGGCGACGATGAAGGAGACGACGAAGCCGATGGCAAGGATGATCCATTGGTGTTCGGGGGGGTTGTAGGCGGCGGCTTCTGCGGGGGTTTTGTGGTGGACGAGGGCCTGGAGAAGCTTGTAGCCGGTGGCGGCGATCATGGTGGGGATGGAGAGGAAGAAGGAGTATTCGAGGGCGGTGGCGCGGGAGAGGCTGAAGACCTGGCCGGCGGCGATGGTGGACATGGAACGGGAGGTGCCGGGGAAGACGGCGGAGAGGATCTGGACGGCGCCGATCCAGACGGCGTCGAGGATGCCCATGTCTTCCATGCGGGTGACTTTGGGGTTGCGGCAGAGGAAATCGACGACCCACATGATGATGCCGCCGACGACGAGGGAGAGACCCATGACGAGGAGGGATTCGAGGTTTTTGCCGATGAATTTATCGGCGAGGTAGCAGGGGCCGGCGGTGACGAAGAAGCCGATCATGACAAGGGAGAGGGGGTGGTTCCAGATAGTCTTGTTGCCGGACTCGCCTTTGGGGAAGGTGTGGAGGAATTTGAGGATGCGGTTTTTGAAGAGGAGGGGGACGGAGAGGATGGCGCCGAGCTGGATGACGACGGAGTACATTTTCCAGTAGCCGGAGTCGAGGGAGGTGCCGGAAAAGGCTTCGACGATGCGAAGGTGGGCGGTGGAGGAGACGGGGAGGAATTCGGTGAGGCCTTCGACGATGCCGTAGAGGAGGGAGAGGAGTGCGTTGGGGGCGAAGGCGTTGGAGTGGGCGGCGGCTTCGGTGGTTTGGGCGAGGAGATGAAGCATTCGGGCGGACTCCGAAAAGAATCTTCTATCGGGTGTAGTGCTGCAGTATCAATACGAGGATTTGGGCAAGGATGTTGGCCTGGATGCCGGCGGAGAGGTCGTCGAAGAGGACGCCCCAGCCCCAGGGGAGGCGTTCGAGGAGGTTGGAGGGGGGGATTTTGAGGGAGTCGGTGGCGCGGAAAATGATGTAGAGGATGGAGGTCCAGCCGAAGAGACCCCAGGCGGCGTGGGCGGTGAACCAGTCGGGGGTGGGGACGAAGGCGATGGTGACGGCGAAGCCGGCGTATTCGTCGAGGATGACGGAGCCGGGGTCGGGTTCGCGGAACCAGGCGGCGGCCCATTTGCCGTAGGCGATGAGGAGACCGCCGGCGATCATGCCGAAGCCGAGGAGTGCGAGTGAGCGGCGGGTGATGTCCCAACCGGCGAGGAGAGTGAGGAAGAAGAGGAGCGCGGGGGGGCAGGTCCCCCAGGAGCCGGGGGCGGGGCGGAGGAATCCGACGCCGCCGCCGGTGACGATCCATTTTTGCCAAGTTGTCGTTGGCGTTGGCAAAGCAGCGACACGGTCGGCGAGTTGCTTATTCGATTTGTGTCCCACGCGTCCCCCGTTACGGCGTTGTTTCTTCTTCGAAGACGATGGCGCGGGCGCGGAGGCAGTAGGTGGTGGCGGAGAGGACGGTGACGATGACGGTGGTCCAGATGGCGATGTCGCGGACGGTGCGGACCCAGGGTTCGGAGCCGGCGATGGCGAGGTCGACGAGGACGGCGCCGATGGCGAAGGACTGGGTGAACATTTTGATTTTGCCGGCCCAGTCGGCCTTGAAGTTGATGCCGCGGGATTCGGCGAGGCCGCGGATGGAGGTGATGAGGAATTCGCGGGCGATGAGGACGACGGCCATCCAGGGGTGTACGCCGGTGGCGTATTGTTCCTTGATGTGGACGGCGTTGATGAAGTCGTTGGAGGAGAAAAAGATGAAGGCGCCGCAGATGAGGATCTTGTCGACGAAGGGGTCGACGACGCGGCCGAAGGCGGATTCGACTTTCCACTTGCGGGCGAGGTAGCCATCGACGACGTCGGTGAGGGCGGCGACGACGAAGCAGGCGAAGGCGATCCACATTTGGCGCTGGAAGTCGGGGCCGACGCCGGGGCCGTGGATGTTGAGGAGCATGAAGAAGACGACGGTGAGCGCGAGGCGTGCGATGGTGATGAGGTTGGGGATGTGGCGGTACACTTCGCGGAAACTCAAAACGCGGAAACTCAAAACGCAAAACCTCGGGTGCGGGGGCCCGGGCGGTTTGGAGAGAGGGGGATTATCGAGCGCGGTGGTGCAAATGACAAACGGCATGTGGGTCCCCTCCCGGTTGCCTGGTTGAACTTAGCCGACGAGGGCGTCGGCTCCACTTTTAGCGGCGTTTGCCTTTGGTTTCGACGCTGGCCCCCCCGGGGCTGACGACGCCGACGACGGGGAGGGAGAGGCGGGAGCGGGTAGGGCGGGTTTCGGGTTTCGGGTGTCGGGTTTCGGGTGAGGAGGTCGGGGTGGCGACGAGGTCGTAGTAGTTGTAGTCGTCGATTTTGACGCTTACGAGTTCGCCGGGGCTCAGGCCTGCGGCCTTCTTCAACATCACGCGGCCGTCGATGTCGGGGGCCTGGCCGGGGTGGCGGGCGATGGCGGTTTTGCGTTTGGTGTCGACTTCGTCGATGAGGACCTTGATCGTCTGGCCGACCATTGCTTCGTTTTTGGCGAAGGCGATTTGCTGCTGGACGATCATGATTTCTTCTTTGCGCTTCGTGGCGACTTTGGCTTCAACGGGGTCGGTGTCGTGGAGGCGGCCGGCGGGGGTGCCGGGCTCGGGGGAGAATTCGAAGACGCCGACGTTTTCGAACTGGAAGTCTTTGACGAACTGGAGGAGCTCTTTGTGCTGGGCGTCGTTTTCGGTGGGGAAGCCGGAGATGAAGGTGGTGCGGAGGGCGATGCCGGGGACCCACTTGCGGAGTTTGTCGAGGAGGGTTTCGATTTGTTTGCGCGTCACCTTGCGGCGCATCGTGTGGAGGATTTCGTCGTTGATGTGCTGGAGGGGCATGTCGATGTACTTGATGACGTGGCGGCAGTCCGCCAACGTTTTGATCATGTCGTCGGTGAAGCAGGAGGGGTAGGCGTACATGAGGCGGAGCCAGGCGCCGGGGGCTTTTTTCTGGACGAGTTTGTCGAGGGATTTGAGCATGCCGCTTAACCCCTCGCCGGTGGCGTTGTAGCCGATGTCTTCGCCGTAGGAGGTGGTGTCCTGGCCGATGAGGTTGAGTTCGAAGGCGCCGTCGGCGAGGAGTTCTTCGGCTTCGGAGAGGATGTCGGTGAGGGGTTTGGAACGCATGCGGCCGCGGATGGAGGGGATGGTGCAGAAGGTGCAGCCCTGGTTGCAGCCTTCGGAGACGCGGAGGTAGGCGTAATGGCGGGGGGTGAGGCGAAGGCGGGCGCGGTCGGATTCGAGGTAGCCTTTGCCGATGTCGGCCTTGCCGGGCTTGTGGATGAAGTTGGTGACGGCGTGGTAGGAGCCCATGTCTTTGCCGGCTTCGGGGAGGTGTTCGAACTGGTTGCCGCGGACGGCCTTGACGATGTTTTCGCGGTCGAAGACGCCGACGAGGGCGTCGACTTCGGGGACGGCGTCGAGGAGTTGGGCCTTGTGTCGCTGGACGAGGCAGCCAGCGACGATGACGCGTTTTCCTGTGCCTTCTTCGAGGGCGCGTTTTTTGGCTTCGATGGCTTCGCGGATGACGTCGAGGGATTCGGTTTTGGAGGCTTCGAGGAAGCCGCAGGTGTTGATGATGATGGCGTCGGCTTCGTCGTGGTCGGGGGTGATGGCGATGCCGTCTTCGGCGAGGAGGCCGAGCATTTTTTCGGAGTCGACGAGGTTTTTGGGGCAGCCGAGGGAGACGAAGGCGACGGAGTGGATGGGTGGGGTGGACTCCGGAGCGATGGCGTCTGGCGCTGTTGAGGTAGTTTGGCGGCTGCGGGGCATGGCTGGTCCTGTTCGAAAAAGGAAGTCCATTAGGGTAGCAGGGGTGGGGGGGGTGGGGCTAGGGGAATTCGGAATAAGTGAGTCCGTGGATTCCAGGATGGGGTAGCGGAAACCGCGTTTTTGATAGCGCCAGCCGAAGGTGATCAGGTTGTTTTGGGGGAATCGCGTTTTTGGGGGTTTCCGCCGAAGATTATCAAGTTCGGGGTTTTGGGAACCGCGTTTTTGATAGCGCCAGCCGAAGGTGATCAAGTTGTTGGGGGGAGCGGGGGCGGGGAAAGGAGGGGGGCTGTCGAGGACATTGCTGAGGTGCGGGAGGCGTGGGACGCTTGCGGTCGGTGCGTGGGTGGGACGTGTAAAAAGGGGGGTGGGTCTGGGGGTGTGCGGGGGAATAGCTGACGAGGGCGTCGGCTCCACTTTGAGCGTGTGCATGGGTGTCCCCTCCCTTTGGTGACCGTATTTTACCCTAACGAATTGGAAGGGGGCAAGGGAAAAAAAAGACCGCAGCCTGAGGTGGGCTGCGGTCGCGTGGTTGGCGGGTGGAACTGTCGGCAGGGGCTCAGGCGGTGGCGGGGCGGCGGAGTTTGGCGAGGAGGGCGAGGCCACCGAGGGTGGAGAGGCCGGTGAGGAAGGCGTCCGGGAGTGGGACGAGGGTGGGGCCGGCGGTGGCGGCCTGGCCGTTGGCACCGGCGGCATCGATGATGGCGGTGTTGCCGATGATGGGGGCGTAGTTGGAGGTGTATCCCCAGAGGACGGTCTTATGGCCGGCGGCAAGTTCGGCGGAGGGGTAGGAGAAGAAGAAGGCCTGGACGCTGGAGGAGCCGTCGAAGATGTTGGGGGTGTCGAGGCCGGTCTGGCTGACGATGACAGGGGTAGCGGGGGTGCTGGCGCTGGAGGTGTTGCCGAAGCCGGCGGCGGTGCCGAGGACGTTGGTGGAGAAGGAGGTGTTGGTGAAGGTGCCGAAGGAGGTGACCTTGGAGGGGGTGACGCCGACGGTGTTTTCGAAGACGGCGTTTGTGGCGACGGTTTGGTAGAGGTAGAGGTAGGCGGCGGAGGCATCGAAGCCGCTGCTGGAGGAGCCTGGGGCGAAGAGGGAGTCGAAGTTGGCGAGGCCGGTGCCGAAGGCATCGCCGGCGGTACCGGAGTTGGAGTAGACGGCGAAGTTGATGGTGGCGGCGTCGCCGCCGTTGGCGGGTTGGGTGTTGCCGGAGAAGGCGGCGATGGAGGAGGCCATGGCGGGGGCGGCGGCGAGGGAGAGGAGTGCGGCCGCGGCGAAGGTGGAGTGGCGGGTCAACATAAGAAGGTCCTTTCTATGTCTCAGAAAAAAAACTTGGTTGCATGGGCTAGCCCGTGGTCAACGGGCGATAATGTCGAGTGGAGTATGCCACCGGATTGGGCATTGTCCAACAATGTTCAAAAATTCACGGAGTAGTAGATCATGGAAGAAACGTGTGGAGGGGGGCTTTTGGGCTGAGGTAAGATGCGCGGGCAGGCCCCGGCGGTGCGGGGGCAGAGAGAATTTGGGTTGTGGAAGGTGCACTATGGCAGGATTTTGCAGGCCGGGAACCATTTGTTTGACGCATGGGGCGGAGATTGGGGACGCGGGGACGTTGAACCTGCAGAAGACGCCGGCGCCGCGGTATTCGTTGTGGCCGGAGCTTTACACACCGGGGTTTCTGCCGGCGGCGCTGGGTTTTCTGGATGCGATCACGGAGGCGGACAAGGCGGAGTTTGCGATCATCAAGAAGATGCCGGTGTATGACATGCGGCGGCATCCGTTTCAGACGGTGAGCCAGTATGTGTCGTTTCGGACGCTTTATTTTGGGGCGCCCTCTACGTACGAGGCGTATGCTGCGGAATCGGATGCAGAGCTGTTGACGACGCAGTGGGTGGGCAAGAAGCGGACGCGCACGCTGCGGTCGATGATCGAGTTCACGAACAGTCCTGAGAAGCAGAAGTTGTTTTACCGGTGGGTGCGGAAGGCGTATCAGCGGAAGTATGGGGACGACGTGGAGGTGCCGGAGCTGATTCGGCGGGGGATGTCGCAGGAGCTGGCGGACCAGATTGCGGCGGTCAGGGGGAGCATCCGGGTGAAGGACGCGCATGCGGGGGAGTTTCACGCGGGGGGATTCAATCCGCGGCCGGTGAAGTATCACAGTCATTATCTGCTGGGGACGTTGAGCGAGCATGCGACGGGGATGGCGGTGGATATCGATGATTCGCGGAATCCGCAGTTGACGGTGGCGGAGTGGAAGTTCATTGAAAAGCTGACGGGGAAGACGGTGAATCGGAGCGGACGGTGGGGGACGGAGCATGATGCGGAGGGGTTGTGGAAGGACATCAAGGGGTTGAGCGACCTGTTTGTAAAGACGGTGGCGGCGGAGGTGAAGCGGGTGGAGGCGGAGCGAGCGTTGAAGAAGAAGGAGGTGGGGTTGGGGAAGGCGGCGTTAGAGGCGGGGAAGCAGAAGACGGCGTTGCAGGAGGTGTTGGGAGAATTTTACGGGGATTTGTCGCCGTGGGTGGAGACGGGGTTTATCCAGTTGCCGTGCGAGCTGGTGGTGGAGTTGCACGGGCATGGGTTCAAGTGGGGGGCGACGTTCAGTACGAACGTGGATCTGCATCATTTTGAGTTGGATGAGCCTTGAGCGGCGGTGGCGTCAGAAGTTTCGGGCGACGATGGTGGATTGGCGGGTGATGGGGGGGGAGTTGGGCGGGGAGATGGTGATGGTGAGCTGGAAGATGGAGGGGTTGGAGCTGAGGAGGGAGGGGTTGGTGGTGGAGACGGCCTGGGAGGGGGCGAAGGTGGTGACGTTGGTAGCGAGGACGTTGGTGCCGTAGCGGTCGTCGGATTCCATGAGTTGTGTGCCGACGAGGGAGTAGATGACGCTGTGCGGGGTTTTGTTGGCGTCGGGTTGGGTCCAGAGGTCAATTTCGTTGGCGTTGGGGACCCAGCACTGGGAGGAGGAGCGGATGTTTTCGACGATGCGGCGGAAGGCGAGTTCGGCCTGGGAGTTGGCGTTGACGTTGTTCATGACGTAGCGCTGGGTGTTGGCGGAGGAGGCCATCATGGAGGTGGCGGCGGTGGCGATGAGGGCGAAGATGACGAGGGTGGTCATGAGTTCGACGAGGGTGAAGGCCCCGCGCCGCCCGGGGCGGCGGGCATCATTGGGGCTGGATAGGCCGTGCGATTTATGATTCATGTTCATGGCTGGTTCAACATATTGGACAGGGTATCGCTGCCGACGGTCACGTTGACCTCGAGCATTTTGGTGGGGGATCCGGAGGGGAGGAGGTTGGCGGGGTTGATGTAGATGATGTAGACGGTGCGGGTGACGGTATCGCCGCTGCCGGGGAGGGTGATGGAGTCGGTGAAGGCGGAGGTGGGCTGGTTGGCGTCGGCGGCGAGCTGGGGCCAGGGGGTGCCGCGGAGGGATTCCATTTTGTCGAGGAGTGCGGCTTCTGCGGCGAGGCGATTGTTGTTTTGCTCGGGGGTTTTGGTCATGGCGGCGAGCGCGCGGCCGATGGCGGCGCCGCTGATGCCGAGGATGACGACGAGGAGGAGGGCTTCGAGGAGGGTGAAGCCGCGGGGATGAGGATGGGTGGGCGGATGTTTCATAGGGCAGTTCTCGCGAATCAGTTGGGATCACCGGCATTGGGGATGGTGAGGGTGGCGGTGGCGCCGCCGTAGGCGAAGGTGACGGTCATGGGGGTGGCGAAGGAGGGGGCGTTGGTGCGTGTGCCGAGGACGGAGTAGGTGAGGCGGTAGATATTGGTGCCGTTGGTGGGGCAGTTGGTGACGGAGGTGATTTTGCAGCCGGCGATGCCCTGGTCGTTTTTGAGGTCGAAGGAGCAGGAGCCCTTGGGGAACATGGGATTGGCGACGGGGGTGGTGGAGGTGTTGAGATAGACGTTGATGGTTTGGGCGGAGGTGTTGAAGTCGACGTTGACGGGGAGGTTGGCGCTCATGGAGAGGGCGCGGGCGTAGCGGAGAGCGCCGATGGTGTCCTTGGTCATGGTGTCGAGGTGGCTGGCGTCGGTGGTGGACTGGACGGAGTAGAAGACGAGGGAGGCGATGACCTGGATGATGAGGAGTGCGATGAGGGCTTCGATGAGGGAGTAGGCGCGGCGGCGGGGGGATTGGTAAGTGGTAATTGGTAATTGGGGGGGGCTGGTCATGGGACTTTCCCTCAAGGGTGACGAGGTGGGGTTGGTCCGTGGTGAGCGTCTGACGGGTTCATCGTACGATATAAATGGGGGCTTGAGCCGAGTGGCTGATAACGGACGTTAAAATAGTATTAAAGCGGGGATTTGGGGTAAGGAGAGGTGGTGGGATGGGGAAAATTTTTTGAGAAGAAGTTGCGGCGAATTGTATGGTGGAGGTGGAGTTTGCCCTTATTTTTGATGGGGTTATTGCATGCGATTTTTTGGGACCAAGAGTGCGCGTGGGCGGGAAGGCGGCAGGGGGCGGGCGTCGCGCGGGAGCGTGGCGATCTTTCTGGTGGTGCTGCTGGCGGTGGTGATGACGGGGATCGTTTCGACGGTGGCGTTGATCGGCGGGGTGGGGAGCCAGGTGAGCTCGATGACGCTGCACCGGGACCAGGCGTTTTACGCCGCGGAGGCGGGGATCCAGCGGGTGTATTATGAAGTGGAATATGGAAGCTGGAACAAAAACGGGACGTTCAACTTTAATGGTGTGGTGGGGAACTGCACGTTTTCGGTGACGGCGACGGGGGGCGGTTATGGGTCGTCGATCGCGGTGACATCGGTGGGGACGTACACGGCGAATCCGACGATCCAGACGACGATCAAATCGACGATGCAGGTGACGAACCTGGCGCCGGCGATTCTGCTGGGGGCGGGGATCAGCGAGAACGGGAAGATCACGATTGACGGGGACACGCTGGTGAAGGGGAACATCAACCTGGGCGGGTCGGTGACGATCAACAATGGGGTGGTGCAGTATGGGGGGACGCAGAACAATCTGCCGATGGCGACGTACAACCCGAGCATTCCGACGCCGCCGTCGGTGTGGTTTGATCCGACGGGGAAGCTGACGCCGCCGTCGAACATTATCAACGTGAACCAGTTGATTGATCCGTCGGGGACGTATTCGCCGCAGCGGTTTAATGACACGTCGCCGAGCAGCTTGGATTTTACGAATCACAGCGTGTTGTACATCGTGGTGCCGGGGGGGCAGACGCTGACGTTAAAGAAGACGAACGTGTATGGGTCGGGGACGCTGGTGGTGATCGGGGATGTGTCGGTGCAGGCGGGGCTGGGGACGGCGGACGCGCCGGTGAATATTGTGGCGACGGGGAATGTGTCGACGGTGGGGAACCTGTCGATCGTGGGGAGCATTTATGCGGACGGGAACCTGCAGCACCAGGGGCAGTTCCAGGTGACGGGGATTGTGAATGCGCTGGGGAGCATGTCGCCGACGAATGGGACGGGTGCAGGGGGTGCGACGATCAACCGGGCGCCGCCGCCGCAGTATGATCCGCGGGCGTATTCGGGGTCGGGGTCGATCCAGATACAGCACTTTACGGGGCCGACGCTGTAAGGCGGAAGTCGGGAGACAGGAGTCAGAAGACAGAAGTTTGCGCATGAAAAAAGCCTCCCGTTGTGGGAGGCTTTTTTGGTTTGGCGGAAGGATGGGATTACTTCTTGGGGGAGAGTTTGGCTTTGCGTTTTTCTTCGGTGGCCTTCCAGGCGGCGGCGGTGGCTTCGTCGGTTTTGCCGGCGGCGACGTCGCGGCCGAGGGCGCGGTGGGCTTTGCGGCGGGCGTAAGAGGTTTTGGACATGGTTTGCTCCTGAGGAAAAAAGGGTTTTTCAATCCGTTTTTACGAGCCGGGCAGTGTAGCAAATCCGTTTGGGAAAGGGAATGACGAAGCACGAATAACGAATGACGAATCAAATTCGATTGACGAATGATCGAATGACGAAACGGGGTCAGGCGGGTCGGCGGCGTTTGAGGAGGAGGGGGGAGGCGGCGAAGAGGAGGGTGAGGGAGGCGGGTTCGGGGATGGGGGTGGTGGACCAGGCGAGGCCGTAGTCGTCGGCGCGGGGGGAGGTGCCGAGGAGGTCGTAGGTGGTGCCGACCCAGGAGATGCGGAGGGCGTAGAGGCCGTCGGCGGGGATGGTGAAGTAGAGGTGGTCGACGTTGTTGTAGGGGCTGGTGGAGTCGGCGATGAGGGTGGAGAGGTTGCCGTCGGCGACGGACCAGACCTGGAGGTCGAGCTGGTCGAAGTAGGTCTGGTGGAGGTCGGTGTCGGAGAAGTTGTCGGAGGCCGGATCGGCGGTGGCGCTGGAGTTGAAATAGGTATTGATGAACCAGTCGAGGGTGGCGGTGAAGGTGTCGCCGGTGTGGAGGGGGGTGTCGATGAAGTACTTGTTGGGGGCGCCGGCTGCGACGTGGCCGAAGGCCCATCCGAGGGGGTGGACGGAGCCGCCGTTGGAGTCGCCGGAGGAGCCGGAGAGGTATTGGTCGTAGGCTTTGTTGAGGTCGAGTTCGCCGGCGCCGGTTTGGAAGTCGAGGCCCTGAGAGGTGGTGAAGACGCCGTTGACGAGGTGGGCGTTGTTGGTCCAGCCGGGGGTTTTGTCGGCGGAGTTGAGGAGGACGGCCTTGATGACGCGGCCATCGACGGCGTGGCCGCCGCCGAAGTTGGCGTAGCCGGCATCGACGACGAGGGCGGCGCCGCCGGCGACGAGGGGTGAGGCGAAGGAGGTGCCGGCGGCCTGGTTGAAGTAGAGCTTATTGAGTTCGCTGAGGGGGAAGCCGGAGGTGTCGAAGAGGGAGCCGTCGCGGTTGGCCCCGGTGGCGCCGGTGTAGGCGGGGAGGGTGAGGTTGGAGCCTGGTGCGACGATGGAGACTGCGGCGCGGACGTTGGGGGTGGTAACGCCGGTGACAGGGTTGAAAAAGTCGTTGGGGCTGGTGTTGGAGAAGGGGGCGAGGGTCTGGTAGGGGGGATTGGTGGTGTCATCGCCGAGGGCGCCGACGGAGATGACGTTGAAGCCGGAGGCGGGGCCGCCGACGGGGGCGGAGCCGGTGTCGTGATTTCCGGCGGCGACGCAGACGGTCTGGTGGTTGGCGGCGGTGAGTGCATCGAGGATGAGGGTGGGTTGCTGGGTGGAATTGGTGTCGGTGTATCCCCAGGAGGAGTTGACGACATCGACGGGGCGGGTGACGGAGAAGCCGGGGAGGAGTTCGCGGGAGACGCCGTCGTGCATGACGGTGTTGTAGCCGTAGACGAGGGTGGAGGAGGAGATTTCGAACTGGCCGGTGGCGCCGAGCCAGTTGGTGGCGATGGCGACGGAGGAGAGGAAGGCGTAGGGGGCCATGCCGGTCT
>JBQCGD010000050.1:0-18244 GCA_051955985.1 Phycisphaerae bacterium | reverse complement strand
TTGCTTAGGGATTCAATTAGAAAGCCACCACCCCTGTTCCCGTACAATTCCTATGGGAATTGGGGGGATACCGCCATTGATTTACCCACACTTGGCGTTCTCCCCCCGCTCCTCAAACGCTGAAATCCCCCACGTGGCAAGAGAGGCAAGCCCCCACCCGCGTTTTCAGGCCAAAAATGACAGATTGCCAAGGACGTGCACACACTTGGCAATCTCCCCCCCGGAAATTCCCATCACCCCGCCGCAATGCTAAAATCCCCGATCCGCATTCAACTTCTTTTCAAACAGGCGAGAGACCATGACCACCACCAAGCAATTGAACAAATACTCCTCCAGAATCACCCAACCCGCCTCCCAGGGCGCCTCCCAGGCCATGCTCATCGCCACCGGCCTCTCCCTCAAAGACCTCAACAAACCCCAGATCGGCATCGGCGCCGTCTGGTACGACGGCAACCCGTGCAACATGCACCTCGCCGACCTCGGCACCCACGTCAAAACCGCCGCTGAAAAAATCGGCTGCGTCGGCATGCGCTTCAACACCGTCGGCGTCTCCGACGGCATCTCCATGGGCACCGACGGCATGTCCTTCTCCCTCCAGTCCCGCGACCTCATCGCCGACTCCATCGAAACCATCATGGGCGCCCAATGGTACGACGCACTCGTCGCCATCCCCGGCTGCGACAAAAACATGCCCGCCACCGTCATCGCCATGGGACGCCTCAACCGACCCTCCCTCATGATCTACGGCGGCACCATTCGCGCCGGCTGCGCCAAGATCCAGGGCAAGGAAGAGAAACTCGACGTCGTCTCCGCTTTCCAGTCCTACGGCCAAGCCCTCGCCCACAAGATCACCGAAGATGAACGCAAAACCATCGTCGCCAAGTCCTGCCCCGGCCAGGGCGCCTGCGGCGGCATGTACACCGCCAACACCATGGCCTCCTTCATCGAATGCATGGGCCTCACCCTCCCCTACGATTCCAGCATCCCCGCCGACACCCAGGAAAAAATCGACGAATGCGCCAAGGCCGCCGACGCCATCAAAAAACTCCTCGAACTCGACCTCAAACCCCGCGACATCATCACCCGCCAGTCCTTCATCAACGCCATGAAACTCACCATCATCCTCGGCGGCTCCACCAACGCCGTCCTCCACTCCCTCGCCATGGCCCGCGCCTTCGACATCCCCCTCACCATCGACGACTGGCAAAAAGTCTCCGACGAAACCCCGCTTCTCTCTGACTTCCGCCCGAGCGGCAAATACGTCATGGAAGACCTCCACCAGATCGGCGGCGTCCCCGCCGTCATCAAAATGCTCATCGAAAACGGCATCCTCGACGGCCACCAGAAAACCATCACCGGCAAAACCCTGCACGAAAACGTAAAGGACCTCCCAAGCCTCCCCCCATTCTCGAAAACCGCCCCGCTCCCAAAAATCGAAAATCGAAAATCGAAAATCGAAAATCAGCCAATCGTCCACGCCCTCAACGACCCCATCAAAAAGGACGGCCACATCCGCATCCTCCGCGGCAACCTCGCCACCGAAGGCGCCGTCGCCAAAATCACCGGCAAGGAAGGCACCCACTTCGAAGGCACCGCCAAAGTCTTCAACTCCGAAGAAGAAATGCTCCACGGCCTCGAACTCGGCAAAATCGCCAAGGGCGACGTCATCATCATCCGCTACGAAGGCCCCAAGGGCGGCCCCGGTATGCCCGAGATGTTGACTCCCACGAGCGCCCTCGCCGGCTATGGCCTCCTCAACGACGTCGCCCTCATCACCGACGGCCGTTTCTCCGGCGGCTCCCACGGCTTCATCATCGGCCACGTCACCCCCGAAGCCATCGAAGGCGGAAACATCGCCCTCGTCCAGACCGGCGACAAAGTCCGCATCGACGCCGAAAAAAACACCATCGACATGCAGGTCTCCGATGCTGACCTCGCCAAACGCCGCAGCGCCTGGAAGAAACCCCCGTACAAAGTCACCCGCGGCACCTTGTACAAGTACATCAAAAACGTAAAGAGCGCCAGCGAGGGCTGCGTCACCGACGAATAACGGTGGCATGGGCGTCCCGCCCATGATGGTCCGCAGGCCGTCCAACTCGGGGGAAGGGAAATGCGTCCAATCGCACAAAGCCCCATCGAACAAAAAGAAAGCCCAGGGATCAAATCTGATCAAATCCTTGGGCCTTCTTTTTCGCGCGAACCCCCCGCCCCGCCCATCGTACGACCAACAGAAGCCCGCATGCACCCCTTACCCCGGGGAGCCCGCCCATGCGTCATTCACTCCGCTGCTTCACCCTCATCGAACTCCTCGTCGTCGTCGCCATCATGGCCATCCTCATCGCCCTCCTCCTCCCCTCCCTCGGCAAAGCCCGAAGACGAGCCGTCCTCTCCCAATTGTCTTCTCCGCCCGACCGCGTCAACCAATCCCTCGCCCCCTTCGACACACAAATACCAGCTGCAAACACGTCCGCTCCCTCCCACCCCCAGGCCCGCATCTCCGCCTTCGACGCCCAGATCCAGCTCACCCCGCGCCTCTCCGTCGGCACCGCCGAAGCCGAATCCATCTACGAAGCAAAACTCGCCGCCCACCTCACCGCCACCGCCCCAACCGCCGACACCGAAACCGAAATCCAACTCCCCCTTCCGCCGCAAATCATCTCCCTCGCCGACCTCACCTTCAAAATCAACAACCTCCCCTCTGACGCCGTGCGCATCGAGAATTCCCACTTGATCTGGCGCGGCAAACTCCCCGCGCCCGCCACCCCCATCGACCTCACCTACTCCGCCGTCGGCCGCGGCATCTACACGCTCGACGTCCCCTCCGGCGGAATCCTCGACACCTTCAACATCAATCTCACCTCCGTCGGCTCCGACGTCCGCATGCTCGAACTCTCCCTCCAGCCCGCACCTCCCGTCCGCTCCGGAAACACCACCCGCTACACCTGGAACTACAAGAACCTCCTCCTCGGCCGCCCCATCGCCCTCGACGTCCTCGGCATCGCCCCCATCGACCGCCTCGGCGAACTCTCCTGGCTCGGTCCCCTCTCCGTCTGCACCTTCGGCCTCCTCCTCGGCCTCTTCGCCCGCGCCTTCGACGCCCACAACTTCGACCGCTGGATGCTCCTCCTCCTCATCGGCACCTTCGCCGGCGCCTACCCACTCATGTACTTCGCCCAGGAATTCGCCCACCCCACGGTCGCAATCTTCTTCTCCGCCGCCGTCGTGATCGCCATCATCGCCGTTCGCTCGATCACCCTCATGGGCCTCAAACGCGCGATTCTCGGCGCCGTGCTCCCCGCCATCGGCACGATGTCCCTCGCCCTCGCCGCCGCACTCAACACCCGCCTCCAGGGGCTTCTCCTCACTTTCGCCGCGCTCGCCCTCTTCATCATCGCCATGGTCCTCGCCCCGCGCCTGAAGATTCGTCTCAAGACAGTGCCCACCCTTACGATCCCGCCGTCCCCCTCCCCCGCGTAAGCCCGGTCGAAAAAAAAATCCCCGGCTCCAAACGGAGACGGGGATTTTAGCTCCAGGCACCGAACAACGGTGCCCGCGTTGAGGCGAATCGAAGGGGACCCTCGGAAGAATCGCCGCTGGCCCAATTATTTTGTACCGGTCACACGTTCACAACTGCCGACTGAAATGCACCTCACGGGCAGTGCGCCCATGTCTTGAGCAACTCTAAAATACTCCCGCCCGCGGGTCAATCAATTTTCGTTGAGTTCCCTCCGTCTTTATGCGGGGCAAACCACTTTTTCTGCCGCTTTTTTGACAACGCTGATCCATTCTTCAATGAGGCGCAATCGTGAGTCACCGCCGTTGTCGCATTTCATTCGATTTCGGTCCGTTTCGGCGGCCCGACACCGGCCTTCACGTCGCAAGTCATGTTCTCCCGGAGGATCTTTCCCACATCCTCCATCACCAACGCCTTCTCCGCTGTGATGTGCACATTCTTCAACGTCACATCCGTGATCTTGCTCTCCGGAAGCCCCGCGATCTTCCCCGCATTCCGCGCGTTTTTGACAGTGACGTTCTCGATCAACACGTTGCGGATCGTCGGCACTTTCTGGGGATCACCTTTGAAATCAGGGCGATTGTTATCGGTGTAGTTCAGGTCCAGCACAATCGCGTTGGCCACATTCTTCATCGTGATGTCGCTGTATCGCACATTTTCGACGAGTCCGCCGGCCCCGCGCATCGATTTGATGCGAATGCCGTTGTCCGCGCCGTCGATCGTGCAGCGCCGCACCATCATTTCTGAAACGCCCTCCGCCGTGCCGGACCCGATGGAAATGCCGTGGCCATGCTTCACCTGGCAGTCTTCGATCAGCAGCCGGTGCCCGCCCGTCTTGATGGCCACATCATCGTCGCCCACATCGAAGTTGCAGTGCCGGATCACCATGTTGGTGCAAAGTCCGGGATCGACCGCATCAGTGTTCGGGGCATTCAGCGGTGCTTCAAACCGGACGTTCTCGATGAGGAGGTCCTTCACACGATTGGGCACCAGGTGAAACATCGGAGAATTGCGGAACGTCACGCCATCGACATGCAGCCGATCGCAACCCGAAATGGTGACCAGCTTCGGCCTGGGGTAAACCAATCGATTCCCTCCATGCTGCCGGGCGGCCCGTTCCGACCATGCCCACCACAGGGCTCCGTTTCCGTCGATCGTTCCGCTGCCCGTGATCGCCACGTCGTGCAAATTCTTCCCCGAAATCAGCGGTGGCGGCACCTTGACCTTCTGCCGCACTTCCTCCTGGGACGCGAGGCTTTCCGGCTCGGGAAGCCCATAATCGGTGAAACTGCCGGGCCCGATGATGACAGCGCCCGGATCGAGGTGCAGGTCCAGGTTGCTGCACAAGGTGAACGGCAGCGTCCGGTATTCCCCCTTCGGAACTATCAGATGTCCGCCGCCCGCAGCCGAGACCGCCGCGACGGCTTTGTTAAATGCCTGGGTATTCAGGGTTTTACCATCGCCCGCGGCACCAAAGTCCGTCAACAGGAAAGTCCTTTCGGGGATGGTCGGAAGGGCCACGTCAACCGTGAACTCCTTCGATGGCATCGTCGTGGCTTCCGGGCCGGCGTAAGTCGTCCCAGCGACGGTCGATAACACCATGCAAAGGCTCAACACAGCCACCCGGCCTTTATATTTGCGAACCATGATTGCTCCTCGAGAATCTCTCCCACTTCCAACGGCAAATCCCCTTGGCTTTTCGGGCCTTTCCTTTACACAATCCGAGCCAGCTCGTCTCTACCCTCGGAGAACAAAAGACGGTAGGCTATCCAGAGTTGTTGCCCCCCGGAGCATTGCATGCCCACGATTGGATTCATCGGCGCCGGCAATATGGCCGAAGCCATCGCCCGCGGTCTGATTCGTTCCGCCCTCTATCGTCCCACCGAAATTCGCGCCACCGACCCGAATGCCCAGCGACAGCGGCTCTTCGCGGATGAACTCGGCATTCCGTGCACGTCCGAAGGCGCGTCCTGCAGTGAAACGGCGCCCCAGTCCGACGTGGTGGTCCTCGCGACCAAGCCATTCGTAATGGCCGACGTGCTCAAGCAACTCGCCCCGAACCTCAAGCCGGATGTCCTGATTATTTCCATCGCCGCCGGGATCTCGTGCAAGTTTATCGAGGAAAAGCTGGCTGCCGGGGGCGGTTCGGTTACAAAGCCGCGCGTCATTCGCGTGATGCCCAATACGCCGATGCTCGTGGGCAAGGGGATGTCGGCACTGGCGCGAGGCACCTACGGAACAGAGCAGGACCTGATCACCGCCGAGCGTATTTTCTCGGCCGCCGGGAAGACGGTGCGGGTCTCCGAAGTCTACATGGATGCCGTGACCGCTCTGTCCGGATCCGGGCCTGCGTACATTTTCTTTCTCACCGAGGCCCTCACGCAGGCGGGCATCTCAGCAGGGTTGACCGAAAACCAGGCGGCTCAGTTGGCCCGCGAAACGGTTGTCGGAGCGGCAACGCTGTTGGAACAATCGAAGGATTCGCCTGCCGAGCTCCGGCGCAAAGTCACGACTCCAAACGGAACGACGCAGGCGGCGATCGAAACGCTGCAGGCGGGGGGATTCGTCGAGCTGATGACCAAAGCGATTGCCGCCGCCACGAAGCGTTCGAGAGAGCTCGGCAAGTGACGGCGGGGGGGGGAAGGAGCTTCATGTTTGCCATTGAGGTTCAATCGACTTTTTCCGCCGCCCACGCCCTGCGACTGCCCGATGGTGCGCTCGAGCCTTTCCACGGTCATGACTTTCATGTGACGGTGCGAATCGCGGCTGACGAACTCGATGTGCTCGAAACCGTGGCGGACTTCCATGATGTGGAAGCGGCGCTGAATGCAATCCTGACGCCATGGCGAAACCGGAACCTCAATGACCTGGAGCCTTTCCGATCCCGGGTGAATCCGTCCGCCGAGCGGATCGCCGAGCAGATCGGGAAACATCTCTCGGCAGCGCTGATCGCTGCGGACAAGCCGAACCCGCGTGGTCTTCGGCTGCTCGAGGTGCGGGTCACCGAAGCCCCCAATTGCGCTGCGATCTGGACATCGAGCGCGGTCATTTCCTGACACAAAATGCGTGTTTTTCGTCCCATAACGCTCTGCGGTTGGGCCGCACTGCGCCGCTCCTGCGCACTTTTTTTACGGGCTGCTGCGTCCGAGAATGGGTTTTGTCCGATAATTCCGCATTTTTCAGTTAACCCCGGTTCTCACATTTTCGGACGCAAAAATCGCTGCCGATTTCGCCTGTTCTGCGCAGTTTCCGCCTCAAGAATTTAAGCCACCCCCACCGAATATCCTCGCGTGCTCGCCAGAGTGCGCCCGGGTCTGCCTGGTCCGGTTGCATCCTGGACGACAAACGACGTTTAAAGGGCACTGCCCGGGAGGTCAACGAATTGCGAGTTCGGCGCGTTTGCGGTCGCGCGCTGAAGGGATATCAACCGACCGCAGAGTGATTGTTTCGCCACCACGCCGCCCCTCTTTGCGGGTTCCTTACGGATGAGGACCCCGGCCGGGACGGAGACAACGCGGTGGCATGTTCACGGAGGATTTTTCCATGTCACGTATCAATACCAACGTCTCGTCGCTGGTAGCGGTGAACGCCCTGCAGAAGAACACGGCGTCGCTGCAAACCTCGCTGCAACGTCTTTCCACGGGCGTTCGCATCAACTCCGGCAAAGACGATCCGTCCGGCCTCATCGCCAGCGAATCGCTCAAAGCGGAGCAGAAAGCCACCCAGACCGCCATCGGAAACGCTCAGCAGGCCAATAACATCATTGGCACCGCCGAAGGCTCCCTTTCCGAAGTCAGCAACTTGCTGGTCAGCCTGCAGGCGCTGGTCGGCAATTCGGCAAATAGCGCCGGCTTGTCCCAGGACGAGCAGAACGCGAACCAGTTGCAGGTCGATTCGATCCTTTCCACGATCAATCGCATCAGCAACTCGTCGTCGTTCCAGGGCGTCAAGCTCCTCAACGGCACCTTCGACTACACCACCTCCGGCCTGACCACCACCTCGGCCTTCACTTCCATCTCCATCAATTCGGCCAAGGTGGCGAACACCACGCTCGCCGTCGATGTCACCGTCGTGACCTCCGCCAAGACCGCGGAACTTGATTTCGCGGGTTCCTCCAGCGGTCTCAACGGCACGACGACGATCTCGGTTTCCGGCAACCAGGGCGCCATTCAGCTCTCGTTCGCCAGCTCCACCAAGAGCTCCGCGATCGTCGCCTCGGTGAACCAGTTCACCGATTCCACCGGCGTCAAGGCCACCCTGTCGAGCGACAGCAAGTCGATCAAATTCAATTCGACCGACTACGGCTCGAGCCAGTTTGTGAGCGTCACGTCTTCCTCCACCACAGCGTTCACCACGAAGGACCGTTCCGGCGTTGCGTCCACCAGCAGCAGCGGCACCAACGCCACGCTCACGGTCAACGGCACCACCGCAGTTTCGGATGGTCTCCACGTCAAGGCCGTCTTCGGCGACCTGCTGGACGTGGACTTCACCCTCAACGCCTCGGCGAATTCCAACGGAAAGTCGAAGGTCTTCGGCATCACCGGCGGCGGCGCGACTTTCAGCCTCGGGGCTCAGGTCAATACCGCAAACACGGCGTCCGTCGGCATCGGCTCGGTGAACACCGCGTCCATTGGCCGCTTTGTGCAGAACGGGAAGATCTACACGCTCTCGGATCTCGGCTCGGGCAAGGCCGCCGCCGTCAACACCGGCGACACCAACCTCGCCCAGAACATCGTGAACCAGGCGATCAAGGACGTCTCCAACCTCCGCGGTCGCCTCGGCGCGTTCCAGTCCAACACGCTCAATTCGACGATCAACTCGTTGAACGTCGCTCTTGAGAACGTGTCGAGCTCGGAAAGCGCGATCACGGACACCGATTTCGCGACGGAAACGGCGAACCTCACCCGTTCGCAGATCCTCGTGCAGTCGGCGACCAGCGTGCTCAGCCAGGCGAATCAGAGCCCGCAGGCGGTTCTGAAACTCCTCGGCTAATGATTCGGTGTAATTCTGGCCGGCGGGCCGCTTGAAAGAGAGCGGCCTGCCGTCCTCACCCGACCCAGGTTCGCGGTCAGGTGGGTTTGCTTGGCCGCGGCGCTTGGGGCCGGACACTCCGGTGATTAGCCGCGCACGTTATAGGAACTCGGAGCGGTTCCTTGCAGATACAGGTTATGTCCCGGACCGCCTTGGACTGGCAGTCGGACTTCGCGGGAGACCAACTCATGGGCACAAGTCACCTGAATAGGACTTCAGGTACTAAACCCGTGATGGGGTTTCGCCGAAGCACATCCGTATGCCGGTGCGTTACGCAGGATCCAAGGCGGTCCTGGCAGCCTGGGCAGGCTTCGAGTTTTGGCATAACGCCAGGGAGGTAAGACGCATTAGCCGCTGAGTTCCCGGGAATCGTCCCGGAACCGGGAACTGTCACGACTGTCCGGGTTTTTTCACGGAAGTTCAGGCCGGAAACAGCGCGAGCTGAACCGGGTATCTGAACGATATCCGGATCCCAGCCGCCGATGGCTCACGCCGCGCACGAGAAACGTCGTGTGAGTCCCATCAACCGGCTTCATGGAGGATTCACACAATGTCACGCATTAATACCAACGTTTCGTCGTTGATCGCGGTCAACTCGCTCAATAAGAACACCGCGTCCCTTCAGACCTCTCTGCAGCGTCTCTCGACGGGCGTCCGCATCAACTCCGGCAAGGACGATCCGTCCGGCCTCATCGCGAGCGAATCGCTCAAGGCCGAACAGAAGTCCACCGAAACCGCCATTTCCAACGCCCAGCAGGCCAACAACATCATTGGCACCGCGGAAGGTTCGCTCTCCGAAGTCAGCAACCTCCTCGTCAGCCTCCAGGGCCTCGTTGGCAACTCTGCGAACTCGGCCGGTCTCTCCTCTGATGAAAAGAACGCGAACCAGCTGCAGGTCGACTCGATCCTGTCGACGATCAACCGCATCAGCAACTCCGCGTCCTTCCAGGGCGTGAAGCTGCTCAACGGCACGTTCGACTACACGACCTCTGGCCTCACGACGACCTCCGCGTTCACGTCGGTGTCGATCAACTCGGCCAACGTCGGCAGCTCGACGCTCTCCGTCACTGTCGCCGTGGTCGCCTCTTCGCAGACCGCAGAACTCGACTTCAAGGGTTCCAGCTCCGGTCTGAACGGCGCCGCGACCCTGTCGATCGCCGGCAACACGGGCACCGTGCAGCTCTCGTTCGCCAGCTCCACCAAGAGCTCCGCGATCGTCGCGTCGGTCAACCAGTTCAAGGACTCCACCGGCGTCCAGGCGACCCTGTCGAGCGACAACAAGACCATCAAGTTCAATTCCACGGACTACGGCAGCGCCCAGTTCGTCAGCGTCACTTCCAACAACTCGACTGCGGTTTCCACGGTCGACAGCAAGGGCGTGACCAACACCACCTCGAAGGGCCGTGACGCCACCCTGACGATCAACGGCTCCTCCGTGACGTCGAACGGGTTGAACGTGAACGTTGTGACTGCCAACCTGCAGGCCAATTTCACGCTCAATTCCAGCATCAACACCAACGGCAAGTCGAAGACCTTCGGCGTGACCGGCGGCGGTGCGACCTTCAGCCTCGGTGCGCAGGTCAATACCGCCAACACGGCCTCCATCGGCCTTGGCAACGTCAACACAGCCTCGATCGGCAAGTACGTGCAGAACGGCACGGTCTACAGCTTGTCCGACCTCGGCTCCGGCAAGACGGCCGCCGTCAACACCGGCGACACCAACCTTGCCCAGAAGATCGTCAACAAGGCGATCCAGGACGTTTCCAACCTCCGCGGCCGTCTGGGCGCGTTCCAGTCCAACACGCTCAATTCGACGATCAACTCGTTGAACGTCGCTCTTGAGAATGTGTCGAGCTCGGAAAGCGCGATCACGGACACCGATTTCGCGACGGAAACGGCGAACCTCACCCGTTCGCAGATCCTCGTGCAGTCGGCGACCAGCGTGCTCAGCCAGGCGAACCAGAGCCCGCAGGCGGTTCTGAAGCTCCTCGGCTAATTCACGCAAACGTGAGTGAACCCGCGGCCCGCGCCCTCCAAGGCGCGGGCCGCCTTATTTTTGCGGCATCTTCCGGGCGCTTCGCCATCCGATGCCAACTCTGCCCGGATTCGCTAAAATACCCGGCTATGCCTTCCGCGGCTCTTTATCCGATTTTTCTGAACCTGGCCCGACGCCACGTGCTGGTCGTGGGTGGGGGGGCTGTCGGTGCGCGTAAGGCGCAGGGGCTTTTGGCGGCGGGGGCGCGGGTGACGGTGGTCAGCCCGGCGTTCAACGAGGCGTTTGAGCGTCTGAAACCGGTGACCCTTATCGAGGCCAAATACACGGCTTCGCACATGCGGCGGCGGAAGTGGTCGCTGGCATTCACGGCGGCCAACATCGCGGCGGTGAACAGGCAGGCGCAGAAGGATGCAGCGGCGGCGGGGGTGCTCTGCTGCCGGTGTGATGACCCCGGCCGGGGAGATTTCAACAATGGCGCGACGGCGTCCGTTGGACCCGTGATGCTGTCGGTCAGCACGGGGGGGGCTGCTCCGGGGCTTTCGGCGCGGATACGGGAGAGCGCGGCCAAAGCGATCGATCCCTGCCACGCCGCGCTGGCGGAACTTCATCATGCGTGGCGGCCGTTGATCAAAAAGAAGATCCGGACGCCCGAGCAACGGCGGCTCATTCTGCAGCGGATGGCGAGCGAGGAGATGATCGTGCGGTTCCGCCGGCGCGGGCGGGCGGGCGCGGAGAAGTTGCTTCAGCAGTGGCTGAAGGAGATCACTGCGCCGGACTCCAGCGGTTCCGGCACGCCGGGGAGACGACGTGGCTAACATCACCCTTGCGCAATTTGCCCTGCTTTTTGTGACGAGCGCATTGTTTGCGGTTGCGTTTGTGGCGGGGCTGCGGAATCTCCGGCATGCGACGGACGCTGCCGGGCTGCCGGGTTCGGAGAAGCGGCCGGTATCGATTGGTCCGGTGGCGCGCGCGGCGATTGCGGTCGGCACCCTGCTGGACCTGGCGCTGCTGCTGTGGCGTGCGTCGAATGAAAACCGGTTGACGCTGCCGCTCTCCAATCATTTCGACGCCTTCACGCTGCTGGCGTTTTTGCTGGCGATCGTGCTGATTTACCTGCGCTGGACGAGGCATCTGCGGAACCTTTCGTTTTTTCTTTTGCCCATGATCGTGGTGCTGCTGCTTCTTGGGGCGTTGCTTTCGATCCTGTTTCCGCAGGCGTATGCGTACGGGGGCATCTGGATGCGGCTGCACATCGCCACCATCATTGCGGGCACCTTTTGCTTTGCGCTCGGGTGCGTCGGGGGGATTGTTTATTTGATTGCTCATCGGCAGTTGAAGCATCGCGGGCTGGATGCGTCGCACCGCTGGATCGGGTTGCCGCCGCTGGCCTCCATTGAGAAGTTCAACCAGTGGATGATTTACCTTGGCTTTCCGCTGCTGACGATTGCGATCCTCACGGGCACGCTTCGTGTGGTCCAGGAGCCGGGAATCCTGCAGCACACGCCGCTGTTGTGGAAGATTTCGCTGGGGATCCTGTCGTGGCTTGTGTACGCGGTGATCGCGCACCTGCCGCTGGCTCCGCGGTTTCGGGGACCGCGTGCGGCGTGGCTGTGGATCATCGGGTTTGCGTTGTTTCTCGGGGGTTTTGTGGTCGCCAACGGCATCCGGGTGACTTCATGAAGTCGATGATCCCAGATTCCGTGCACCTGGTGGCGGTGGGGTTGAACCACCGGACGGCGCCGCTGGCGCTTCGGGAGACCCTGGCTTTTTCTCCGGAGCAGACGGCAGCGGCTCTCGGCGCTTTGCGGGGCCGTTTTCCCGATGGGGAGGCGGTGATACTCTCGACGTGCAATCGCGTTGAGCTTTATCTGGCCTGCAGCGAGTCGCCGCCGTCGGTTGGGGATATGGCGCGGTTTCTGTCGGAATTTCACGGGCTGCAGACGCCGGATCTGCAGTCGCATCTCTACTTTCACGAGGACCGCGGGGCGGTGGCGCATTTGTTTGCGGTGACCAGTTCGCTCGATTCGATGGTGGTCGGGGAGACGCAGATTCTTTCGCAGGTGAAACAGGCGTACCAGTTCGCGGTGGAGCATGAGGCGGTAGGGGGGGGCGGCAAGGTATTTCATGCGTTGTTTCAGCGGGCGCTGGCGGCGGCGAAGGAGATCCACGAGGAGACGAATCTCTCGGCGGGGCGGCTGTCGATCGCTTCGGTGGCGATTGACCTGGTTCGCTCGGTGTTTGACCGGTTCGATGACAAGACCGTGCTGTGCATCGGGGCGGGGAAGATGGCGACGTTGATGTTGCGGCACCTGGCGGAGCTGCATCCGCGGCGGCTGGTGGTGACGAATCGATCTCCGGAGCGGGCGAGCGCGCTGGCGGGGGAATTCCGGGGGGAATCGCGGCCGTTCGAAGCGCTGGATCTGCTGCTGGCGGAGGCGGACATCATCCTGACGAGCACGAATGCGACGGAGCCGATCATCACGGAGCCGCGATTCAAGGGGCTTTTGAAAGCGCGGCGTTACCGGCCGACGGTGATCGTGGACATTGCGGTGCCGCGGGATGTGGAGCCGGCGGTGGGCAAGTTGTCGAACGTGTATTTGTACAACGTGGATGACCTGCAGGAGGTGGCGGCGGGGAACCGGGGGAAGCGGGACCAGGAGATTGCGGCGTCGCGTGCGCTGCTTGATCAGCACATCGAAAGTTTCTGGAAGTGGTTTGCGACGCGGGATGTGGGGCCGCTGGTGAAGTCGCTTTACGATCGGTCGCATGCGGTGGCGCGGGCGGAGCTGGAGGCGCATTTCGACCGGAACCCGCATCTTTCTGAAGAGGATCGGGCGGAGATTGAGCGGCTGACGCATCGGTTGATCGGGAAGCTGCTTCATCCGCCGGTCTCGCATTTGACTGCCAATCCGGATCCGTCGCTGCTTGCGGCGCTGCAGAAACTGTTGAAGTAGTTGAATCCTCAGTAAGCGGCGCTCGCCGTCGTGGGCATTCCTTTGAAGCCGTAGGCTTTGATGATGGTGACGTCGCGCAGGTGGATGCCGTGGTACCAGATGGGGGCGTGGATGGGTTGGCTGAGGCGGTCGAAGGCGGGGCGGAGGAGGGAGTCGATGATTCTGGGGTCTTCGACGCCGACGAAGAGCATGGGGCGGCCGGCGAAGGCGAGGTTACCGGCGGGGTCTTTCTGGTTGATGCCGGGCCAGAGGTCGTACTGGCTCTGGCGGCCGCCGACGGCAGACATGATGCAGTAGACGAAGGGCTGACCGGGGACGTAGAAGGCGAGGGAGCTGCTGGTGTCGTATCGCGGGGTGACGATGAGGGGATCCTGGCCGGTTTCGGTGCGGAGCTGGTCGCGGAATTTTCCGACGATCCGGCCGCGTTCGGCGAAGCCGCGGAGTTTTTTGGCGGCGGGGTCCCACTTGCCGGGAAACCAGAGGCTTTTGGTGTAGCGGGGGGAGTTCTGGAGATTTTCGAGGTGGCGGGCGCAGAGGGGGTAGAACTTGTCGAGGTTCATGGCGAGGGCGGAGAGAAGGAAGCCGACAATGATGATGCCGGTTCCCCAGGCGCGCCAGGCGCGGCGGATGTTTGGGGTGGGGGAGTTCCAGCCGCGGACGAAGACGCCGGCGAGGAGGATCATGCCGGTGAAGTAGCTGGCGGCGGGCCAGTTGATTTCGGTGTTTTTCCAGAAGTTCATGAGGAGGTAGAAGAGCCAGAGGGGGACGGTGAAGGCGAGGAGGAAGGCCCAGCGGGTGCGCTGGTGGGCGAGGCGGAGTGCGGCCTTGGCGCCGATGGGCATGATGGCGCTTTTCTGGCCGAGGTCGCGAGCCCAGCGCCAGGCGAGGATGACGGCGATGAGGAGGAGGACGAACATTCCGCCAGCCATACCGCCGGCCTGGCCGCCGATGAAGTTGGCGAAGCGGAGGAGCGTTTCGACGGGGTAGGCGTGTTTTTGCTGCTCGCCGCCGACGAAGCCGCCCTGGGTGGCGATGTGCATGAAGGTGACCCAGTGGTGCCGGGCGTTCCAGAGGAGGGTGGGGAGGAGGGAGAGGAGGAAGAGGGCGAGGGCGGGGAGGGCGTGCCAGGTTTTGAAGGCGCGGCGGATGCCTTCGTCGAAGAGGGAGCCGAGGAGTGCGCAGATGGGGATGGCGATGAGCACGGGTTTGAAGAGCATGCCGAGGGCGGCGGCGAGCGCGGCGAGGTAGAGCCAGGGGATGTTGGCGCGGTTGTCGTTTTCGGTGGCTTCGACGGCGCGCCAGAGGCAGAAGACGCTGGCGGCCCAGGCGAGGTACATGGGGGAGTCGATGGGGATGAGGAGGCTGCCGACGGCGAACATGGGGACGGCGGCGGAGAGGAGGATGACGGTGAGGGCGGCGCGGTTGTCTTTGAAGATGCGGCGGGCGAGGAAGAGGGAGAGGAGTCCGGAGAGGAGGCCGAAGAGGACGGCGGGCATGCGGATGGCGGGCATGGTGGCGCCGCCGATTCTGGCGGCGAGGTAGATGACCCAGGCGATGCCGGGGGGTTTGGAGTAGTAGCCATAGTCGAGGTGGCGGGACCATTCCCAGTAGTGGGATTCGTCTTCGGAGAGGTCGATGGGGCAGCTGTGCCAGAGGTAGAAGGCGTTCGAGAGGGCGCCGAGGAGGACGAGGGCGATGGCGAGGTGGAGGCACCAGCGGCGGGAGGGGGGTGTCGCGAGATGGGGTACGTCGGTCATAGGCGGGCATTGTAATTGGGTTGGGGGATTGGGAAACGCAAAACGCAAAACACAAAACACAAAACGTTGGTTGGGGGGTGGGGGTGGTGCATATAAGTGTGGTTTTTTGCGTGGCGTGAAATGATAAAATTTTGGCGGTGTTTGGGGCGGGCGTGCGGCGTATTGGTGGGCGAAAAGCCGCGTTTTTGGTAGCGCTGGCCGAAGGTGATCAAGTTCGATTTGCGTTTTTCTCCGAAGATTATCAAGTTGCCGATTTGGCAGCCGCGTTTTTGATAGCGCCAGCCGAAGATGATCGAGTTGTTGTGGGAGAGAGGGCGCGGTTTCTGGGGGTGTTTTTGGCGCAAAATGAGAAAATTGGTGGCTGCGGGATTTTTTCGACTTAGGCGCAAGGGGGAGCAGAGGAGGGGGGTTGTGACGAAGCAAGAGTGGAAGAGGGGTGGGGTTTTGCGATTTGGATGTGGACATGATTCCCGCCTCCCGTCGAATGCCATCATAATAAGACGGTACCTAACATCATGCAAACAAAATTTTGGAGGCATTTCGCTGGCATGGGCATTACGATAAG
Source organism: Phycisphaerae bacterium (assembly GCA_051955985.1). GTDB lineage: Bacteria > Planctomycetota > Phycisphaerae > WQYP01 > WQYP01 > DATKPA01. The sequence goes on along the minus strand of JBQCGD010000050.1, from coordinate 2,427 downwards.
GCCCGACATGGTGGGGCTCACCGTGGGCCGGGCACTTTTGGATTGATGGTCGAGGAGGAAGAGAACATGAAGCGTGGTTGTCTTTTGCCGTTGGCGTTTGTGGGGATGGTGCTTCCGGTGGGGATTGCGGGTGGGGCGGTGACGGGGGCGACGGGGGCGGTGGTTCTGAATACTTCGCCGCCGGCGAGCATCATCAGCGGGGATTGGGAGAGTAACACGGCGATTCGGGAGTTTGTGGAGGCGGAGCCGAAGACGCTGACGCAGGCGGTGGCGGTGGATTTGACGGCGCCTGGGACTTCGCCGGGGGCGGCGGATGACAATCTTTCGCCGGGGACGATTCCGGTGGGGACGGTGGTGAACAGTTACTTTCTGCATTTTGATCCGGTGGGGAAACCATCGACGCCGGTGACGCTGTCGGGGTCGATCACGTTTGACACGCCGGTGCTGGGGTTGATTGCGCTGTCGAGCACGTTGAATGGGAGCATCGGGTCGCTTGGGCTGGCGAGCACGACGTATGCGAGTGGGTCGGATCATGGGATGGAGTTTGCGCCGAACGCGGATGGGACGAATGATGTTTTGACGTTGAGTGCGGATCGGCGGACGGTGAGTTTTACGGTGACGGCGAATTTAAACGGGGATGAACTGCGGATTGTGACGGGGGTTCCGGAGGCGGGGTCGCTGGGGGTGGTTGTTGGCGGAGGGATTCTGTTGGCGGCGAGGCGGAGGCGGAGGGGGGCATGCATTGCCCACAAATGAGGAGTAATGGACACAAATGCCGAGGACTGCGAGTTTCTACATTTGGAAGCAGCCGTGAAAAACTGCTCGATGCGTCAACGGCGGGGCGTTATGCCAATTGAATCCAACACGCGGAATGAACCCATCTCCAAGGGCAAGTTTCATAAGCGTCTCAAGAAGTGGCTCGCGAACAACGAAGGCACGATCGGTATCGAGGGTGATGCTGGCCGGGCGGCTCCGGTGTATGTTCAAGACGGCACCGAGGTGTTTCGTCTCAACAAAGAGACGACCCGTGCGGCTGTCGTTGAGTATTTGGAACTCGTGGCCAGATTTGGCAACGACTTGGAGTGGAAGAGGGTCAGAGGACAGCGAGGGGTTACGGGTTCTGTCGGTTACGGGCCAGAGTGTGTTCGCATCAAATCGTTTTGTCTCCACGCCATCGGTTGACTTCCGCGGTCGCGTTTTGGTGGGCGGGGATGGGGGGGGATGGGGGCCCGTAACTGTTTACCGTTGCCGCCTTCGGGCGGGGATTGGGGTGTTGTGCGGGGGTGTGGCGTGGGGGGCTTCAGGATTCGGGGAGGTTGTAGGTTTTTTGTTCGAGGTGTTGTTTGTGGCCGGTGAGGCTGGCGAGGACGCGGGGGACGTGGATGTGGCAGTTTTCGAGGAAGACGCGGTAGCGTTTTTGGGTGCCGGCGATGGCGGTGCCGATGATGTAGGCGTTGGGGATGTTGGTTTGCATGGTGTCGGGGTCGAAGGTGGGGAGTTGCTGGTCGGTGGAGAGGTGGATGCCGATCATTTGGGCGAGGGACATGTCGGCGAGGTAGCCGGTCATGAGGAGGGTGAAGTCGGTTGGGAGCTCCTTTGGACCGGTTTGGGTACTTAAAAGGGCGGAAGTGGGGGTAATTTGCGCGAGTTTGGTATTGAAATGGGCGCGGATGGCGTTGGATTTGAGGAGGGAGGCGAATTCGGGGTAGAGCCAGTATTTGATGTGGTCTTTGTCGATGGCGTCGCGGTGGTAGGAGAAGTGGACGCGGGCGCCGGCGCGGTGGCAGCGGAGGGCGGCTTCGACGGCGGAGTTGCGGCCGCCGACGATGAGGAGGTTCTGGTTGAAGTAGGTGTGAGGGTCGTGGAAGTAGTGGGAGACGTTGGGGAGGTCTTCGCCGGGGATGTGGAGGAGGTTGGGTTTTTCGGTGCCACCGGTGGAGAGGATGAGTTTTTGGGCGAGCCAGGAGAGTTCTTCGCCGAGAAGTTGGCCGTTGATGTTGCGTTTGGCGCGGACGAGGAAGGTGTTGTCGGGTTGGCGTTCGATGTGGGTGACGCGGGTGTAGGTGTGGATGGGGAGTTGGAACTGGAGGACGATGGAGCGGAGGTAGGCGAGGTATTCTTCGCGGGAGGCTTTTTCCTGGTTGGGGGTTTCGAGGGGGACGCCGGCGATGGAGATGCGTTCGTTGGAGCTGAACCAGCGGGTGCCGGGGGCCCACCATTGCATGGTGGCGCCGATCTGGTTGGCTTCGAGGTGGGTGTATTGGAGGTTGGCGCGTTTGAGGGCGATGGCCATTTCGATGCCGAGGGGGCCGGCGCCGATGAGGAGGATGGGGGTGGGAGTAGGCATGCGGGACATCATAGGGGGACGGCGAGAGTTCGTAATCAGTAATCAGTAATTGGTAATTGGTAATTGTGGAGGGCTGGTGT
>JBQCGD010000049.1:0-39775 GCA_051955985.1 Phycisphaerae bacterium | reverse complement strand
GTACAAAACCCGGGGGGGGGGGGGGGGGGGGTGTGGGGGGGGGGGGGGGGGGGGGGGGGGGGGGGGGGGGGGGTTGGGGGTGCGGGGGGGGGGGGGGGGGGGGGGGGGGGGGGGGGGGGGGGTGCGGGGGGGGGGGGGGGGGGGGGGGGGGGCGGCGCGGGGGGGGGTGAGGAGGGAGAGGGTGAGGAACGTGGTGATGAGTTTTTGTTTTTGTTTCATAGTAGAGGAACTGTAGCTGGAGGGTATTTGTTGCACAAAAGTTTGCGTGGGCAAAATTGCGAACGGAGGCGGGTGTGAATGTAAGTTAGTTTTTTGTGGTGGCGCAAAATGATAAATTTTTTGAGAGGAGGGGGCAGGTTTGGGAGGAGAAAAACCGCATTTTTGATAGCGCCAGCCGAAGATGATCAAGTTCGTTTTGCGGGATTCTCCGAAGATTATCAAGTTGCCGATTTGGCAGCCGCGTTTTTGATAGCGTCCGCCGAAGATGATCAAGTTGTTGTGGGGGAGAGGGAGGGTTTTTGGGGCGGGTTTTGGCGCAAAGTGATAAAAGTTGGGGTTGTTGTGGAAATGGCACTTAGGTGCGAGTGAGGGTTGGCGGAAGGGATGTTGTGGTGTTTGGATTTGCATGGACAGTCCCCCGCGATTTTGATTTGAGTGTACCCTTACATTTTACGAACTTCAAGCCGGCCCCAGCGGGGACGCGAGGACGTTCACCACGAGCGGAAAGCACAAAGACGCGGCTGCATTGGTTCGGACGCACGGTGTGTGCACGGGGGGCGCGGGGATTTAGATTTCAGAGGGACTATGGGAGGTTGAGAGACGATTTTTGGGGGGAGCGCGGGGGGTCTATGTAAAGCTATTTGCGGCGGGGAGTGGCGAGGAGGAGGAGAGCGGTGCAGGTAAGGGGGAGGGTGGCGGGTTCGGGGACGGAGAGGAGGAAGACGTCGGATTTGTGGAGGGAGGAATTGAAGCCGGAGGCGACGATCTGCGATTGGTTGTTGATTCCGTAAGCGCTGGTGAGGAGCCATCCCGTGGGGAGGGAGACGAGGGAATTGAGATCGTGGAAGGTTCCATCGTAGAAGAAAGCGCGGCCGTTGGCAGCGCCGACGATCTGGGCGGCGTCGTTGATGGCATTGGCGCGGCTGTTGGGGCCGAGGCCGAGGCTGGTGAAGGCGCCGTCGTGGTAGAAGAGTGCTCCGTTGGGGTCGTAGCCGGCGATTTTGCCGTCGGGGCTGGAGGAGACGAGGAGGCCGAAGCCGTTGGTGTCGGTATGCATGGAACCGTCGTAAACGAAGAGGTCGACGTCGTTGAATCGGCCGTAGACTGCGCCGCCTCGGGTGATGCCATCGGCGAGACTGTCGGAGGCGGAAGGGAGAAGGGGGTTGAGGTCCTGGAGGGAACCGGCGTCGTAGAGGAAGGCGTGGGCATTGGCTCCGGGGGCGGTTGAGAAGTAGCCAGCGACATGGCCATCATCGGAGATCCCGGTGGCATTGGAAGCACCGGAGGAGGAGGGGGTGAGGTCGAGCATCGCGTCATTTTTGTAGAGAAATGCGTGGGCGATGCCGGTGGCAGTGCTGAAGGAATTGCCGACGACGGCACCGGAGGCGTTGACGGCATTGGCGGCGCTAAAACCGCCGAGGGAGCCGAGGTCGTGAATGGATCCATCATAAAGGAAAGCATGTTGGGCGGAGGGGGTCGAGGAATAGCCAGCGACGAAATGGGAATTCAAGGCGCCGACGTAGGTGCCGCCGGAACCGCCGAGAGAACCGAGGCTGACGTAGTCGCCCTGATAGAGAAACGCCTGGTTATTTGAGGCGGGGAAGAAATAACCGGAGACGCGTCCGGCTTGGTCGAGAAAGTTGTTGAAGGGGAGTGGCGTGTCGGCGTTGAGGTTGCCGAGGTCCTGAGCCTGGAAGGTGATCGCCTTGCCGGTGGTCGGGAGGAGAGTGGCGGTGCAGAGGAGGACGAGGGGGAGGGCGAGCTTCGCCATGGTGTTGGTCCTTTCGGGGAAAGGTGTGCGGGGTTGTTTCAAGTTACCTCAGCAAATGGGAAAGTCTAATTTTTTGGAAGAGAGCCGTTCCGCGGACTGCGATGATCGGGCGTTTTGGGTAATGGGATGCAATGGGTTATATGCAGGGTTCGCGACGACGCAAGCGTTTTTGGGGGTGGGTGGGGTTGTGACAGGTTGGGGGTGGTTAGGAGGGGTCCGTTGATTGGCCGACGGGGGCGTCGGCTCCACATTGGGCTTTTGGCGGGGTTGGGGGGTTCCGGGATTATTGCGGGGCTGTTTTTTTCTTGTGTGAAGGGTTGTGATGCGGACGATGCCGGCGGTACGTGGTCAGGGGGTGGCGGGGTAGAAGTCGCGCAGGAAGCGTGTGGCGATTTTGGGGGCGACGGGGTCGATTGGGGTGAATTCGATTGACGTTTGCCGGCACTTGAAGGAGCGGTTTGAGGTTCATTCGCTGACGGCGGTGACATCGTGGAAGAAGTTGGCGGAGCAGGCGCTGGAGGTTCGGCCGAAGATGGTGGCGCTGAATGACAAGAGCACCGCGGATGCGCCTTCGGAGAATTTGCGGGCGCTGCAGGATGCGCTGCTGGGGACGGGGATCCAGGTGGTGACGGGGCCGCATGCGATGGAGGAGATCGTGACGCGGGAGGAGGTGGATGCGGTGGTGGCGGCGGTAGTGGGAGCGGCGGGGCTGGCGCCAGTGATTGCGGCGGCGAAGGCGGGGAAGACGATTGCGCTGGCGAACAAGGAGGCGTTGGTGGTGGCGGGGTCGATTGTGATGCCGACGGCGAAGCGGAGCGGGGCGACGATTGTGCCGGTGGATTCGGAGCACTCGGCGGTGTTTCAGAGCTTAAGGAGCGGGGTGGAGAAGGAGATCCGGAAGATTATTTTGACGGCGTCTGGGGGGCCGTTCCGGACGTGGGCGAAGGCGAAGATTGAGCACGCGACGGTGGAGGAGGCGTTGGCTCACCCGAACTGGAAGATGGGTCCCAAAATCACGATTGATTCCGCCACGATGATGAATAAGGCGTTGGAGATCATTGAGGCGCATTGGCTGTTTGATTTGCCGGCGGAGAAGATCGAGGTGCTGATTCATCCGCAAAGCATTGTGCATTCGATGATTGAGTTCGTGGACGGGTCGGTGATTGCGCAGCTGGGGACGCCGGACATGCGGACGCCGATCCAGTATGCGTTGACGCATCCGGAGCGGTATGAGGGGTGCAGTACGAGGCTGGAATGGTCGAAAATCAGGGAGATGACGTTTGAGCAGCCTGATGAACGGTTTCCGGCCCTACAATTGGGGTACGAGGTGATTCGCCTGGGAGGGACATCCGGAGCAGTAGTGAATGCGGCGAATGAGGTGGCGAACGAAATGTTCCGGGCGGGGAACATTCGGTTCGGGGATATCGTACATAGGGTGGAAGAGGTTTTGCGGCGGCATAAGAAGAGCGGGTTTGTATCGGACCCGACGCTGGAGCAACTGTTGGAGGCGGATGCGTGGGCGCGCAAGGAAGCGAAGGCGATTTAATGACGAAATTCGAATGACGAATGACGAATCAAATTCGAATGACGAATGACTGAATGACGAAACGGCGCTGGCGCTTTCATGGAGAGTGCCAGTTGTGCATTTGAAAGGCTTGGAATGCGGAACCTGGCGGAACGAGTGAGCGGGCAGTATCGGCGGTCGCGGTGGGTTTTGTGTGGGGTGGGGTTGCCGGTGTTGGCGCTTTCGTTGGGAGGGGCGGCGGATTCGTTTTTGCGCGTGGTGTATGTCGTCCTTGGGTTTTCGCTGATCATTTTTTTGCATGAGCTTGGGCATTTTGTGGTGGCCCGGGCGTGCAGTGTGAAGTGCCTGGCGTTTTCGCTGGGGATCGGGCCGCGGATGCTGGGGTGGCGGAAAGGGGTGGGGTTGACGTTTGGGGCGGATCCATATGATCCGGACAAGTTGAAGGAAGCGGACGAGAAGAAGGCGACGGGGGAGGAGAAGCTGGAGCACATGGAGGCGGCGACGACGCATTCGGATTTGCCGCAGTCGGCGAAAGAGGCGCCGCATGGGGCGGAGATCGGGGTGTGTGATTACCGGTTGTCGTGGCTGCCGCTGGGGGGGTATGTGCGGATGCTGGGGCAGGATGATATGGATCCGACGAAGATTTCGAACGATCCGCGGGCATTTAATCGGCGGCCGATCTGGCAGCGGATGTGCATTGTGTCGGCCGGCGTGATCATGAACGTGATTTTTGCGGCGGTGGCGTTTTCGATTATTTTTTCGCCGGGGATCGGGATTGATTTTCCGCCGGCGCAATTGGGGCAGGTGGTGTACGAGTCGCCGGCGTGGAAGGCGGGGCTGCGGATGGGGGACACGATCACGAAGATTGACGGGAAGACGCCGCCGGGGAAGTTTGTGGAGTTTACGGACGTGATGATTGCGTCCGCGCTGTCGAGCGGGAAGGAGAAGATCGGGTTTGATTACATACCGGCGGGCGGGAGCGAGAAGGACACGAAGCACGTGGATATTTTGCCGGAGGTGAATCCGGGGAGCGGGTTCCTGGCGATCGGCGCGGAGTCATTGCCGGGGATGAAGGTGGCGTTGTCGGGGGAGGAGTATGCGAAGGTGACGCCGCCGACGAAGAACACGAAGGAGCTATCGAAGGTTCGTGCGGGGGATGAGATTGTGGCGGCGGACGGTATCGATGTGAAGGAGAACCCGAAGCACATTTATGCGGGGAACGAGGGGTATTTGAAGCTGTACAACCATATCCAGGAGACGAACGGGGCGCCGGTGAAGCTGACGCTGGCGAACACGAAGAACAAGTCGCTGCCGGAGGAGGAGATCACGCTGATACCGCGGCTGGAGCCGCGGGCGGGTGTGAAGGGGACGCCGGCGGTGATGGGGCTGGTGCCGCGGCTGGTGCTGGGCGCGCCGGGGAGCCGTTGGAGCCCTGCGGCGGCGGCGGGGATCAAGGACGGGGACATTGTGTTGCGGGTGGGGGATCGGACGAATCCGACGGCGGACCAGTTTATTGATGCGATTGCGAGCAATCCGGGGCGGACGGTGGAGATCGTGGTGCAGCGGGACGGGCAGGCGGTGACGCTGCATGCGACGCCGAAGCTGACGAACGGGAAGGGGATGTTGAACGTGCCGGTGTCGGAGAGTTTGGACACGACGGCGTTCATGCCGGCGGGGAAGGATCCGGCGCTGGATGATGTGCCGGAGGATGCAACGATTGCGTCGGTGGATGGGGTGAAGGTGAACGACTGGCTGGAGATTTACACCGCGGTGCGGCAGCATGGGACGGCGGGGAAGGCCTTGCCGGTGGTGTTCCACTCGGCGAAGGGGGACGTGACGAAGGAGCTGACGGTTTCTGCGGAGGAGATGAACGCGCTGCAGAACGAGATGCATTACATGCTGGGGATTCAACTGGAGAACCGGGTTCGGACGCAGGTGGCGAACAATGCGTGGGGCGCGGTGGAGATGGGGATGGACCACACGAAGAAGTTCATCCTGCAGGTGTACATGACGCTGGCGGGGCTGTTCCGGCAGACGGTGTCGCCATCGAACCTGCATGGGATCGTGGGGATTACGAAGGTGGGGTATGACATGCAGCAGCGGGGGATCGTGTGGTTGTGGTATGTGCTGGCGCTGGTGAGCGTGAACCTGGCGGTGGCGAACTTTTTGCCGCTGCCGATCGTGGATGGGGGGTTGTTCCTGCTGCTGATCCTGGAGAAGATCCGGGGGAAGCCGTTGAGCTTGAAGGTGCAGAGTGCGATCCAGGTGGTGGGGATTGTGCTGTTGGCGGGGTTGTTTTTGTATGTGACGGTGAATGATATTTCGCTGTTCCACTAAAGAAGTGGTCAGTGGTGAGTTGTCAGTGGTCAGCATCGACGGGAGAATGCCGTTGTTGCTGACCACTGTCGTTCATGGCTGATCACTGAACATGTCGGAAAAGGTAGCGGTTGCTCGTACGTCGGCTATTGCGGGGGGGACGCTTGCGCTGCTGAAGCTGGTGATCGGGTTGTTGACGGGGTCGCTGGCGTTGACGTCGGAGGGGATACATTCGTCGCTGGATTTCGGGGTGACGCTGGTGACGTGGATGAGCGTTCGGACGTCGGATGTTCCGGCGGATGATCAGCATCATTATGGGCATGGGAAGATCGAGAACCTGTCGGCGTTCGGGCAGGCGATTCTGCTGGTGGTGACGGGGTTGTTCATCCTGGTGGAGTCGTATCATCATTTGGCGGGGAAGAACGGGGAGATGCATGTGGATGCGGGGGTGTGGGCGGCGATCGGGGTGGTGGCGATTTCGCTGTGCGTGGATTTGTGGCGGTCGCGTGCGCTGTACCTGGCGGCGAAGAAATTTCAGAGCCAGGCGCTGGAGGCGGATGCGCTGCATTTCGGGACGGAGTTGCTGTCGTCGGGGGTGGTGCTGGCGGGGTTGATCGCGGTGAAGTTCGGCGGGCCGCAGATGGCGAAGGCGGATCCGATTGCGGCGATGTTTGTGGCGGGGGTGATGATATTTACGGCGATCCGGCTGGGGCGGCGTAGTGCGGATGTGCTGATTGACCGGGCGCCGGAGGGGCTGGAGGAGCAGATGCAGGAGCTCATCCGCGGGGTGCCGGGAGTGCGGGATGTGGGGCGGATTCGTGCGCGGCAGAGCGGAGCGGCGACGTTTGTGGATGCGACGATCACGGTCGATCCGTCGATCGGGCTGGCGGCGGGGCACCAGATTTCGGACAACGTGGAGCTGCGGGTGACGGAGAAGCATCCGAACCTGGATATCGTGGTGCACGTGGAGCCGGCGGCGATGGGGGAGGATCACACGGCGGCGGTGCGGGAGCTGGGGGATGCGATGAAGCTGAAGCTGCATGCGATCCGGATACGGGATATTGATGGGCATTTGTATATCAACTTTCACGTGGATTTGCCGCCGGAGATGACGCTGGCGGCCGCGCACCGGGTGGTGAGCGAGCTGGAGGAGCGGATCCGGAGGAGGCTGCTGTCGACGGCGGAGATAGAGAGTCACATGGAGCCTGCGGATCTGGCGGGCGAGTGACGCGTCTCTATAAATGAGGGGAGCGCGTGGGGCGCTCGGGAATGCGGAAAAACGTGAGATTTCACGGGATCTGCAGGCGATTTTTCTTGTGCCCCGGCGGCGCGGCTCCATAATGCAGGTGGAGGGAATTGTTCCGTTTTCGTTCAGAAAGGACGAAAGGGACATGCTGACGAATATTCTGCTTGGGTGTGCCGTTCTGGGCGGTGCGATTGTGCTGGTGCAGGTGGTGGCGAGTGTTTTTGCGATTGGCGCGGGGCATGCGTTTCATCTGCATCATCATGGCGGGGGCGGGGCGGTGATGCGCGGGGGGCATGGGCTGCATGGGGGGCATGTCGTGCGCGGGGGGCATTTGCTGAAGAGCGTGGGGAAGACGGGAAAATCGCCGGCGGCGCATGCGCCGCAGCAGCAGGCGTCGGTGCACGGGGGCAGGGGGATGCATTGGGGAAGCGCGTGGCTGTGGGGGATGTTGAATTTTCAGGCGATTGTGGCGGGGGTTGCGGTGTTTGGAATCGGGGGGCTGGCGGCGAAGTCGGGGGGATTTTCGACGGGGGTGGTGCTGGCAGCGGGGGGAGTTGCGGCGTTTGTGGTGATGCTGGGGGTGACGGGGTTGTTTTCGCTGATGTTGAGCATGGATCATGATGCGACGGTGAGGGTGGAGGAGGCGGTGGGGGCGATGGGGACGGTGTATTTGAGCATTCCGGGGGGGGACGTGGGGCAGGGGAAGGTGATGGTGAAGCTGCAGGAGCGGCTGATGGAGTTTCCGGCGGTGACGCTGCAGGAGAGGCCGCTGGCGACGGGGGAGCAAATTATTGTGGTGAATGTGCGGAAGCCATCGACGATGGAGGTGGTTTCGGCGGAGCGGTATTTAACCGACACCGGCGCAATCTCAGTGGGGACTGCGCCTAACCGATAGCATCGCACCCTGGTGCCGTGTGCATTGCATTTCCCAATGGGTGTTCGTTTTGAACATCCTGCAGAGAAGGAGCCATTTCAATGATCGCGTTTATTTCGCATGTTCCCGTTGCGCTATCGATGGTGCTGGCGCAGGAGAGCACGGGTCTGTCGTTCATGCAGTGGCTGGTGGTGGGGGCGGTGTTTGTGGCGCTGGTGTTCGTGGTGCTGGCGGGGATGTTTGTGGGGAGGTACAAGCGGTGTCCGTCGAACAAGGTGCTGGTGATTTACGGGAAGTCGGGGAAGGGGACGCCGGCGCGGTGCATTCACGGCGGGGCGGCGTTCATCATGCCGCTAGTGCAGGACTATGCGTTTCTGTCGCTGGAGCCGATGCAGATTGAGATACCGTTGAAGGGGGCGTTGTCGATCGAGAACATCCGGGTGAACGTGCCGAGCGTGTTTACGATCGCGGTGGGGACGGAGCCGGAGCTGATGCAGAACGCGGCGATCCGGCTGCTGGGGCTGGACATGGCGAAGCTGCAGGGGCGGGTGGAGCACATCATTTTCGGGCAGCTGCGCGAGGTGATTGCGTCGATGCGGATTGAGGATATTGCGCGGCATCGGGAGCAGTTTTTGAAGAACATCCAGGCGTCGCTGGAGCCGGAGCTGCGGAAGCTGGGGCTGGTGCTGATCAACGTGAATATTACGGATATCGATGACGAGTCCGGGTACATCGTGGCGATCGGGAAGAAGGCGGCGGCGCAGGCGGTGCAGCAGGCGCTGGTGGACGTGGCGGAGCAGGAGAAGATGGGGGCGATCGGGGTGTCGGATGCGACGCGGGAGAAGGCGATCCAGGTGGCGAAGTCGCAGCAGCTGCGGGAAATCGGGCTGCATGATGCGGCGCGCGAGCAGGCGGTGAAGGTGGCGGAGCTGGATCGCGACCAGAAGATCGGCGAGCAGACGGCGCTGCGCGACCAGACGGTGCGGCTGGCGGAGTTGGAGAAGGAGAAGAAGATCGCGGAGCAGACGGCGGCGTTTGAGCGGGATTCGAAGGTGAAGGAGTCGGAACAGGCGATGCGTATTGCGATTGCCGAGGCGAATGCGAAGGCGATCACGGGGGAATCGAAGGCGCAGGCGGACATTGCGGCGGCGCAGGCGCAGCTGCAGGTGAAGCAGGCGGAGGCGTTCCAGATCGGCGAGACGCGGAAGCGCGAGGCGGAGGCTGCGGTGCAGGAAGCGCAGAACCGCGCGATGGCGAAGGCGGCGCTGGCGGAAGCAGAGCGGGTGGAGGCGGAGCGGCGTGCGGCGTTGGAAGCGCCGGCGAAGGCGGAGAAGGCGAAGATGGTGGTGGATGCGCAGGCGCAGGCGGAAAAGCGGCGGCTGGAGGCGGAGGGGGAGGCGTCGGCGATCTTTGCGAAGCTCGAAGCGGAGGCACGCGGGCAGTATGAGATCCTGGCGAAGAAGGGGGAGGGGTTGAAGCAGATTATTGATGCGTGCGGGAGCGCGGAGAAGGCGTATCAACTGCTGATGCTGGAGCATCTGGACAAGCTGGCGGAGACGTCGGCGGCGGCGATTGCGAATGTGAAGTTCGACAAGATCGTGGTGTGGGAAGGGGGCGGGCATTCCAATGGGAATGGGAACGGGCATACGTCGAGCACGGCGTCGTTTCTGCAGAACATGACGAAGATGATGCCGCCGATGATGCAGGTGATGAAGGATATTGGCGGCGTGGAGTTGCCGGGGTTTTTGGGGAAGACGGTGGCGGAGGAGCCGGTGGGGGCGGCGGCGCCGATTGAGACGACGGCGGTGGATGAGCGGCGGAAGAAGGATGGGGCGGCGTGAGGGGGGGGGGGCGTGCGGAGGTCGTGTGCTTTTGGACCGTGTGCCATGTTCGGGAGGTTTTTCCGGAACATGGCACCCGGGGGCTGCTCAAAGGAAAGATTTTGCAGTTGGCGGTTTCAAAAAGCCGTAAATGGGCCACGAAAGACACCAAAGACACGAAAGAGTTTTATTTTGGAGACAGCTTCTTGGCCGACGAGGGCGTCGGCTCCACTTTGCACCGGCGTGCCAGTCCGAGTGCTGTGGCGGCGAGCAGGGTCCAGACGCCGATGCCCATTTTTTGCAGCGTGGGTTGTTGGGGCGCCGGGCAGTTGGCGTGGGCAGCCTGGAGAGGGAGAGTTACCGTGGATGGCGCGGCGGGGGTTGTTGTGCGGTGGGCGACTGCGCTTGCGGGGGCGAGCGGGGCATTTGGAGCGATGGAGACCGGTGTGGTGTGCGGGGAACCGGTGGCGGGGGGTTGTTGCGGTGTCGTCGGGGGATTTGGCTGGGCCTCGTTGGCGGAGCCGGGACTGTTCTGAGGCGGGACGCCCTCGCTTGAGGCATTGTCGGCATCCAGCATGTATCCGCGATTGAACACTGCGGGATCCGCGACGGGGGCGGCCGGTGCGACGACCGGGGATTGCGCGAAGGACTCGGGCAGGGTGGGGATTGGAATGGTGGTGGAAATGTCGTCGGGGGATGCGAGGAGCAGATGCGGCTGGGGCACGGCGATGACTGCGATGCCGGTGCTGGGTGCGGGGATTCCCATGTTGCGAGCAGACGGAGTTCCTCCCGGCTCGGCCGCTGCGGGAGCCGGCGTCACAGGATCGCTGGTCACCGGTGGGGGTTCGACGGGCGCGGGATCCTGCCCGCCTCCGCCGGGACCGTCGAATATGGTTTTGTGCATAACTCCGTTCGCCGGCAGGAATGGAGGCACATCGGCGGGCAGCGTCACATCAATCTCGGCGGAGAAGCCGGTGGCGAAACCATCGGCGTTGGCTGCCAGCACGTACTTCGCAGCTTGCGCCCACGAGCCGAGGTAGTTGGTGGCGATCGTGCCCCATGAGGGCAGCGTCACATCCGTGAACGTCACCACGCCATCGACCATATTGCCTGTCAGGGTACCGGAGAGCTCGCCGCCTGGGCCTGCGGAGATTTGCAGCGACACCTTGGAGGTGATTCCGGTATCGATGGTGCCGTCGGGTGCGATGGCTTTGACGGTCACGGAAAGATGACCGTTGCTGTCGACGACGGCGGGGGCGTCCAGCACGAGCTTGTCCTGCGCCGAGAGTGGAAGGACGTTAAAGAGCGTCGGAACGCTGGGCGGGAGATTTGGAATTTCGGGTACGGACATCCAGATGGTCTGGGCGACGCCGTAGATCGAGCCAGAATCATCAATTGCGAGGGACATTGGACCGTCCCCAAGAGATCGATCGAGCTTCGCGAGGGTCACCACGTTGTCCGACCCTGCGGGCACCTCAATGATTTCTTGAGAAGCGGGGCCGTTCTGGGGAGTCACGTCCACGGAGGCGAAGAAGTCGCCTTGCTTGTCGACGGTCCAGGCCCAGAAGTAGGGAAGGGCTCTTCCCTCGGCGGGATCGTAGGGGAGGATCGTGGAATTGCCACCAGGGCCAGTCACGGCGACGCCGGTCTCTGTTGGCGCGAACTGGCGATCGCCGACTTGGACTGGGGGCCGGGGTCCATAGATCAAGTCCAACGGGATGGCGGCGTCGGGGCCGTCGCGGCTGAGGAGTTGGATGGTGGAACAGCCGTGCGGAAGTTCGAATCGCTCGATGTATCCGGGGTCTGCATTCCAGCGGATGCCGAAGATGTTTCCGGCATCATCGATCTGCAGATTGCTGTGGCCCGCGAAGGACATTCCTTCGGGTTCGGGGAGGGTGGAAAGGTCGCCGGCGACGGTCCAGGAAGTGGCGCCTGCGGGCATTTCGAGGATCAGGTTGCCTTCCCAGGCGAAGATATTGCCGGCATGGTCGATGACCAGATTGGAGATTTGATCGCCTCCGAAGGGCGCGGGGCCGCCATCCGACGGGGGTTGGACGCGGCTGATCAACTGAACGCCCCATGCCGAGAGGAGCGTGCGTTGTTCCAGGGATTCGAACCGGTTCGGGATGTTGCGGGGTCGGGCGTTGCGAAGCCGGTGTGGGAAATTGCGATTGAGGTTTGAAACAGAATGGGGAATGGTCATTGGTGTCCTCCAAAGGTGAGTCCTGGTGAAGTCCGAGCGGGTGCTCGGCCGGTTCACTTTAGCGATTGAGGGGGAGCTCAGCAATGAAAAAGTGGCGCACGACAGTAGGAGGGGCGTGCGTTTGGAGGAGGTTAAGGGTGGTGTAGATTGTTATCAGCCGCCGCGGGTGGTGGGGGCGGAGGGGGGAGGGGCTGTGGGGCCGGGGATGCCGGTGATGGTTGGGGGGAGGATGTTCATCTGGGGTGCGACGGGGAGTTGTGGGGTGAGGGGGCCGATGGGGACGGGGCGGCCGTGGCGGTCGTTGCCGCCGCCGTGGCCGCCGCGGTCGTGTCCGCGGCCGTCACCACCGCCGCGGCGGACGGGGACAGGGACGGCGATGACGGGGACGACGCCGAAGGGGGTGGTGGTTTGCTGATAGGTGTCGGTGAGGGATTGCTGGTTGGGATCGGGGGCGGGGACGGGGGTGGGGAGTTCGACGGGGAGCGGGGAGGGGATCTGGATGATGGTGGGCGGGGGCGGGTTGTCCTGCTCGCCCCAATCGAGGATGCGTTGGATGCCGGTGAACTGGTTGGCGGCGGCAGCGGCGTAAGCGGCCTTGAGTTTGTCGGCCTGGGCAGGGGCGGCCTGGAGGGTGGCGGCGGCATTCTGGCGGTCGGCGAGGAGCTTGGCGCGTTTGTCGGCGATGGCCTGGAGGTTTCGCTGGAGGTCGTCGCGCTGGGCGAGGATGTTGCCGACGTCGCCGGCGGTGCTGGCGAGGAGTGAATCGAGGTAGCTGATGTTGAGAGCGGTGGTGTTGTAATCGCTGTTGGCCTGTGCGATGGCGGCATCGAGTGCGGCGGCGGCGGCGCGGGCGGACTGGTATTGGGAATCGAGCTGGGTCATGGCGTTCTTGATCTGCTGGAGGTTGGCGTTGAGGCGGTCCATGATGGCGGCGGGGACCCAGGTGGAGCCGAAGCGGTAGAGGCCTTTGCGGGCCATGGCGGCTTCGATGCGGGATTCGGCCTGCTGGAACTGTCGGACGAGGTTGACGAACGCGGGGGCGTTGAGATTACCGCCGGAGGCGGCGTAGGCGTTGAGGGCTTCTTCGATGTTGTCGGCGACGAAGCGGTTGTCGGGAGAAACCTGGAGGGCCTTGGCGTAGTGGAGGAGGGATTCGGCCTGGCGTTTCTGGGAGAAGAGGATGACGGCGAGGTTGTTTTCGCCGAGGAGGCTGGCGGGGTCTTCGAGGGTGAGGGCGGCGAAGTTGTCGCGGGCCTCGCCGGTCATGTTGAGGTGGTAAGCGGCAAGGCCTGCGAGTGCGAGGGCGTCGGGGTTGGCGGAGTCGTCCTTGAGGATGGCCTTGGCGGAATCGAGTGCGCCGCGGAGATCGCCGGCCTTGTATTTGACGAGGGCGGGCTTGGCGCGGTCGGCCCAGTCCTGGAGCTGGACCTGGACCTGGGCTTCGGGCATCCAGCGGCCGCGGAATTTGACGCCGTTTTGTTTGGCGAGCTGCTGGTACTGCTCGAGGGAGGTGCGGACGCCGGGTGCTGCGGCGGCATCGGGGTATTTGTCGAGGAACTGCTGGTGGAGGTTGATGATGGTCTGGAGGTTGTCGGCTTTTTTGATTTCTGCGGCGTCGCGGGTCCATTCGGCGTCGGCGGCCTGGGTGGGAGTGAGGGAGCTGGTGAGGGTGACGCGGGTGACGTCGGAGGGCTTGGCCTTGATGGTTTTGCCGTCGTTGCTGGTGATGAAGACGTCATCGCCCTTGCGCAGGAGGGAACCGGTGATGACGCGGCCGTCCTGGAGTTCGATGACGTCGGCCCAGGCGGGAGAGGCAGCGGCCAAGCTGAGAAGAATTCCGATGACAGCAAGTCTACGCATCGTTGCAAACCCTCATGCGCCACCGTGTTCATTGTACGCGTTCACGGCGGGGAATTGGCGCGGAATCCGAGGTTCCTCCATTGATTAGACGGAGTGGCCCCCCCACCGTTTGCAAAAATTCGGGAGAGGGGTGGGTTTGCGCAAGTCCTGCGGCAGCAAAGAAAAAGCCGACGGGTTTGGGGGCCGTCGGCTTCGGAATCCACGTTGGCGGGAAGCGGGATATGCGGAACGGCATATCAGGCGAGCTTTTTGGCGCTGGCGGCGATGCCGGCGGGGTCGAGGCCCTGGAAGCCCATTTGCTGCCAGAGTCCGCCGGAGCCATCTTTATAGGTTCCGATGTGGTTGTACTTGCCTTTGAATCCGCGTTTGAGGAGCTCGGTGCCGAAGCGGATGCCGAGGCCGGTGTTGACGTTGAAAGATTCGGCGACGAGGACGAAGGGGGCATTGACGAGGGTTTTCATCATGGACTCGTCGATGGCGTTGAGGGAGGCTTTGCAGATGAGGCCGACGGGTTTGGCGCCGATGCCGCCGTCTTTGTTGAGGTTGATGACGGCGTCGAGGGCGCGGTAGAGGGTTTCGCCGAAGCTGACGATGTAACCGCCGCCGTTGGTGGGGCGGATGACGTCGTCTTTACCGGGGGCGAAGGGCTTGTGTTTGTAGAAGGGCTGGCCATCGTCGCCGAGGATGTCGGGGACGGCGGAGCGGGTGGAGAAGATGAAGCGGAGGCCTTCCTCGTGGAAGATTTTCTTGAGGCAGGCGGCGAACTGGTATTGATCAGCGGGGAAGAAGAGGCGGGTGTTGTCGTGTTCCTGCCCGGGGAGCCCGCCGGGGAGGCCGTTGGCGGCGAAGAAGTTGTTGATGCCGAAGTGGCAGGTGTTGTCGGCCATGTCATCGCAGCCGGCGTGGGAGAAGTGTGCGAGGACGTTGGACTTGTTGAGGCGGGCCATGGTGATTTCGGAGATGACCATTTCGAGGAAGGCGGAGAAGGTGGCGAAGATGCCCTGCTTGCCTTTTTCGAAGCCGAAGCCGGCGGCGGCGGAGTAGTTGCCGCGTTCCATGATGCCGGCCTCGACGAAGACTTCTGGGTGGGCCTTGTGGATGTGGTTGAGGCCGCAGGAGCCTTCGAGGTCGCAGTCGAAGACGCGGACGGAGGCGATGCGTTTTTCTTCGGGGATAGCGTCGAGGATTTCGTTGACGATTTTGCCGAAGAGGTCGCGGTTTTTGGCGGAGCCGGAGGAGCCTTGGTAGGCGTAGGTGTGCTTGTCGGGCTTGGTGTTTTTGAGGAAGGCGACGGCGTCGTTGTAGCCTTTGGCTTCGAGGTAGGGGATGGCGAGGGAGACCTTGATGACGTCGTGGCCGTGGGCGGAGCCTTCGAGGCCGGGGACGCCGGGGGCCATTTTGCGTTTGTTGATCAAAGCGACGGGGCCGGTGGTATTGATGGCGGCGACGATGCGGGTGTAGAGGGAGTCGAGGTCTTCGCCGTCACCGACTTCGACGGGGAGGCCGTGGCCCTGGAGGGACTGGGCGGTGGAGTAGCGGGGGAGGTAATCGGAGGGGTGGCCGGAGATGGTGACGTCGTTGTCGTCGATGAGGACTTTGACGTTGAGGTTTTTGGCGACGGCGAGGCGTGCGGCTTCGGCGTCGTTGCCTTCCATCTGGGAGCCGTCGGAGCCGAGGACGATGCAGGCCTTGCCGGGGTTGGCCATGGCGACGCCGTTGACGAAGGGCCACATGTGGCCGAGGCGGCCGGAGGAGAACTTTATTCCGGGGAGGAGGTCGCGTTCGGGGTGTCCGGGGAGGCCGGAGTTGTACTCGCGGTAGTGGAGGAGTTTTTCGAAGGGGATGTCGCCATCGAGAGCGGCGAGGAGGTACTGGGTGGCGACGCGGTGGCCGGCTTCATCGAAGTAGATGGGGAGGATCTGGTCGGAGCCGGCGGCGAGGGCGCGGAGGATGAGGACTTCGGGGACGGTGTCGTAGGGGCCGCCGGTGTGGCCGCCGAGACCCTTGGCGTCGGCGACGGCGGTGAAGAAAATGATGGCATCGCGGCAGAGCTGGATGTTGGCCTTGAGGGTTTCTTTTTGCTCGGGGGCGAGCCGGGGCTTTTTGGGGGAGAGGGTGAGGGGCTTGAGGTTCTGCAGGGGGATGGGGACTTGGGTGGCCATTTTGGTTCTTCTCCAGAAAAAGGTAGTCGGGCATTGTAATGGGAAGGGGGTGTGTTTTGCAGAGGGTTTTGGGGGGAATTTGAGGGAAAAGGAGGCGCGTGGATGCGTGGATCGGCGGGCGTTTGGGGTTTTTGCGAAAAAAGCCGGGTGGATGGGGCGGGGGTAAAAAAGAAGCCCCGTTTTGAGGCGGGGCTTCGGGGCGGGATCGGTTGTGGGGCGGGGCTTAGCGGTTGTCTTGTTCGAGGTCGGCGACGACGGTGTTCATGTGGCCGGACCAGGCGTCGCCCATGCTGTTGATGGCTTTGAGGGTGGGGGCGGAGGCCTGGATGGCGTTGACGTGTCCGTCGGCGAAGGCGGCGTTGAACTTGGCGCTTTCCTTGCCGCCGTGGGCGATGTAGGGGGTGCCCCAGACGTTGTCGCAGGCGACGATCTGGTCGGGGGTGAAGTCGCTGGGATGAGTGTTGAGGACGTCGTTGTTGGTGCTGTTGACGTGGACCTGGAAATGGTAGCCCATACGGCCGCCGCCATTCTTGCTTTTGTCGAGGGACGTCCAGCCGCCCGAAGTGGTGCGGACGAGGTCGGGATCGATCTGGAAAGTGGGGTTGAGCTGGGCGGGGCAATAATAGACGCGGTAATCGGTAATGGAGGCGTCGTTGAAGAGGAGGGCGAAGCCGTAGCGGGCGCTGCCGTTGTTCATCTGGTAAGAGAGGCTGGGTTTGCTGTAGCCGCCGGTGCCCTGGCCGCGCTGGGGCGGGAGGCGGTTTTCCCAGCCGGTGGCGTAGGCGATGGCACCGGAGGTGAGTGCGTGCAGGTTGGCAGCGCAACGGGTGAGTTTGGCGCGATCACGTGCTTTGCCGAGGGAGGGGAGAAGAATCGCGACGAGGAGCGCGATAATCGCCACGACCACGAGCAATTCGATGAGGGTAAAACCGCCGCGAGAAAACCTCTTCATACCGAGTCCTTGAAAAGACAAAATCTCCGCTTGCCGGCAGCGCCGGCTCGCCCTACGAACTGTTTGTCTCATGAAAATACGCAAGCAGGAGGTAAGCGTGAGCGAGAGGAGGGAGCCTCCCGGGAAGCCACCTGGCAGCTGCGTGGATTCGAGAGAACCACAACGTACCCAATCCCTCGTCCGGGGGACAAGGAATAAATAGAGTTTGTGGGGGTACTTAAGAAACTATCATGTTGTTGTCGCTGAGTCTGAGGCGGCGAGCGGTTGGCCGGGGCTACTACGGGACCCGCGGGCGAGGAGGGAGTGACGCAGTGCTTTTGGTTTGCGGTGCGGGCGCGAGGGGCGGCTGAACCGGGCCGGGAGCGTTGCTTCTGCGGTTCCGCAAACGTACATTGGACGGCTTCAACCCTCCTTACTCCGCACTCAGGGTGGCTGCATGAATTGCCTTCGGAGCGCCGCACTCCTCGCGGCCGTTTTTTCCGTATCGTGTGTTTCCGCCCGCGCGCTGGTGACGGGGACGGAGGCGCCACACGGCCCGACGGCGCTGACGCCGGCGCCGATCCCCCCTACCACTGCGCCGGCGGCGGATGTGATGCCGGAGAATCCGGATCCGGGCCGGTATTTGTTTGAGGATCAGTTGCGGCCGGGGATGAAGGGGTATGGGTTGACGGTGATGCATGGGGGGAAGATTGAGCGGTTTGACGTTGAGATTGTGGATGTGGTGCGGAATTTTACGCCGGGGAACAATGCGATATTGGTAAGGTGTTCGGGGCTGGGGTTGGAGCATTCGGGGATTATTGCGGGGATGTCGGGGTCGCCGGTGTTTGTGCAGGACAAGATGATCGGGGCGATTGCGTACGGGTGGGAGATGTCGAAGGATCCGATCGGAGGGGTGCAGCCGATCCGACAGATGCTGTCGATACAGACGACGAAGGAGGGGCCGACGACGGCGGGCGGGATGCGATGGGGGACGGATTCGCCGTCGGCGCGGATGGCGGCGCGGGTGGCGGGGTGGAAGGCGTTGGCGGGGGCGTTGGGGCGGGATGTTGCGGGCAGGAGCATTGATCGGCCCGCGGCGTTGGAAACGGCGGGCTTTGGGGGGGGGTTGCGGCCGCTGGTTTCGCCGTTGATGGTTGGGGGCGGGTCGGCGTCGACGGTGGCAGAGTTGCGGGCGTCGCTGGCGGGGACGGGACTGATGCCGGTGGAGTCCGGGAGCGCGGGGTCGACGCCGGAGTTGGGGAGGCACGGGGTGCAGACGCTTGGGGGGATTGCGGAGTTGAAGCCGGGGGAGATTCGGCTGGAGCCGGGGTCGGCGATTGCGGTGCCGCTGGTGTCGGGGGACATGGATTTGTCGGCGATCGGGACGGTGACGGAGGTGCGGGACGGGAAGGTGTATGCGTTCGGGCATTCGTTCCTGGGGCAGGGGGGAACGCGGCTGCCGATTGCGACGGGGTACATTTATACGATCATGCCGAACGTGTCGCAGAGTTTTAAGATGGGGACGAGCATGGGGATGGACGGGACGCTGGTGACGGACGAGCAGACGGGGATTGTGGGGGTGCGGGGGAAGGCGCCGGCGCTGGTGCCGGTGGTGTTCAATGTGAAGAACGATGACGGGCTTTTGCACAAGACGTATCACTACGAGCTGGCGCCGCATCCGCGGTTGACGCCGGAGATGCTGGGTGCGATTTTGAACGAGACGCTGGTGGCGCAGCGGACGTTGCCGCAGCAGTTCACGGCGCGGATCACGGGGAGTTTTGAATTTGAAGGGTCGGGCGGTGAGACGGCAATACGGATCAATAATCTCGGGGCGTCGGCGACGTTCAATCCGGCGTTGACGCTGCTGCCGGTGGCGGTGCTGGCGGACAATCCGTTTGAGAACCTGCAGCTCAAGGGGGTGACGCTGAATGCGACGATTGAGAACAAGGACCGGAGCGGGACGCTGGCGTCGGTGAACGTGGACCGGCTGACGGCGGCGCCGGGGGATGAGATCACGGCGGTGGCGAATGTTGAGCCGTTCCAGGAGGGGATGAAGCAGGTGGTGCTGAGGGTGAAGATACCGGAGGATGCGCCGGACGGGGATTACCAGCTGGGGGTGGGGAGTTCGGCATTTGCGTTGATGCAGGAGGCGAGTTATGCGCCGCAGCATTTTGATCCGCAGAACATACGGGCGCTGATCACCGCGGTGGAGAACATTGTGAGCTACAAGCCGGACCATTTGTATGCGACATTGCAGATGAATGTGTCGGGGGCGGCGGTGGCGGGGCGGGAGTTGAAGGATCTGCCGGCGAGCCGGATCGCGTTGTATTCGAGCGATCGGCGGACGGATGCGACGCCGATGATATCGGTGGTGCGGACGGAGGGGGATGCGGGGTGCGTGATTGCGGACGGCGGGCAGGTGTTTGTGGTGCATGTGGATCGGGATGCGGACCGGCGGTACTTTGAGCGGAAGCGTGGGGGCGGGGGTCTGGGGATGCGGCGGCGGGGGGCGCGGCTGGGGTCGGCGAATTCGCGGCCGGCGAGCGAGCCGGCGGATGATGGCGGGGATTGAGGACTGTAAATTAGCCACGAAAGACACGAAGGACACGAAAGAAATTGTTTTTGGCGGCTTCCACTATAGAAATTGATCAAGCACGGAGAGTTCATGCGATTGTCTGCACGGGTTGTCGGGAGCGCTGCGTTGGTGTTGATGGCGGCGGCGGTGGCGCGGGCGGCGAAGCCGCAGTCGTTTTCGTTTTCGAATCAGCATGATTACACGGAGGGGAAGTTTGAGAACACGGTGGTGGATTCGTATGGGGAGTTGACGCTGGGGCGGAGTTTGTCGGCGGTGGATTTGAAGGGGACGGGGGAATCGGTGAGTGCGTTTGCGCAGACGTCGGATGGGGCGGTGTATGCGGCGGTGAGCGGGGTGGGCGGGAGCGCGGTGATTTACAGGGTGGATGGGGAGGGGAAGGGGACGACGGCGGTGTATACGGCGCCGAAGGGGTTTTCGCAGATCAATGCGTTGACGGCGGATGGGGCGGGGAACCTGCTGGCGGGGCTTTCGGGGGAGGGGGCGCGGGTGGTGCGGGTGGATCCGAAGGGTGGCGGCGATGCGGCGGGAAAGACGGTGTTTGAGAGCAAGGATGTGACGTACATCTGGGCGATCGTGGAGGGCGGGGATGGGGGGATTTATGTGGGGACGGGGCCGCATGGGAAGGTGTATCGGGTGACGGCGGGCGGGGAGTCGTCGGTGGTGCTGGAGACGAAGCAGAAGAATGTAATGTCGCTGGCGCTGGATGGGAACGGGAATTTGATTGCGGGGACGGATGCGAACGGGCTGGTGATTCGGTGTGATGGGAAGGGCGGGAAGCCGTTTGTGTTGTTGGATGCAGGGAAGGTGGATGTGAGCGGGATTGTGTCGGATGGTGCGGGGAATTTGTATGTGGCGACGGCGAAGGCGGAAGTGAGTCCGGATGACATGGAGGATTCCGGGATGGGGGATGAGCCGGAGACGAAGAGCAAGCCGGCGGGGGTTGAGCCGGAGCCGGTGGAGCCGCCGGACACGGATGCGACGCAGCCGACTTCGCAGGAGGGGATGTTGTGGGAGCCGAGGGTGCGTTCGCGGGAGAATGTGTGTGCGGGGACCGATTACGTGTCGCAGTTGAAGGCGATGATGAAGGCGGCGGATTCGCCGAAGAAGAAGCGGAAGGGGTCGCCGACGTTGCCGGGGCGGGGCGTGAGGGGGCTGCGGGGGCTGTCGTCGGACAGTTCGGAGACGAGCGAGGATGCGAGCAGTTTGTATCGGATTGGGGCGGACGGGCGGGTTTCGACGCTGGTGCAGGCGGGCGGGATGAATTATGCGTTGCTGTACACGAAAGGCGGGGCGGGCGGGGAGGAGTTGCTGGTGGGGACGGGGCCGGAAGGGAAGTTGTATCGGTATCGGCCGGGGGATCAGTCGCTGGCGCTCGTGGCGCGGGTGAGGCAGCAGCAGATTTCGACGTTGTTTGCGGACAAGTCGGGGGCGGTGTTTGTGGGGCCGGGGAACATGGCGAAGATTTATCAGTTGGGGGCGGGGCTGGCGAAGCGCGGGACGTTTGTGTCGCAGGCGCTGGATGCATCGCACACGGCGGACTGGGGGCATGCGTGGATTGACCGGGCGGTGCCGGAGGGGACGAGCGTGAAGATTGCGACGCGGAGCGGGAACACGCAGGATGTGGATGCGACGGGGAATTTCTGGTCGGAGTGGACGGCGGATTCGGATGCGGTGACGACGAAGATTAATTCGCCGGGGGCGCGGTATCTGCAGTACCGGGTGACGTTGACGGGGGATGGGGCGAGCACGCCGACGGTGAACCAGATTCGGCTGGGGTACAAGACGGAGAACCTGCCGCCGCGGATCAAGAGCGTGACGGTGGATGCGTCGTCGGCGGGGGATGACAGCATGGACAGCGATTCGGGGGATGCGACGGACGAGGCGACGCCGGCGAACATTCTGCACATCACGTGGGATGCGACGGATCCGAACAACGACACGCTGGTGTACCGGGTGTACTACAAGCATGCGAACAACGAGAAGGATCCGTGGACGCTGGTGGCGAAGCATGTGACGGATATTTCTTATGACTGGGACACGCGTGCGGTGCCGGACGGGAAGTACCAGGTGAAGGTGGTGGCGTCGGACGCGCCGGACAACGCGGCGACGGAGGCACTGGAGCGGGCACGGGCGTCAGCGCCGTTCACAATCGATCACACGGCGCCGGTGATGGGGGAATTGAAGGGGACGGTGGAGGGGAATCGGGCGAAGATTTCGGGGGAGGCGAAGGATGCGATGTCGCCGGTGGTGAATGTCCGGTATCAAATTGATGGGCAGGGGGACTGGCAACCGGCGTTGGCGTTTGATAAGATTTTCGATTCGCCGCAGGAGGCGTTCACAATTGTGACGCATCCGATGAGCGTTGGGGCGCACCGGGTGACGGTGCGGTCGACGGACTCGGCGGGCAACAGCAGCTACAAGGCCGTCACGGTGAGCGTCCAACCGTGAGGCTGCGAAGAGAAAACAGGCTCTCCCCCGGCGGGTGAGCAGCGACAGACGGAGTTAGAGTCATGCATTATCCGCACAAGGTTTCGAATCGTAAGCGCGTCCGCAAGATTGGTTTCCGCGCCCGGATGAAGACGAAGAAGGGGCGGCAGTTGATCAACCGGAAGCGGCGGTATGGCCGGAAGGTCAACGTGGTTTGATTCGCGAATCGGCGAGTCGGTGAACAATTGAATGATGGGGCCCGCGGATTCCGGTTCGCGGGTTTCTCTTTTTTGCGGGGGCGGTTGGCGCGGGATGGGAATTGGGAAGGAAAAGGGGGAGGCGGGCCGATCTATAATGATGCGCTGTTTTGTGCGCGTGGAACAGAGGGGAAGCGCGATATGAGTGGATCTTTCATCGACATCCTTCCGCCGGAGGCGCAGCAGGTGCTGGGCGGGGTGGCGATCCTGGTGATTGCGTCGGGCATCGTGGTGTGGGCGGCGGGGGTGAAGATTGCGCGATTTTCGGTGGCGATGCTGCTGGGGATCGGGGTGGCAGCGCTGGGGGCGTGGCTGCTACCGAAGTTCACGGGGATCACGATTGCGACGGGGGGGATCGTGGGGTTTGTGATCGGGGCGCTGGCGGGGGCGCTGGCGTTTCGGTTGCTGCAGGGATTGATCCTGGCGTTGTGTTTGGGGGTGGCGGTGGGCGGGATGTATTACCGGTGGCACATCCAGGCGGTGCTGGCGAGCCCACCCCCCTCCCCTACCGCGGCGAATGTGCAGGTGCCCGCGAGTGATCTGTTGATTCATACGGACCGGCTGGGGGCGGGGCCGACGACGGCGCAGGCGAAAAAGGGGGAGCGGGTGTCGGGGTTGAGCGGCGGTATTGCGGCGGTGAGCAATGGGATGGCGGCGATTGCGCGGTCGCTGAGCGATCACTGGAATGCGATTCCGCGGGTGCACCAGCAGCGGTTGCTGGTGGTGAGCATCGGGACGGCGTCGATTGCGTTGTTGATTGCGTTCGGGTTTCCGCGGGCAACGACGTGGGTGATTACGGCATTGCTGGGGGCGTTGATGATTCTTTCGGGGGTGCATGCGCTGCTGCATGTGTACGCGCCGCAGTACGAGGGGGCGTTGCCGTTTTCAGCGCGTTGGCGGTACGTGACGCTGGGGGTGGTGATGGTGATCGGGATGGGGATCCAGTACCGGTTTTTCCCGCGGAAGAAGATGAAGGCGAAGGCGGCGCCCCCGGCGGACGCGCCGCCGGTGGCGGCGGTACCGACGGCCTGAGCGGTGATTCACGTCCAATTTGGCGGCCTTGCGAATTGTGCAGGCGAGTTGGGGGGCGTGCCGATAGCGGATGAAAGCGTGACAGCAGTGTCGTTTCATCTGGCACGTGGAAGCGGAGCTTCGTACCAGAACAATCGCCCTGGAAGGGCCCTGCCGCGTCGGCGAGCCGGCGCGGATTCCCGTTGCATTGGAGGTTTGCATGCATTCCTCTCTGGGTCATCTATTCACACTGGCGGCGCAGACGTTGCCGGAGCAATCGCGGGTGCTGGACTCGCTGGCGGGGGCGGAGGTGTTTTTCGCTGCGGCGCTGGCGATCATCGGCGTGCTGCTGATGATGTTCGGGTTCAAGGCGTATCGCTGGATCGTGGTGTTTAATTGCGTGGCGCTGGGGTTCTGGCTGGGGGGATTGCTGGGGGAGCGGGCGCAGATTGCGACGGTGGCGGCGGTGCTGGGGGCGTTGCTGTTCGGGGCGATTTCGTGGCCGTTGATGAAGTATGCGGTGGCGGTGTGCGGGGGTCTGGTAGGCGCGGTGGTGGGGATGGCGATCTGGGCGTATTGCGAGCAGCCGGTGGGGATGGCGTGGGCGGGCGGACTGGTGGGGCTGGTGGTGCTGGGGATGTTGTCGTTCATTTTGTTCAAGACGTCGGTGATCCTGTTCACGTGCGTGCAGGGTGCGACGATGTTTGTGCTGGGGAGCGCGGCGATGCTGATGAAGTTTTCGCCGTGGTCGAGCGAGGTGGGGAATTCGCTGAACACGAAGCCGGTGCTGATGCCGCTGCTGGTGACCTCGATTGCGCTGCTGGGGTTGATCTGGCAGCATCAGCGGCATGGGTTCATCGGGAATGACGGTGCGCCGGCGGGCGGGAAGGCGGGCGGCGGCGGGGCGGCGGCGTCGGGGGGCGAGGCGAAGAAGAAGTAAGAAAAAGGACGATTTGACCCCACACCCGCGGCGGCGCACCTCTGGCGTCGCCGCATTTGTTTTTGCGGGGAGAGTTGGCAATTCCGGGGGCAATACGCAGGTTGACGTTCCGTTGATAGAATGACGCCACCACATCCCACGCCGGCATTGATCGGCGGCACCGCTTTTTCACTGGAGAATCCATGCTCACGCGAAATTCCTGGAGTGTTCTTGTTGCGGCGGCGATTGCATCGGCCGTATCGATGCAGGCGTTCGGGCAGACGACGGTGCCGACGACGGCGGAGTACACGATTCCGCAGCAGCCGCGGCGGCCGCAGAATCCGGAGACGCCGGAACATGCGGCGCGGATCGGTTGGTGGCGGGAGGCGAAGTTCGGGATGTTCATTCACTGGGGGCTGTATGCGGTGCCGGCGGGGGTTTACAAGGGGAAGGATGTGCCGGGGATCGGGGAGTGGATTATGAATCATGCGAAGATTCCGGTGAAGGAATATGAGAAGTACGCGGCGGAGTTCAATCCGACGAAGTTTGATGCGGATGCGTGGGCGCAGCTGGCGCAGGACGCTGGGATGAAGTATCTGACGATCACGTCGAAGCATCACGACGGGTTTGCGATGTTCAAGTCGGAGGTGTCGCCGTACAACATTGTGGATGCGACGCCGTTTCATCGGGATCCGATGAAGGAGCTGGCGGCGGCGTGTGCGAAGCGGGGGATCAAGTTCGGGTTTTACTATTCGCAGGCGCAGGACTGGCATGAGCCGAACGGGATCGGGAACACGTGGGACTTCGGGCCGGACGACAAGAAGGATTTCGAGCAGTATTTCGAGGACAAGTGCCTGCCGCAGGTGCGGGAGATTTTGAGCAATTACGGGCCGATTGCGCTGGTGTGGTTTGATACGCCGCGGAACGTGATGACGCCGGAGCGTGCGGGGAAGCTGGAGAAGCTGGTGCACGAGCTGCAGCCGAACTGCCTGGTGAGCGGGCGGATCGGGCAGGGGAGCAAGAGCGATTACGCATCGGAGGGGGACAATCACATCCCCCCCACCGTGCGGATGGGGGACTGGGAGACGCCAGCGACGTTGAACGACACGTGGGGGTACAAGGTGCATGATCACAACTGGAAGAAGCCGGAGGATTTGATTTTCAAGCTGACGGATATTGTGTCGAAGGGGGGAAATTATCTGTTGAACGTGGGTCCGACGGCGGAGGGGGTGATTCCGCAGGAGAGCCAGGACATTTTGCACGAGGTGGGGAAGTGGATGAAGGCGAACGGGGAGGCGATCTATGGGGCGGGTGTGACGCCGTTCGGTGAGGAGTTTGGGAAGCCGTCGGGGAAGCGGGACAGCCGCGGGCGGGATATTTACGATTTTCCGAAGGACTGGCGTTGCACGACGAAGCTGGGGAAGCTGTATTTTTCGGTGTTCAACTGGCCGACGGATGGGAAGTTTGTGACGCCGGCGATGACGGAGAAGGTGAAGGGGGCGTATCTGCTGGCGGATCCGGATCACAAGCCTTTGGCGGTGGAAAAGACGGATGCGGGGTATTCGATTTCGGTGCCGGAGAAGGGGTTGACGGAGTATGCGACCGTGATTGTGGTGGAGACGGAGGGGTGATTCGGGGCGGCTGTTGATTGGCAAAAATGGGAAGGCCCGCCACTTGGATGGCGGGCCTTTTTTTGTTCTCGCGTCTCCCCCCCCGGACGGCCTGCGGGACGTATGCGGGCAGGATGACCGCGTTACTTGGCTTCGGCGAATTTGGGGTTGGCGGGAGCGGGGGCTTTGGCGGTTTCGCCGGGGGTGTTGGCGATCTCGACGGGGGCGCCTTCGGTGAGCTGTTCACCGGGGGCGGCGACGATTTCGTCTTTTTCGGTGATGCCGTCGGTGATTTCCATGGTTTGTCCGCGGTCCTGTCCGACTTTGACGGGCTGGAAGTGGACCTTGCCATCCTGGATGACGGCGACCTGGGTGCCGCCGGCGTTGAAGACGAGGGCGCTGGTGGGGATGACGAGGACGGGGTGGGGCTCGGAGACGCCGAGGCGGACGTTGGCGTACATTCCGGGGACGAGTTCGCCGTCGTGGTTGGGAAAGTGGGCTTCGAAGGTCATGACGCGGGTGGAGAGGTCGATGGCGTCGGTGCGGCGGATGACGGCGCCTTCGAAGGTTTTGCCGGGGTAGTTTCGGACTTCGAGGAAGGCGGGTTCGTCACTTTTGATGGCAGTGGCGTAGACCTGGGGAACGTTGACGAAAACGCGGACGGGATCGGTCTGGGCGATGTTGAAGATCTGCTTGTTGGGTCCGGTGTCGCTGGGGGAGAGGAGTGCGCCGACATCGTAGTTGCGGGCGGTGATGACGCCGTCGAAGGGGGCGACGATTTTTTCGAACTGCTGGAGGGCGGTGAAGCGTTTGACGGCGGCATCGGCGGCGGCGACGTTGGCGTTAGCGAGATCGAGTTCGGCGTGACCCTGGTCGAGGGCGGCCTGCTTTTCGTCGACCTCCTGCTGGGTGACGGTGTTGTTGCCTGCGTGCTGGAGGTTCTGGTAGCGGGCGAGGGTTTGCTCGGCGAGCTTGAGATCGGCCTTGGCCTTCGCGACGCTGGCCTGGGCCTGCTTGAGGGCGGCCTGGCTCTGGGTGAGCTGGGCGTCGACGTCGGGGGAATCGATTTCGGCGAGGGTCTGTCCGGCTTTTACCTTGCTGCCGATGTCGACGTAGAGGGTTTTGAGGAAGCCGCTGGCGCGGGTGTAGAGGGCGGTTTCCTGGTTTGCGCGGACGTCGCAGGGCCAGGTGAGGTCCTTGACGGATTTGCTGGGTTGCGGATGGGCCACCGTGACGACGGGGAGGGCATCGACGCGTTCGGCGGCGTCGGCTTGGGCCTGTTCTTCGGCTTTTTTGTGGGGGTCCCAGCCGAGGAAGAAGAGGCCGGCGAGGACGGCGCAGAAGAGGAGGAGGGCGGCGATGATGGCGACGGGGTGAGGGCGCTTGAGATCTTTGGGGAGAGCGTGCTCGCCATGGGAGGACGCGGAGGCGCTCGGTTGATGGGGCGGTTCGCTGATGGCAGTCCCGCCGTTTGGCTGCTGGTTTTTCTCGGGGTGCGGGTCCATTACATCAATTCCTTTTCAACGTGGGTCTCGCGGGCCTTTCGGCGGAGGAGGCTGTAGACGACGGGGACGAAGACGAGGGTGGCGAATGTGGCCATGGAGAGTCCGCCGATGACAGCGCGGCCGAGGGGGGCGTTCTGTTCGCCGCCTTCGCCGAGGCCGAGTGCCATGGGGAGCATTCCGATGATCATAGCAAGTGCGGTCATCATGACGGGGCGGAGGCGTGTGAGGCCGGCGGAGAGTGCGGCGTCGTGGGCGTTCATGCCGGTGAGGCGCTGATCGTTGGCGAAGGTGATCATGAGGATGGAGTTGGCGGTGGCGACGCCGATGCTCATGATGGCGCCCATGAGGGCGGGGACGCTGATGGTGGTCTGGGTGGCCCAGAGGACCCAGAGGATGCCGGCGACGGCGCCGGGGAGGGCCATGAGGATGATGAGGGGGTCGAGCCAGCTTTGGAAGTTGATGACCATGAGGAGGTAGACGAGGACGACGGCGAAGATGAGGCCGTAGCCAAGGCCGGAGAAGGAGGCGTTCATGCTCTGGACCTGGCCGAGGAGGCGGATGATGGAGCCGCCCTTGAGGTCGCCGCGGTACTTGTTGACGACGTTGGCGATTTCCTTGCCGGCGGTGCCGAGGTCGACGCCCTGGACGCCCATCTGCACGTCAAAGGTGGGGCGGATGTTGTAGTGGGTGATGTTGGTGGGGGAGAAGCCGCGATCGGTGGTGGAGAGGTTGACGAGGAGCTGGGAATCTCCGGGACGTGTCACGCCGCTGGTGGGGAGGATGGGGGTGTTCTCGAGGTCGTTCATGGAGTTGATGTTGTACTGGGGAGTCTGGACGTAGACGTTGTACTGGAAGCCGTTGCGGGGATCGACCCAGAAGTTGGGGGCGGTCTGGTTGCTGGAACTGAGGGAGATGAGGAGGTCGCTGGCGACGTCGCGCTGGGAGAGGCCGAGGACGCTGGCGAGGGTGCGGTCGACGTTGACGTGGATGTTGGGGGTTTTGGGGACCTGGGCGAGGTGGACGTCGACGACGCCGGGGAGCCTGGCGAGGTCCTTCATCATTTTTTCAGCGATGGCCTCGTTGTTGGGGACCTGGGGGAGGAGGCCGGCGATCTGGACATCGACGGGGGCGGGGAGGCCGAAGTTGAGGACCTGGGTGACCATGTCAGCGGGGGCGAAGAAGAAAGTGAGGTCGGGGAACTGCTTGTGGAGCTGCTTGCGGAGGGTGCGGATGTACTGGGCGGTGGGGCGATGGTTTTCGTTGAGGGCGATGAGGATTTCGCCGTCGGAAGGGGACATCACGGAGCCGTCGCTGAGGGAGAGATTGATGGCGCTGTTGGCGATGCCCATGTCGTCGATGACGGTGTTGATTTCATTGGCGGGGACGATTTTGTGGATGGCGGCTTCGACCTCGGCGTAGCGGCGTGCGGTTTCTTCGATGCGTGTGCCGGGCGGGGTGCGGACGTGGAGGCGGATCTGGCCGGCATCGACGGTGGGGAAGAAGTCGGTGCCGATGTGGGGATAGAGGAAACAGGAGGCTGCGACGAAGAGGAGGAAACCGGCAGCGGTGAGGTAGCGGTGGGCGAGGGCCCAATCGAGGAAGCCGCCGTAGAGGCGCTGGCCTTTTTCGAAGAGCCAGTTGAAGGGGCGGTGGAGCTGGAGGACGAGGTAGAAGAGGAGGACGATGCCGAGGCCGGCGAGGGCGATTTCGCCGATTGTGCGCGGGTTGTGCATGCACCAGAGGGAGGCGCCGAAGACGAGGTTGTGGAGGGGAGGGGCCCACGCGCCGAGGCTCGTGAAACCGATGAGGGCGAGGACCGCAGCGATGAGGACGAGCACGCCGATGGAAATGGAAATGCCGAGGGGGCTGAACAGGCGGTCGGTGAATTCGAGGTCTTCCTCGGGGACGGGCTGGCCGTGGGCCTTGGCTTCCTTGGCGTGGAGGACGTGCATGGCGTGGGGGTCATCGTGGTCGATGACGCCGCCGTATTGTTCGACTTCACCGGCGAGGAGGTAATGGACCAGCGTGGGAACGAGCGTGCGGCTGAGGAGATAGCTGGTCATCATGGCGAAGACGACGGACATGGCGAGCGGGGTGAAGAGGTATTTGGCGGCGCCGCTGATGAAGACGACGGGGACGAAGACGATGCAGATGCAGAGGGTGGAGACGAGGGCGGGGACGGCGATCTGCTGGGCGCCGTCGAGGATGGCCTGCACGAGGCGCTTGCGCTGGTGGAGGTTGCGGTGGATGTTTTCGATTTCGACGGTGGCGTCATCGACCAGGATGCCGACGGCGAGGGCCATGCCGCCGAGGGTCATGACGTTGAGCGTTTCGCCCATGAAGGCGAGGACGATGATGGAGACGAGGATGGAGAGGGGAATCGAGAGCATGACGATGAGAGTGCTGCGCCAACTGCCCAGGAAGAGGAGGATCATGAGGGCGGTGAGTCCGGCGGCGATGGCGGCTTCCTTGACGACGCCCCAGACGGAGGCGCGGACGAAGATGGACTGGTCGAACATGGGGGTGACTTTGAGGTCTTTCGGGAGGGATTCGCGGATCTGGGGGAGCTTGGCGAGGACGGCGTTGACGACGGAGAGGGTGGAGGCGTTGCCGGCCTTGAGGATGGGCTGAAGGACGCCGCGCTTGCCGTTGGCGTGGACAACGTTGGTCTGCACGGCGAAGCCATCGCGCACGTGGGCGACGTCGCTGAGGTAGATCGTGGTGCCGTGGACGGTTTTGATGGGGATGCGGTTCATCGCTTCGGGGGAGGGGAGGGCGCTGTTGAGGAGGACGGGGTATTCCTGTTTGCCGATCTTGGTGGTGCCGGCGGGGAGGATGAGGTTCTGGGCGTTGACGGCGTTGGAGACATCGGAGGGGGAGATGCCGTAGGCGTAGAGTTTGTCGGGGTCGAGGTCGACGATGACGTTTCGCATCTTTCCGCCGTAGGGGTAGGGCACCTGGACGCCGGGGATGGTGATGAGCTGGGGGCGGAGGACGTGGACGGTTTCGTCGAAGAGTTGCTGCTCGGGGAGGGTGTCGCTTCCGATGGAGAGTTCGAGGATGGGGACGCTGGAGGCGTTGTACTGGATGATCAGGGGCGGCTGCGTGCCGGGGGGCATCATGCGGGTGGCGGTCTGCGAGACGGCGGTGATCTGGGCGATGGCGACGTCGATTTTGGCGTTTTTCTGGAAGTAGATCTTGGTGACGCTGACGCCGTTGAGGGATTGGCTCTCGGTGTGTTCGATGTCGTTGACGGTGGTGGTGAGAATGGACTCAAAGGGGGTGACGATGCGCTGCTCCATTTCGGGAGGCGACATGCCGGTGTAATTGAAGATGACGGAGACGACGGGGATGTCGATGGCGGGGAAGATGTCGGTGGGCATCGAGAGGATCTCGATGATGCCGAGGATGAGAACGAGCAGCGCCGCCACCACGAAGGTGTAAGGACGCCGGAGTGCCAGTCGCACGATCCACATGGTGAAACCTTGTTCCCGATGGTTGGGTCAAAAACTACTTGGAGGCGCGCTGCAGAGGCCGCGCACGCCTGCCGCCGGGCGGATCCACTTTGTCCCCCGCCCGATGCCCTGTGCGTTCCTTGGTTCGGTGGTGCGGGATTTCGCGATCGGGCAGTTCGAGCGATCCGAAAATGCCCTGGAGAATTTTCATGGAGTCGAGCACGGTTTTCAGTTGAGCTTCCGAGAGCGTGCCGAGTTCCTGTTCGATTCTTTTCTGGACGGCGGCCCATGCGGAATCGAGCATGTCGCGGCCGAGCCGGGTGATGACGAGTTCCAGTTGGCGGCGGTCTTCGCAGCAGCCCTTGCGGGTGACCATTCCCTTGGCGACGAGTCCGGCAATGAGGCGGGAGGTGGTGGGGAGGGAGGCGCTAAGCTGTTCCGCGATGTCGGAGAGGCTGGCATCGGGCTGGCGGTCGACCAGGACGAGCGCACGGAACTGCTGCAGGGACAGACCCTTGCGGTGCGGCCGCATGTTGTGGCGGATGAACCATATAATCGGGGGCACGCCGCTGACGAGTTGGTGCGAGGCATTCTCGACCAGTTGCGGATTGGTTGTTTGACGCAATAGTTGCATGACACAACTATAGCGTCCTGCACCAGTGCAGACAACTGCCGATCGGCAGATGGGGGGCGGCGTGCGGAAAATGCCCACCCCCGCGGAGGGGCGATCGCGCGATGTGCAGGTGCGAAAGCATCGCATTACAATCCTTTCATGCGTCCCGTTTCAACAGAATCGCTCGCCAGACGCGTGGTGGAGAAGCTTCAGTCCGCCGGCCACGTCGCCTACTGGGCGGGCGGGTGCGTGCGAGACCGGCTCATGGAGCGGCCGCCGAAGGATTACGACGTGGCGACCTCCGCGCGGCCCGAAGAGGTGCTGCGGCTGTTTCCCCGGGCGCAGCAGGTGGGGGCGGCGTTCGGCGTAATTCTTGTTCGCGAGAAGCAGCAGCAGGTGGAAGTCGCCACGTTTCGCGCGGATGGGGTGTATTCGGACGGGCGGCATCCGGATTCCGTCCGGTTCACGGACGCCCGGGAGGATGCGCAGCGGCGGGACTTCACGTGTAATGCGCTCTTTTTCGATCCGGCGGCCAACGAGCTGCATGATTTCGTTGACGGTCGGAAGGACATTGATGCGAAGATCCTGCGGGCCGTGGGGAAGGCGGAGGAGCGGTTTGCGGAGGATCACCTGCGGATGCTGCGCGCGGTGCGCTTCGCGGCGCGGCTCGGGTTTGCAATTGAGGAGGGGACGAGGAACGCCATTGCGGCGCAGCAGAAGAAGATTGCGACGATCAGCCGGGAACGCGTCGGGGAGGAGATCCGGTTGATGCTGGAACATCCGACGCGGGTGGCGGCGCTGGATCTCCTGGCGGGTTTTGCGGCGATGTTCGAGGAGGTGTTCGGGCTTCCGCCGAGGGAGGGGGCCGTGCAGCAGGACTGGCCGATCACGGCGGGGTTGCCGGCGCAGACGACGCGCGCGGTGGTGTTGTTCAGCATGCTCCTGGATCTGCAGGTATCCGCGCCGACGGATCACGTGGCGGCGCTGCGGTCGCGGTTGATGCTGAGCAACGAGGAGACGGAGGAACTCGGGTGGCTGGCGGCGAAGCTGCCGCAGTTGGAGGAGTGGGAAGACCTGACGAAGGCGAGCCTGAAGCGGCTGATGGCGGATGGGCGGTTTTCGCACCTGGAGTCGGTGTATCGCGCGGACCCGGCGAATGCGGATCAGCTTCTTGCACTTGGTGAGCGCCTCACGTCGCTGCGTGAAGAGGGGGTGGCGCCGGCGCCGCTTGTGACGGGGGATGTGCTCATCAAGCTCGGCGCCAGGCCGGGGCCGACGTTCAAGCGGTGGCTGGAGGCGCTTTACGACCGGCAGTTGGAGGGGGAGTTTCCCACAGCGGATGCGGCGATTGCCGCGGCAAGGCAGCTCATCGGCGGTCAGTGAGCTGGCGACGTGGCTGCGGGATGCACGTTGGTGAGCATCGCGCCGCGGTCGATCCACCAGATGGCGGCGCAGGCAATGGCGAGCATCAGGAGGTAAACGAGGAGGCGGGCCCAGCGCTTCGCGCGGGGGCGGCTGGGGAGGGCGGAAAAGTCCGGCGCTTGGCGGATCATCACGGCACGATAACGCACGAGGCACGATTGCGGCAAAGCAATCGTGCCTCGGTTCATTTCATCCGAATCGGGCGCCTCAATACGGCGTGTTGATCACGCGGGTGTTGGAGCTCGAGGCGCTGGGGCTGTAGGAACCGGCGGGAACGACGCTGCTGGTTTTGTTCGCGGGGATTCCGGTTCCGGCGGTGCGGGAACTCTTGCGTTGCTGGAGGAGCCAGTCAAAGAGTTCGCCCTTGGCGTAGACGGTTTCCCAGACGTCGTGGCCGAGGGCGCCGTAGGTGTTCATCTTCGCGTGGCCGCCGAGGGAGTTGACCTTGTCGACCATGCCGGTGTCGTTCCAGACGCCGGCGAACATGTCGCCGGTGTTGTGGAAGGCCCAGATGGGCATGTCGACGAGTTTCTGTGCGTCTTTGCCGTCATAGGAGGAGCTGCCCATGGGGACGAGCGCGGCGAAGCGGTCCTTGTACTTGGCGCCAATGGCCCAGGTGCCGTAGCCGCCGGTGGAGAGTCCGGTGAGGCTGACGCGGTCGGCATCGACGTGGTATTCAGCGGAGACGGCATCGAGTTCTGCGATGACATCGGCGGCGGATTCGGAATTTTCATCCCACCCGCCGGAGGGAGACTGGGGGAAGATGCAGATGAAGGGGAAATTGGCCTGGCGGTCGTGGACGAAGGGGGCGAGGCCGACGCGCATGTTGGCGTGGGCGTCGTTGCCGCCCTCACCCATGCCGTGGAGGAAGATGATGACAGGGTAGGACTGGCTGGGGTTGTAGGCGACAGGGACAAAGAGGCCGTACTTGCGTTCGCGGTCGCCGCGGTGGAGGGTTTTGATCATGAAGCCGGTGGGGCCGTTGGAGACGGCATTGAGGGCATCACTGCGGGCTCCGTTGCATCCACCGAGTGTGGTGACTCCGGCAACTGCCAGGCACGCAGCCATCAAAAGACTCAGTACTCGCTTCATGGGCAAGGCTCCTCTGGAAAGACAGGAAAGAGATTCCATGTGTATCGGCAAGCGTACGATATTTTGTCGAGCCGATGACAAAGGAAGTGGGTCAGCGAAGTCCGATAAGGTTGAGGAGATTTTACATTGCCGGCCCGTTTCGCCAAAATAGATTCTCTGTCGCTTTTTTTGGCTTCCGGTAAACGAGGTTCACATGTCCGAATCGACTGCCCCCGCCCCTTCCACCCCCCCTGCCCACGCTTCCCATGGCCGGCCTGGCCACGCGCCGGCACCCCAGGGCGTGCGGCCCGCGACTACGCCGGTGCGGCGGCAGTTTGTCTCTTTTGCCTTTTACAAGCTTCTCCCGGAGTTCCGGCGGCTCCCGCAGGATCAGCAGCGGGCGATGCTGAACCAGTTCGCCGAACTCGTGGAATCGAACAACCGCGAAAAATTGATCCTGTTGACGTATTCGTGCATCGGCACGCGGGCGGATGTGGACATCATGTTCTGGAAGATTTCGTTCAACCTGGACGATGTGCAGAATTTTTCGGCGGCGATCAACCGGCTGCCGATCGCGGGCTACCTCGAGACGCCGCACTCGTACCTGGCGCAGACGAAACGCTCGACCTACATCGACAAACTGGATCCGTCGCACGATGAATCGCGGACGGTGATCAAGCCGGGGAAACACAAGTACGTGTTCGTCTATCCGTTCGTCAAAAAGCGCGAGTGGTACCTGCTGTCGAAGCAGGCGCGGCAGGGGATCATGGATGAGCACATCGAGATCGGCAACAAGTACCAGTCGGTGCGGTTGAACACGACGTATTCGTTCGGGCTGGACGATCAGGAATTCGTGGTGGCGTTCGAGACGGAAGAGCCGGGGGATTTCCTGGACCTGGTGCAGGAGCTGCGGGAATCGGAGGGATCGCGTTACACGGAGCGGGACACGCCGATCTTCACGGCGGTGCAGACGCCGATTCGGGAGTTGATTAAGAATCTGGCGAACGTGTGAAGCGTGGTGCGTACACGCACGCATTGATGATCGCGCGTTGAGATCATTTCCTTACACGCCGATGCCTGCGGAGATTCCGACGGCGGCGGCGGTGGTTCGGACGGCGACCAAGGTGACGTCGTCGGCGAGGTCTTTGTTGGCGCAGAAACGCTTCACATCCTGCAGCACGGCCTGGATGCGCATCTCGGAGGCCTTTTCGCCGCCGTTCTTGACGGCCGCCAGCGCGGCGCACAGGCGATCGAGGCCGTACTGTTCGCCGCCATCGGCTTCTGCTTCGACGACGCCGTCGGTGTAGAGCATGATCGATGCGCCGGGTTCGAGGATGAACCCTTCGGTTTTGTAGGTCTCGGTGGGATCGACGCCGAGGACGAGTTGCGGCTCCATCTCCAGCGATTCGAATTTTCCGTGCCGTTCGACGAGCGGGGCGGGGTGGCCGGCGGTGGCGATTTCGATGGAACTGCTCCGCGGATCGAGCACCATCACGAGCATGGTGACGAACTGCCCGCGGAATCCCTGCGTGCAGAGTTGCTTGTTCACTTCCTGCAGGCAGCGGCCGGGATCCTGGTATCGTGAGAGGGTCGTGCGCACGAGCAGTTGGGTGGTGGCCATCAGGAAGGCGGCGGCCATGCCGTGGCCGGTGACGTCGCCGATGACGATGGCGATGCGGGAGGCGTCGGCGCCGTCTTCGATGTGCTCGGCGGTCTGCTTGGAATAGGCGGGGGCGGGGAGATGGAACCAGTTGTAAAAATCGCCGGAGATGTGGCTTGCAGGGAGGTTGGCTGCGGAGACCTCGAGTCCGGCGGGCGGGTTGGCCGCATCGGGGAGCCAGGCGAGCTGGATCTGGCGGGCCTGATCAAGTTCGCGGGCGAGGAGGTCATGACGCGCCCGTTCGTAGCGGACCCGGCTGCGGATCATGAAGTAGGAAGTGGAGGCGAGAATGATGGTGACGGAAATGGACAGGATAATGGCCCAGAGCAGCGCATCGCGGAACATGTCTTTGACGAGCAGTTCGGCATCGGAGACGGGGGAAGAGGTGAGGACGGTCCATTTGCGTCCGGGAAGGTCCTTGATATCGCGGAAGGCGAGGATGCGTCCCGCCATCGTTTCGCCGCCGATGGAATAGGGTTGATCGACGACGCGCGTTCCCTCCTCGCTGCCGGTGATCAGTCCCTGCATGCTTTCGCGAGCTCCGGCGGAAATGTTCGCCAGGACGTTCATTCCAATGAACTTGGGGTTGATAGAGACCAGGACGGTTCCGGCATCATCGAGGAGGGCGGCGTTGACGACGCCCTTCTGGTTCAGGGAATCGAAGAAGCGTTCGCGTACTTCGCTGATCGGCACGACGGCGACAACGGTGCGGGGCTTGAGCACGGGAAGGCGCTGAGGATCGGGGCCCCCGAAAAACCGCTGCAGCGGCCGGCCGCCTGCCGGGCCTTCCGAGCCCGGGCCTCCCGGCGATCCCGGCGGGGGCGGCGCTCCGGCGCCAGCCTCGCCGTTGCGCGATTCGGGTCCATTGCGCGCCTCGGTATTTCGCGGAAAGGGTTGCATGGCGAGGGCGGGCACTGCGATCAGGTGGTAATCCCCGACGGGGTTGGCAGCTTCGCGCTGAAGCGTGCTGATGGAGGTTTCCTTCAGGCCGCGCAGCCATTCCATGTGCTTGGCCGCCAGGCGTTCTCCGAATTCGAGCGCATCCTTCGTCTCGGGGTAATGTCCCACCACTTTGCCGGTCTCGTTGTCGACGACGAAGAGGTCCGCGACGCGTCCGTTGAGTTGTTTCCACATCATGGACATGGAGCGCTGGTCGACGAGCGCGGGCCGCTGCTGGAACCGCTGCCGCAGGTTGCCGATGCGGTTGCGGGGAGGGATCCATTCCTGGGTTGCCGCGGCGGCTTCGCTCTGGTCCTGGAGGAGTGCCTGCAGGTCGGACATGATGGAGACGTAGTAGTTTTCGATGCCGCGGGCGGTCTGCTGGGAGAGGAGGTCCAGGCGTTCGGCGCTTTGCTTGATCGCCTGGGCGCGTGCGGAGTGGTAGATGGACCGCGCCGCCCCCAGGACCACTACCACCACCAGCATCAAGAGGAACAAGTGCAACAGGAGCACTTTTCGCGCGTAACGTTTGACGGCTTCAAGCATGCAAACCCTGCCTAGGCCTCCCCTGATCTTCGGCTAAAACGCCACACCGTCGCCCGAGTTTCACACGAAAGTGCGAGCAGTGCCCCGTCGCCACGTGGCGGCAGCATGTTTGGCAAATAATAACCGTGACCGACCGGCGCCAGGCCTGCCGGATCACTCGTTCCCATCTATTAGTTGCGCGGCAGCGAGATAACTTTCATAATTCTGCCGCATTTCCTTCAGCGAATCTCCGCCGAATTTCTCCACAAGCGACCGCGCGATTTCGAATGCAATGACGTTTTCCATCACCACGCTTGCGGCGGAGATCGCCGAGATGTCGGACCGTTCCCACCCTGCCTCGGATTCTTCCTTCGTCCGGAGATCGATCGACTTCAACGGTTTGCCGAGGGTTGAGATCGGCTTCATCGCGCCGCGCACCACCACGGGACGGCCGTTGGTCATCCCCCCTTCCAGGCCGCCGGCATTGTTGGTTTTGCGGGCGAACCCGAGCGAGGGGGAGTTTTTCCTGGCGGCATCGAAGGCGATTTCGTCATGCACCTGAGATCCTGGAAGCCGCGCCACCTCAAAGCCCATGCCGATTTCGACGCCCTTGAAGGCCTGAATTCCGACGACGGCCGCGGCGATGCGGGAATCGAGCCGCCCGTCCCACGTGAGGCAGGAGCCCATGCCGACCGGGCAGCCGAAGACGTGGCATTCCACGATGCCGCCGGCGGTGTCCTTGTTCATTTTCTGCTGGTTGATGAATTCGCGCATGGCGGCATCGGCTGCGGCGTCCGGGCAATAGACTTCCGAGGCATCGCGTTTGACCAGCAATTCGCGCCAGTTTTCCTCGGTCACGGCAAATTTGCCGGTGGCCTCCCCTACCGTGCGGACGAAGCCGAAGACTTCGATCCCGAATTGTTTGAGGAGGCACCTGGCGAGCGCGCCGGCGGCGACGCGGACCGTGGTTTCACGGGCGCTGGCGCGTTCGAGCACTTCACGGCAATCGGAGGTGAGCCACTTTACGGCGCCGGCGAGATCGGCGTGGCCGGGGCGCGGGCGATGCAGGGGCGGAGTGGCGGCGGGATCGTCGAGGCGGTTGTCCTTGTTGGGGACCATGAGGGCGATGGGCGAGCCGATGGTCTTTCCCATGCGGACGCCGGAGAGGTATTGCACCTTGTCGGTTTCGATTTTCTGGCGTCCGCCGCGGCCGTAACCGCCCTGGCGGCGCTGGAGTTCGCGGTTGATGAGGTCGGTATCCACCGGACAGCCATGGGGCATGCCTTCAACCAGCGCGATGAGCGCGGGGCCGTGAGATTCGCCCGCAGTACGATACATCAATGTAGCCATAGTCCGGCAATTATAGCGAAATGGGGGCTGATGCGCAAGACGGTTGGGGTGGTGTGGCGGCGGGAGGGTGCCGGAGGACTAGCCGGAATTCCGCTCGGGATTGACGATTTTGACGGGCATTCCGACCTGCACGAGGCCGGCGAAGCGGAGGGCGTCCCAGTTGGTGAGGCGGAAGCAGCCGTGGGAGCCGGTTTTGCCGATCAGTTCGGGCTTGGGGGTGCCGTGGATGCCGTAGCCTGGAAGATCGAGGCCGACCCAGGCGAGTCCGACGGGGTTTCGCGGGCCGGGGGGGATCTGGAGGGTCTGGGTGACGTCGTGGACCTCGGACCACATTTCGGGGCGGAAGGTGTACTGGGGATTGGGGGCGGCGATGACCTGGACCTTGGTGTCGCGGTCGGGGAGCTTGGCCTTGTCGCGGGCGATGGAACAGTGGAAAAGTGCGAGTTCCTGATCATCTTTGTCGAAGACGCGGATGGTTTTTTGTGCGAGATCGACGGTGACGTAGGCGGTTTTGGACGAGTTGTGCTGCACGACGACGCGGTTGTCTTCGGGGAAGGGGCGGATGTTGGGGACGTTGATGGTCTGGCCGGGGGCGAGGGCGTCGAGTTGAATGCCGGGGTTGAGGGTTTCGAGCAGGACCTTGGTGCAGTGGAATTTTTCGCCCATGCACTCAGCGAGAGATTCGTAGAGGAGACGGGGGAGTTTGGCTTTTTCGTTCCAGTCGGCGGGGACCATGCCGACCTGTGCGGCGTCGTCGGCGGTGATCTGGTAGGTGGTGACGGCGTCATCGACATCGACTTCGAGGGTGTGGAAGACCTTGGGATCGAAGGGGGAAAGGCCGGGGAAGAAGCGGTCGCGGTAGTCGGAGAGGGCCATGAGGGATTTGCGTTTGAAGTGGCCGTCGATGATGCCGGGGGAGAAGCCGGAGGCGTCAAGGGCGATTTGCCAGGCGATGTTGATGCGGAGTTGCTTGTTGATGGGGGTGGTGGTGGGTTCATGGCGGGGGGTTGCGGGGGGTGGGAGGGGCTGGAGCGGGGCGGTGGAGGTGCCGGGGGAGGTGGGGGATTGGGCGTGCAGGAGTGCGGAAAAGGAGAGGAAGAGGGCGACGGAAGTGCAGAGGCGGGGCAGGCGGGTCATGGGCG
This sequence comes from Phycisphaerae bacterium, assembly GCA_051955985.1. Lineage (GTDB taxonomy): Bacteria > Planctomycetota > Phycisphaerae > WQYP01 > WQYP01 > DATKPA01. The sequence goes on along the minus strand of JBQCGD010000049.1, from coordinate 346 downwards.
ATCCAATTCTAGGGACGCGAGTGGCGGCATGAGAAGAATAACGGTTAGAACGAGGTTGCGGCTGCAGAAATAGGGGAAATGGGGGTGGCTGCGCGCGGAGGGTAGGTGCGGGGGTATTCGGGATTCGGGGTGCAGGATTCAGAATCAGGGAGAGAGTGCCAAGTGGGAGATTGCCAGGCGGGTGTGCGTCATTGGCAATCTGTCATTTTCAGCCTGAAAACAAGGGTGGTGGCTTGCCTCTATTACCAGGAGGGGGAGACCGCCAAGTGTGGATACGTCCTTGGCGGTCTCCCCCCAATTCCTATAGGAATTGTAGGGAGTGGGTTTTTGAGGCGTTAGCGGGAGG
>JBQCGD010000048.1:0-42652 GCA_051955985.1 Phycisphaerae bacterium | reverse complement strand
GGGGCACTGACGAGGGGGGAGGCGGGGGCGGTGGTGGCGGGTTGGGTCTGGGCGCGCGCGGGGAAAGGAACAAGTGCGAGGGCGGAGAGTGCGGCGAGCGTGAGGAGTGTGGAGGGTCTTTGGGCGTCCATGCGGGGGGCGGTGACGGGCATCGCCATCTCCTTAAAGGTTATCGGTCGGGGCGTACAGAACGCGAAAGTATCATCGGCGTTTGGGAGCGTCAAGAAACAGGGATTGGGGGAAGGGCCGGGGCGTAGGTTGAATGCTGAAGCGAAAGGTATGCGAAACCTGATGGGGAGAGGGTGGGGCGCGAGGGAGGGGGGCAAGGCAGGTTACCAGGTTTTCCTATTTGAGACGGTGAAACAGAAAAAGAATGAAACGCGACTTTAAAAACTGCGAAAAAGGTTTGAATGCGATTGCCAGCGAATGGATTTGGGGTAGAGTCGTTTTACTGCAACTCATTTCGGATGATGTTTTTGTGAAACGGATTCAGGAGCCATGCAGTCAGGCGGCTGAATTCGAAGTGGGCCATTTTTTTATCGGAGGGACCTCGTGAAAGTCAATTGTTTGAGCAAGAAGGCGGCGATTATTGGGCTGTGTGCGGCGGCGGCGGCGATGATGCCGGCGGTGGCGAGCGCGGACGTGATCACGGGGACGTTTTCGGCATCGCCGGTGACGACGGCGGGGACGCCGATTGATTTGACGGGCGGCGGAGCGAACCTGGATTGGGTGCAGTATGGCGGCGGGAGCGCGGGGACTGGCGGCGGGAACAACAACACGGGCGCTCCGAACAAGGCAAGCGGTTCAACTTTCAGCAATTTGATTGCCCCGACGGGTGGGTACCCTGGCGGGACCGGGTTCTTTGGGGCGTCGAGCGCATTTAATTCTGGAAACGCGAACGTATACGTGAGCTACCTGGTTGGCGGGAATGCAGTGACGACGCAGAATTATCCGGCGACGCGCGAGCACAGCAACGGTTCGAATGCGAACATCGGCGGCACGCAGGCGGCGTCGGAGAATTTTTCGCTGACGCTGACGCAGCCGGAAGAGATCGTGACGATCTACACGGCGACGTTCAATGACAGCGTGGTGTATTCGGCGTTGCTTGGGACGGGCTATGACACTTCGGGGACGTCGAGCACGCTGTTGTACACTTCCGGGTCTTCGAACGGCGTCCTGGCGGATGGGACGGCGTGGGACGGGGTGGCAGGGAGTCCGAGCAATGAGAATGGATTGCACACGGGAGTATTGACGCTCGATGTGCAGGGATCTGTGGGTGAAGTGCTGACGTTTTCGGCGCAGCAGTTCAGCAACACGGGGGCGGGATATCCGAACCTGGGGATCCAGGCGGTGACGGCGGCGGCGGCGACGCCGGAGCCGGCGAGCCTCGGGGTGCTGGGGATTGGGGCGGTGTTGATGCTTCGGCGGCGTGCGGCGCGTTGAAGCGTTTTGGTTGATGTGAGTTGAAAGAAAACCCCCGGTGAGAGCCGGGGGTTTTTTGTTTTGCTGCGGAGAAGAATGGCCGACGAGGGCGTCGGCCCCACGTTTAGTGGATGTCGATTTCGGTTTTGAGGGGGAGGTTGCGGGAGGAGTCGCCGACGAGGATCTGGTAGTGGCCGGGGATTTGGGTCCAGGCGTTTTTGGTGGTGTCCCAAATGGAGTAGGCGCGGGGATCGAGGGGGATGGTGAGGTGCCTGGTTTCGTTGGGTTGGAGGGAGACTTTCTGGAAGCCCTTGAGTTGTTTGGGGGGTTCGCCGGCGGATTGGGGTGCGGCGACGTAGACCTGGACGACTTCGGCGCCTTCGCGGGGGCCTGAGTTGGTGACGTCGACGGAGACGGATTGCGGGGTGGCGTGGAGGTTGGCGATGTTGAAGGTGGTGTAGGAGAGGCCGAAGCCGAAGGGGAAGAGGGGGTCGGCGTTCTGGGCGTCGTACCAGCGGTAGCCGACTTCGAGTTTTTCGGAGTAGGTGGCGGTGGAGTTGTTTTTATCGCCGATGCCGGGCCATTGTTCGGGGGTGTGGGCGGGGGTTTGTTTTTCTTCGCGGGGGAAGGTCATGGTGAGTTTGCCGGAGGGATTGGCGAGGCCGAAGAGGAGGTCGGCGACGACGTTTCCATCCTCCTCGCCGGGGTACCAGGCTTCGAGGATGGCGGGTGCTTTTTCGACCCAGGGCATGAGGACGGGACCGCCGGTTTTGAGGACGACGATGGTGTGGGGGTTGGCGGCGGCGATGGCGGAGACGAGGTCATCCTGGTACTTGGGGAGGGAGAGGTTGGGGCGGTCTTTGCCTTCGCTGTCCTGGTTGCCGACCATGACGATGGCGATATCGGCGGATTTGGCGAGGTCGGCGGCGGCGGGGATGTCTTGGCCGTCGTTGAGGGTGACCTTGACGTTGTCGGGGAGGTGGGACTTGAGGCCGTCAAGAGGGTTGACGGTGTAGAGGGGTTTGACCTGGGAGCTGCCGCGGCCGCCGGTGTTGGCCTTGACGGCTTGCGGGCCGATGAGGGCGATGGAGTGGAGTTGCGTGGGGTTGAGGGGGAGTGTGTTGTTGTCGTTTTTGAGGAGGACGGCGCCCTGGTCGGCGTTGGTGCGGGCGAAGGCGCCATCCTGGGGGGCGGGGATGGGGGTGGGGTTTCGGGGTTCGTCGAACATGCCGAACTCGAACATCTTGGTGAAGCGGCGGAGGACCATTTTGTCGACGAGGGATTCGGGGACGGTATGGTTCAGGACGGCCTGTTTCATTTCGTTGGCGTAGTGGTCGGCTTTCATGGAGAGGTCGAGGCCGGCCTTGGCGCCGCGGTCGGCGGAGTGGGTGCCGGTGTAATCGGACTGGACGAAGCCGGTGAAGTGCCAGGTGTCGCGGAGGATGTCCTGGAGGAGGTGGGGGTTTTCGGAGCAGAAGTTGCCGTTGACGGAGGGGTAGGCGGCCATGACGGCGCCGGCGTGGCCGTCGATGATGGAGGCTTCGAAGGCGGGGAGATAGATTTCGCGGAGGGTGCGTTCGTCGATGACTTCGTTGACGGTTTTGCGGTTGGTTTCCTGGTTGTTGGCGGCGTAGTGTTTGACTTCGGCGATGACTTTTTCGGATTGGAGGGCCTGGATTTCGGCGGCGCCGAGCTGTCCGGAGAGATAGGGGTCTTCGCCGAAGTATTCGAAGTTGCGGCCGTTCTGGGGGACGCGGGTGATGTTGACACCGGGGCCTTCGATGAGGTGTTCGCCGCGGTCGCGGACTTCAGCACCGGCGATGTGGCCCCAGGTCTTGGCGAGTTCGGGGTCCCAGGAGGCGGAGAGCGCGATGGCGGCGGGGAGGGCGGTGGCGGGTTGGGTGGGTTTGGCGTCGCCGGGGCCTGCGCCGGCGGGGCCGTTGGTGATTTTGAAGATGGGGACGCCGAGGCGTGGGATGCCGGCGACTTCGCGCGGGTGTTCCTTTTGATCGAGCATGTGGATCTGGGAAATTTTTTCGTCGAGGGTCATTTGTTTGACGAGGAGTTTTGCGCGCTGTTCGGGCGGGAGGTTGCGGTTCATCCAGGGGCGGTGGTCATTGGCGGATGCCTGGGTGGCGGATTGCTGCATGGAGCAGCCAGTGGCGACGGAAAGGACGGCGAGGGCGAGCAGTTGTTTGGTCATTGATTCCTCCTGTGAGGTGAGTAAACGCGGAGGGGCGTGGGAGATTGCAGGTGGGAGCCCCCCTACCGAAAGAAAGTGGCGTGTGGGGAGTGACAGGGCGCGAACTTTTTGGCGAGCTGGTTATTTAGTGGCGGATTCGAGAGCGCGGGCGCGTTTTTGCGTCGCAATGGCTTTGTCGTCCTGACCATCCATGTGGTAGGCATAGGCGAGGTTGTCGAGGACGGCGGGGTTGTCGGGCTGGTAGTGGAGGATGAACTCGTAGGCGGCGATGGCGTCGTTGTAGCGGTGTAGGTCGAGGAGGACGTTGCCGTAGTTGTAGCGGGTGATCATGTTTCCGGGTTCGAGTCCGAGGGCGAGTTCGTAGTTTTTGGCGGCGTTGGGGAGGTCGCCTTTTTTCTTGAGGGCGGCGGCGAGGGCGATGTAGCCATCGGCGTCGTTGAGGCCGACTTCGATGGCTTTGCGGTAATCGGCGATGGCGTCGTCGAGGCGGCCCATGCGGTCGTAGACATCGCCGCGGAGGACGTAGCTTTCGCCATAGTTGGGGCGAAGTTCGATGGCATGGTTGAAGTGGGCGAGTGCTTCGTCGAACTTGCCGTCGTGGAGTGCGAGTTTGCCGACGGTGCGTTGGATGCTGTCGTCGTCGGGGGCCTGCTGGAGGGCGAGGGCGATGTGCTGGAGGCCTTCCCTGGAGCGGCCGGCGCTGAGGAGGGAGACGCCGAGGTTGTGCTGGGCGGTGAAGGCGTCGGGGTTGAACCGGACGTTCCAGCCCCAGAGGCGGATGGGATCCTGGTAGAGGGAGGCGTAGAAGGCGGAGCCAGCCATGAAGAGGAGGAGGATGGCGGTGCTGGCGACGATGAAGGGTTTGGGGAAGGGGCGGGCGTTGGGAGCGGCGGCGCGAGCGAAGAGTTCGGCGACGAAGGGGAGGAGGCAGGCCGAGGCGATGTATTGGTAGTGGTCAGCGACGAAGGTGTAGTGCATGGTGAAGAAGTTGATGAAGCCGAGGGCTGGGGCAAGTGCGGCGACAAAGCAGGCGAAGATGGCGAAGGGCCAGCGGGTGATGCGGTGGCGGAGGGCGAAGAGGAAGAGCGCGAGGAGGGCGGCGCCGAGGGCGGGAAGGTAGTTGAGGAAGTTGCCGGTCTGATAGGTCCAGCGGGGATAGATTTCGAGGAGGGGGTAGGGGAGGAGGAGGGTGCGGAGATAGAACCAGACATCTTTGCCGGCGATGATGATGCGCTGGAGGACGGAGAAATCGAGGTTGCTGGCGCCTCCGGCGACCATGACGCGGCGTTCCTGCCCGGCGGTGAAGGCGGCGGTGGCGAGGCCAACGAGGAAGAAGGGGATAAGCGGCGGGAAGGTGCGGCGGATTTTTTCCCCGCGGGCCCAGAGAAGGATGAGAAGGAGGGCGGGGAGGACGACGGTGACGGTTTTGGTGAGGAGAGCGAGCGTGAAGAGGAAGAGGGAGAGGGCGTAGAGGGAGGGATTTTTTGTGCGGGCGAGGGAGGGCGCGGGTTCGGAGAGATCGGCGGAAGAGGGTTCCTGTGGGAGGGCGAAGTTCAGGTAGCAGAGGGCGGAGAGAAAAAAGAAGATGCCGGAGAGGACGTTTTTGATTTCCGCGACCCAGGAGACGGATTCGGCCTGGACGGGATGGATGGCCCAGAGGAGTGCGTCGAGCCAGGCGGCGCGGAGGCGGAGGCGTTTGAGGCAGAGATAAAGCGCGATTGCCCCGAGGGCGTGGAAAACGATATTGGCGGCGTGATAGCCGAGGGGATTGAGCGCCCAGAGCTTGTGTTCGAGCCAGAGGGTGGAGAAGGTGATGGGGTAGAAATGGAGATTCTGCCGCCAGGGGTTCCAGATGGTGCGTAGGCCGTTCCAGGCGTGGACGGGGGCGTTGTTGACGAGCCACATGTCGTCATCCCAGATATAGGCGCCGGCGAGGGCGGGGAGGAAGGGAATAACGGCGAGGAGGAACAGGAGGAAAATTTGCGCGGGATGGTATTTCAGCGGGGGGCGGACGCCGAGCGCGGGGGACTCGGCGAGGGGCGGGACGGGAGAGGCGGGAGATTCGGACATTGGCTAGACACCTGAAACAGTGAGCGGGGTATGGTAACAAAATTCGGCAATGGGAGTAACGCCGGGATTGGTGCGTGTTGTGCGGGCGTTTGGACGATAAAGGCGCTGAGCGTTTTACACGAGGATGGATGCATGAAGGCGTTGATTGTGCAGGGCGGGTGGGAGGGGCATGAGCCAGCGAAGGTGGCGGAGATTTTTCGGGGGATGCTGGCGGCGGAAGGGTTTGCGGTGGAGGTGTCGGATACGCTGGATGCGTTTCGGGACGAGGGGAAGCTGCGGGGGTTGGATTTGATTGTGCCGATCTGGACGATGGGGGAGATTTTGAAGGAGCAGTTGTTGCCGGTGGTTGGGGCGGTGCGGGAGGCGGGGGTGGGGATAGCGGGGTGCCACGGGGGGATGTGTGATGCGTTTCGGAAGAGCACGGAGTGGCAGTTTATGACGGGGGGGCAGTGGGTGGCGCATCCGGGGAATGACGGGGTGCGTTACAAGGTCTCTATCAAGAAAGAAAAGGGCGGGCTTTTAGAGGGGATTGGTGATTTTGAGCTAACGTCGGAGCAGTACTATATGCACGTGGATCCGGCGGTGCGGGTGCTGGCGACGACGCGGTTTCCGACGGCGGGGGTGGATGGGCCGCATGTGGCGAATGGGGAGGTGGAGATGCCGCAGGTTTGGACGAAGTATTACGGGAGAGGGCGGGTGTTTTATTCGGCGTTGGGGCATCAGGCGAAGGTGTTTGATGTCGCGGAGGCGCGGGAGATGATGCGGCGGGGGTTTTTGTGGGCGGCGGAGGGCAAAGTGGTATATTAGTATATTGGTGTATTAGTATATTAGGTCGGATGTAAGGTACTGTTTTGGTTGGGAGGCGATATGGCTTCGATGTTTGGCTTCGAGGATTTAGCGGTTTATCAGAAGGCGCGGGCATTTCGGAAGCGCGTGTACAAGTTGGCAAAATTGTTGCCGCCGGAGGAGAAGTATGCACTTGCGCAGCAGATGCGGCGAGCGGCTGTTTCTGTGACGAATAATATTGCGGAGGGGTATGGGCGTTTCACGTTCAAAGATCGCATTTCCTTTATGAGAACAGCCGGGGTTCCGTGCTGGAATTGGCGGATGATTTGAACGTGTGTGAGAATGAAGGCTATGCCAAGGCGGCGCACGTGGCGGACCTTCGTGCGGATGCGGCGGAGGTAGCGAAAATGATCAACGGGTTCATCAATTTTCTGAAGCGCGGGGCACAAACGAAGCGAGCCGCGCGATCAGCTTCGCGCGGCTCGAAAACATCATCCTAATAACGAATACCACGAATATACGAATAACCCGCCGGCTTACTGTTCTTCGGTGACGAATTCCTTGTCCTTGTTCGCCATCTGGGCTTTGAGCCGCATGATGATGCTCGAGTGCATCTGGGAGACGCGGGATTCGGAGAGGTCGAGGGTGGAGCCGATTTCTTTCATCGTCATTTCCTCGTAGTAGTAGAGGATGAGGATGAGGCGTTCGGCGCGGGTGAGGCCCTTGGTGATGAGGGATTTCAGGTCGCGGCGCTGGATTTCGTCGGTGGGGTCGGAGGTGCGGCGGTCTTCGAGGACGTCAATTTCGCGGACGTCTTTGTTGCCGTCGGTTTCGAACCACTTGCGGGAGAGGGAGACCTGGGTGACGGCAGTGGCGTCTTTCATGAGCTTGTCGTATTCGGCAGCCGGGAGGCCGAGGCGTTTGGAGATTTCGTCTTCGCTGGGAGCGCGGCCGAGTTCCATTTCGAGTTGCTTGGTGATCTGGTCGAGTTTGTGGGAGCGGGAGCGGACGAGGCGGGGGACCCAGTCCATGGAGCGGAGTTCGTCGAGGATGGCGCCGCGGATACGGGGGGCACAGTAGGTTTCGAACTTGACGCCGCGATCGAGGTCGAAGGATTCGATGGCGTCCTTGAGGCCGAAGATGCCGGCCTGCATGAGGTCATCGAGTTCGACTTCATCGGGGAGCTTGGCGTAGATACGTTCCGCGTTGTACTTGACCATGGGAAGGTATTCCATCATGAGCAAGTTGCGGAGTTCTTCGGACTTATGTTTTTTGAAGGATTTCCAGACGACGTTGATGTCTTGCTGGACGGCTGCAGTGGTGGTGTGCGTTTTTGCCACGGGTCGCTCCTTGACCTTGTGACCGCTACGAAATGCTCCCAACGGAGCGGTCAGTTCCATCCATGATTGGGCCAATCCATGGCCCGCGTTATAGGACAGCAGTGAGAGTATTCTGCTCTAAGGTATCCGGTTTGGGAAGTGAAAAGTTTAACTTTTTTCGGTCAAATTTTTCCGGGAACGGCGGGGGTAGCGCCGAGCGTTTCCGCATTCATTTTATTTTTCGCGGCGGAGGCTTCGGCATCTTTTGCGCGTTCTTCCGCATCACGGGCTTCCTTTGCGGCGTCGGCTTCAGCAACCTTTTTGGCGAGGGCGGCTGCGTGTTCCGAGGAGACCTGCTGGGCGACGGCGCCGACGATGTAACCGACTACGTAGCAGATGCCTGCCCAGATGAGGGCTTTGTAGAGGATGGAGGCGATCGGGTTGTCGACGAGGAGGCCGGCAACAATAGAGAGAACGAAGCCGGTGATACCAAAAGTTCCAGCGATAAAACCGCTGAGCTTCATGGCGAGTTATCTCCACCAGGAGGCGAGACGGGAAAAGAAGCCGGGCTTTCCGACGGAGAGACCGGCCGAAATGTCGACGTGGTGGTCGATGCGGTTGGCCCACGCCTGCACGCACTGGGCGGCGGCGGAGTTGGGGTACTGCTGGACGAAGGGGGCGCGCTTGCGGACGGACTGCTGAACGGCGGCATCCGCGACGACGTAGCCGGCGAAGGCGACGTCGGTCTTGAGAAACTGGCGGGCGACGGAGGCGATGCGCTCGTGGACCTGCTTGGCTTCGTCGCGGTTCTTGACCATGTTGACCATGACGGAGATGCGTGCCCCCCCGGCACCCCCCCCACTGCCGGCGCTGCTGCCGCAACGGACGAGGACTTTGAGGACGGCGTAGGCATCGGTGATGGCGGTGGGTTCGGGTGTGGTGACGATGACGACGTGGTCGGCGGTGGAGGTGAAGGAGAGGACGTTGCGGCCGATGCCGGCACCGGTGTCAATGATGATGGCGTCGGAGGATTCGGAGAGGGTTTCGAGGTCGGCGACGATGCGTTTGCGGTCGGATTCGACGAGGTCGGCCATCTTTGCGAGGCCGGAGGCGCCGGGGATGAGGGAGAAGCCGGCGGGGACGTGGGTCATAACGTCGGAGAGGGCGCGTTGTCCGGCGACGACGTGGGCGAGGTTGAAGCGGGGCTGGACGTTGCAGAGGATGTCGGCGTTGGCGAGGCCCAAATCGGCATCCAACAAGATGACGCGGCGGCGCATGGCGGCGAGAACCGCAGCCAAATTTACAGAGAGGTTGGTTTTCCCGACCCCGCCTTTTCCAGAGGTGATTGCAATGGTCTGTGCGCGCTTGGTGGAGCGGCGTGCCATCTCGCGGAGGCTCGCGGCCTGATCCATGACCGTCATATCCAATCCCTTTTGTATTGTGTCGCGGCGTCCGAAGACGGCGCGGAAAGTTCAAAGCTTTTCGCCCAGAATGAGTTTGGCCAATCGGCGGGGTTGTCCCACTTCGATGTTGTCGGGCACGTCCTGGCCTGTGGTCAGGTAGGAAAGGGCCCGGCTTGCGGCTCTTGCGACGTTGAGTAGTACGCCGAAGGATACCGCTTCATCCAGTTTTGTAAAGATGATCTGATCGACACGTATCTTACTGAACTGCTCGATGGCGGCTTCCATCGACTCCTGCGTGGTGGTGCTGGAGAGGACGAGGTGGACTTCGCTGGGCTTGGCGGCGGCGATGAACTGGGAGAGCTCATTGAGTTTCATCTGGTCCATGTGCGAGCGGCCGGCGGTATCGATGAGGATGGTGTCGCAGTCGGACATTTCCCGCATGGCGGCGACGAGTTCGGCGGGGGTGAGGACGACCTTGAGCGGGACGCCGATGATGTTGGCGTAGGTGCGGAGCTGGTCGACGGCGGCGATGCGGTAGGTGTCGATGGTGATGAGGCCGACCTTTTGGCGCTGGCGGAGTTTGAAGGCGGCGGCGAGCTTGGCGATGGTGGTGGTTTTGCCGACGCCGGTGGGGCCGATGAGGCAGATGCTGCGGCAACCAACGCCGGTGGCGGGGCGTGCGACGGCGCTGGCGAAGTTGGCGGGGAGCATTTGTTCGAGCTTCTGGGTGAGGCGGTCGCGGACGGTGCCGGGATTGGAGAGTTGATCCGGGGAGAGTTCTGCTTTGACGTCATCGACGACGCGGATGGCGATTTCTTCGGAGACCTGCTGCTGGATCAACTGCATGTAGAGGTTGCCGAGCTGCGCGGGGAGATCGCTGCGGCGTCCGCCCATATCGGCGGTGCGCTGCAGGAGGCTTTCGACCATGGTGCGGAGCGAGGAGAGTTCGTTGCGGAGTTCGAAGGCGGGTTCCTTAAGGACGGAGGCGGCCATTTCGCGGGTGGCGGGGTTGAAGGAATTGCCGGAGGCACTTGAGGGACTCGCCGCAGGTTTAGCCTTGGGGTAGACGACCTGGAGGGGGTGTCGCGGGCGGTCGGTGGGGAGTTCAGCGACGGCGGTGCCGCCGGATTGGGAGTCGAAGGCGCCGGAGTCGCTGTTGCGTTTGCGGGCGTTAACGGCGGAGGCGGCGGCCGCGGTCTTCTTGCGGGCCTGCACGTTCACGTTCACGCCGGCGGTGATTTCGATGACGGTTTTTGCGCCGAGCCCCATGACGCCGCCGCGTTTGAAGCTGCGGGTGTGGAGGATTACGGCGTTCGAGCCGAGTTCCTGCTTGACCTTCGCCAGTGCTTCCGCGATGGACGGACCTTGAAACGTCTTGACGTTCATCCATTGACTCCCACGATGCCGACGGACTCAACATTGATGCCCTTCACGACCTCGTTGTACGACATGACTGCCACGGCGGGCAGGGATGGTTCGATCAGTTTGCGGACAAAAGCGCGGACCTGCGGCGAGCAGAGGACGACGCCGCCGAAGCCGAGCTGCATGAGCTTGTTGACGTTGGCGGCGACGGACTCGGTGACCTGGCGGGCGAGCTGCGGCGGGAGGGTGAGGAAGCTGCCGCGCTCATTGCGTTCGACATAGCTGTTGATCATTTCTTCGAGGGCGGGGTCGATGGTGACGCAGTGGATGGAGTTCTTGTCGTCGCGGTACTGGCTGCAGATGGTGCGGGCGAGGCCATGGCGGACGGCTTCGGTGAGCACGTCGATGTCCTTGGTCTTGGTGGCCCACTCGCTGAGGACTTCGAGGACGGTTTCGAGGTCGCGGATGGGGACGCGTTCGCGGAGGAGGTTCTGCAGGACTTTCTGCAGTTCTCCGGGCTTGATTTGCGAGGGGATGACTTCTTCCACGAGCGAGGGGGCTTTCTCTTTGAGCTGCTTGATGAGGGCGGCGACTTCTTCGCGGGTGACGAGTTCGGAGGCGTTGGTCTTGACGACTTCGGTGATGTGGGTGGCGAGGACGCCGGAGGCTTCGACGACGGTGTAGTTCATCATTTCCGCCTGGGAGCGTTGGGAATCCTGGATCCACCACGCGGGGAGGCCGAACGCGGGTTCGCGGGTTTCGATGCCAGCGATCCTGCCGGAGGCGGCGCCGGAATCCATCGCCAGGAACTGTCCGGGATAAACGCTTCCGGAGGCGAGGGGGTTCCCGCGGAGCTTGATGACGTAGGTGTTGGCGTCGAGCTGCATGTTGTCGCGGATGCGGATGGGGGGGACGACGACGCCGAGTTCGATGGCGAGCTGGCGGCGGATGAGGCTGATGCGTTCGAGGAGGTCGCCGCCCTTGGTCGTGTCGACGAGCTGGACGAGCTGGTAGCCGACTTCGAGTTCCATGGGATCGACGGGGAGCAGCGATTCGATTTTTTCCGGTTTCTTCTGGGCGGCGGTGGCGGCGGCCTTCTGCTGCTTGGCGGATTCGGCTTTCGCGGCCTTTTCCTTTTTGGTCATGATCCAGGCAATGCCGCCAAGGCAGAGGGCGATCGTCCAGAGCGGGATGAGCGGAAGGCCGGTGAAGCTCATGAGGAAGAGGAAGCCGGCGACGACCACGAGCGACATGGTGCGGCCGGTGAGCTGCTGGATGAATTCTTCGCCGAGGTTTTCCTTGGAGGAGGAGCGGGTGACGAGGAGGCCGGCGCCGAGGGAGATGATGAGGGCGGGGACCTGCGACACGATGCCGTCGCCGATGGTGAGCTTGGTGAAGGTTTTCATGCAGCCGAAGATGTCCCAGCCGTACTGCAGTTTGCCGATGGCGACGCCGCCGATGATGTTGATGAAGACGATGATGATGCCGGCGACGGCGTCCCCGCGGACGAATTTCGAAGCACCATCCATGGCCCCGTAAAACTCAGCTTCGCGGGCGATGTCCGCACGGCGGCGTTTCGCTTCGTCTTCCTTGATGATGCCGGCGTTGAGGTCGGCGTCGATGGCCATCTGCTTGCCGGGCATGGCATCCAAGGTGAAGCGGGCGGCGACTTCCGCGATGCGCGTGGCACCCTTGGTGATCACCACGAATTGGATGACGATGAGGATGATGAAGATGATGATGCCGACGACCATCTGCTGCTGGGCGCCGGTGCCGCCGCCGGTGACGAAGGTGCTGAAGGCGTGAATGACGTGTCCCGCGGCGAAGGCGGCGGATTCGGCGTCGGATGCGCGATCGCCGGCGGTCAGGATGAGCCGGGTGGAGGCGACATTCAGGACGAGGCGGAAGAGCGTGGTGCCGAGGAGGAGGGAGGGGAAGATGGAGAGGTCGAGCGGTGAGCTGACGAACATGACGCTGACGAGCACGATGGTGGCGATGGCGAGGTTCGTCACGAGGAGAAGATCGAGCATGAAGGTGGGGAGGGGGACGAGGAGCACCATGATGATGGCGATGAACGCGGCGGGGATCACGAGGCCGCGGTGCTTGTGAATGGCGAGGAAAACCGGATTTGCGAGGATGCCACCTGCCACCCCCCCACCGCCCCCTACGGAACCTGCACCCAATGTTGCGGCGCCTGCCATGACGACTCCATTCGTCCCACTGCTGTTGAAGCATCCTGCTTCAATCGCGGATCATCGCCACGTGTTGCTGCGCCAGAATCAAAATCCGTTCGACCCGGATGCGGCTGCGGCGATGAAAAGTGCGAGTATGCCCAAGCATAACGTGGCAATTCAACCACGCAAGATATTTCTCGTCCGGAATCCGAAAAAAATTCAAGAAACCTTATTTGGGGGAAGTGAGAGAGCCGCGAGTTTCGCGAAATCGTGCCGAGTTGTCGCAGCGGTCGGAGATGTCGTTGCTGCCGCGGCGGTTTGTTTTAGACGGCCTGCTTCATGCGGCGGAGGCCTTTGCCGGAGAGCTCGTAGACGTAGGCGAGAATCTCCGCAATGGTCTGGTAAAACTCGGGGGGAACTTCGTTGCCGACGTCGACAGTTTTGTAGAGCGCCTGGGCGAGCGGTTTGCGTTCGAGGATGGGAACGCCGTTCTGGATGGCGATCTGGCGGATGCGCGCGGCGAGGAAGCCGGAGCCCTTGGCCACTACCCGTGGTGCCGTCATGCTCTCCGGATCATACTTTAGCGCAATGGCTAGTTCGGTGGGATTGGTGACGATCACATCGGCCTTGGGGACATCGCGATGAATGCGCTGGATGATCATTTTTCGCGCCAACTGCCGCCGGCGTCCTTTGATTTCGGGGTCACCATCCATCCGCTTGCCTTCATCCTTGATTTCTTGTTTGGACATGCGGATGTCGCGTTCGAACTTCCACCGCTGAAACAGCCAGTCGGCGATGGCGATGATTAACAGTGCCATCGCCATTCGCCACGCCAGGTCATAAATAATTTGTGCGGCGGAGAAGAAATTGGCCGGAAAATCCATTGCGACGAGGGAAAGGATGACGGGCATCTGGCTGCGGATGCTGGTCCAGGCGAGCGAGCCCAGCATGACGAGCTTGATGGAATTCATCAGGAGCTGCATCCAGTTCTGACCGGCGAAGAGCCGGCCGAGGCCCTGCATGGGGTTCAACTTGGCGAAGCTGGGCATGAGCTTGGCGAAGTTGAAGTGGAAGCCGACCTGATAGCCGGTGACGACGGCAGCGACGATTGCCACGGTGGCCATGATGGGGGCGAGCATGCGGAAAAGGTGCGGCAGGCTCATACGCAGGGTGTTATCCAGCAATTCCTTCGAAGAGCCCCAATATTGATTTCCGAGGAGGCCCAGCATCAACTTGCTAAAGGAATCCATGATATTGTGGGCGGTCATCGACAGGACCAAAAGGCCGGCGACGAGGAGCGCCGCCTGGGTGAGGTCCTGAGAGCGGGCGAACTGGCCGGAGTCGTGGGCTTCCTGGCGCCGTCGCGCTGTTGCTGGTTCCGTCTTGTCGCCGTTGGATTCGTCTGCCATTGCGGATCATCCAAGAAGGTGGCCGAGGAGCTGAAACATGGCACGGAAGCTGGCCTTGGAAACCATGGCCCAGCCGACCATGCCGCTCATGACCATGAAGAAGCCGATGAGAAGGTTGATGTGAACGCCAATGGTCATCATGTTCATCTGGGGCATGGCGCGGGACATCAGGCCGGCGGTGAGCGTGGCGATGAAGAAGGCGACGAGGCCGGGCATCGCGACCCGCATGGCGGCGTGCATGGCGGTATCCATGGAACCGCAGACGGCGGCAAGCATCATATCGCAGGAAATACCGCCGCTTCCCATCGGGACGGCGCGATAGCTGTACACGATGGCGTTGAGAATTTCGCGGTGTCCTCCCATGGAGAGGAAGGCAACGAGCGAGATCCAGAAGGCGACCTGCTCGATGACGGTGGACTGGTCTTCGAAGCTCGGGTCGTAGATGTTGGCCATGCTGAGGCCCATCTGCTGGCTGATCAAGTGCGCCCCGAGCTGCACGCCGGCAAAGACCGCCGCCACCAGCATGCCGATGAAAAGACCCACGCTCATCTCCCCGATGACGGCGACGACGAGGCCGACCAGGTTGTCGGGAGCGCCCGATGCGTGCGGCACGACGTTCCAGACGCAGAAGGTGATGGCCAGCGAGAGGAGCACTTTGATGTTGGTGGGGATCGCGGAGTTGGAGAAGACCGGGACGAAGACGAAGAGGCCGAGGACTCGAAAGAGGACGAGCAGGAAGGGGAAGAGGAGGGGGTATAAGGGTGTGAGGTCGGTGAACATCGGGCTCGGAATTGGGGGGGTTAAGTGGTTAAATAATAAAGTGGTTAAGTGGGTTGCGCACGGCTGTGCGCGGCTTGCGAATTGGTCATTGCATCATGAAGAGGTGGCGGGTGTATTCGATGAGGCGTTGGAACATCCAGGGCATGACGAGCATGACGGAAATGGCCATGGCGAAGAGTTTGGGAACAAAGGAGAGGGTTTGTTCCTGGATCTGGGTGATGGCCTGCACGAGGCTGATGAGAAGGCCGATGATCATGCCGATCACGAGGATCGGGCCGACGATGATGAGGGCCATCATCATGGCTTGCTTGAGCAGATCGATTGCCTGATCGACGGTCATCATGAGGGGGGCACTCCGGTGATCTAATTAAAGCTGGCCAAAAGAGTTCCGACGACAACGTGCCAGCCGTCCACCAGCACAAACAGAAGCAGTTTGAAGGGGAGAGAGACCATGACCGGCGGCAGGAGCTGCATGCCGATCGAGATCAGCACGGAGCTGATCACCATGTCGATGATGAGGAACGGGAGATAGATGCGGAAGCCCATGAGGAACGCGACTTTGAGCTCGCTCATGATGTAGGCGGGGATGAGCTCGGTCGTGGCGATCTGCTCCCACCTGGTCGGCTCCTGGGTTTCATCCGGATGGGCATAGTGGTGGAAGAGGTAAACATCATCTTCGTTGTGTGCGGCGGAGACCTGCTTGATCATGAATTCGCGTAAAATGCCAACCGAGCGGTCGAACGCTTCTGACTGCGAAATTTTATTATTGGAATAAGGCTGGATCGCTTCTTTATTGACGCGCGACCAGGTTGGGCCCATCACGAGGAAGGTCATGAACAGCGAGAGGCCGATGAGAATCTGGTTGGGCGGAAGCTGATTGGCGCCCAACGCCTGCCGCAGCAGCGACATGACGATGATGATGCGGGTGAAGCAGGTCGTCATGAGGAGGATGGACGGGGCGAGGGTGAGGAGGGAGAGGAGGAGGAGGATCTGAATAGAGCTGGCAAGTTTCTTGGGTTCGGTGGTGGTGGGGATGGTCTTGGAGATGTCCGGGAATGCGATAGAGCCGGCCGAGGAGGAGACGGGCGCCGCGGCCGCCTGGATCGGATGGGTGGCCAGGCCGCTATCGTTGAGCAATTGTTGCAGGCGTTGCTGCTGAAGTTCGGAAGGGGTGGGCGGCCCGGCGCGGCGGACCAGGAGGTCTGCGGGGGTGACCTGTGCGCCGGCGACGCCGGCGAAAAGCAGGAGGGTGGAGATGGTGATCAGCGCCGAAAGGCGCGTGCAGACGTGCATGGTCATCCTGACTCTTTGCACCGGCATCCTGCCGGCTGTACTGCGGACACGGGCAATTTGCCCGGCCCACGCGGGCTCAATCGCGGCCGAGGCTGTCGCGGACGGAGCGAACCTGCTGCCGAAGTTCCATGAGCTGCCGTTTGGCGGCGGCCATTTCTTCGAGCTGGCTGTCGAGGGCGTCGGGCTCAAGCTCGCGGAGGTTGAGCTCTTCACGATCCGGGTCGTTGGCGGGGTCTTCGAGATCCATGCGGGCGTTGGCGAGGAGGCGGTTGAAGCCGGACTGAATGGAGTTGGGATTCTGGCCGTCGATCTGCGCGATGATCTTGGCGACTTCCGTCGGCTCACTGATCACCAGGACGGACTGGCTCGCTTCCTTGCCCTGGTTGAGAGCGACGATCTGCGAGCCGATGCGGACAAGAACAAGCGACTGGTTCTTTGAGAGGGCGTGGCGGGCAAGCACCTCGATGACGTTTTTGCCGGTGGCCGTCTTGGCCTGCGGCAGGTACTTCTTCGCGGCGGCTTTGCCAATGAAGATGAGGCCGAGGACGACAGCGAGGGCGGCGGCGACCTGCAAGGTCTGTGTGACGCCGGCGGGGAGCATGGAGCTGCTCGCCGGCGCGGGAGCGGGGGTCGCGGCGGCATCGGTTTCTTTGACGGGCTTCGATTTGCGAATCGCGGTTTGCTCGATGGGGGTGGTGAAAGGCTTTTCGGCGGGCGCCTCGGGCGTGGGGGTTTCCGCGGCGGCGGGCTTCTCGGTTTCGGCGGCGGGCGTTTTTGCTGCGGGCCGGGTGGTGGCGAGCACGGGCCCGGCGACCACCGGCGCGAGCGGGGCATCGGTGATCTTGGCGGTTTCGCCGGGCGCGACGATTTCCGCGCGGGCAGCGACGGTGATCATGGAAGCGATGACGAGAACGAGGAGGAGCAGCGGGAGGGAGAATCGGGAAGCAGGGAGTTTTCGACCGTCCATGGTCCACCTCGAATGCATCGAAGGCCTCGATGCTGCGGCGCCCGGTTCCACCGAGCTCATCCGTGTGCGTGACACTGTACCAAGGGATTCGCCGTTGTCACGCGAAATTTTGTCGGCCCCGAAAAGAGGGCGGCGTCACTCGTCGACGGTGGTGACGATCTCGTTGATGCGGACGCAGAAGTTTTCGTTCAGAACGAGGACTTCGCCGCGGGCGACGAGCTGCTCATTCACGAAAATGTCGACAGGGTCGCCGGCGAGCTTATCGAGCTCGACGACGGAGCCTTCGGCCAGTTTAAGAACGTCCTCGATGAGCATTTTGGTGCGGCCGAGTTCAATTTTTACGTTGAGATCGACGTCTTTGAGCAGGTCGATGGCGCCGGGCGGGATGTTGCCGAGGGCTTTTGTGAAACTGGGCAGGTTGAAGTTGCCCGCGTCGGGGGTTCCGGCGCCGGCGGGCGCGTTGGGGATGGAGGCGGGGGGAGCGTCGAAACCGCCGGGGATTTCGTTCAGGTCGGTCACTTTGAGCCTCCATGCAGTACATCGGCAGCGGTCCTTGCAGCCGGGAAGGCGATCGTCAGTACTCGGCCCGGTGGGGCGTGCACTTGGGGATCAGCACTTCCTTGATGAGGCCCTTTCCGTCTTTGCCGAGGGTCTCGTCGAGCTGGTAGGCGATTTGGCGCCTGAGCGTTTCGAGACCGGGCTCCTGGAGGGCCTTGACATCGGAGCTGGCGATGATGGCGCGGATGTGGTCTTTGATTTCCGCTTCACGTTCGGCGAAGAGCTCCGTGATCTTCACCTTGTTTTTTTCGTCGACCTTGACGACCACGGCAAGATCATAAATGTAGAGGCGGCCGCCCATGCTGTTGGGGAGGGTGGCCTCGACGAGTTTGACTTCGGCATCGCGGACAACGGCATCCGCGGGGGCGGAGGCCGGGACTTCGGCGATGACTTTCTTCGGGCCTGCGGAGAGCATCATGGTGACGCCGACGGTGACACCTTCGAGGACGAGAACGACGCCGGCGACGATGACCATTTTCATCATGCCGCCCTTCTTGGGCTTATCCTCGCCGGCAGCCGGAGCGGCTTCCGCGGATTTGGCCGGTTTTTCAGAGGCCATGGATCGACTCCTTCTCGGCCGTGCGCGAAAATTGCGCGACAGCCTTGTGAATGTATCGACCCACGGCGGTATCCGCTTTACTCATCGGAGGATTGAAGCGGTTTTGTTCAGGGGATTTTGTGCGGAATTATTTGATGAGGTGCGTTGGTGGCGTTGGGGAGGGGGTGATTATCGCTCGTTCGCGCGGGTTTTGCGCGATGGGCTTCTCCAGGTTGCCCAGGCCATCCCGTGAGCCCCCTGTATTGGGGAGTTGCGAGGCAATTGGCCGGGCGGTCAGCCGGTTTGGGACTGGATGATGGCGCGGGCGAGGAGGAGGTCGGCGGGGGTGGTGATCTTCAGGTTGAGCGGGGAACCGGAGGTGAGCGGGACGGGGAGATTCGAACGCTCGTAGACCTGCGCGTCATCGGTGACATCGGCGAGCTGGTTGGCGAAGAGGAGTTGTTCGTACGCGGCGAGAAGTTTGCCGAGCGCGAAGCATTGGGGGGTCTGGGCCTGGAAGAGGTTTTGGCGTGGGACGGTTTCAGAGATGGTTCCATCGGGGGCGCGGCGTTTGAGCGTGGCGGGTTCGGGGACGGCGGGAAGGGCGGCGCCTTTTTGGATGGTGGTGCGGAAGGCTTCATCGATGACGGCCGGCGGGGTGAGGGGGCGGGCGGCATCGTGGATGGCGACGAAGGATGCGGGGTGTGCGCGCGCGGCGATGTGGCGGAGGCCGAAGAGGACGGACTCCCAGCGTTCGCGGCCGCCTTCGACGAAGGTGAGGCGGTCGCGCTGGAGGGTGTTGGATTGGAGGAGGTGTTCCTCGTAGGCGTCGAAGCGGTGCGGGGAGGTGATGATGGCAATGAGGGAGACGTCGGGGCGATCGGCGAAGAGGGAGACGGCCCGCTGGAGGACGGAGCGGCCGGCGATGTCGGCGAGGAGTTTGTCGCCCCCCCCATTGCCCTGATTGGCGGATTCTTTCTGGAAGCGACTGCCGGAACCGGCAGCGGGGAGGAGGACCGAAAACAGAAGGGACGTGTTCGACATGAGAGGAGGCCAATGACGAATGACAAATGACGGATGACGAAACGGGGGAGATGGGGGGATGGTAAGGGGGCAGGGAGGTGACGGGCAAGGTGGGGCGAGGCGGGAAACTGGGTTTTTGAGGGCGTCCGTCGAAGAGGATCAAGATGTTTTGGGGGGAACCGCGTGTTTGGGGTCTTCCGCCGAAGATGATCAGTTCGGGGTTTGGAAAACCGCGTTTTTGATAGCGCCAGCCGAAGATGATCAAGTTCGGGGGGAGAGCGGCGCGCGGTGTGGGGGATGGGTTTGGTTGTGTGAGTGCATGTGGGTGCAGGTTGTGGGTTTTTGAGGTGGAAATGGGGGTGGGCTGGGGGCGACCTGCACGTGGGTGCAGGGTGGGTGGGGAGAGGCTGCACCGGGATGCAGGGGGCGGCGGGAGCGACTGCATGGTGGTGCAGGGTGTGCCGGTGGGGGTAGATTGTTTTTGGGTTGTGGTGTTCATAAGGCCCCCCGGTTGATCGCCATGTTTAGTTGTACTGCGGGGAAGGCGGGGAGGCAAGGCAGAAGTTTGGATTTTATTCGGATATCTTATCGCACGTACGGCTGGATGGTTTGAAGGCCAGGGACTGCGGCAAAGTGCTTTTGGTTGAAGGTGTGGAGGGGGAGATTGTGGGTGAGGGCGGTGGCGGCGATGAGAGCGTCGAGGATTCCGAGGGAGTGGGTGAGGTGGGCGGAGGCGAAGGTGGGGAGGATGGAACTGGCGTTGGCCGGGTCAGGCCAGAGGACGGCGTAGTTCTGGATGCGTTGCTGAACGATTCGGATGTCGCGTTTGTTGTAGCACCCGGCGAGTAGCTCCATCGCGACGAAGCCGGGCCGGGCGGGTTTCTGTGTGGGGATTGAATTGATCCAGGCGACCGCTGGTGGATGTTTGCGGAAAACATCGATGAGGATGTCGGTGTCGAGGAGAATCACTGAGGATTGTCAATCTCGTGATGGCGGGTTTCAGCTTGCTTGCGAAGCTTGCGGGCGAATTCGAGCGAGTCTCCGATGTCGGTGCGGTCTTTCCAGATGCCGACAAGGCCGGAGTTGAGAAGGTCGGCGAAGGTTCCGGTGGGCGCGTCGTTTGGCGGAGCGACGGATTCAGCGCTGACGGTCAGCGGGGTGTTGATCGGGAGGTGGATTTCCTCGTCAGGGACGATGGTTTTGCCGTCGAAATGGGCTTTGAATGTGGTCATGCGGGCACCTCTTGAGGGGTATTGTAGCATTTTTTCTGATGGGCTGCGGCAGGCAGGGTGATTAGAAGCACGGTGCTCGGCCTTCGTTTGTATGCGTGCGGGGAGGCGTTTGAAGCAGGCGCGAAATTGGTCATCGAGAATTGATTTCACAATTCATCGAAACCCATTTCGTAGGTTTTGCCGGCGCGGCGAGCTTTGAGTACTTTTTTGGCCATGTGCGCGAGGAGCTTTTGCGATTTTGGGGAGGCGGGGGTGCGATCCCATTTGAGTTCGGCTTCGATGTCTTCGAGCAGTTGTTTGGCGAGTTCGTTTTGAACGGTCTTGGGAAGGTCGGCAGCTTTCGCCAGGGCTTTTTTGAGAAGAGCGGTCATTGGGCACCTCGGAGGGGATTATAGCATTTTGAGGAGGGGCGGGCGAGAGATATTGGACGCACATGAGTCATGCTTCTAACCACCGAGGTTGTGGTTAGAAGTATGGCACCCGGCACTCGGCTCATCGGCGATTGTGCTTTTTCTTTCCAGTGGAACTTCGCTGACCAGCACGAATAAACATTTGCTTCAATTCGGAGAAATCCTCGGCCGAAATGCGATACCGAAATAAAGACTCCATGCCGACAATTTGATCAAGAGTAAACCAGCGAGGCATGTCCATCCGGGCTTGCGGATGCTCGGGAATGTGCTCAATAAAACAAACCGCCGTTGCGGTCAGCAAATCATCTTCGGCAGTTTTCCCACGAGGTTGCGTTTCGCACCAGCGAGCATATTCGTAGATTCGCTTAATCAAGGATTCGTTCCGTGGTGCTTCGTACGCGTATTCAAAAGCCAAGCGAAGTTCGAGCCACAAAAGATACGGCGTATCGGCCTCGGTAATGGCTTCCGATAGCTCCGAAAGCATTTGGAGCGCGGTCTCTTTCCAAAGCGGATTTGAAATCTTATTGATACTGATAAATCACTCGATTGGAAGTGCCCGAGTGCGGATTTCGGTTTTTAGCTTTTCGATGAAAGCGTCGGTGGGCATTGCGCCGAGGTCTTTGTCTTTGCGGGTGCGGACGGCGACGGCGTTTTGTTCCATTTCCTTGGCGCCGATGACGAGCATGTAGGGGATTTTTTGTTCGCGGGCGCGGCGGATTTTGCCGCCGATTTTGTCGCCGCTGAGGTCTATTTCTGCTCGTGCGCCTGCGGCGACGAGTTTCGCGAGGACGCTCTTTGCGTAGTCGTTGAATTTTTCGGAGATGGTGAGGACGGCAACCTGCGTCGGCGAGAGCCACGTCGGGAAGCTGCCGGCGAAGTGTTCGATGAGGATGCCGGTGAAGCGTTCCATGGAGCCGAAGGGGGCGCGGTGGATCATGATGGGGCGGTGGCGGGCGTTGTCGGCGCCGATGTATTCGAGTTGGAAGCGTTCGGGGAGGTTGTAGTCGAGCTGCACGGTGCCGAGCTGCCATTTGCGGCCGATGACGTCTTTGACCATGAAGTCGAGTTTGGGGCCGTAGAAGGCGGCTTCGCCGAGGCCTTCCTCGGCCTTGATGCCGCCGTTGCCGACTTCCTTGACGACTTTGCGAAGAGTGGCTTCGGCGCGGTCCCAGTTGGCGGGGTCGCCGACGTATTTGTCGGACTTGGGGTCGCGGAGAGAGATGCGGCATTCGTAATCTTTGAAGCCGAGGGTTTCGAAGATGTGCATGACCATTTCGACGGTGGTGCGGAATTCGTTTTCGACCTGCTCGGGGGTGCAGAAGAGATGGGCGTCGTCCTGGGTGAAGCCGCGGACGCGGGTCATGCCGTTGAGTTCGCCGGACTGTTCGAAGCGGTAGACGGTGCCGAACTCGGCGAGGCGGACGGGGAGGTCGCGGTAGGAGCGGGGTTCGGCGGCGTAGATCTGGATGTGGTGGGGGCAATTCATGGGTTTGAGGAGGTATTCGGATTCGTCTTCGGCGTCGCGCTCTTTCATTTTGATGGTGGGGAACTGGGACTCCTGGTAGTAGGGGTAGTGGCCGGAGATTTTGTAGAGGTCGATTTTGCCGATGTGGGGGGTGTAGACGGGGACGTACTCGCGTTTGGCGAGTTCTTCGCGCATGAACTGTTCGAGTTCCTGGCGGATGATGGCGCCCTTGGGCATCCAGAGGATGAGGCCGGAGCCGACGAGGGGGGAGATGGTGAAGAGGCCCATTTGTTTGCCGATGAGGCGGTGGTCGCGTTTTTTGGCTTCTTCGAGCTGGTTGATGTAGGTGTCGAGTTCTTTCTGGGTCTGGAAGGCGATGCCGTAGACGCGCTGGAGTTGCTGCTTGGTTTCATCACCGTGCCAGTAGGCGCCGGCGACGGACATGACCTTGATGGCGCCGACGCGGCCGGTGGAGGGGACGTGGGGGCCGCGGCAGAGGTCTTCCCAGTTTTTGCCGGGCTGGCCGGTGGCGTAGAAGGAGATGACGGCGTTGGGGTCGGCGTCGAGGGCGCGCTGGGCGTTGTCGAGTTTGTAGGGGTTGCCTTCCTTCTGAAGCTTGTCGAAGGCGGCGTCTTTGGCGAGTTCGTAGCGGGTGAAGGGGCGGTCTTCGGCGATGATTTTCTTGATTTCTTCTTCGACCTTGGCGAAATCATCGGTGGTGAGCTTGTGGTCGAGTTCCATGTCGTAGTAGAAGCCGTTCTCGACGGGCGGGCCGTAGGCGAGCTTGGTCTGGGGGAAGAGGCGGGTGATGGCTTCGGCCATGATGTGGGCGGCGGAGTGGCGGGTGAGGTAGAGGGCGTTTTGATCCTCGGCTTTGGGGGTGACGAGGGCGACGGTTGCGTCTTTGGTGATGGGCGTGGAGAGGTCGGCGAGTTGGCCATCGATGGTGGCGCCGAGGGCATCCTTGGCGAGGCGGGGGCCGATGGATTCGGCGACTTGTTTAGGGGTGACGGAGGGGGCATCGAATTCCTTGATGGCGCCGTTGGGGAGGGTGATTTTGATCATGGTTGGGCTCGTTTCGGTACGTAAAGTGTTTGAAACCACGGAGGACACGGAGAGCACGGAGAACGACGAAAAAGGGAAAAGAAACGGCACGGCTGATTGGCCGGTGAGCGCGGGACTGGGGAGTCGGGCGTTCAGCGGGGGATCAGTCGTGCCGGGTGGTCGTTCGCATGGTTTTGTGGTTCCTCGAGTTGGGTGATGGTATTGGGAGGGGGTGAAGGGTGTCAAGGAAGCGTGCGGGCGGGCTTGTGCGGGGAGGGAAGTGTTGCCACGATACCGAAACAGATGCGCCTGCATGGACACGTCCTGATGCCCCTCAAAGCGCATCGGCTTTACGCCCGGGCCGGCGGCGTGGGATGCGGAGAAGAACGCCTCGCTGCAGTACGACGGGCAGACGCTCCACGTGGGATTGGAAGGCCCGTTCGGCACGCGCGTGGTCCGCGTCGGGTTCAAATGAGCGGCAACTGGAAAAGGATTGACATCAGCGCGCGCGATGGGACAATCATCGCCGTTCTTTTTTGAAGGAGATTCCCTGTGACCGTAACTCGAATGATCGCCGTGGCCATGGTTGTCGGTGGGATGGGCGCGGGCCTTTCCGTGCAGGCGCAGGACAAACCGGGAGGGCCGGGCTCGGCGCGTGGTCCGCGGCCGAACGTGCCGATGAATCTCGAAGGGGCGATGGGAGACATGGGGCGGAATTTCAAGGCGCTCAAAAACAACGCCGCCGACCCGGAGAAGCGGGAAGATTCGCTGCGCAACGTCGAGATGATGGAACGCGATGCGGCGATCGCCAAGTTGAACCTCCCCCCGATGGTCCTGCATCTCTCCGGCGAGGAGAAAGCGGCCAAGGCGGATGAATACCGGGCGGACATCACGGAACTTCAAAAGGCGTTGCTCTCGCTGGAAGATGCGATCAATACAAAGAACGCAGAAGACGTGAAGAAGGGGCTCGATTCCCTCGAGGCGATCATGAACAAGGGACATGCGACGTTCATCCCGAAGCGCAAGGGCCGCGACTAAGCGCGGTTAAGCTTTCGGCGTCTCCGGTACCTTCAGTGCGCGTTTGAGCACCTTCCCGGTCGGCGTCATCGGCAGCGTGTCGAGGAAGTAAATTTCCTTCGGCGACTTGTACGGCGCAATGCGTTCCCGCACGAATGCCCTCAGCTCCTGCGCGCTCGGCTTCGCGATCTGGCCGCTCTCCCCGGCTTCCGGCTTGAGCTGGATGAACGCCACCGGCATTTCGCCGCGCGACTCGTCTTTCACGCCGATCACCGCGGCGATGAGCACCGCCGGATGCTGCTTGAGCGCATCCTCGATCTCCTTCGGAAACACCTTCTCCCCCGCCATGATGATCATGTCCTTCTTGCGGCCGGTGATGAACAGGTAGCCTTCGCTGTCGATCTTCGCGATGTCGCCGGTCTTGAACCAGCCGTCCGGCGTCAGCACTTCGGCGGTGACTTCGGGCTTGTTGTAATACCCCTTCATCACGTTCGGGCCTTTGATCCAGAGCTCGCCGCCGTCGGTATCGAGCGGCAGCGTGTTGCCCGATTCGTCGACCGTCTTCACCTGCACGTGCGGGATGATCTTTCCCACCGCGCCCGGCTTGTGCGCCCACGGAAGGTTGATCGACACGATCGGCGACGTTTCCGTGAGCCCGAATCCCTCCATGAGCGTGTGCCCGAATTTCTGCCGGAACTGCTCGATGAGCGTCACCGGCAGCGCCTCGCCTCCCGAAATGCAGATCTTCACCGATTTGAGCGACTCCACGTTCGCCGACTTCGCATTCGCCATCACCGCGTACATCGTCGGCACCATGATCAGCACCTCCACCCCGTGGTTCTTCACCGCCTCGAAAACCCCTTGCGGCGAAAAACGCGCCTGGTAAACCACCTTCGATCCCAGCATCAGCGGGATCATGAAGTTCCCCATCAGCCCCAGCGTGTGGAACATCGGCAGGACCCCGAGAAACACCGTCGCCTGGTTGAAGTGCGCGTGTTCGCACGAGTCCGCCGCGTTCGATTCCAGGTTCTTGTTCGTCAGCATCACCCCCTTCGGCACGCCGGCGGTGCCCGACGTGTACATGATCACCGCGACATCGTCCGGATTGCGCGGCGGAATCGGATGAATGTGCTTCTTCAGGTTCTCCGGGTTCATCGCGATCGACGCCATCACCGCGAGTCCGGGTTTCTCAAACTTGAGCGACTCCATGTAGATGATCTTCAAGTGTTCCGGCCCGCCGACGAGCGCCTGCGTCGCCTCGATCAGGGGCTTGAAAAATTCGATCGTAAAGACCACCTTCAGCCCCGAATCCTTCACGATCGCCGCCAGTTCCTCCGCTTTGAGCAGGTAATTCAGCGGCATCGCAATCCGATCGGCCCAGCGTGTTCCGCCGAAGGCAATGGCGAACGCCGCCGTCGGCGGGATGAGCAGCCCCACCTTGTCGCCGAACTGATCGCGCGGCGCGAGCGTATTGAGATGGTTCACAAACAGGTGTCCGCCGTAAACGGCCTCGCGGTAGGTGATCGTGCGTTTGTCATCGATAATGGCGATGTTGTTGGGCGTCCTGGTGGCATGTTCAATCGACTTCTCAAGGATCATCTGCGGCGCTCCCAATCGAGGTGAGGAGAGGTTGACACAACCGAGGGGCTGTACGAAGGTGCCCGAATCCACGGCTCCCCGGGAAATGCGACGAATGTAGCGGGAAGCCGCAGTTCCCACAAACGGAGATTTCGTTAAACTGCACGCCGCTCTCGAGTTAGTCGCACCTGAGGAGTGACATCTTTCCGGAGGATCCCATGCGAATCCGCACGCTTCTGCCGCTTGCCGCTCTGTTGTTTTCCGCCTGCGGGCCGACGCCGGCCGACCGGAAAAACCTGAGCGATGCCTACACCAGTTTCGCCGCCCACGATTTCACCGCCACCGAAAAAGCCGCGAGCGCCTACATCCAGAACCAGCCCACCGCGGACAACGTGGATGAGGCGTTCTATCTCCGCGGCCTTGCGCGCTACGGGCGCGGCGACCGCATCGGCGCCGCGCCCGATCTGCAGAAAGCGATCGACCATTCCAAGCGCGCCGACCTCAAGTACAAGGCCTACATGACCCTCGGCGACATCGCCTTCGACCAGCAACACTGGGACGACGCCGCCGCCGATTATCAAAAGGCGATCACCTCCGGCGTCGGCATCACGGTGGAACCGCGGCTGGAGTTCCGGCTCGGCGTCGCGCTGCAGGCGATCGGGCAATGGGACAACGCCCGCAAGCACCTCGAAATTGTCGCCACTTCCTCCGATGCCGCGCTGGCGGCGCGGGCCCGCGACCACCTGAATGCGAGGGCATTTTCCCTGCAGTTCGGGGCGTTCAAAGACGGGGCGCATGCGGGCGAAATGCTGCGCCAGCTCCGTGCCGGCGGTATTGATGCGGCCGTCAGCAGTGAAATGCACAACGGCCAGCTCCTGTTCGTGGTGCACGCCGGGGCCTACACGACCCTGGCCGACGCGGAAGGCGCCCGCAAGCGTGCCGCCGCCAAATATCCCGGTGTCGTCATCGCCCCATAACATTCCCGCGACAGCCCGCCGCCACCAATCGCCGATAACTATTCCGTGAACCTGCGCCGCTATTTTCAAATCGAGCCCGTCGCCACCCCCGGCGGCGCCGCCGCCTCCTACGTGCCGGTGGTCTTCGCCTCCCGCGGCCTCGCGTTCCTGCGGCTCCTCATCGTGGGCCGGCTGCTCGGCGAGGCGGGAAAAGCGGAGTTCGGCCTTTACCAGCCGGCGCAGGAACTCGTGAACTGGATCGTCCCCGTCGCCCTCTTCGGCCTCGCCGACGTCGCCGAACGCTACGCCTCCCGCTTTGAAAAGGAAGGACGCCTCCGCCCCTGGCTTCGCCGCCACTACCTGCGCCTCCTCGCGACGGCCATTCCGATCTGCGCGGCCCTCATGCTCCTCGCACCCTGGCTCGGCCGCACGGTGCTCCATCTCCCGCCCGGTCAATCCACGCGGAGCGTCGCCCTCCTCGCCGAATGTGCGCTGACCATCTCCGCCCTCGCCCTGTACCAGCACCTCGCCGCCGTCCTGCGGGGCCTTCGAGCCTATGGCGCCAGTGCCGGTCTGGAAATCACCTCCGCGCTGCTCCTGTTCATCTTCGCGGCGCTGGCCGCCTGGCGCGGCGGCGCCCTTGCGCTGATGGCCGCCTATGCCGCCTCCGTGCTCCTCGCATTCTCCTACTACGCCGTGCGCCTGTTGTCGTTTCTGCACGCGACGGAGCCCGCCACTTCCTCGTCACAGGCCGTTGCCCCGAGCCCGCCCCCCACCTTCCGCCGCTTCGCCCTGTGGACGTTCCTCCGCCTCCTCCTGATGATGACCTTCAACGCTGTCTCCATCCTCGGCGTCGGCGCGCTCGACCCGCCCCACGCCGCCGAAACCACCGCCAATTACGCCATGCCTTACCGCATCGCCCAGCTCCTCGCGTACGTCGCCGCCACCCTCTGGGCCTCCACCTACGGCATCGCCGCCCGCGCCTGGTCCCACGGCCAGGTCAAACGCGCCCACGTCCAGCTCTTCCGCGTCGGCAAATGGGGCGGCATTCTCCTCACCCTCGTCGCACTCGGCGTCATGCTCCTCCGCCCCCTCCTCGGCCTCATGACCGGCCCCTCCTATGTGTACCCCATCCAGACGCTGCTTCCCCCCCTGCTCGGCGTCTTCCTCTGGTACGGCCTGCTCGCCTTCTGGAGCCTCTACGCCGATCTCCACGAAAAACCGGCCCTCGGCGCCTGCATGTGGGCCGGCGCCGTCTGCATGCAGCTCGCGTTTCTCTTCGCTTTCTCCGGTCCGCCGGAATCCACGATGGCCCGCGCCTGCGGCTTCGGGCTCCTCTGCTCCCTCCTCGTGGTCGTCCCCCTCTCCGTGCTCTTCATCGAGCGCCGCCCCACCCGCATGACCGCCACCGGCGTCCCGCTCGCACTTCTGACCCTCGCTCCGCTCTCTCTCTTCGTCCCGCCGTGGCTGGTCAACCTCGTGGCCATTCCGGTTCTCCTGGGAACAATCCTGTTCCTCTGGATTTCCGGGCTGATGATCCGCCCCACCGATCGCCGCGCCTGGCGAAGGCGCTTCCACCCGGCCGCGCGTTCCGAGGACGCGGACATGCTCCCCCCCGGCGAAGACAGCCCCGCCTGACCGCCGGCGCCTGCCGGCATTCGCCAGGGACCGCGCGATTTTCCCCCCAAAGTTGAGAAATTTTTGCCGGATTTTTCGGGGGATTTCCCCTGCCGCCAGCATTGCGCCACCGCACATTCTCGGAAGCACGCGCACGGAATTCTTCATCAACTGCGTGCGCCGTTTACCCGATGTTTGTACTGTCGCCGCCGCGTGCTCAACACCCGACGATGCGATGGAACTCGCCGCACCCCAGCGTCGGCGAGGGCCGGAGTTGAGATCTCCCGCACATGCCACCGGTTGTGAGGGACCGGGACGTGAAGGCGTCCTGGCAATGGTTGCGCTTGCACACAGGGTCGTATGAATTTCCTACTGCACTTCATCGGTATGACACAACACGGAACGGCGATTCGCCCCACGCCGCGCCGCATGCTCACGCTCTCCGCCTGCAACGCGGCGCTCGCCGGCGACTTCCCGGCCGCCGCCTGCGCCTGCGATGAACTCGCCCGCCTCCCCGGCCGCCACCCGGTGACCGAGCCCCTCGTCCGCGGCCATCTTCACCTCCTCGCCGGGAACCATCCCGCTGCCGCCCATTTTTTCTCGGCCGGCATCGCCCGCTTGAACGACACCCCTCACTCTTGTGTTTCGGAGTTTACCCAAATGCTTGCCCCCACCCCGGACCATCCCTCCCGCGCAAACGCCAAGGGCGCCACCACCCGCCTCGAAAACCTCATCGATTCCGGAGATGCCTGCCTCCGGAAGGGCCGCTATGTCCGCGCCATCGAGCTGTTCCAGCAGGCCCGCACGCTGCTCGACACCCTGATCTCCGCCCACGCCGGCATGATCGTCGCCGACGCCCGCATGACCGGCCACCACGCGCCCGAAGCCGCCCGCCCGCTCCTCGCCCTCGTCAATCTTGGAGACCTGCTGCTTCGGATGCTCGCCCGCGCCCAGCTCGCCTCCAACGTCGCCGCCGGCCTCAAGGAACGCGCCCTGCGCGACGACCTCGCCCCCTGGGCCACTACCGGCGCCGATGTCGATGAACTCCTCCGCAGCGAGTTCGCCCTGATGCTCCAGAGCGCCAAACAGCACCCGGATCACGCGGAACTGCACTACCGCCTCGGTCTCGTCGCCCGCGCGATCGGCGAACGCAAGGCCGCGGAACAGGCGTTCACACGGGTCGTGCAGCTCCACCCGCATCACATCCTCTCCGCCGCCCGCCTCGCCGCCACGCTCCTGCAGACGAATCAGCCAGAAGCCGTGATGCCTCTCCTGGCCATCGCCTTCTCCGTCCCTCCGCAAACGCTGCAGAATTACCAGCACCTCGCCGGCACCATCTCCGACGGCCGCAGCTTCGACCGCGCCGTCGCCCGGCTCTGCCACGACCTCGGCGATCACCCGAGCCCGGCGGTCGTCCGTGCCAACCTTGCCTTCGCGCTGGGCGAACTCGGCCTCCTTGACGAGGAGCGCGCCGCCTGGCGCGAAACCGCCCCCGCCGCGTGAGAATATCGCGGCCGGCACAACGCGCCGTACATGGTGCCCCCTCGGAACACCGCAGACAAAACGCATCCCAAGGTGGAAAAAAATCATTTGATTTGACAAATCAAATAATTTACATTCATCGGAAACACCTCCACGAGGATGCCGATGAAACCCGTCGATGCGTTCATTTCGGCCTACCCGCGCATCTTCCGCGCATGCCATCTCCGCCACGTGCGCGATGCCCGCTCCAAGCGGGTCCTCTCCGCCCACCAGGCCGCCATCCTCGACCACCTCGACCCGCGCGAACCTCTCCAGCTCCACGCCCTCGCACGCCACCTCGGCGTCACCCCATCCACCATGTCGCTCCACATCGATCGCCTCCAGCGCGCGGGGTTCGTCCGCCGCACGCCCCACCCCACCGATCGCCGCCGCACCAATCTCCTCCTCACCCCCGCCGGCGTCCGTATCAAGCTGCAGCAGAAGGTCCTCGACCCCGGCCGCGTCGCTGCCCTGCTCGGGCGGCTTTCCCCGGCCGATCGCACAGCCGCCATCCACGCCCTGCAAATGCTCGCCCGCGCCGCCGATTCCCTTTTCGAGGCTCCCGCATGATTCCCCTTCGCCGGCAATGGAGGAAGGCCATGAACTACCTGCTCGTTCTCCTCGCCGTCTTTGTCCTGCTGATCGCTGCCGCCTGGCTCATCGGGTGCGCTCTTCCCGAAGCGCATGAAGCCACGCGCGCCGCGGCCTTCCGCGCTTCGCCCGATGTTCTCTTCCCCCTCATCGCCGGCCCGCAGGACTGGCGCGTCCCCTGCGAAACCGTCGCCACTCCCGCCGGTGCGCCGCGCCGCTGGCGCGAAACTTTCCACCGCCGCGCCATCCTGTTCGAAGAAGTCCGTTCCCTCCCTCCGCGCGAATTCGAAATGCGCATCGCCGACGATGCCCTCCCCTTTGCCGGCTCCTGGACCTTCACCCTCTCCCCGCAACCCGGCGGAACCCTCCTCCGCATGACCGAACACGGCCGCGTCCGCCCGCCCCTTTTCCGATTCATCTCCCGCTACCTCATCGGCCACACGCGGACCATCGACGGCTACCTCCGGGCCCTTGCCCGCAAGTCCGGCGAAACCATCACCATCCAGCCCTGATGCTCAACGCCGCTCCGCCTCCACCATCGCCTCCACCACCCCGGCGATCGTCTGTTCCCGCGCCTCCACCGTCGGCGCCCATTCCCCGCTCCCCACCGTTTTCATCGCCGCCGTCGTCAGCGGCCCCATCGAGACCCGCTTCATCCCCCCCACTTTCGCCCGCTGCCCTGGCGTCAGCAATTCCCACAGATTCGTCGCCGTGCTCGCGCTCGTAAACGTCACCCACTCCACCTCCCCCGCTTCAATCGCCGCGACCACTTCCTCCGGCAAACGCTCCGGCCGCTTGGTCTGGTAGATCGCCACATCCTCCACCATGCCGCCGAGCTTCTCCAGCCCTTCCCGCAGCGCCGGCCGCGCAATGTCCGCCCGCAACAGCATGAACCGATGCCCCCGAATCTCCTCCTCCCCCATCTTCGCCTTCAGCGCCGGGACCACCTCGTCGCCCGTGAACCGCTCCGGAATGACATCCGCCACGATCCCGATCTCCTCCAGCGCCCGCGCCGTCGCCGGACCCACCGCCGCCACGCTCGATGCCGCAAAATGCCGCGCATCAAAACCCAGCTCCCGCAGCCGCTCCCACGCCGCCCGCACGCCGTTCGCGCTGGTGAACACCACCCAGTCGTACGCCGGCATCTGCAGCAGCCGCTGATCGATCGGCTCCCAGTCCTCCGGCGGCACAATTTCGATCGTCGGCACCTCCATCACCTGCGCCCCACGCTCCGCCAGCATCCCCGCCAGCTCGCTCGCCTGCTGCCGTGTCCGCGTCACCAGCACGCGCTTGCCAAACAGCGGCCGCTCCTCAAACCAGTTCAAGGTCGAGCGCAGGGAAACGACCTTCCCGATGATCGTGATCGCCGGCGCCGTGATCCCGGCCCGCTCCACCTCCGCCGCAATCGTCCCCACGGTCCCCACAACCGTTCGTTGCTTCGGATGCGTCCCCCCCCGCACCACCGCCGCCGGCGTCCCAGGATCCAGCCCCCCCGCCACCAGCCGCTCCACAATCAGCGGCAACCCCTTCACCCCCATGTAAAACACCAGCGTCCCATTCAACTTCGCCAGCGCCTCATAATTCACCCGCGTCCCGCCCTCCTCCAATTCTGAATTCTGAACCCTGAATTCTGAATTCTCCTTCTCGTGCCCCGTGATCAGCGTAATCGTCGACGTAAAATCCCGATGTGTCACCGGTATCCCCGCATACGCCGGCGCCGCGATCCCCGACGTAATCCCCGGCACCTCTACAAACGCCACCCCATTCGCCCGCAGATACTCCCCCTCCTCTCCGCCACGACCAAACACGTACGGATCTCCCCCCTTCAACCGCACCACCACGTTCACCCCCGCGCGCTTCGCCTGCTCCACCAGGATCGCATTGATCTGCTCCTGCGTCTTCGTGTGCTGATTCGCTGACTTCCCCACATAAATCCGCTCCGCCCCGCTCGGCGCCAAATTCAACAACGCCGCATTTGCCAAATAGTCATACACCACCACATCCGCCCGCCGCAGCGCCTCCGCCCCCGCCACCGTCAAAAGCCCCGGATCCCCCGGCCCAGCACCAACCAGATAAACCGTCGCCATGCAATCCGTCCCTCAAGTGGGGCCGACGCCCCCGTCGGCCAGTCCTCGTCAGCGCAACCGCTCAAGCCCGAACCAATCAAGCCCCAGCGCGCCCCCATCCTACGCCAACCCGCCACCCCTGAAAATCCCATCCCCCCTCTCTCTTCGATTCAACCAAACAAAACAATCCACATTCTCTAACCCCCGAGAATTTGTTTGCGGCCCGCCCGCTCAGCCCCGTATCCTCACCCTGCCGTACAAAACAGTTTTACATATTTCAAATCTCCGAGACGTGGGAACCATCAGAAATCGGAAGGGAGAATCCATGAAGCGTTTCGCACTTTGCACCCTTGCGCCTTGCCTCTTCGCCGCGCCCGCCTTTGCCGGCTTCGTCCAGACCAACACCACCATCAGCGGCTACATCTACCAGAAAGCCTTCGCCCCGCAGGCCAGCATCCAGCAGTTCGGAACCTACACCACCCTTCCCGACATGCTCCTCTCCCACCCGCTCTCCGAATCCGCCACCCTCGGCAGCAGCACCGGCGAAACCTTCGCCGACTCACAAATCGGCATCCTCCGCGCCGCCGCCAGCGGCGTCGAAGGCGAACTCGCCTCCGATTTCCCCAACGCCGAGGTCGGCATGACCGGTTCCGCCGAATTCTACGACATCCTCCATGTCACCTCCCTCACCCTCCCCGCCGGCGCACCCGTCTCCCTCCACTTCGAAATCCAGCTCCACGGCTCCCTCACCCACCCCGCCACCCCGCCCGGCAATCTCGGAAGCCACGTCTTCAGCTCCTTCAAGGCCGACTCCTCCCTCGACTCCCTCCTCCTCCAGGTCTCCCCCACCGAAGGCCTCGACAACTTCGAAGGTACCTTCCACACCGCCGTCGGCGACACCATCCAGATCTACGCCAGACTCACCGCCGGCATCCTCGTCAACACCACCGGCCCCTTCCGCGACGCCGGCGCCTCCTACGAAAACACCGGCAACTACTACATCGCCTCCCAAACACCCAACGCCTCCTTCTCCGCCGAAAGCACCTTCGACTTCACCCCCGCCCCAACCCCGGAACCCGCCACCCTCCTCCCCACCCTCCTCGCCCTCCCCATGCTGCTCCGCCGCAAGAACAAGAACCTTCCCGCTCTATAATCAGAAAAAGATTTTTCCACACCCATTTACCCCGCCACAGACCCCATACCCTAGTCCCCAGACCCCGCCCCACCCCCCCTCAAACCACCACCCGCTCCCCCGCCTTCAACACCACCCCCTCAATCCCCGTCTCCCGCTTCAAATCCGCCGCAAACTTCCCCGCATCCTGCTTGATCGGCGGAAACGTGTTGTAATGGATCAGCAGCACCCGCTTCGCCTTCAACATCCCCGCCGCCTTCACCGCGTGCGCCGGCCCCATCGTAAAATTGTCCCCGATCGGCAGGCACGCCAAATCAATCTTCCACAACTCCCCGATCAACTTCATGTCCCCGAACAACGCCGTGTCCCCCGCAAAATAAATCACCTTCCCCCCGGTCTCAATAATCCACCCGCCCGGCTCCCCGCCGTACGCCCCATCGTCAAAACTCGACGTGTGAAACGCCAGCGTCATCGTCACGCGTCCGAACTCCGTGTCCAGCCCCCCGCCATGGTTCAGCGGATGTCCGTTCGGCACCCCCTGCTTCTTCAGGTGGTTGATCATCTCAAAATTGGCAATCACCAGCGCCCCCGTCCGCTTGGCAATCGACACCACATCCCCCGTGTGGTCCGAGTGCGCATGCGACAGCAGGATGTGCGTCGGATTCGCCTTCTCCGCCCCCACATCCGCCAGCGGATTCCCGCTGTAAAACGGATCCACCTGGACCCGATGCCCCCCGCTGAAAATCTCCAGGTTCGAATGCCCGTGATAAAGAATCTCAACCGACATGCATCACCTCCGGACCCACTTCTCTATCCCGCGACGCGCTGCACCGCCCCCGCCCTCACGTATCCAGAATGATCTTGCTCGCCCCCCCGCCCGCAGCCGGCGCACCGCCCGCCCCACCCGCGCCGCCGCCCTGCCCCCCGGCCGGCAACTTCCCCGACATCCCCTCATTGATCGTCTCCTGAACCTTCTTCATCAAGTCCATGTACTCCCCCTGCACCGTCGCAAACTTCTTCAGCGTCTGGTTCATCATGATCGACTGCTGCAACTGCTCAAACTGCTTCTTCTCCGCCACCTCGATCGGCTGCATCTGCGCTTCCTTCATCGAAAGCTGCTCGATCAACTGCTCGTACTGCTGCAGCAGCGACTTCGCCCCCACATCCAGGTCCAGTTGCCGAATCGTTTCCTTGTAGCTCACAACCGTCGGATGCGTTGCCACCAGTGCCCCAAGATTCCCCGCCGCCGCCAGAATTTCCTGCGTGTCTGCCACGATAACTCTCCTGATCAGAGCGGCACCGAATTGCACCGCCACTCGATCATAATAGCCCCGCAACAAATGTGTAAGCGACCCGTTTCTCTAATGCACCGAACACCCCCAAATGGAGCCCAACCAACCAATGAAGCGCTTCACACCCTTCCTTCTCGCCCTCCTCACCGCCTCCCTCGCCTCCGCACAAACGACCGGCCCTTCCCCCCAGCTCACCGCCGACGTCTGGCCCGCCGGCAAAATGCCCGGCACTGCGGCCGCGAAACCCGAAGCCGAACGCCCCTCCAAAGACCCCTTCCACCGCATCACCAACATCAGCCACCCCACCCTCCTCTTCTTCCCCGCCCCGCATCAATCCGCCCCCGCCCCTTGCATGATCGTCTGCCCCGGCGGCGGCTACAACTACGTCGTCATCGACAAGGAAGGCTCCGAAATCGCCTCCTGGCTCAACTCCCTTGGCATCTCCGCCGCCGTCCTCAAATACCGCACCCCCAAAAACCGCGACGGCGCCTTCCAGGACACCCAACGCGCCCTCTCCCTCGCACGCGCCAACGCCTCCGCCTGGCACATCGACCCCCGCCGCCTCGGCATCATCGGCTTCTCCGCCGGCGGAAACCTCGCCGCCAAAGCCTCCACCCTCTTCGACACCCGCAGCTACTCCCCCATCGACGACATCGACAAACTATCCTGCCGCCCCGACTTCGACATCCTCGTCTACCCCGCCTACCTCGAACGCGACGGCAAACTCGCCTCCGACCTCAACCTCCACGCCGACATCCCCCCCACCCTCATCGTCCACAACGAAGACGACAAAACCTTCTCCCCCGGCACCAAGCTCTACCACGCCGCCCTCGACAACAACCACCACCCCAACGAACTCCTCTTCTACCCCACCGGCGGCCACGGCTACGGCCTCCACTGCACCGGCGACGCCAAAGCCTGGCCCCAGGACGCCCTCCCCTGGCTCCACAAAATCGGCGTGCTCCCCAACTAATCCGCCCGTCTCGCGCGCATATCGCGTGATCTCGGGTGCCATGCTTCTGGCCCAATCTCGGGGCCAGAAGCATGCCTCTTGGGTGCGCAATAGACACATTGCATCCGTTTGTAACGATCATCCGATTACCGCCCCCCCGTCGCCGGCCCCTCCCCCGGCGCATCCACCTCCGGCGCCTGCGGCTGCACCTGCATCCACGCCGAATCCCCCCGCTTCTTCGTCCGCGTGCTCACCCACTCCTCCCGCAACTCCCCCGCTGAAACCTCCACGCGCGGCGAAAACTTCTCACTCCCCATATACGCCAACAGCGACCGCCTTAACGCCCCCGCCGTCACCCGATCCGCCGCCAAATCCACACTGCAAACCATCAACTTCCCCGCCCCCACTTTGCACTCATAAATCAACCCCAGCTTATACCCCCGATTCCAATCATCAATCCCCTGCACAATCGGCTGCAACCCCCGCGGCAAATGATCCATATTCAACGCCCGCGCCCCGCGCATCACATCCACCCACTGCCAGTCGCAATGATCCTCCGTCGGAAACCCCGCCAGCGCCGCATTCCTCGCATCACACCACAACCCCAGAAAACCCGTCCCCCGCGGATTCATCAACCGATTCCAGAATATCGGCGTCGCCGAAACCCCCGGATCATCCTCCCCCAAATCCTTCTTCCCCGGCACAAACAACACCTTCCCCCCACCCGCCAGTTTCCCTTCTGCCTCTTTCCAATCGCTCGTCACCAACACATCCGCTGGCGTCTCCGCCTGCGCATCCTTCGGATAAACCCAGAATTTCCAGTCGTTCTGAAAACCGTCCTGAGATCCTGTCCCGCGCAACCCCACCACCAGCTTGTACATCGCCGGGGCCGCAAACCCCGAAAGCCCCACCTCCACCTTCCCCAACTCAATCCCCTTCCCTATCGGGATATCCCGCGCCGCAAACGCCCCACGCTTCACCACCTTCCCGCCGGCATCCTCCACCCGCCACTCCGTCACCACCTTCTCCAGCGGCTTCTCCCCAAAATGCGCCGCCTCTACCGGCACGTCCAGCGTCTCCCCCGTCGTCAACACCCGATCCCTCACCCGCGCCAGCACCACCGTTGAATTGCAGAACTTCCGAAACTCTGCCGCCGTCACATACCCCTTCGATTCCCAGAACGCATCCAGCACCCCAATCAACGCCGTCCCCTGCCCCAGGTAATCATGCAAATCCAAAAGCTCAATCCCGCTCAACCCCGCCGTGCGCAAATTCGCCTCCATCTCCTCCTTGTAACACAGCACCTGGAACTCCCCCGACGCCTTCGCGAGCCGCTTGTTCTCCTCCAGCAGCCCGTGCGCCGCCGCAAAATCCCGCGCAATCTCATAATTGCCCGGCCGCAGATACCCCGTAAACTTCTTGATCACATCAAAATCCGGATACGCACACCACTGCCCCACCTCATGCCCGATCACCGGCACCTCCACCCCCTTCAACGCCTCTCCATAATCCCCTCCGAACCACCCACCCGGCCCACGTACCCGTCCGTGCAGCCCCGCATCCGCCGACACCAGGTAATCCGCCGCGACTCCCTGCTTCGTCGCCGGCGCCGGCCGCCCCGTCCCATCCGTATACAACCGCCGCGGATCCGCCGCCTCCCACTTCTTGTCCCACGTCGGCAACTGCTCCTTGTAATGCCCCGCCGGCTCATTCGTCGCCGCCAGGAACACAAACGACGGATGATTCCCATACGCCTTGATCAACCGCGCCGTCTCATCATTCAACACCACCAGCATCTTCCCCTGCGCATCAAACGAGTTCCACATCCCGCACTCCGGCTGCAGGTAAAACCCCATTTCATCCGCCGCCTCAAACGCCGCCTCCGGCGGGCACCACGAATGAAACCGCATCCCATTCAACCCCCACTCCTTGCAGATCCCAATGATCCGCTTCCAGGAGGCCACATCCATCGCCGGATACCCCGTCAACGGAAACCCGCCCCCATCATGCGTCGCCCGCAAATCCAGCTCCGTCCCATTCAGCAAAATCTTCTTCCCCACCGCGGTGATCTCGCGCAGCCCAAACGTCACCTCGCGCGAATCCTCCGCCCCGTCTCCCGTAAGCCCCACCGTCAAATGCTGCAACGCCGGCGAAAACTCGCTCCACACCTTCGCATCCGCCCCCAGGGAAACCTCCACATCCGCCACACCCCCGGTCTCATCCCACTTCACCGGCACCTTCACCGCCCCCACCGTCACCGCCCCGTCCCCGCTAGTCCCCGTCTCATTCCCCACCACCACATGCAACCGCACCGCCTTCTTCTCCACCTCCGGAAACGCCTGCACATCCGCAATCCACACCGGCGTCGTCGCATGCAACTCAATCCGCCCCACAATCCCATTCCACGTCGCCCCCTCCGCATCCGAAACCGAATGCCCGTCCGGCCGGTACGGCAAAATCATCCGATTATCCACCCGCACCGACACCCGATGCCGCCCCACCGGCAAAATCCCCAAATCATAAACATGCGGCGCCACCAAACTATGGCAATCTCCAATCAGCCGATCATCCACCCACACCCGCGTCTCCCACCGCGGCCTCTCCAAAAACAACTCCACCCGCTTCCCCGCCCACGCCTGCCCCACCTCCACCTCCTTCTGATACCACGCCACCCCCAAATAATGCCGCGCCGGCTGCGACAAATAAGGCATCAACACCTGCCCGGCTTTCGTATACGCCTGATACTGCGGCAACAAATACCACCGCATATCCCTTGGCAGCGCAGCGACCCAAGGCGTCTCCACCGATATCTCATCCCCAAACCCCTCCCCCTGCAAAATCCCGGGCAACCCAATCTTCTCCTTCAACACCCTCCCAAACCACCCCTCCTTCACCCCCACATCCCCCCGATCCATCTCAAACCCCCACTCCCCCGCCAACGACTTCACGCCCCCCTCCGCAAACGCCGCCCGCGCCATCGCCACCACCGCCAACACCCAGCACCACCGCAAATTCTTCACGCGATCACCTCCTGAGAATTTCGCTGCAACTCTAACGCCCCCGATCCAAATCTGCTGCACCGGTATGGAGTACCGCCCTCAGGCGGCGTCGCACACCGATGCGGAGCGAGGTGCAAAAGATCCTCCGCCACATTCACAATCGTCCGTAGCCAAACGCCCCACCCCTCTCTAAACTCAACCTCCATCGCTTCCTTCCGAGGATCCTCATGCGTCTAACTTCCCTCATCCTTCTCACAACCCTCACCCTCCTCGCCCCAGGCGCCCGCGCCGATCAAACCCTCACTCTCGACGCAAAAACCCCCGCCCCCCGCTTCGACGGCATCGGCATCGTCAACGGCGGCGGCGCCACCTCGGTCCTCCTCAAAGACTACCCCGAACCCCAACGCTCCCAGATCCTCGACCTCGTCTTCAAACCCTATTTCGGCGCCTCCGTCTCCGCACTCCTCGTCGAAATCCCCGGCGACGGCAACTCCACCCAGGGCTCCATGCCCTCCCACATGCGCACCAAAGACGACCTCGACTACTCTCGCGGCTACACCTGGTGGATCCTCTCCGAAGCAAAACAACGCAACCCCACCCTCTCCCTCGACGCCGCCGCCTGGTCCGCACCCGGTTGGATCGGCAACGGCAACTTCTGGTCCCAGGATGCCGCCGACTACTACGTCAAATGGCTCCAGGGCCTCCGCAACGTCTACCACCTCGAACTCGACACCCTCGGCTGCCGCAACGAAAAAGGCGTCAACCTCGAGTTCCCCAAGCTCCTCCGCGCCACCCTCAACGCCCACAATTTCCAGAACGTCAAAATCCACGCCTTCGACAACTGGCCCAAAGACAAATTCGACTTCGTCCAGAAACTCCCCGCCGACGAAAAGCTCCGCGATTCCATCGACATCCTCAGCGCCCACACCCTCATGACCGTCCCCGCC
This sequence comes from Phycisphaerae bacterium, assembly GCA_051955985.1. Classification (GTDB taxonomy): domain Bacteria; phylum Planctomycetota; class Phycisphaerae; order WQYP01; family WQYP01; genus DATKPA01. Next base: position 2,526 of record JBQCGD010000048.1, on the reverse strand, counting down.
TCCCCCGAAGTTCAGCAGATCGCCGCCACTTACCACAAGCCCATCTGGAACACCGAGGAGCACATCTACAAAAAAGGCTTCGACTGCGAAATCTCCATCGTCCAGGCCTTCAACATCAACTTCATCCAGAGCCACGCCACCCGCATCACCAACTGGTACGACATCGCCGCCGTCTACCCCCTCGAGCCCTACTCCGAACTCCCCGCCATGCTCCTCGCTCGCTCCCCCTGGTCCGGCCACTACGACATCCGCGAAGCCCTCTGGGGCTACGCCCACTACGGCCAGTTCACCCAGATCGGCTGGCAATACATCCCCTCCGCCTCCACCACCCTCTCCGCCGGCGGCTCCGTCGTCTCCATGAAATCCCCGACCAACGACTACTCCATCATTCTCGAAACCAAGGACGCAAAATCCCCGCAACAACTCCACTTCCAAATCGACCCCACCCTCTCGACCCACGACCTCTGCGTCTGGCGCAGCAACGAAAAAGAACAATTCATCCAGCAACCCTCCATTCACCCCGAAAACGGCGCCTTCACCCTCACCGCCGAACCCAACACCATCTACTCCCTCTCCACCACCACCGGCCAGCAAAAAGGCTCCTTCGAAAACATCCCCGCCGACAAACCTTTCCCCTTCCCCTACTCCGAAACCTTCGACGAATACACCACCCCCAAAGACTTCGGCCACCTCCCGCGCTACACCGCCGACATCGCCGAAGTCTTCGAAATCACTGACCGCCCCGACTACACCGGCAAATGCCTCCATCAAGCCATCCCCGAACACCCGATCTCCTGGGCCCCCGAATACATGCCCTACACCATCCTCGGCGATGACCACTGGTCCGACTACGAAGTCTCGGCCGACATCTTCCTCAACCCCGGAGACTCCGCCGGCGTTATGGGCCGCATCAACAACGTCGGCCCCGGCTACCGCAGCACCCCCAAAGGCTACTTCGTCACCCTCGCCGACGACGGCAAATGCAACCTCGTCCTCATCCGCGGCCTCAAACGCGACAAGAAAAAACTCGAAGGCGACGCCGAACAGCAAGCCCTCATCAAGTCCGGCCGCGACGACTCCGAAGGCGGCGAAAAACTCCTCGCCTCCACCACAGTCCCCACCATAGCCCCCAACCAATGGCACAACCTCAAACTCCGCTTCGAAGGCTCCACCCTCACCGGCCTCGTCGACAACACCCCGGTCCTCACCGCCACCGACACCATGTACACCCACGGCCTCGCCGGCCTCCGCGCCGGCTCCGGCAAAAAGAAACTCTCCACCCCCTACTTCGACAATCTGATCATCAAACCCGTCAACGCGCCCGATCCCCAGCCCTCGCCAATTCCGCCCGGTACCAAACCCATTTACACAACTCCGTAACCGTCCCTTCCGCGTCAATTGTCGCATTCTGTTCTTGACCATCCTCAATTCCAGCCGACAATCCACTCTCTAAATCACTCCCATCAAAGGAACTCTTACTTATGTTCAACACCTCCCACCGCAAAACCCTCACCGCCACCCTCCTCACCGCCACCCTAACCACCTCCACCTTCGCCGCCGCCCCCGATCACCTCACCATCGACGAACACTTCGTCAACCCCATCGGCCTCCACGGCGGCACCCCCCTCTTCTCCTGGAAACTCCCCGACGGCACGAAAAAACAAACCGCCTACCAGATCGAAGCCACCTCCAACGTCGGCTCCTGGAACTCCAACTGGGTCAACTCCGACCAATCCACCTTCATCCCCTACGCCGGCGAACCCCTCGCCTCCCGCCAGCAACTCGAATGGCGCGTCCGCTTCCGCGACGAAAACAACAAGGAATCCGCCTGGTCCGCCCCCGCCCACTTCGAACTCGGCCTCCTCTCCAATTCCGACTGGCACGCCAAGTGGATCCACCCCCAGGAACCCGCCGAAATCACCGCGGGGGGGGGCGAACCCGTCGCCCTCCTCCAACGCTCCTTCCCCATCAACAAAAAAATCGCCAAGGCCCGCCTCTACATCACCGCCCGCGGACTCTTCAAAATCTCCCTCAACGGCAAACGCGTCGGCAACGAAGACTTCACCCCCGGCTTCACCCCCTACGACAAACGCATCGACACCCTCACCTACGACCTCACCTCCAAACTCAAATCCGGCGACAACACCCTCTCCGCCAACCTCGCCCGCGGCTGGTTCGCCGGCCGCTACCCCTTCTCCTCCAAAAAGAAAGGCCCCTACGGCACCACCCCCGCACTCCTCGCCCAGCTCGAAATCACCTACGCCGACGGCTCCACCGACACCATCGCCACCGACAACTCCTGGCAAGCCACCCTCACCAACCCCATCGTCAGCTCCAGCATCTACGACGGCGAAACCTACGACGCCCGCATCACCCCATCCAACTTCTCCCCCGCCATCGCCGAACCCGACCTCGGCGACGCCACCCTCTCCCCCAAACCCTTGCCCCCCGGGCGCCACACCGACACCCGCACCACGCACAACAGTACCCGGCCCCCACCCGGCCCCAACAGTTAAGACCGCGGCC
>JBQCGD010000047.1:0-10495 GCA_051955985.1 Phycisphaerae bacterium | reverse complement strand
GCAGATAGGGACCGACCTGGCTCACGCCGGTCTGAACCCAGCTCGCGTACCGCTTTAATTGGCGAACAGCCAAACCCTTGGGACCGCCTTCAGCCCCAGGATGCGATGGGCCGACATCGAGGTGCCAAACCGCGCCGCCGCTATGGACGCTCGGGCGCGATCAGCCTGTTATCCCCAGAGTACCTTATATCTGTTGAGCGATGACCCGTCCATTAGGAATCACCGGATCACTTGGTCCTGCTTTCGCATCTGCTTGTCATATCCGACTCGCAGTTAAGCTGGCTTATGGCCATGCCCTTACAGTGCGGTTTCCAATCGCACTAAGCCAACCTTAGAACTCCTCCGTTACAATTTAGGAGGAGACCGCCCCAGTCAAACTGCCCACCTAACAGTGTCTCACGACCGGATTCACGGTTCGTGGTTAGATCTCAAATGTAATAAGGGTGGTATTTCACCGGTGACTCCCTCAAGGCCGAAACCTTGAGATCAACGCCTCCCACCTATCCTACGCATACAACACCTGGGATCACTATCAGGCTACAGTAAAGGTTCATGGGGTCTTTCCGTCTTGCCGCGGGACTGTGGTATCTTCACCACAACTCCAATTTCACCGAGTCTCCCTCTGAGACACTGGTCCAGTGATTACGCCATTCATGCGCGTCAGAACTTACCTGACAAGGAACTTCGCTACCTTAGGACCGTCATAGTTACGGCCGCCTTTTATCGGGGCTTCAGTCGAAAGCTGCACCTTGCGGTTGACCTTCTTCCTTAACCTTCCGACAGCGGGCAGGCGTCAGTCTGTATACGTAAGCTTGCGCTTTAGCACAGACCTGTGTTTTTGATAAACAGTTCCCAGACCCTTTTCTCTGCGGCCTTCTTGCGAAGGCACCCCTTATTGCGAACGTACGGGGGAAAATTGCCTAGTTCCTTAGAGGGAGTTGTCTCGAGCGCCTGAGGCTATTCGCCTCGTCTACCTGTGTCAGTTTGTGGTACGGGCAGTTACATCGTCCGCGATGGTTTTTCTCGGCTGTCTCGTTGCTGGCTTCGGCATCAAAGCGGCCTCGCCCTTGCGGGACACCCACGTCTAGTCGGGTGACCAACTCTAAAACAGCGTCGCATCGCATCAACCTAGTAACCGGTGCAGGAATATTAACCTGCTGTCCATCGACTACGCCTTTCGGCCTCGCCTAAGGACCCGACTAACCCTGGGCGGATTTACCTTCCCCAGGAAACCTCAGACTTACGGCGTGCAGGATTTTCACCTGCATTATCGTTACTCATGCCGACATACGCACTAGTTAACGCTCCAACTGTCCTTCCGGTCAATCTTCTACGCTGTTAACTACGCTCCTCTACCGCTTCTTACGAAGCCCGCGTCTTCGGTGTATTACTTATTCCCGATCATTTACGGCGCTTTACTTCTCGGCCAGTAAGCTTTTACGCACTTTTTAAATGGTGGCTGCTTCTAAGCCAACATCCTGGCTGTCTCAGAAATAAAACTTCCTCTTTAACTAAGTAATACTTTGGGACCTTAGACGGCGATCAGGGTTGTTTCCCTTTTGACCTAGGAGGTTATCCCCCCAGGTCTTTCTCCCGTGGAACATTGATCGGTATTCGGAGTTTGATTGAAGCAGGCAGCCTTGCGGGCCCCTGTCTTCATTCAGTAGCTCTACCCCCGATCAACTATTTACACGAGGCTACCCCAAAAGGTATTTCGAGGAGTACCAGATATCTCCACGTTTGATTAGACTTTTACTCCTCCCCACAGGTCACGACAGACCTTTTCAACGGTCACGTCTAGCGGACCTCCCGAAACTGTTAAGTTTCGTTCATCCTGCCCATGGGTAGATCACGTGGTTTCGGGTCTAACAACTGCGACTTAAGCGGCCTATTCAGCCTCGGTTTCCCTTCGCCTGCAGTCCTGAAGACCTTAGGCTTGCCACAATCGTTAACTCGTCGGCCCATTATGCAAAAGGTACCCGGTCAGCCCACCCTTGCGGGATCCGGCCTTCCAGTGATTGTAGGTATACGGGTTCAGGTTCTTTGAACTCTGCTAATAGCAGTTCTTTTCAACGTTCAATCGCCCTACTGGTTCGCTATCGGTCATACAGGAGTATTTAGGCTTGGGCGATGGTCCGCCCGGCTTCATGCCAGATTTCACGAGTCTGGCATTACTCTGGTACCTCTAGAGGCTTCGCAACTTTCATCTACGGGGCTATCACCCGCTATGGCCGGACTTTCCAGACCGTTCGACTAATCGCTCAGCTCTCACATTGAGGCCCGCAACCCCAGGGTTACCCCTGGTTTGGCCTATTCCGCGTTCGCTCGCCACTACTGACGGAATCGATTTCTCTTTCTGTTCCTGCAGGTACGTGAGATGTTTCAGTTCCCTGCGTTCGCTCGCACTGCCCTATGCATTCAGGCAGCCGTAAAATGCGTTGCCGCATTCAGACATCTCCGGATCACAGCTCGTTTGCCAGCTCCCCGGAGCATTTCGGAGGCTACACCGTCTTTCTTCGCCTCTGTATGCCAAGTCATCCACCGTATACCCTTAGTAGCTTGACCACATTGACCAGGAACCGTTCCACCCACCCGCCCGTGAAGGCCGATGAGAATCGTCACGTCCCGCCTGGTACAGCGTTCCGTGAGGCTCCAAGTCTTGGGTCACTACCTTGAGTAACTATGCTGTTTTCAAATGGGTATAAGAAAACAGAACTTGCGCTCTTAACTATCAACTGTTTAACTCTTTACGAATTAAACTCTTGGTGAAATGTGGAATTCGATTACGGCGTATCAACCTCCCCGCAGGCTCCTGGTGGGGCCCTTGGCTCAATCGATAGCCCACTTACCACATCACGCAATCTTCACTTGTCAAAGAACACCAGCGAATCAGATTTCCCTGAGTCGTTGGCACTGGCTTAGTGACTTTCGTCAGTAAGAGAGTGCGAACCACTCATCGCCTCTTTCGAGGTCTTCTACTTCACTCACCGGCTTCCCACCGGTAAGCTTCCATTTTCAAGGGGAAGCAATTCGGCGGGACTTAGCGGCTGGCTACTTTTAACAGGTTGCTCGGCAACCGGGTCTCCTGTTTTTCAGCGGCCTTTCTTGGCTGCGAGACGGATACTTTAGTCGTTTGTCTCTTCGCTGTCAACTGCACGTCTTAACTTTTTCTTTTCCTTTCGAAGGTCTGATTCTATCGGCTTTCCAGCCCCAGAACCTGCGAACTTTTCGGCTCGCGTCCGTCGAAGGGAGGGACATATTACCCTATCCATTTTCCCTGTCAACCACACCACCCTCACAAATTCCCAAAATTTCCCTTCCCCCGTTTTTCCGCAGTCCGGTAAATTTGCCGGAATCTCTGTCACAAATGTGTCGTCTGCGGCGACATACTTCCTGAGGCGTGCGATTTTTGACCGCCTCTCCCTCCAGCCGACAGCATCAAACCCCGGGGTTGAGCGTTCAGCCTGTAACTCTCAACGAGAAGGATCAATCATGGATGAAAGTACCTCCCCTAAACGCCTCCACCGCCACGGCTTTACCCTCATCGAGCTCCTCGTCGTCGTCTCCATAATCGCTGTTCTCATCGCCATCCTCCTCCCCGCGCTCGGAAAAGCGAAAGTGAAGGCCGGCACCGTCGTCTGCGGCACCCGCCTCAAGGGCCTCGGAACCGCAATGGCTGTCTATCTCTCCGAATACGACCAGCGATTCCCCATCAACGGCCTCCTCATGCCCAAACCCAACGTCCCCGCCCGCTACAAAACCCTCCCCGAAGATGCCCGCTTCCGCGATGCTGAAGAAACCTCCGTCCAGAAGTGGCGCCTCGAATACGGAGCCCTCTGGCCCATCATGAACGGACCCCCGCTCCCCCAGAATTCCACCCCCGACACCCTCCCTCTCCCCCCCGTCGGCGTCGCCAAAGCATTCCTCTGCCCCAACGACACCCTCGTCCGCACCTACGCCAACAGCTCCACCACCGTCCCCCTCACCCTCCAGCCCGCCCCCGGTGGCTACTCCGTCGTTAAACAAGGCCCCGGCGAACCCGGCTTCTGGAGCTACTCCGTCAACGCCGTCCTCAATAGCCTCGGCCGCTTCCGCGACAACTTCCCCTCCGCTACCCCGCTCCCCTGGATCGACCCACTCTCCACGCCCCAGATCCGCAACCCCTCCAACTTTATCTACTTCATCGAAGAAGACCAGGGCTCCCTCTTCAACGACGAAGTCATGGACGCCCCCGCCTTCGGTGGCGGCGACCGCATCACCAACCGCCACAACAACGGCGGCAACCTCGCCTTCGCCGACAACCACGTCGAATGGGTCAGCGAAGTCCAGTTCGATCAGGGCGGCGGCAACCCCACCGGCGTCGATCCCAGGATCGCCATCCAATCCCCCTGGACCGGCGCCTTCTTCCCCGACGGCGGCGAATTCGCCCACTGATCCCCTGCCCAATCGGATGCTCATACAAACAAAAACGCCCGTGGATCCGCTCTGATCCGCTCCATGGGCGTTTTTCATGGCTGCTCCTTGTCCACTCATCCCCTCGCCCCGCAAAAACCGCGAAGGGCCCTGCTTTCGCAAGGCCCTCGCACCTGGGAGGAGGAACGTCAAGGGAAATCCTGTTAATCCCGATTACCCGCTTCCTGCATACCGTTCTGTCCGCTCCCGCTTTCGTAGTACGCCTTCAGAACGTGCGTCGCGATCAACTGCCGAGCCTGGTCCGCATCCGACGGCCACTGCGCCTTCTGGTTCAGCACCTGCTGCACTTCATTCTTCAAATTGCTCTGCAGCGTGTTCGCATCCAGCGACTGCGGCACATACACCCGCCAATCCCCATCCTGCTTCACCGCCGAAATTGTCGCGCTCTGGCGATTCTGCTGATTCTGATTGAACGTGCCCGTCCCCTGGATCTGCGAGTTGCCCTGGCTCCCCTGCGACGATGACTGCAGCTCGATCACCGCAATGTGATCCCCCTTCTTGATGTCCTTCGGGCTCGAGTTCGAGTTCCCGCCATAACTGGTGAACGACGCCCTCCCCTGCGATTGCACCGGCCACTGCTGCAGTTGACTCGGATCCTTCACCTTCCCTTCAACGCATTGCGAATTGTTGAAGAGCTTGCCCGTGTCATCCGTAAAGCTCAGATCTTTGTTGTAATGCGATTTGTAATCATCCTTCAGTTGCTTGAGGTCCTGCTTCAGCGTGCTGTCCGCCTTCAAATCCTTCAGCCGGCTCTGTGCATCCTTGTCGACGTAACTTTTCACGTCGTCAAGATCCCCCTTGCTCGCCGACGCGTCGAGCAGCTTCGCCACACGATCCTTCAGATCATCCAGCTTCGCATTCGTCTGCACATTGTCCGCAGCATTCGACAGGTCGGACTTCAGGTCCCGCGCGCCCCTCTGCACGCCCTGCGCAATGCCCTGCCCCGCCTGGGCCGCGCCATTCGCAATGTTCTGGCCGGCGTTCTGGAAACTCTGCCCGGCGCCCTGCATGTTCTGGCCCGCGTCCGCAGCCCAGGTTTGGCCCGCGTAGCCCCCAACTCCGACTGCTGCTGCTACCAAATAGGCGATGTAAGTTCGTTTTGTCATCGAACACCTCCGTTGAGGAAAAAATGAGGAAAAAAGATGCCTACACGCGTTCATCTCGCGTGTCCTCCCTGCAAGGCTCGCAACCGCGATGCCTGTAAGGCACCTTTTCCAAACTATCTGAGAAAATGAACGAACCTTCTCCGCCGCGCCGAATGAGCGCTTCCCCCGATACCGCCCGCTTCTCCCGCCACCCGCCTCGCGCGCGGCTCACTCAACCAGCTTCCCTTTCGCCCCTTTGTCCAGCGGATTCGTCGTCGCCAGCGCGCGGTCCGTGTAATCCACCTTCTCCGTCGGATCCGTCCCGTTCAGATACTCCTCGATCGTCGTATAGCCGTCCCCATCCAGATCCTTCGACGCAAGCCCCGCATCGTTCACATCCAAATGATATTTCTTCTTCCACCAGTCCGGAATGCCGTCGTTCTGCGTGCACTTCACCGGCTCCCCCATGTACGCGGGATAGCCGCCGACCTGCGCCGGGTCCGTAATGATCCCATCCCCATGCTCCGGCTTCCCGCTCCGCACCTGCCGCACCGCCCGCGCGTCCACCGCATCCCGCACCGGCAGCACCGCGCCCGCATCCGCAAGCACCTTCTCGTACGCATCCTGCGCCGAATCCACATTAATCACCGGCATCGGGAACGGCTTCTCCACATGTGCCTCCTGCACCCGGTCCCCCTGGATCCCGCCCGCCCAATTGTCCGCCGTCACCTTCTCATTCCCCTCCACGATGTTCCCCGCCGCATACCACTGCCCCCCCTCCGGCTTGCCCACGCGGTACTGCAGTTCCCCCTTGTTCGTCGCCGGCCCCGGCTTGTAATAATTGTTGATCACGTTCACCTCTGACCCGCCGCCGCCCCCATCCAGCGTCCGATGCCGCCATTTGAACACGACGTTGTTCACCCAGTTGAAATCGTGGTTCATCCCGATCGACGCGTTCCGCCCCGTGTTGCACGCAAAAAGATTGTGGTGAAACGCCGTGTTCCACCCCCCCCACGTCGCGCCAAATCCATGGTGATACGTGTCCAGCGCCTCCGTGATCAGGCACCACTGGATCGTGATGTTCATCGTCGGCAGCTTCTCCCGCTTCCCCGTCTCCGGATTGTTGTACATCTGCCGGTAATTCGACAGCGTCTCGTCCAGCCCCCACGACGCCGACACATGATCCAGAATCACATTCCCGATCGAATCCCCGGAAAGCGCATCGTCCCGGTCGGAAATATCCGTCGCCCCCCGGCGAAAACGCATGTACCGCACGACAATGTCATGCGTCCGCAGATTCGTCGTCGCCCCAGCAATGCACACCCCATCCCCCGGCGCCGACTGCCCCTCGATCGAAATGTACGGCGCAAGAATATCCAGCGGACGCGTCAGATGAATGATCCCGGCAACATTGAAAACAACTATCCGCGGCCCGCCCGCCTCGCACGCCTCCCGGAACGACCCCGGCCCCGAGTCCTTCAAATTCGAAACCACAAACACCCGCCCCCCGCGCCCGCCGAAGCTGTACATCCCGCCCCCCTGCGCCCCGGGAAACGCCGGAATCTTCGCCTGTGGAAGGTCCGACGGCTTGCGCGCCACCCTGATATACGGCTTCCCCTTCTTCGCCCACGCCTCGATCTCCGGCATCGCCTTGGCCAGCGCCCCCTGCGCCTTCGCTTCCAGGATGTCATCGCGGTATTTGATCAGCGCTTTCACGTCGTCCGGAATGATCGGATACCCCTGCCCTTTGAACACGATCCTCTCATCGGGAATGTGCGGAAGAGGCGTCTCCGCCGTCGCCGGCGGGAAAGAGGCGACCGGTGCCGTAGGATGAGAAGCAGCTTGGCTCTGGCGGGGAAGGACGGCGGCAGCAAGCAGGCAGCAGACGGCGACGGTACGAATCATGCGTGAACACCTTGCAAACGAAAACGAGTTGCAAGCTTAACGCCCCCATCCCGCAGCCTCATGCATCAAACACCGGAAACCTCCGTCTTGTACGCAGAATAGCCCGCCACGGGCGCAAAATGGCTGAGCTGAAGCCAAACCACCCCTAACTCGTCGCACAACGCATTTCGCTCAATCGCTCGCCGCGCTCGACGAGTGCCCGCAGCACCCGCCCTCATTCTCCCCGTGATAATCCACCCCCTCCGACGATTCCCCCATCACCGTCAGCGGCACCGTCTTCCCCCCGCCCGATCCCAGCCCGCTCCACCCCGCACCCTTGTACGCCGCCGCCTCCTCCGGCGTAATCTTGTGCTGCCGCGGCCCAAACGTCCCCGCCACCCGCGCCTTCAAATCCGGCGCATCCGTGCCGTCATGCCGCTTCAACACCTCGTAATACTGATTCCGCTGCGCCGGCACCCACCCCGAATCCCGAATCAGCCGGCAAATCATCTCCTCCGACAACCGGTAACTCGTCCCCGCCGCACTCACCACGTTCTCCTCCATCATCACCGACCCCATATCATTCGCCCCGAAGAACAGCGCCAATTGCCCAATCTTCGGCCCCATCGTCACCCACGAACTCTGCATGTTCTTGATGTTGTCGAAATACAGCCGCGCCAACGCCAGCATCCGCAGATACTCATTCGCATCCGCTAAACAAACCGTCCGCCCCTCATCAAACACAAACCCCGACCCCCACCTCCCTTCTTGATTCTTGCTCCTTGATTCTTGATTCTTCCCGTCCCACTTCCGCTTCCGATCCAGCGGCGTATTATCCGGCTGATACGTCCAATGAATAAACGCCGTGTAATTCGCCGGCGCATTCGCCAGCGCCCAATCCTGCCGCGCCCGTATCCGCGACATGTGATCAATCCGATCCGTAATATCCTCAATATGCCCGATCAGCATCGTCACCGACGTATGCATCCCCAGCTTGTGCGCCTCCGTCATCACATCCAGCCACTGCTCCCCCGAACACTTCCCCGGCCCGATCCGCCTCCGCACCCGATCCGAAAAAATCTCCCCCCCGCCGCCCGGCACCGTCGCCAGACCCGCCGCCTTGAACCGCTTCAGCACCTCCCCCACCGGCATCTTGAAAAACCGCGAAAACTCCACAAACTCCGGCGGCGAAAATGCATGAATGTGCACGCTCGGATACCGCTCCCGTATCCCCCGCAAAAGATTCTCGTAATACTCAATCGGCAAATCCGGATTCATCCCCCCCTGCATCAAAATCTGCGTCCCCCCGATCGCCACCAGCTCCTCAATCTTCTTGTAAATCTTCTCCGGCTCCAGCGTGTACGCATCCGGCGCCGTCTTATCGTTCCGCTTGAACGCACAAAACGTGCATCGCGCCGTGCAGATGTTCGTGTAATTGATGTTCCGATCGATCACGTACGTGCGGTAATCTTCCGGATGCAGCCGCTCCAGTACGCGAAACGCCCACCGCCCCAGCTCCGTCAGCGGCGCCTCGTGGTACAGCTCCAGCAACTGCTCATCCGTCAGCCGCGCCTCCCCATCCACCACGCGATGAATATCGAATGACGGCCGATACCCGCCAACAACAGCGGTCGAACCTGCGGCAGCAACGGTCATGAGCCTTCGTCCTGTTTCAGAAACCTTTGAAACCTCGAAAGATTGTAGCAGGGACGACGCTCAAAAACACGTCACCAAACCACCGGCTCTCACCACCGCCACGAGGACGCCTCTTCGTCGAACTCAGCAGCCCAGTTCCTTCTTCAACTGCGCTTCCGCTTCCTTCCAATTCTGTTCATCCTGCCCCTCCGGACACCCCTTCGCCTGCCAGATCGTCTTCGCCCGTTCCGCAATCATCTCATGCGTCACCCTCACCGTCGCCACACTTTTCGGAATCGGCGCACGGGCAACCGCAGCCTGGGCCTTCCTGGTCGCGCGAACAAAACTCATATGCAGTACTCCTTGCTTATTTCGAGCAACGCCACGGGAACGCCGGCGCTTCCTGCACCAACGGCCATTCCCTTCACCGGGCGCGTTCACGCACAACATTGTGATCCCCCGCGCCCCTTCGCAACATCAGGAGAATTCCAAATCGCTTGTCAGGAGAACCCCGACACACCCCGCGCCAAAACCTCTACCGCAACTCCCCAATCATCCCCTCCCACGCCCCCTCCGACCTCCCCCCCACCAGCCGCCGCCGACTCCGCCCCTTCCCATCAATCAACACCGACGTCGGCACCGCCTCCCCACCAAACGCATTCATCGCCCGCCCATCCTCATCCACCGCCATCCGATACGTCACCCCCTTCTCCTTGCACAACCGCTCGATCTTCGCCGCCACCTCCCCCCTGCTCCCCCCCGGCGAATCCCCATCATCATCCGGCGCCGCATCAATACAAATCCCAATCACCACCACCTCCCCCGCATGCGTCGCCGCCACCTTCTCCAGCGTCGGCAACTCCTCCACGCACGGCCCACACCACGTCGCCCAGAAATTCAACAGCACCACCTTCCCCCGAAGTTCCCGCAAGTCCACCACCTCCCCCTTCAAATCCACCACCCGCAGTTCCGGCGCCATCGGAAACTCCCCCACCCCCGCCGCAGACCCCCGCGCCACCGCCACCCCCTCCCGCCGATGCCCCGCCCACCACGTCGCCGCCACCTGCTCAACCGTCTCCCCCGCGCCAACCTTCAACCCCGCCACCTTCACCACCGTCGCCGCCGCCTGCACCCGCACCGCCGCCTCCCCATCCGCCAGCAGCCCCCCCACCGCCGGCAGATATTGCTCCTCCCCGCTCGCCGCAATCGCATGCAACGCCATGATCCGCACCTCCGGATCTGCATCCCTCAGCAACGGCAACGCCAACGCCCCCACCTCCCCATCCCGCTCCTTCTCCAGCAGCAAAAACGCATCCTGCCGCAACTCCTCATCCGGAAAACTGAGCGCCCCCACCACCCGCCCCCGAAACTTCTTCCACACCCCCGACCCCGGCACGAACCCCCGATGCAAATATTCC
>JBQCGD010000046.1:0-24641 GCA_051955985.1 Phycisphaerae bacterium | reverse complement strand
CCCCCGCCACCCCCAACCCCACCGCAATCAGCAAACAAGCAAACGCAAAATGCCGCGCATGCCCCCCGCGCCGATCCGAACTCCGCGCAATCACCACCATCGCCACCGCCGCCGCCCCAAATGGTATCGCCGACAACACCCCCACCTCAAAAAACACCCGATACCCCGGCGTCTCCTTCGTAATCGCCCCCGCCGCCACCAGCGCCTCCTTGATGATCGTCGGCGTATAAAAGTTCACCGTGTAAAACCCAAAGACCACCAACCCATAAAGCGCCGACAACATCCACGTGTGCCCCGACCGAAACGCATCCCGCAACTCCGACAAATGCCCCGCCGGATGCGCCGCCCGCTCCCCCTCAAGTATCTCCTCCAACCGCCCCCGCTCCGCCGCCGTCAGCCACCCCGCATCCCCCGGCCGATCCGTCAGAAACACCAGCGTCACCACCCCCAGCACCACCGACGGCAACCCCTCAATCAAAAACAACCACTGCCACGACTCCAGCCAAAACGGATGCTTCTCCGCCCAATACAAAATCGTCCCCCCCAGCGGATTCCCAATCACCCCCGAAATCGCCGTCGATGTCAGAAACAACGCCGACGCCCGCGCCCGATACCGCTGCGGCACCCAGTGCGAAAGGTAGAGAATCACTCCCGGAAAGAACCCTGCCTCTGCAAAACCAAGCAAAAACCGTAAAAAATAGAACGAAAAAGGTCCCCGCACCAGCACAAAACAAATCGAAATTACCCCCCACGTAATCATGATCCGCGCAATCCACCGCCGCGGCCCCACCCGCTGCTGAATCAAATTCGACGGCAGCTCAAAAAGAAAATACCCCAGGAAAAAAATCCCCGCCCCCGTCGCATACACGCTCGCCGTAAACCCCGGAATCGCCTCCACCATCTTCAACTTGGCAATCGAAATATTCACCCGATCAATGTAGTTCAGCAAAAAGCACAAAATGCAAAACGGAATCAACCGCCAAAGCACCTTCCGAACCAACGGATAATCCGGATCCACCATGCCGCGAATCCTACCCGCAACCCCCTCTCCGCGCACGCCATCCCTTGGTCAGCCTACCATTGTTAAAATAGGCAAGTCCCGACCCTCATTTTTGAGCTAAAAATGACAGGCCGCCAAGGACGTACCCACACTTGGCGGTCTCCCCCCACCTCGCGCACCGGGTTACAATCTCCTCACCGTGGCGAGGAGACAACCATGAAATTCCGCACCTCCGCGTACCTTCCCCTGCTCCTTCTGGCCTCCTGCACCACCACCCCACCCGCCCCTCCCCCCACCGCCGCCCCCCCAACCCCCACCACCTACGACCGCCTCGCCGACCACCAGCAATCCCCCCTCGGCCCAAAAACCTTCCTCTCCAACCTCAAATGGTTCGCCGAAGAAACCGACGACCACCTCGCCCTCACCTTCCGCACCATGCCCCGCGACCAGGCCGAAGCCGAATACGTCGCCCTCACCCAGATCGTCGGCTCCTCCAACAAAGTCGCCTCCTTCCCCTCCGCCCGCCGCACCCTCTTCCAACTCCGCCTCCCCGACACCGACCAGATCCGCGAAATTACCTACCGCCCCGACGCCCTCACCGCCCGTACCCCAACCGCCAACATCACCCGCACCCTCCCCCTCGACCGCTTCGGCGCCATCCTCCAGATCACCCCCACCCACCCCGCCCAACCCCTCGAAATCCACCTCGACCCCGCCACCATCCTCGGCCCCCAACTCGTCTCCCCCGCCCCTCTCCAGATCTTCCGCCAGCAACACACCCTCACCTGGACCCAGGGAAACTACACCCTCGTCTTCCGCTTCAACGGCACCTGCACCGCCTCCACCCAAACCGGCGCCACCATTCAATCCCCCGCCAACACCCCCCTCCTCCTCACTGCCGCCTTCCACATCAACTCCGCCAAAGCCCTCCAAACCGCCAACCAACTCTTCACCCACGCCCCCGAAGAAATCGCCCGCTCCCGCCACCAATGGACCGCCTTCCTCGACTCCTGCCCCATCACCCACTTCCCTCACGGCTTCCACGCCCACGACCCCGCCACCAACCGCGACGTCGACTACACCGACGACGAACTCACCACCCGCCAGCTCTGGCACTGGCAAACCGCCCTCGCCAACTGCTACGACGTCCCCTTCAACAACATGCCCGCCCAGCTCTGCCCCGACAAAACCACCTGGTTCGGCTCCTGGTCCAACGACACCCCCGCCGCCCTCGCCGCACTCGCCCGCACCAACCAGAAACCCTTCGTCCGCCGCGCACTCATCGACTTCGTCCGCACCGGAATCCTCCCCGGCGGCGACCTCTCTTGGTACATGCACGGCACCGGCGTCCCCGGCCTCGGCAATCCCCACGACGTCGGCCGCCTCTCCCACGGCGTCCCCGAAATCGTCACCGCCATCGCCGACTACATCCGCGCCACCGGCGACACCTCCATCCTCAATGCCCCCGCCGCCGACCACATGACCGTCTACCAGAACCTCAAAATCTACATGACCAACGTCTTCCACCGCCGCAAAACCAGCCTCGACGGCCTCATCGCCTGGGCCAACCTCTGGGAAGGCGGCGCGGATGACAAAGTCGGCCCCTTCTTCTCCAAAGCCGACATAACCACCTGGTGCAACGCCGTCGAACACCTTAACGACGCCGACCTCCAGCACTTCTACGCCGAAAACGACCGCCCCGTCATCAACCTCTACGAACAAGCCTTTTTCCTCCACGCCCTCCAATCCCTCGCCTACCTTGCCGACCGCGCCCGCGACAAAAACGCCGCCATCTTCGCCACCGAAGAATTCAACCACATCGCGCACATCCTCCACGACAAAAATTGGGACGACCACGACGGCTTCTACTACGACACCGACCTCACCACCCGCCAGCTCGTCCACGAAGAAAACCAGGACGCCTTCTACCTCCTCCGCTACCTCCCCAACGACCCCGCCCGCACCGGAAAACTCGTCGCCCACCTCTACAACCCCGACGAATTCGGACTCCCCTGCCTCCCCACCCTCGCCAAAAACCAGCCCGGCTTCAAAGCCGACGGCTACTGGTGCGGCGGATACTGGCCCCGCGAAGCCGCCCCCATCGCCTACGCCCTCGCCGCCGTCGGCCACAAGCAGGACGCCGAGGTGATGCTCGTCAAAGCCCTCATGTGCGCCCGCGGCCGCACCGTCCTCGAAAACGTCAACCCCCTCACCGGCGAACCCTCCACCCCCATCAAAACCATGGCCTACTCCGTCCAGTTGAACACCGCACTGCACGACATCCACAACGCCCCCTGACGATCACCCCGTCAGCCCCGCGCCGCCCCTTTCAGACCCGCTGTCGACAGGTGCTTCGCGCCATGAACGTGCTTCCGCAACCACGTCAGCCACCCACCCAGGTCATTGGCATACGCCGAGCACTCGATCACCTTCGCATCCGGGTTCAGTCGCACCACGTCGCGCTGCCACTGCGCCAGATCAAAAGGCACATACGCCAGCAAATCCATCTTGTTCAGCAGCAGCACATCCGCCACCGACACGAGCTGCGGATACTTCGCCGGCTTGTCCGGCCCCTCCGTCGTCGCAAACATCCCCACCTTCGCACTCTGCCCAAGATCAAACCCCACGGGACACACCAGGTTCCCGACATTCTCAATAATCAGCAGTTCCAGGTTCTTCAGATCCAGTCGCTCCAGCGCCTGCCGCACCTGGTGCGCCTCCAGGTGGCACCCCTTCCCGGTGTTGATCTGCACGACGTTCGGGCAGAATGCCGCAATCCGCTCCGCATCCCGCGCCGTCGTGAGGTCCCCCACGATCACGCCGATGTGCATCGTTTTCCGCAGCGCCGCTACCGTCCGCTCAATCAACAGCGTTTTCCCGCACCCCGGCCCGCCGATCAGATCAATCGAAAAGATCCCCGCCTCCTGCAGAACCCGCCGGTTCGCCGCCGCCACATCGTCGTTAAGCTTCAAAACCGATTCCACAACCTGAACGTTCATGGGGCACTCCCTTACGAATGTTGCGCCATCGGCAGGAAATCGGGCGACACTTCAATCGACAGCAGCCGAAGGTCGTTCGATCCCACCGCACGCGTCTCTTCCGATCCGCACGCGGAACAGACTTCCAGCGGATCATGCGAATTCCAGTGCCGCTTGCATTTCAGGCACGCAATCTCCCACGGAAGCGATCTGGTCTCGAGCACCACGCTGTCGAATTCCGTGTTCGCAACCAGCGCCTGCCACGCAAACCGCAGCGCATCCTCATCCACCGCACGCCGGGCGCCGATCTCCACGCGTGCCTTCGACAACCGGCTCGCGGGCGGCGCATGGCGGCGAACTTGTTCTATCAGGGCTTCGGCAATGCTCAGTTCGTGCATGATGCTACTCCTTCTTTTCCTCGGCATCTCCCACGGCCGCGAGATCTGCAAGCGCCGCAAACGTGGCCCGGGCAGCCTCGGGATCAAGCCGTTGAATCGAAAATCCTGCGTGAACGAGTACCCAGTCGCCCACCACCACCTCCGGCGTCAGGCATGTGGATATCGCAATGCGGTTGCCGTGCAGATCGACAAGACCGCGCGTCTCTTCCAGTTCAACAATTCGAGCGGGAACGGCGAGACACATGGCAGCTCCTTCAATGACACAATGCCGGCACGGACCATCGCTGCAGGTGGTGCGCCAGGTGCCGCGCAAGCCGCTCGCACGTGCTATCCACCACCGCCGATAAATGGCTCCCCACCGAAAGATCCGCCGCGCCGATCGCCACCGACCACGCCTGCGGAACCCGGCCGAACAACATGCCCGCCATCCACAATAGCGTCTGCGGGGCAAGGTGATGCGTCAGGTTGTGCGGCGACGGTTCCGACGGAACCACGCGCTCCACGCGAACCCCGCCCGCGGGCACCTCGACGGACGCATCGATGAACACCACGCGCGGCGCATACACCAGGTCCTCTGCATGCTCAGGCACAAGCTGCTGCGCCACATCGCACCGACACCCCGGGCAGGACCGCAGCACCTGCGCAAGCCGTTTCGCTACCGCCGGCCCCGCGCCGTCGTCGCTGCGCAAAATGTTCCCATAGCCGATCACCAGCACGCGCAACGGCGAACACACTTCCAGAGGATCAATCTCGCTGAAGTTCATCCAGAACTTCTCCGTTCGGACCGCGAAGCAGCACATGCAACGGCATCTGCCCCATGGCATGCGTCGAACAACTCAAACACGGATCGAAACAGCGAATGACCGCCTCCACCCGGTTGAGCATCCCTTCCTGCAGCTTTTCGCCGCGCACAAACCGCTGCGCCACCTGTTTCACCCCGCGGTTCATCGCCAGGTTGTTATGCCCCGTCGCGATGATCAGGTTCGCCCACGCCATCTGCCCGTCATCGTCGATCTTGTAATGGTGGATGAGCGTCCCGCGCGGCGCTTCCGTGATGCCGACCCCTTCGTTCCGGTTCGGCCGCGCCCGGGCCCGCACCCGCGGATCCAGAATGTCCGGGTCGTTCATCAGCGCCTGGAGCATCTCAATGCCATAAAGAATCTCGATCAGCCGCGCCCAGTGATAGTGGAAGCTGCTTGAAGGCGCACGCCCCAGCCGTGAACGGAACCGCGCCAGTTCCGCATCCGCCGCCGGTGTGCCGCACTTTTCCGCCATCACCAGCCGCGCCAGCGGCCCCACGCGGTAAATCCCGTCGGGATAACCACGCGGCTTGAAGTAAGGCGACTTCAGGAACGAGAAGTTCTCCACCGCCTCGCCGATGTAATCCGCATATTTCCGAGGATCCGCGAATTCCGCCACCGGCCGCCCGGAGTCATCGGTGAAACGCATCACCCCGTCATAATGCTCAAGATTTCCCGCTGCATTCACCAGCCCGCCGAACATCGTCGGGAAATTCGCGAAGCTCGCCGTCTCCTCGGGGAATTTCTCGACGACGCTCGCCAGCCACGACGCCGCGCGCTTGGCAATCTCCAGCGCCCCCGGAATGCCCGCGAGGATCTTCTCACGCCGCTCCGCCGTCAGCGCTTCCGATACGCCGCCCGGCACCACCCACGCCGGGTGGATCTTCTTTCCGCCCAGCAACTGGATGATTTCCTGCCCGAACTTGCGCAGCATGATCCCGTCCCTGGCGAATTCCGGATGCGACTTCATCAGGCCGAAGATGTTCCGGCGCGTCGGGTCCGAATCGAACCCCAGGAGCAGGTCCGGCGAGGACAAATGAAAGAACGACAGCGCATGCGACTGGACGATCTGCGCCAGGTTCATCACACGGCGCAGCTTCGCCGCCGTCGGCGGAATTTCCACGGACAGCAGCTCGTCGCACGCTTTCGCCGAAGCCATCAGGTGGCTCACCGGGCAAATCCCGCAGATGCGGGCCATCACCGACGGCATTTCCGTCAGCGGCCGCCCCTCCACAAACTTCTCAAACCCGCGGAACTGCGTCACGTGAAACTGCGCATCGCGGACGCTGCCGCGGTCATCCAGGTCTATCGTGATCCGCGCGTGCCCTTCAATCCGGGTGACGCCGTCTATCGTTATCGTGCGCGACATGAATACTCCTTACTTGCCGAAGCGGGTGAGAGCCGAGGGTTCCGGAATCCGGCCGGCGAGAAACTCCGTCAACACAAACCAGATGGCGTCGGCCGGCGGCGGGCACCCGGGAATGAACAGATCCACCTTGATCGTCTCGTGAAGCGGACGCGCAATTCGTTCGTGCGGCGGAACGTTCAACACCGGCAGACTCGCCTGGCGCTCCTCCGCCGTCGGTGGCCACGTTCCGTTCTCCACGTACGCCCTGCGGAAAAGCTGCTCCACCTCGTAGGCGTTCCGCATCGCCGGAACGTTCCCCGTCGTCGCACAATCGCCGAACGACACGACGAACTTCGACCTCGCCCGAATCAACTTCGCCTTCTCGAGATCGTGGTGGCTGCTCACCGCCCCTTCGACCAGCGTCAGATCGACGTTCTCCGGAAACTCCTTCGGATCGACAACCGGTGAACAGACAATGTCCACCTTCTCCGCCAGCACCAGCAGCCGTTCATCCAAATCGAGAAGCGACATGTGGCAGCCGGAACATCCATCGAGCCACACCGTCGCTACGCGAGGTTTGGCCGCGGTGGAGATATCAGGGGAAGCGTTCATGAATGGGTCTCCCGCATTTGAGTCAGGTAAGGCAGAAACTGGCGGCGCTTCGCCATCTCGGCGACGGCTGTTCCTTTGTCCGTAAGCGCGCCCGTGGGACACACATGCACGCATTTCCCGCACGCCGTGCAGGATTCAGACTCTCCCCACGGCTGGTCAAGGTCATGAATCACAAACGACTTGATGCCCCGACCTTTCAGGTCTTTCGTATGCGCCCCTTCCAGCTCATCGCACACCCGCACGCACCGGGTGCAGAGAATGCACCGGTTGTGATCGAGGCGGAACCGGTCATGCGAGCTGTCCACCTCCATCTTCGGATAGCGGTACGGCAGGTGCACATGCGTCACCCCCAGCTTCTGCGCCAGCGACTGCAGCTCGCAGTGTCCATTCGACACGCACACCGCGCAGACGTGGTTGCGCTCGCACAGCAGCATCTCCACGATCGTCTTCCGATACGCCTGCAGACGCGGCGAATTTGTCGTCACCTGCATCCCCTCCGCACACTGCGTCGCACACGCGGCCAGGAGCTTGTTGGAGCCGGCAACCTCCACCAGGCAGAGGCGGCACCCGCCCCACACTGTCAGCCCTTCGAGCTGGCACAACGTCGGTATGTCGATCCCGTGCTCCCTTGCCACGTCCAGGATCGTCTGCCCCGACGTGCAGCTCACGTCCTTGCCGTCAATCTGCAGCGTCAGCGACTGCGCCGGGGTTTGAACTTGCGGTGAAATCATGCATGCACCTCTTGGGCCTTCCGACCGTTACGCGCCGCGGCGATCAGGTCCAGATACTCGTTTTCAAAGTACTTCAACGTCGACAGCACCGGGTTCGGCGCCGTCTGGCCAAGCCCGCACAGGCTCGTCGCCTTCAGCATGTCGCACAGCTCCCGCAGCAGCGACAGGTCCTCCATCGTCCCCTCCCGGTCGTAAATCCGCCGCAGAATCTCGTGCATCTGGTACGTGCCGACCCGGCATGGCACGCATTTCCCGCACGATTCCGACATGCAGAAATCCATGAAGAATCGCGCCACATCCACCATGTTCGAAGTGTCATCCATCACGATCAGCCCGCCCGACCCCATGATCGAGCCCACCGATGCGAGCGATTCATAATCCACCGGAATGTCCAGGTACTGCTCCGGAATGCATCCGCCCGACGGGCCCCCGGTCTGGGCCGCCTTGAACTTCCGTCCGTCCGGAATCCCCCCGCCGATGTCAAAAATGATCTCCCGCAGAGTGATCCCCATCGGCACTTCGATCAGCCCCGTGTTGTTCACCTTCCCGGTGAGGGCAAAGATCTTCGTCCCCTTGCTCTTGGCCGTGCCAATGCTCGCGAACCACGCCCCCCCGCGGTTCACGATGGGAGCGATGTTGGCGTACGTCTCCACGTTGTTGATCAGCGTCGGCTTTCCAAAAAGGCCGTAGTTCGCCGGGAATGGGGGCCGCGGCCGCGGAATCCCGCGCTTCCCTTCAATCGATGTGAGCAGCGCCGTCTCTTCGCCGCAGACGAACGCCCCCGCGCCGAGCCGCAACTCGATGTCAAAGCTGAAGCGCGTCCCGAAAATATTCCTCCCCAGCAGCCCCGCACGCGTCGCCTGGTTAATCGCCTTCGTCAAACGCTTCACGGCCAGCGGATACTCCGCCCGCACGTAGATGTAGCCCCGCTCCGCGCCCACCGCATACGCCGCGATCGACATCCCCTCGATCACCCGGTGCGGATCACCCTCCATCACGCTCCGGTCCATGAACGCGCCAGGGTCCCCCTCGTCGCCGTTGCACACCACGTACTTGGGTGTGCCCGAGGCCTTCGCCACCGTCGACCACTTCAATCCCGTGGGGAATCCCGCCCCGCCGCGCCCCCGCAGCCCGGAGCCCGAAATCTCCTGGATGACCTCGGCGGGCGTCATCTCGGTCAGCGCTTTCAACAGCGCCTCGTACGCCCCCACCCGGATCGATTCTTCCAGGTCTTCCGGATCAAACGTCCCGGCAAATTCCCGCACGATCCGCTTCTGCCGCGTGAAAAAGGGCTGGTCCGCCGGGAAATTCAGCCGCTCCGGCGGCGGTCCGCCCACCGACTCGAGAATCGTCCCCGCATCCTCCGGCGTCACGCACTTGTACATCGTCTTGCCGGTGCTCAGGGAAACCATCGGCCCCTGCGCACAGGAACAGAGGCACCCCACCCGTTTCACGCAGTACTTCTTCCCGAGGTCCCGCTTCTTGATCTCTCCGTCCAGTGCCGCCGCCACCGCGTCGGAGCGCGAACTCATGCACCCCGATTCGGTGCAGACGTTGAACACCTGCTTGTAGGCGGCGTATTCGTCCCGGGCCTTGGCGGAGATTGTCGAAAGTTCTTCTGGGGTCACGATTGCAGCGTCCTTTCGAGCCGATTGCTCACTTGTTCAATGGATGCCTTCCCGACGACGTCGCCGTCGATCACCGTCGCGGGCGCCAACCCGCACGCCCCGATGCAGCGGGCGCTCAACAGCGACAGCTCGCCGTCCGGCGTCGTCTGCCCGTCCAGGATCCTGTATTTCTTCGATACGTCCTTCAGAATCTCCCCCGATCCCTTGATGTAGCACGCCGTCCCCAGGCACACCACGCACACATGCTTCCCCTGCGGCTTCAGCGTGAAGTAATGGTAGAACGTTGCAACGCCGTAAACCTTCGAGAGCGGCACACGCAGGCACTTCGCGACATACCGCATCGCCGTGTCGTCGAGAAACCCGAACGCCTGTTGCACCGCGTGCAGCGATTCAATCAATGCGTGCGAATCAAACCCCTGCCGACGCATCGCCGCATCCACGATGCGCCAACGCTTGTCCTCAGACGGGGCCTTGTGTAGTGCAGCAACAGTCATGACAAACCTCCAAGCAACACCAGTGCGACACCCACGAATCCCAGGCCCGCCAGCCGTAGCGCCAACGGCTTTCGCGCGCGCTGCAACAGGGTCGCCGTTCCCAGGCCCGCGGCCAGGATGCCCACCGTCGTGAGCACAAACCCGCTCACATACGTCCCTGCACTCAGCCTCGTTTCCAGTTCCGCACCGTGGGCGTAACCGTGGAACACCCCAAACAGCGCCGCCACTCCCGCCGCCGCAATCACCGGCATCCTGAGGGCCAGCGTGACCAGCAGCCCCGCAAGCATCAGCGATGCCGCGATTCCCTGATCAACACCCGAGAGCGATCCCCGCCCTCCGGACATGCCCGCAAGCGCCCCGCCGATCATGCACGCCAGGAAAGCCACCGGCACCCACCAGAGCGCCTTCTTTCCCAATTGCGCCGACCACATGCCGACCGCCAGCATCGTCATCAGGTGATCCATCCCGGAGATCGGATGGAGAAGGCCGGCCCCGAAGCCGCCTGCCCCATGCCCCGGGTGCGCCAATGCTGTCGACGCCAGAACCCCGAGCAGCGTCCCACCAAACACACTTTTCCACACACGCGGTTTCATCAACTCTCCTTCAACAAATGCGCGGCAACTGTTCGCCGTATGGCTTCTGCACAATGCGCCGCCCGCCGATCTGCGTATGCAATTCGCAATATCCCTGGTCCGCTGCTTCCACCCGCCCGATGACGGCCGATTCACGCCCCAGCGGGTGTAGTTTCATCGTCCCCAGCACCTTCTCCGCCAGCTTCGGCTTCACCGCCAAGACCACCTTGCCTTCATTCGCGATGTCCAGCGGATCGAGCCCCAGCATCTCCGCGGCATGCCGCGCTGCCGGACTCACGGCGATCTTCGATTCCTCAAGCACCACGCGCAGCGACGTCCGCGCCGCAAGATCCGCACCCAGCCCGGAGAGCCCGCCACGCGTCGGATCCCGCATGAACGACACCCCGCTCCCCCCCGCATCCAAAATCGCCTCTGTAAGCGAATTCAGCGGCATCGCGTCACTCACGATCACCGAGTGCACCTCCGGCATTTCGCGCGCCAGCATCACCGCCAGCCCATGCTCGCCGATCGGCCCGTTGATCATCAGCACATCGCCCGCCCGAACCCGGTCCGGGGAAAGCCTGCGCCGCGCCGGAACAACCCCCACCCCCGCCGTGATGAGATAAATGCCATCCGCGTGCCCGTAGCCCACCACCTTCGTATCGCCGGAGACCACCCGAATCCCCGCCTCCTTCGCCGTGGCCGCCACCGACGCCATTACCGTGTCGAGGTCCGCCAGCGCAAATCCTTCCCCGAGGATCATCGCCATCGCAATCGCAAGAGGTCTCGCCCCCGCCACCGCCAGGTCGTTCACGGTCCCCGCAACCGCCAGTCTTCCCACGTCGCCCCCGGGAAAACGCCACGGCTGCACCACAAACGAATCGATCGTGAACGACATCCGCCCCGCGTGGTACCCCAGATCTCCCGCGTCCAGCAACTCATCCAGGATCCGGTTGCTGATATGCGGAAACACATGATCCGCAAGCAGTTCATCGGTAAGCTGCCCACCCCCGCCGTGCGCCAGCAGCACCCGCTCCTGTCGCAGCGGATTCAGTGCTTCGTTCAGAACCGTGTCGTTCGTCTGGCTCACGTCGGAACCCTCCGCGGCTGGACGATGCTCCCGCCTAACCGCTGCGGAAACCTCGCGTATTTGAAATAGGCCTGGCACGTTCCTTCGGAACTCACCATGCATGGACCGATCGGGTTGATCGGCGTGCACGCCTTGCCGAACAACTTGCACTCGTGCGGCGTCGCCGCGCCTTTGATCACCTTCCCGCAGATGCATCCCGGTATCTCCGCGCTCCCCGGCGTCTGCACCCCGAACCGCCGCTGTGCGTCGAACCGCTGGTACTTCTCGCGCAACACCAGGCCCGACTTTGCGATCGTGCCCAGCGCCCGCCACTGCACGTCTGCCGGCTCAAAGATCTCTCCCAGCAATGCCATGGCCGCCGCATTCCCCGCAGCGCTCACCGCCTCCCGGTACTCATTGACCAGTTCCCGGCGCCCATCCCGGATCATCTCCACGACCGTCGCAATCGCCCCCGCCATGTGATTCTCTTCGAACCCCGCCACCACGCACGGAAGGCCGAAGCGCTCCACGATCGGCCGGTAGCACTCCACCCCGATAATCGCCGACACATGCCCCGGCAGCAGGAAGCCGTCCACCCGCACGTCGCCCCCCTCCAGAAGCGCGGTCATCGCCGGCACCACGCGCTTGTGGCTCGCCACAACGCTGAAATTGCCCAGGCCCATCGCCTCCGCGCGACGAATCGCCGCCGCCGTTGCAGGCGCCGTCGTTTCGAACCCCACCGCGCCCAGGACGACCACCCGCCCCGGCTCGCGCTCCCCGATCGCCACCGCATCCAGCGTTGAATAAATCACCCGCACGTCCGCCCCCCGCGCCCGCACCCGCTCCAGGCTCCCCGTTCGACTCGGCACCCGCAGCATGTCCCCATACGTGCAGATCGTCACTTCCGGTATCCGCGCGAATGCCAGCAGCAGGTCGATATCGCCCTGCGCCGTCACACACACCGGACACCCCGGACCCGAAAGAAGCCGTACGTTCCCCGGCAACAACGAGTGCAGCCCGCTCCGGAACGCGCTCATCGTGTGCGTCCCGCAGACCTCCATCAACGCAATCTCCCGGCCAACGGCTCCTGCCGCATCCCGAAGACGCCCCAGCATCCGCGACACTGTATCGTTGCGTGGGCTCACCAGCGGGCTTTCCGGCGTCTTCATGTTGCCTCCCGTGCCGCAGCAAGTACGTACCCCGCCTGCCCAAAGGAAAGCCCCGCGTCCGTCGGCGGATACTCATTCGGAACCAGCAGACGCCGCTGATGACGCGACAAAATCCGCTGAAGATGCCCCGTAAACACCTGGTTGCAGAATGTCCCGCCGCTCACCGCCAGCGGCAACTCCGCGCCGTCCGCCGCACCCACCAGCGCCGCGAACCCTTGCGCCAACGCCAGGTGAAACTCCGCGGCCAGGCGCCGCGCATTCACGCCGCGCTCGTCGCACGCCGCCACGCGCCGCACAAACGGCGAAAGATCAAGCTGCCACAGCCCCGATTCATCCCGCGCCACATCAAAGCACGCCGACAAATCCGCCTCCACGTCGCACGCCGCGCCCGCCGCCGCCGCCTCCAGCGCCATCGCCGCCTGCGATTCATGCCCATTCCTGTCGCATACCCCCAGCAGCGCCGCCACCCCGTCAAACAGCCGCCCCGTGCTCGTCGTCCAGGGACTCTGGAACCCGGAACGCATCATCCGCAGAATCGACTTCCGCTCCTCCCCGCACGGCCAAATCCGCGCGGCGATCTCCATCCCTTCGAATGCTTCCCCAAACGCCTGGTACAGCAGCGCCGCCGCACTTCGCCGCCCGTCTCGCGCAGCCGCATCCCCTCCGGGCAGGCGCATCGGCCGCAAATGCCCGACGCGCTCCCACCGCGTACCTCGCACGCACAGCACCTCGCCCCCCCACGTCGTGCCATCCGTCCCGTGACCCGCCCCATCACACACGAGTGCCATCGCCTCCGAGACACGATGCTCCGCCAGCACCCCATGCGCATGGGCAAGATGATGCTGGATGGGAATCAGCTTCGCGCCGTGCCGCCGGGCCAGTTCCCGCGCATAGCCGGTGCTCACATACCCCGGATGAAGATCATGCGCAACAAACTCGATTTTCACGCTGAAAAGCCGCGTAAGATCCGCAATCGCCTTCTGAAAATGTTCGAATGCCAGCGGATGCATCAGGTCCCCAAGGTGCTGGCTCACGATCACATCATGCTGCCGAACCAGCGCCACCGTGTTCTTCAATTCCCCTCCCACGCACACCCCCGTCGCGTGTCCGCCCGGTCCCGGCGGAATCGGCCACGCCCGCGGCACATACCCACGTGACCGCCGCACCGGCATCGGCGCCAGCAGCGGCCCCCGGTCCAGCAACACGCTGTCATCCACGCACCGCTCGATCCCCCGGTCATGAACCACCAGCCCGTCGCAAATCCCCCCCAGCCGCTGGATCGCATCCGCATCGTCAATCGCAATCGGCTCGCTCGCCAGGTTGCCGCTCGTCATCACCAGCGCCCTCGGCGCTTCTGTGCAAAGTGTCGCAAGATGATGAAACAGCAGGTGCTGAATGGGCGTCGCCGGCAGCATCACCCCCAGCAGGTGCGTCCCCGGAGCTACGGCCTCCGCCACGAATTTCTCCGAACCACGCCGCCGCCGCGCCAGAACAATCGGCGACGCCGCCGATTCCAAAGCATCCACCGCCCCCACCGAAAGCCCAACCAACTCTCGCGCGTCTGCAACATCCTTCACCATCAACGCAAACGGCTTCGAATCACGATGCTTCAATCTCCGCAGCCGCCCCACCGCCTCCTGGTCGTCCGCCCGCACCGCCAGGTGAAATCCCCCGATCCCCTTCACCGCCACGATCTTCCCCGCAATCAACATCCGCGCCGCAATCTGCAGCGGATCGCCCCCCAGCACTTTCCCCCGCGCATCCACCAGCGTCGCCGCCGGTCCGCACTCCGGGCAGCAGTTCGGCTGCGCATGAAATCGACGGTTCCCGCCGTCCCGATATTCCGCGCCACACCGCAAACACATCGCAAAACCCCGCATCGATGTGTTCGGTCGGTCGTACGGAATGTCACGGATAATGCTGTACCGCGGACCGCACTGCGTGCAGTTGATGAATGCATGCAGATGCCGCCGGTCCGTCTCCCGGAACAGCTCCTCCCGGCATTCCGCGCACATCGCGGTGTCCACCGTCACCGCCGCGTCCGCATCGCCGCCCCCCCTGCTCGGCTTGATGACAAAACTCCGCTCCTCCCCGCTGGCCGCCACCCGCTTCCGCTGCATCGTCTCGATCCGCGCCAGCCGCGGAAGATCATGCATCAGCCGTTCGTGAAACAGCTCCATCTGCTCGCCCCGCCCCTGAACCTCCAGTTCCACGCCGTGGCTGTCGTTCAGCACCCACCCCGTCACCCCGGCCTCCGTCGCGATCCGATGCACGAACGGCCGGAATCCCACCCCCTGCAGTTGCCCCGTCAGTCGATACCGGTAGCGTTGCCCCATTGCCATCGCTGAAACTTGTTGCGTCACCTGCATACTGCACACACTGGAGCAACTCGATGGCGTCGATCCTACGCCGCGCAACATCTCCAGTCGTTAGGTGAATAGTTTGCTTGTCCTGTAGGACAGCTTCCTAGGCTCTGTCTGAAAACTCCGATGCGGTCGGATTGGGTCAGAAACAGGTCGGATGCGAGGACGCAGGGAGGAGGCATATTCGCAAATAATCCGACGACCGAGGACGAAGCAGACGGCCTGTTTCTGGCCCAAAACGATCCAAGTCTTTTTCCACATCCCCGCACCCGCCCGAAATCCCCTCCCGCCACCCCGCTCCCAAAGCGCAGCACGAAGAACCCCAGCCCCTTCTCGAAACTTGGAAATACGCTTCTTACCGCCGCTGCGACAGCACCGCCCGCTCGTACGCCTTCACTTCACTCAGCCAGCCGAGATCCGACGGCGTCGACTGCTGCTCGCAGTAGCGCTCCCACACCGCCCCGTACGGCAGAAGCTTCGCCTCTTCCTGCATCGCCAGCCGCGTCGTGTAATCCTTCTCCGCCTCCGCCGCACGGATCTTCGCCGTCGGCTCCAGCAGCGCCTGCAGCAGCGCCTTCTGCATGTTCCGCGTCCCGATGATCCACGCCGCGATCCGGTTGATCGACGCATCAAAGTAATCCAGCCCGATGTGCACGCGCGACGCCGCATTGTTCGTCACGATCTCCCGCGCAATCGCCCGCAGCTCGTCGTCCAGGATCACCACGTGGTCCGAATCCCAGCGCACCGGCCGCGACACGTGCAGCAGGATCTCCGGCATGAACAGCAGCAGCGCCGAGATCTTGTCCGCAATCGATTCCGTCGGATGATAGTGCCCCGCATCCAGCGTCAGCAGCTTCTTCCGCGTCAACGCATACGCCTCGTAAAACTCGTGCGACCCCACCGTGTACGATTCAAATCCGATCCCGAACAGCTTCCCTTCCAGCGCATCCTTGTGGAACGCCGGATCGATCGCCGGGGCAAACATCTCATCCAGCGCCTGCTGAAGCCGCGCACGCGGCGCCAGCCGATCCGCCGGCACATCCTTGTACCCGTCCGGAATCCACACGTTCGTAATGCACGTCTGGTTCAGCGCCTTCCCGAACGCCTCGCCGATCTTCCGGCTCGCAATGCCGTGGCGAATCCAGAACTGCCGCACCCCATTGTCCGCCGAGCTCAACGTGAACCCGTCCGCCGCCAGCGGGTGCGAAAAAAACGACGGGTTGAAATCGAGCCCGATCTTCTTCGCCTTCGCCCAGTCCATCCAGCGCGAAAAATGCTCCGGCGCCAGGTTGTCGCGCTCCACCTTCTTCCCGCTCGTCTCCGCATACAACGCATGCAGGTTCACGCGCTTCTTGCCCGGAATCAGCGACAGCGCCTTCTCCAGGTCCGCCCGCAGTTCGTCCGGCGTACGCGCTTTCCCGGGGTAATTTCCCGTCGCCGCAAGCCCGCCCCCCAGCGCCCCCGTGTTCTCAAAGCCGCCCACGTCATCCCCCTGCCAGCAGTGCAGCGAAATCGGAATCTCCGCCAGCGCGGCAAGCGCCGTCTCGGTGTTCACGCCGAGCGCGGCGAATTGGGACTTGGCAACTTCGTATGCGGCGGACATATCGTCTCCTCAACAGCAAGTTCGGCAATGTACGGCCAGATGCGTCGCGATGGCAAGTAAACCGTGCCGCCCGCCCGCAACCCCCTGATGCGGCAACACAACGGACTGCGATCCTGATCTCGCGCCAACCTTCGCCAATGGAAAAGCCCTGCGTTATGGGCCGCCCCTTTCGGGACGCTCCCAAAAAAGCGGCAATTGTCAACAATTCCGACAAATTTGTAAACAAAGTTTGGTATCAGGGAGATCTTGGGATATATCCGTTATACACGGCTTCGTGGTGGATCCGCTCCAGGCGCCCCCCAGATCATCCCAGCGCACGGATCAGTCAGTGGCGGAGTTATTTCATGGCAGGACGCAGTCATCCTCGGCCCGGGTCTCTCTCCCGGCGCCACACCCGCTCCCACCTCCTCGAGTCCCTCGAGTCCCGAATCCTCTTCTCCTTCGGCGTCTCCACCGGCTCCATCTCCAGCCCCTCCAACTCCGTCCTCGTCGTCGATAACGGCGGCAACCTCAAATTCTCCGTCGTCACCGGCGGCTCCATCACCTCCACCCTCCACATGGGGGATATCGCCTCCATCCAGTACAAGGTCAACGGCGCCTACAAGGAAATGCTCGCCTCCTACTCCCTCACCAGCCGCTACTCCCACTACGAGCAGGGCCTCGGCTCCACCACCAAAATCACCTACACCGTCGATAACGCCAACGGCTGGATCCTCGTCACCTGCGACGACTCCAACGAAGCCTCCGGCGGCGTCATCCAGTACTACGCCGTCCGCCGAAACGACGACAACCTCTACATGGCCTCCCTCCCCACCGACGTCAACAACGGCCCCGGCGAAGGCCGCTTCATCGCCTACCTCAGCAAATCCGTCTTCACCAACGTCCCCCCCGAATCCAACATCTCCCAGAACACCGGCGCCGTCGAGGGCTCCGACGTCTTCCACAACGCCGACGGCACCACCGCCTCCAAGTTCTACAGCACCACCGACATGCAGACCGACCTCTACCACGGCGTCACCGGCTCAAACGTCGGCGCCTTCATGTTCATGGGCAACCGCGAAACCTCCTCCGGCGGCCCCTTCTTCAAGGACATCCAGTTCCAAACCACCTCCGCCGCCACTGAAATCTACAACTGTCTCTTCACCGGCCACACCCAGACCGAACCCTACCGCCAGGGTCTCAAAGGCCCTTACGCCCTACAGTTCACCAACGGCTCCGCCCCCACTCCCCCAGACTACTCCTGGATGGAAAACCTCCACCTCCAGGGCTGGATCGCCGCCGCCCAGCGCGGCAATCTCACCGGCACCGAATCCGGCGTCGCCCCCGGACACGCCCCCACCATCACCCTCGCCAACCCAAACGCCCAGTACTGGACCACTCCCGACGCCTCCGGCAACTACGCCATCTCCGGCATCATCCCCGGCACCTACACCGAAACCCTCTTCCAGGACCAGCTCGAAATAGGCACCGCCCACGTCACCATCACCGCCGGCAGCACCACCACCGGAAACATCACCAGTGAATGGAACAACTCCTCCACCCTCTGGTCCATCGGTGCCTGGGACGGCACCCCCCTCGGCTTCCTCAACTCCGACAAAATCCAGATCATGCACCCCACCGACGTCCGCATGGACCCCTGGCCCTCCAGCACGACGTACACGATCGGCGCCAGCACCCCCGACCAGTTCCCCATGATCCAGGCCAAAGACGTCAACAACTCCACCCGCATCGTCTTCACCCTCACCCCGCAGCAGGCCGCCACGAACCTCACCCTCCGCATCGGCGACACCTTCGCCTTCGCCGGAGGTCGCCCCTTTATCACCGTGAACGCCGGCACCGCCACCGCCTGGACCAGTGCCATCCCCGCCCCTCCCCCCAACCTTAACAGCCGCGGCATCACCCGCGGCACCTGGCGCGGCTTCAACCTCCTCTACACCTACGACATCCCCGCCGGAAAACTCGTCGCCGGTGCCAACACCATCGACATCTCCGTCGCCAGCGGCAGTTCCGGCGCCGGCTTCCTCAGCCCCAACATCGTCTACGACGCCGTCGACCTCGTCGCCAACCAGCCCCCCACCGTCGCTCAAGCCGCCAGCGCCTCCCCCGCCCCCGTCACCGGCACCACCACCACCCTCACCGTCCTCGGCGCTGATGACTCCCGCGAAGCCAACCTCGTCTACAATTGGTCCTCCACCGGCCCCGCCGCCGTCACTTACTCCAACAACGGCAGCAACGCCGCCAAAATCACCACCGCCACCTTCACCGCTCCCGGCACCTACACCTTCACCGCCACCATCAAAGACGCCAGCGGCAGAACCGTCACCAGCAGCACCTCCGTCAACGTTGTCCGAACCGCCACCGGCTTCGGCATCGCGCCCGCTTCCGCCACCGTTCTCCCCGGCGGCACACTCCAGCTCGTCGCCGGCGCTCTCGATCAGTTCGGCACCCTCATGACCCCCGCCTCCAACGTCTCCTGGTCCCTCACCTCCGGCCCAGGCGCCCTCTCCCCCACCGGCCTCTTCCTCGCCCCCGCCACCCCCGGCGACACAACCACCATCCAGGCCTCCGCCGCCGGCAACGTCGCCAGCACCACCATCACCGTTGCCGCCGCCACAGCCCTCTACACCGCCAATGACGGCAACACCTCCACCCTCACCGATTCCTCCGGCAACAACCAGAACGCCCCCCTCACCCCGCCCATCTCCTACACCCCCGGCGTCTCCGGCAACGCCCTCTCCCTCTCCGGCGGCTTCGCACAACTCCCCGCCGGCATCGTCTCCTCCCTCTCCGATTTCACAATCTCCGCCTGGATCAACGTCTCCTCCCTCTCCAACTGGCAACGCATCTTCGACTTCGGCACCGGCACCACCTCTTACATGTTCCTCTCCCCCGACGCCGGCGGCACCAACAAGATCCGCTTCGCCATCACCACCTCCGGCGGCAGCGGCGAACAACGCCTCGATGGCCCCGCCCTCTCCGCCAACACCTGGACCCACATCGCCGTCACCCTCGCCGGCCAACTCGCCACCCTCTACGTCGATGGCCAGCCCGTCGCCACCAATCCCAACATGACCCTCTCCCCCGCCGCCCTCGGCAACACCGCCCTCAACTACCTCGGCAAATCCCAGTTCCCCAACGACCCCGCCCTCCTCGGCGCCATCGACGATTTCCGCATCTACCCCGTCCCCCTCTCCGCCGACCAGGTCCTCGAACTCGCCGCCCCCACTCTCATCGCCCCCGCCTCCACGCCCTCCTCCACCCTCTTCACCAACTCCGCCAGCCTCGCCGTTTCCGCCACCGATGTCACCGCCGGCGAATCCGCACTCACCTACACCTGGTCCACCCTCAACACCCCGCCCGCCCCCGTCACCTTCGACAACAACGGCACCAACGCCGCCAAAAACACCACCGCCACCTTCACCAGGGCCGGCGTCTACACGCTCCAGGTCGCCATCAAAAACCCCGCCGCAAACATCACCACCACCAGCACCCTCACCCTCTCCGTCTTCCCCGGCGACGCCAACCAGGATGGCAAAATCGACCTCTCCGACCTCTCCACCGTCCTCAACCACATCGGCGCCAACACCTCCGACTGGACCTCCGGAAATTTCGACGGCGCCCCCACCGTCGACCTCACCGACCTCTCCTACGTCCTCAACAACTTCGGCCAAGCCCTTACACCCGCCGCCTCCCCCGCCTCCGCAACCCAGTCGCTCGCAACCCTTCCCGCCACCCCTCAAGCCCCCGCCCCAAGCTCCGAACCTGCTCCCGCGCCAACCCCAATCGACACCCCCACCACGACGCTCGTCTCCGCGCAGCTCCCCACCGAATCCCAGCAACCCCCTCTCCCCACGCCCGCATCCGCTCAAACTCCGCCCCCCGCAGCCCCGCCCATCGCAGCAAAAAAACCGCCCCACCACGCTCCCATCAAACACAAGACCCCCGCCAAACACCCCCCAAAGCCGCCCAAGGCATTCATCCCCTTCCACGGCCATTACCGCTGGTTCGGCGGCAGGCGATAACCCCTCCTTGATACTTCCTTGATACCGGCGTCCCCATTATTGACGCCGCGCATATCACTTCTCCCCACAAAACATGCTTTGATGTCGACGTGCAAGAAAGGAGTCCACATGGACCTCTTCTACATCGCCGTCGTCATTGCCTTCTTCGCCCTCACCTGGGGCCTCGTCGCCCTCTGCTCAAAACTCGGAGGTGATGCATGACCCCCCTCTACTGGCTCGCCCTCATCCTCACCGGCCTCCTCCTCGCGTACCTCCTCATCGCACTCCTCTTCCCGGAGAAATTCTCATGAACCTGCACGCCTGGTTCCTCCTGCTCTTTTACCTCGCCGCCCTCATCGCGCTCGCCAAACCCCTCGGCACCTTCATCGCCCGCGTCTACGAGTTCAAGCCCCTCTTCGGCCTCGACCGCGCCCTCGGCCCCGTCGAACGCTTCCTCTATTGGGCCACCGGCACCGCGCGGAATGAGGAACAATCCTGGCAGCAATACGCCCTCGCCTGCCTCGCCTTCAACCTCCTCGGCCTCCTCGCCGTCTACGCTCTCCAGCGACTCCAGCACCTCCTCCCTCTCAACCCCGCCGCCATGGGCGCCGTCTCCCCCGACTCCTCCTTCAACACCGCCGTCAGCTTCACCTCCAACACCAACTGGCAAGGCTACGGCGGCGAAACCACCATGTCCTACCTCACCCAGATGACCGCCCTCACCGTCCAGAACTTCCTCTCCGCCGCTACCGGCATGGCCGTCCTCGCCGCCTTCATCCGCGGCATCGCCCGCAAAACCACCAAACAAATCGGCTCCTTCTGGGTCGACATGATCCGCTCCACCCTCTACATCCTCCTCCCCCTCTCCGTGATCTTCGCCCTCTTCCTCACCTCGCAAGGCGTCCCCCAAACTTTCTCCAATTCCAAAACCGTCCACCCCCTCCAACCCGCCGCAAACGTCACCACCCAAACCATCGCCCTCGGCCCCGTCGCCTCCCAGCTCGCCATCAAGCAACTCGGCACCAACGGCGGCGGTTTCTTCAACGTCAACTCCGCCCACCCCTTCGAAAATCCCAACGCCCTCACCAACTTCCTAGAAATGCTCGCCATCCTCCTCATCCCCGCTTCCCTCTGCTACACCTTCGGCAAAATGGTCGGGGACACCCGCCAGGGATGGGCCATCCTCGCCGCCATGACCGTCATCTTCCTCGCCCTCGTCATCCCCTGTATCGCCGCCGAACAATCCGGCAACCCCCTCCTCGATAAACGCATCGACCAGCGCGAAACCGCCCTCCAGTCCGGCGGCAACATGGAGGGCAAGGAAGCCCGCTTCGGCCCCGCCGACTCCGCCATCTGGGCCGTCGCCACCACCGGCGCCTCCAACGGCTCCGTCAACGCCATGCACGACTCCTTCACACCCCTCGGCGGCATGATGCCCATGTGGATGATGCAGCTCTCCGAAGTCGTCTTCGGCGGCGTCGGCTGCGGCCTCTACGGCATGCTCATCTACGCCATCGTCGCCGTCTTCATCGCAGGACTCATGGTCGGCCGAACCCCCGAATACCTCGGCAAAAAAATCGAATCCTACGAAATGAAAATGGCCTCCCTCATCGTCCTCATCCCCCCCGCTCTCTGCCTCGTCGGCGCCGCCATCGCCTGCGTCTGCCCCCAGGGTGTCGCCGGCGTCGCCAACCCCGGCCCCCACGGCTTCTCCGAAATCCTCTACGCCATGTCCTCCGAAGGTAACAACAACGGCTCCGCCTTCGCCGGCCTCTCCGCCAACACCCCCTTCTACAACCTCCTCGGCGGTCTCCTCATGCTCTTCTCCCGCTTCTGGATCATCGTCCCCACCCTCGCCATCGCCGGCTCCCTCGCAAAGAAAAAACAAATTCCCGCCAGCGCCGGCACCCTCGCCACCCACACCCCGCTCTTCGTCTCCCTCCTCGTCGGAACCGTCCTCCTCGTCGGCGCCCTCACCTTCCTCCCCGCCCTCGCCCTCGGCCCCATCGTCGAACAGTGTATGGAGTTCCGCCTTTAGGCGGCCCCCCGGCGATGCGAAGCGAGCCGCCTCCAATCGTTAAAGGAATCCACAATGACCCCCAAACCCCACAAACTCACCACCCCCATCATCGTCCAGGTCGATGACGACGGCCCCCACCAGCTCACCCCCCGCTTCAACGCCAACACCGACCACGAATGCCTCCTCGTCATCTACCCCCGACCCACCTTCCGCCAGGCACGCATCCAGCTCTGGATGAGCATCCAGATGTTCGCCACCACCATCCGCCGCTCCACCTTCACCTACTTTCGCCGCATCAACTGCGGACACAACGCCGCCTACCGCCAATACCCCGCAACCCCTTCCGACACCAACCACAGGAGTTCCCACAATGGCCACGCATAAATCCCGCTCCCTCTTCGACGCCCCCATCCTCCGCCGCGCCATCCTCGACGCCTTCCGCAAACTCGACCCGCGCCTCCAGGTCCGCAACCCCGTCATGTTCGTCGTCTTCATCGGCAGCATCCTCACCACGATCCTCTTCTTCGCCGCCCTCGCCGGCTACCTCGAACCCGGCGCCGTCTCCGCCACGACAAACTTCGGACCCCGCTTCATCCTCGGCGTCACCCTTTGGCTCTGGTTCACCGTCCTCTTCGCAAACTTCGCCGAAGCCATGGCCGAAGGCCGCGGCAAAGCCCAAGCCGACACCCTCCGCAAATCCCGCCGCGACACCCCCGCCCGCAAAATAAGGGGTCAGAAATCTTTTTCATCCCTCACCCCCGCCGACATCGTCACCGTCTCCGCCGCCTCCCTCCGCAAAGGCGACCTCGTCCTCTGCGAAGCCGGACCGGGGGGGGGAGACCACATCCCCGCCGACGGCGAAGTCCTCGAAGGCGTCGCCTCCGTCGATGAATCCGCCATCACCGGCGAATCCGCCCCCGTCATCCGCGAGTCCGGCGGCGACCGCTCCTCCGTCACCGGCGGCACCCGCGTCCTCTCCGACTGGCTCATCATCCAGATCTCCGTCAACCCCGGCGAAGCCTTCCTCGACCGCATGATCTCCATGGTCGAAGGCGCCAAACGCCAGAAAACCCCCAACGAAATCGCTCTCAACATCCTCCTCGCCAGCTTCACCATCGTCTGCCTCCTCGCCACCGCCACGCTCCTCCCCTACTCCCTCTTCGCCACGAGCGCCGCCGGCCACGGCACCCCCGTCACCGTCACCATCCTCTGCGCGCTCCTCGTCTGCCTCATCCCCACCACCATCGGCGGTCTCCTCTCCGCCATCGGCATCGCCGGCATGGACCGCATGATCCAGGCCAACGTCATCGCCATGTCCGGCCGCGCCGTCGAAGCCGCCGGCGACGTCGATGACCTGCTCCTCGACAAGACCGGCACCATCACCCTCGGCAACCGCCAGGCCGTCGCCTTCCACCCCGCCGACGGCATCTCTGACGCCGAAGTCGCCGACGCCGCCCAGCTCTCCTCCCTCGCCGACGAAACCCCCGAAGGCCGCTCCGTCGTCATCCTCGCCAAGGACAAATACAAGATCCGCGAACGCCACCTCCACGAGCTCGACGCCCACTTCGTCCCCTTCACCGCCCAGACCCGCATGTCCGGCGTCAACTTCCCCCACCGTGAAATCCGCAAAGGCGCCGCCGCCGCCATCGAAGCCTGGGTCGAATCCACCGGCGGCCACTTCCCCCCCACCGTCAAAGCCACCGTCGACACCAGCTCCAAAAAAGGCGGAACCCCCCTCGTCATCGCCGAAAAAGTGGGGCCGCCCCCCCCCCGGGGGGCGGCGGCCCAACCCCCCGACCACCCCCAACAAAACGAAACCCCCCCCCCAAAAGCCCCCACCCCCCACCGCACCCCC
>JBQCGD010000045.1:0-52337 GCA_051955985.1 Phycisphaerae bacterium | reverse complement strand
CGCTGCGACCTCATGCTCATCTCCCGCCCCTCCCACACCGAAAAAAAGAACGCCCCCCTCCCGCAACTCACCATCGACCAAACCCCCGCCACCCCCACGCGCACAGCCGCCGCCCACGCATGGAGCATCATTACCCTCGACCTCCGCCATTCCCGCGGCAAACAACTCCACATCGCAACGCCCCCCCCCCCGGGCGGCCCGGGGCCGGGGCCGCGGGCCCGGCCCGGGCGCGCCCCGTTCTTTTTTTCGGTTTGGGATGGGCGGGAGATGAGCATGAGGTCGCAGCGCTGCATGGGTTCGTCGGG
Source organism: Phycisphaerae bacterium (assembly GCA_051955985.1). GTDB lineage: Bacteria > Planctomycetota > Phycisphaerae > WQYP01 > WQYP01 > DATKPA01. The sequence continues at coordinate 52,032 of JBQCGD010000045.1, read as the reverse complement.
AATCGTTACGACGGCGCCGGCGGGGGATTCGGGAGCGACGGCGGGGGGCGCGGGGGCGGGAGGCTGCGGGTGACCTTCGCCGGGTTCGAGTTGGAGGACCATGACGGTGAAGCCGGGGATCTGGAGGTGGATGGGTTGGCCGGAGGGGAAGGTGGGCGCGAGCTCCTGCTGGGAGGGATAGATCATGCGGGCGTGGAAATTTTTTCCGGCGGGGCCGCGGTACCAGGTGGTTTGATCGAAGGGGACGACGATTTCTTCGGGGGCGGGGGAGGGGTTGCGGACGCTGAGGATGGCGTGGTCGGCGTTCCAGCAGATGTAGCCGTAGGGTTTTCCTTGTGCGGGATTGCCGCCGACGAAGACGGAATTGGCGAGGGTGTTGACGTTTTCCTGGGCCCATCGGGTGGTTCGGGCGAGGACTTGCCACTGGTCGTCGGAGAGGATGAGGGGATTGATGTACCACTCTTTGAGCTGCAGGCCGCGCATGTAGTACATCATGATGTAGTCGGCGAAATCGCGGAGTGTGTCGGTGTTGTGGGAGTACTTGGATTTGGTGTAGATGATGCCGTGGGTCATGAGGTGGGAGATGGGGACGAGTGGGCGTGTGGCGGGGTCGTGCCAGACTTGATAGAGGTTGACGTCGCGGTAGGCGGTGGCGCGGATGAGCTCGGAGATTTCGGGGAGGCCGACGAATTCGGAGGAGTCGCTGGAGAGCATCCAGAGGTTGTTGCCGTTCTGGAGCCACCAGGGGGAGAACCAGATCCAGTTGGTGATGTTCTGGTAGATTTCGGGGTTGAGGGAGCGTTCGAGGGCGAGGAGGCGGAGTTCGGCATCGACTTCGGCTTCGTGGCCGTGGCGATCGGTGGGGGGGTGACCGTTGGCGTCGCCGAGGTCGCACATCTGGTTGAAGTCGTGCTTGATGTAGGCGAGGTGGCATTGCTGAATGAGGAGGGTGAGTTGATTGGTGATGGCGGCGTTGTATTTTTCGCCGGAGAGGGCGTAGACGCGGTGGAAGCGTTTGAAGCGGGGGTTTTCGACGGCTTCGACGTAGCCGTGGGATTTGCCCCAGTCGATATCGCTGTTGTAGCCGTTGAGGGCCAACCAGAGGCCGAGGTGGGTACCTTGTTTTTCGAGGGCGTTGGAGAGGCGGACCATGTCGGGGAGGCCGTTGGGGAATTGGGCGGGGTTGGGCTGGTAGATGGATTTTTTATTTTGCCAGCCGTCATCGGCGACCATGGCGTCGATATGGACGCCGTAGGGATCGAGGTGGTGTTTGAAGGCGGCGTAGATTCGGTCGGCGAAGTTTTCGGGGGTGAGTTTTTTGCCATCGCTGTCGAACCAGTTGTTGTAATGAAGGAAGGAGCGGACGGGGCGGCGGATGGTGTTGAGATAATCGATGAATCCGAGCTCGATGGATTCACCGGTTGGGGCGATGCCGGCGACGGCGGTTTTGCTGATGATGCCGAAGGAGGCGTCGTCGAGTTTTTTGGCATTGCCGGGGAAATGAAAGAGGCGGATGAGGCCGGGGCGGGGGTGGGCGTCGAGGTCGCGGTTGTCGAGGTCGATGAAGCTGTAGTTGCCGAACTTGTCGTAGGGGCCGGAGGCGGCTTTGGGGGAATTGCCGTCGGTGCGGCGGGAGTAGGCGGCGGGGTATTCGACGCCGAAGAACCATTGGTTGTTGACGAAGACGGGTTCGCCGCGGCCGCCGCGGGTTTGGGGGAGATCGGTGGAGAAGCGTTCGACTTCGAGGCGATCGACGGCATCGCCGGGCTTCATGTGGAGGGTGATGGTTTTGCGGGTGACGGGTTCGTGCTTGAGGGAGTAGGTGATGGTGATCTGTGTGGGGGCGTTGGGTGGGAGGCGGGCGCCGGGGCGGGGGAGGTAGTCGATGGAGAGACGTTCTTCGGCGGCGGTGGTTTTGTGGACGGGGTCGGCGGCGGCCTGGTAGTCGTCGAGGGAGAGCTGGGAATTGTCGAAGAAGAGGAGGCTGAATTCGTCGCTTTGGACGTTGAGGGAGTCGGAGCCGTCGCCGCGGGCGAAGCGGGTGGTGCGCCAGACGTGGCCGTCGAAGGTGAGTTGGCGGGAGATGAATTCGTTGTGGAGGGAGAGATGATCGCCCTGGGCTGCGGCGCGGGCGGCGCCGGTGAGCAGCAGGGGGAAGAGGAGGGCTGCGAGGGTTTGCCGGGGTGAGAAGTTCATGAATCCTCCGCGCGGTGGATAGCACTGTTGGGAGATGGATGCCATGCGAGGTGTGTGGGTGGAAGAGGCTTTGGGATTATAGTGGAGGCGGGGGGATGTGGGGAGTGCGTGATGGGGCATGGTCTCTTCCACGGCGTGTTCGACCATGGCTGCCGGCTTGGCCAGCTTCGATTCCGGAAGCTTGGCAGGATCTTCCGCGGGAGAGTCTGCTGTTTGGGATGTGCATTCATCGGGACTATCTGGTGGGGAAATGCTTCTGACGTTGGAAGCCCTTTTTTTGGGTATTAAATGACTTCTGACCCCTTTTTGGGAGGGGCTATCTGGTGGAGAAAAGATTTTTGACCCCTTTTTTACGCGGGGCTTTTCAGGGTGCGAGGTGCGGTTTTGGATTCTGGAAACGTTTTTCCTGCTCGAAATTTCTTAGTAGTTGTGGGGGAGGCGCGGGGGTTGGGATTGTTGGGGGGTGGGGCGCGGGGAGGGGTTGGGGGAGGTGGGGGAGTCGGTGGGGTTGCGGCGGGGGGAGGTGCGGGTGTCGGTGCGGGTGTCGGGGCGGGTGGGTTCTTCGGGGGGAGGGGAGAGGCGGAGGTGGATGATGCCTTGGTGGGATTGGACTTCGAAGGTTTTGAGGTCGATTTTGGCGGGGCCGTGGGTGGGTTTGCCGGTGCGGAGGTCGAAGCGGGAGCGGTGCCAGGGGCATTCGATTTCTGTGCCGCAGATGGCGCCTTCGGAGAGGGGGCCGCAGCGGTGGGTGCAGAATTCCTGGACGGCGTAGATGGTACCGTTGGCGCGGGCGAAGGTGATGACGGTGCCTTCGCATTCGGCGCGGAGGGTACCGCCTTCGGGGAGAGCGGCTTCGGGGAACATGGGGTGGAAGCCGTCGGCGAGGGGGGATTCGTCGGGCATGGGGTGAGGGGCGATGAGGGTGTTTTGTGGGAGGGGGAGGGTGCGGCGGTGGCGTCCGACGGAGATGCCGTTTTGGTAGACGAGGCGTCCGCCGAGGTAGCCGCCGATGAGGGTGATGGTGTAGGCGAAGGCGGAGAGGGCGAGGCCGAGGGGTTGGAGGGCGGGGCGGTGGAGGATGGCGAGGTGGACGAGTGCGTCGAGGAGGAAGAGGAGCGTGGCGGGGAGCATGAGGGCAAGGTGCCAGAATGCGGTGGGGCGTGCGGGGTGGTCGGCGCGGATGCTGAACCAGTCGGTGAAGCCGGTGATAGCGGCGAGGATGGCGACGGCGTCGCCGGCGAGGAGGCAGATGAGTGCGGGGGAGAGGGTCCAGGGGTTGGCGGTGGCGGTGCCGACGATGTCGAGGATGAGGGCGAAGAGCCAGATGCCGAGGGGGAAGTGGACGAGGAGCGGGTGGAGCGGGTGTCCGAAGGGGCGGCCCTGGAGGATATTTTTGAGGGACATGCCGAGCTCCTTGTTATTGCGGCGGCGGGAGGTTGGCATTGCCTTGAGCGGCGATGTGTCGCCATTCTTTTTTGGAGAGGCGAGCGACGGCGATTCCGTGTTCGTAGACCATGCGGCCGCCGAGGTAGCCGGAGAAGAGGAGGATGACGTTACCGGCGATGTTGAGGAGGAGAGCGGCGAGCGGGGGGTGGTCGGCGAGGGGGGTGACCCATCGGAGGATGAGGGAGGCGAGCATGAGCAGGGTTACGCCGACGTTGAGGAGCATGTGCCAGAGTGCGAGTTTCCATGCGGGTTTTTGGGGTTTGATTTCGGTCCATTCGGCGATGCCTGTGGGGACGACGAGGAGCGTGGAGAGGAGGCCGAGGGCGATGGCCCAGAAGGCGGCGCGGACGAGCGGCGTTCCGCCGACGTTGCAGTCGGCGAGGACGTCGAAGAGGAGGGAGGTGAGCCAGAGTGCGATGGGGAGGTGGACGAGTGCGGGGTGGAGGGGGTGTCCGAGCCAGCGGCCGAGGAGGGCGGATTTGAGTGGGGATTCGGGTTTGGACATGGGAGGCCTCCGGCGGGGGAGGGTGCAAGGGGTGTGCCGGGGGGACTAGTTGAGTGGTTAAGTGGTTAAGTGGGTTGGTGGGTGGGAGGTTGGGAGGGGGCCCCCTCAATTTTAGCTGGGCCAGTTGAGTTTGTTTTGGGCGGCGGTGAGGAGGGAGTGGAGGCGGTGGGACCAGGTGTGGTGGGAGAGGAGGCGGCGGTGGGCGGCGAGGGGGAGGGGGTTGAAGTCGGCGGGGTGGGAGAGGAGGCGGTCGAGTTGGTCGAGCATTTCGGATTGGGTGCGGAAGGCGAGGCATTCTTTGTTGGGTTCGAAGAGGGCGGGGAGTTCGCGGTTGTAGTGGGTGAGGAGGAGGCCGGAGGAGGCGGCGATGTCGAAGGGGCGGAGGGGCATTCCGCCGTGGACGCAGCCGCCGAAGAGGTTGAGGGAGGCCTGGGAGCGGCGGTAGTAGAGGCCGGAGTCGGTTTTGGCGTGTTCGGATTGGGATAGGAGGCCGAGGTTTTGCCAGCCTTTGCCGACGAGGGCGAGTTTTTTGCCGAGGTGATTTGCGGCGGCGTGGAGGAAGCGGTTGCGGGTGCGGTGCATCCAGACGGCGTTGAGGACTTCCCAGGGGATGCGGAAGATGGCCCAGGGGTCGGGGTTGTGGGGGAGGTGGCGGGAGGCTTGGAGGGGAGGTGGGCCGGCGGCGGCGATGGCGTCGCGCATGGAGAGGTCGAGGTTGGCTTGTTTTTGGGAGACGATGGTGCGGGCCCAGGTGGTGAGGGGGTCGGTGTCGGTGTCGGCCCATTCGGCGGTGAAGTGGCAGTTGCCGAGGAAACAGGCGGAGATGGGTCGGTGCTGGAGGGGGAGGAAGTTGCCGGTCCAGAATTCGGGGAGGGTGGCGAGGGGGAGGTGGTGGGAGTTGTGGAGGTTATGGAAGGATTGGAGTTCTTCGAGGACGTCGAGGTCCCAGATGCAGTTGAGGGTGCGGGGGTCGCGGAGGTGGGCGAGGTAGTCATCGGGGGAGAAGTGGGAGGCGTAGTGGGGGTTGGTGCGTGGTTCGTCCCACCAGTAGTGGACGACGGGGATGTTGGCGGCGTTGTGGAGGAGTTGGCCGGTGTCGCGGTGGGGGCAGAGTGCGGAGGTGTTGCCGCCGATGAGGAGGGAGACGTTGGCTTTTTTGGAGGCGAGGAGGAGGTCGTCCCAGACTTTGTTGAAGGTGGCGGAGGCCTGGGGGTCGGAGTAGAGGAGGTAGAGGGGGATGCAGAAGAGGACGTTGTAGCCGGCGTTGAGGAGAGAGAAGCCGATGTGGTCGGTCCACCAGATGTAGGAGGCGATGGCGATGGTGTGGGTGGCGTTTTCGGCGGGGAAGAATTGGAGCTGGAATGGGCGGCGTTGTTGGAGGAAGTTTTGGAAGGAGAGGGGCATGGGGGGCCGGTGTGAGAATTGGGAATCAGGAATCAAGAATTCAGAATTCAGAATTCGGAAGTGGGACGTGGGCGCGGGGGGAGGGGTTAGTTGGAGCGGGGGGATTGCATTTTGATGTGGAGTGCGAGGGCTTCGCGGAAGACCTTGGTGGCGTCGTCGCGGCGATCGAGCTGGGTGTAGAGGCCGAAGAGGGAGCGGAGGGCGGCGAGGCGTGTGGGGGGATCGGCGGAGAGTTGGGATTCGAGGGAGTGGATTGTGTGTTCGAGGCGCGCGGTGGCGGGGGCGGCAGAGGGTCTGGGGTCTGGGGAATGGGGTATGTGGTTCGGAGAGGATTGTTCGGTGGCGAGGAGGTGGGTGATGGCGGCGTGCATTTCGGTGGCGGATTTGTAGCGGTCGTTGGGGTCGTGGCGGGAGGCGTGTTCGAGGATTTCGAGGAGTTGGGTGGGGACGGGGGCGAAGGTGCGGAGGTCGGGGAAGCGCTGGGTGAGGTGTTGGCGCATGACTTCGGCGGGGTCGTCATCGATGTAGGGGGGTTGGCCGGCGATGAGGGTGAACCAGGTGGCGGCGAGGGAGTAGAGGTCGGAGCGAGGGTCGAGGTGGAGGGCGCCGGCGGCTTGTTCGGGGGAGGCGTAGCTGGGGGAGCCGAGGAAGGCGCCGGGGAAAGTGAGTTCGGGGTCGGTGGGGTCGAGAGCGACGTGGGCGAGGCCGAAGTCGACGAGTTTGATGTGGTTGTCTTTGGTTTGCATGAGGTTGGCGGGTTTGAGGTCGCGGTGGATGATGTGGGCGTCGTGTGCGGCGATGAGAGCGGAGAGGGCGTCGCGGATGGCGCGGGTGGCGAGTTGCCAGGGGAGGGGGCCGTGTTTGCGGAGGTGATCGGCGAGGGAGCCGCCGTCGAGGTATTCCATGACGAGGTAGGGGCGTGCGGGGGCGCCTTCGGATTGGGCGATGGCGTGGATGGTGACGACGTGGGGGTGATTGAGCTTGGCGATGGCGCGGGCCTCGCGGAGGAAGCGTTTGGTCATGTGGGATTGGGAAGAGGGGGGGAGGTCGTGGGTGCGGAGGATTTTAATGGCGACGTTCCGGGCGAGTGCGGGGTCGTGTGCGAGGTAGACGGTGCCCATTCCGCCTTCACCGAGGGTTCGGAGGAGGTGGTAGGGGCCGAGGGTGTTGAGCTCGGACATTTGGGGAGGTGGCATGGGGGTAGGATAACGGAGGGGAGGGGGCGCGGGAATGGAATTCTTGTGAGGATCGAGACAGGTTGAGTGGTTAAGTAGTTAAATGGTTAAGTACGTGGCGCGAGGTTGTGTTTACGTCGTGGCACCCGGGGTGGGGGCGGGGGCCGGTTGTACGGGGCGGATTTTGTCGGAGACGATTGTCTGGTTTTTTCCGTTGTGTTTGGCGGTGTAGAGGGCTTCGTCGGCGAGTGCGACGAGTTGGTCGGAGTTGGCGGGGCGGTTGTGGAGGACGCTGGAGATGCCCATGGACATGGTGAGGGAGAGTTCGGAGGGGACGAGAGCTTTCATCTGGAAGACGAACTGGTTGTGGATACGTTCTCCGACGGAGGTGGCGAGTTCGGCGGAGGCGTGGGGGAGGAGTACGACGAATTCGTCGCCGCCGTAGCGTGCGGCGATGTCCATGACGCGGAGGTTCCAGGTGATGATTTTGGAGGTGACCTGGAGGATTTTGTCGCCGAACTGGTGGCCGAGGGTGTCGTTGAGTTTTTTGTAGCCGTCGAGGTCGCACATGATGCAGGCGAGGTCCTGGGAGTAGCGTGCGGATTCGGCGAAGTAGCGTTCAAGGACTTCGCCGAAGTGGCGGCGGTTGTAGAGGCCGGTGAGGGGGTCGGTGGCGGCCATCTGTTCGAGCTTGTGGAGGGAGTCCTTGAGCTGCTGGTTCTTGATGGAGATTTCGCGCGCGGCGGCCTGCTGTTGTTCGTGGAGGCGCTTGTTTTCCTGCTTGACCTTCCAGGCTTCGAGATTTTTTTCGACGACGAGGGGGATGGTGAAGAGGTATTCGCCGGCCTTTACGATGTAGTCGTAGGCGCCGGCGCGGATGGCCTGTGCGGCGGTCTGGCGGACGTTTTCGCCGGTGACGACGATGACGGGGCGGTCGACCTTGGCGAGGATGGCCTTGAGGAAGTCCATGCCGTTGATGTCGGGGAGGTTGAAGTCGGTGAGGATGATGTCGAATTTTTCGAGGTCCCACTGGAGGACTTCGTGGCCGCACTCGGCGCAGGTGACGGTGTCCTGGCCGAAATGGTCGACGAGGGTTTCGCGGATAAGTTCGCGTTGGTCGAAGTCGTCTTCAACTGCCAGGATTTTCATTCCAACCTCGGTGTGATCAGACGGATAAATGAGCCACGAAAGACACGAAAGACACGAAATTTTTCGAAGTTGTCGGGACTCCTAGGCGACATTGGATTGTTCCTGGGGGGAGGGGAACTGGTGGATGCGGAGCCAGTAGTTGGTGGATTGGACGACGGTGTAGACGAAGGTCATGGCGTCGGTGGGTTTGTTGGTGTAGCTGTTGGCGCCGTTGGCCATGGCGAGGCGTTTTTGTTCATCGTCGGTGACGCCGGTCATCATGACGACGGCGATATCGGCGAAGCGTGGGTCTTTGCGGATGGCCTTGAGGGTTTCCTGGCCGCCGATGCCGGGCATTTCGATATCGAGGTAGACGAGTCCTGGGCGCGGGGCGTTGGCGTGGATGCCTTCGCGGCGGAGGAACATGAGGGCTTCTTCGCCGGAGGTGACTTCGTAGACGGGGTTGTCGAGCTTGCCCTGCTCGATGGCGTCGCGGATCAGTTGCCGGCAGTCCTGATCGTCATCGACGAGGAGGATGGTGACGGGTTGTGCGGAGAATTTATGGACGTCTTTCATACAGCAACCTCCGTGTTGACCTGGAAATGGGACCGCGGGATGGCGAAGTGGAAAGTCGTTCCCTTGCCCTGGATCGACTCCACCCACAGGCGGCCGGTGTAGTTTTCGATAATGGATTTGACGCTGGCGAGGCCAACGCCTTTGCCGGGGATTTTCATCATGGAAGCGTTTTTCGCGCGGCGGAAGACGTGGAAGAGGTGGGGGAGGTCTTCTTTGGCGATGCCGAGGCCGGTATCGGCGACGGAGAAGGTGAATTCTTTTTCGCCGGGTTTGCAGGAGACGGTGATCTGGCGTTGGCTGTCGTCGCGCATGTATTTGACCGCGTTGTCGATGAGGTTCTGGAAGACCTGGCGGAGGCGGGATTTTTCGCCCTGCATAACGGGGAAATCGCCGACGCGCTGGAAGGTGATTTTGCGGGTTTCGAAATCGGAGGAGAAGGCGTCGGCGATGGAGTCGAGGAGCTCGGCGAGGTCGACCTGTTCGATTTTTTCGCGGCGGGTTTTGATGCGGGAGAGCTCGAGGAGCTCGTTGATGAGTTCGCATTCGACGTCGACGTTTTTCTGGATGCGTTCGAGGCGCTGGAGGGCATCTTTTTCGAGGGAGTTCTGGTACTTAAGGATGAGCATGCTGGCCATGCCGGCGATGTTGCGGAGGGGTGCGTTGAGATCGTGGGAGACAGCGCGGAGGAAGTCTTCTTTTTCGAGCATTTCGGCCTGGAGGCGGGCGTTGACTTTTTCGAGTTCGGCGGTGCGGTTGTGGACGGTGAGCTCGAGGCCGGCGTTGATGTGTTTGATGTCGGCCTGCTGCTGCTGGACGGTGTCGGCCATCTTGTTGAAGGCGACGGCGAGGTCGCCGAGTTCGTCGGAGCGGGGGAGATCGACGCGGTGGGCGAGATCACCGGAGGCGAGTGCGTGGGCGGCGGCGGCGAGTCGCTGGATGGGGACGGTGATGTGGCGGGCAATGAAGCTGGCCATGGGTACGGCGACGAGGACGACGGCCATGCAGGCGAGGAGGACGAAGGCCTGGAGGAAGCGGAGCTGCGCGGCGTCGCTTTCGCTGGAGAGTCCGACGTGGAGGTATCCGATGACGGAGGATTCGTGGCCGGCGGCATCGGTGGCGAAGATGGGGACGGTGACGGCGATGGCGCTGTGGCCGTTGTGAGGGAGTTCGCGGCCCTGACCCATGTCGGTGGGGGCGATGCGGCGGTGGGCGCGATCTTCGTTGAAGCGTGCCCAGGCGGCGGGGTCTTCGATGAGTGCGGCGATGTCGTGGAATTCGGGGTCGGTGACGACGGCGAATTCAAGGTTGGGGGTCTTGGAGAGGTTGACGAGCTGGGGGGACCAGTGGGCGAGGTCGGCCTTGTTGGTTTCGAGGACGGCGGCGAGGGCGTAGGCGAATTCGGCGACCTGTGTGGATTTGTTCTGCTGGAGGATGGAGCGGGCGGAAGCGAGGAAGATGACGCCGCAGAGGGCGACGACGGCGATGAGGAGGGTGAGGAGGATGATGGTGGTTTTGAGGGGGAGCTTGAGGCCGGCGAGCGGTTTGCGCGCGAGTCGGCGCAGCCACGTGTTGGGTGGCGGGATGTAGGTGAAGGGATCGGGGATGGCCCTGGCCATGGTTGCCCACGTGTAAGACGAGTGCCTCTGGGTACATCGGGTGGATGCGCGGGGGGCTTAATTTGCGGACGTGAGGGGAATGGGGATTTGCGGATGGGGGTGGAAATGCACGCAAACGCGGCGGTTAAAACCGCCGGCTAACCTGCGGTTGTGCATGTTGGTATTTAGCGTCCGAGAATTTCGAAGGCGTTGCGGAGGAGGGTGTCGGCTTTGAGGGTTTCGACTTTTACGCGGGGGTGGTGCTTGAAGGGGTTGTAGAGGGGGTCGCCGACGTAGGCGATGCGCCAACTGGAGAAGGGCATGGTGACGTGCCAGACTTCTCCTTGTGTGAATTGTCCGGAGAGGAGGAGGGGGAAGAACTGGGAAGGTTTGGGGAAGGCGGTGAGGTAGGGTTCGGAGACGGCACCGAGTGTGCCGCAGAAGTTGTGGCGGAGGAGGTTGGTGACCCATCCGGGTTCGTCGGGGCGTTTGAGGGACATCATTTCGAGGCTGGCGACGTGGTAACCGACGGCGCCGGGGAGCCATTGGCAGGAATCGACGTAGTGGTCGAGGGAGTACCAGCCGCAGTAGAGGGCGGCGTCGGGGCAGTCCTTGGCCTGGAGGAGTGCGGGTTTGTCGTCGAGGACGACGGGGATGGAGGCGTTGGATTTGAGCCAGTCGGCGGCGCGGCGGATGTCGGCGTCGAAGGCGGAGTAGGCGTCGGTGCCGTGGAGGCCGCGGGCGTCGAGGTAGAGTTTTCCGTCGAGGCCGGTGTTTTCGATTTTGCTGGTGGTGTCGATCATGCGGATGACTTCGTCGATGGAGGTGGCGTCGATGCGGGAGACGATGAGGGGGCGGGGGAACTGAGGGATTTTTTTGAGGGCCTGGTAGAGGTCGAGGCTGTCGGGATTGACGATCCAGCGGAAGCGGGGGTAGGACTGGTCGGCGAGGAGGAGGGCGAGTTCGTTGTCGAAGGCGGCTTCGGTTTCCTCAGGGGTGAGGTCGCTGATGGCGGCTTCGATGAGGCTGGCTTCGCCGACGAGGCCGCGGGCGCGGGCCTGGAGGTTGAAGGATTCCTGGCGGGATTTTTGGGTGGGTTTTTGCCTGGCGAGTTCTTCGAGGCGGGCGTCGAGGGATTTGAGGTCGGCTTCCCACATGTTGCGGCGGGCGTATCCGAGGGAGGCGGTGGGGGAGTCGTCGGAGACGCGGAAGATGGCGAGGCAACCGGCGACGCCGGCGACTTTGGTCTGGATTTTCAGGAGGTCGTCGACGGCGAGGGCGCGTTGGGCGTCGTTGAGGGAGGAGATGCGGTGGGCGGCGTTGTTGGCGGCGATGTTGAGCTGCTGGATGACGGTGTTGAGGGCGGATTGTTCATCGGCGTGGGAGGGTGCGGGGGTTGTGGCGGGAGAGGTGGCGGGGGCGGTCTGGGGCTGGGTGGGGATGCCTTCGACGGCGAGGGAATCGTAGGCGGCGATCTGGGAGCGGAGATCGGCGAGGACGGCGGCGAGTTGTTTTTTGTCGGCGTCGATTTCTTCCCGGGTGTTGGCGTCGATCTGGGCGGCGGAGATGGTGAGGGGGACGCCCCAGGTGGTGACGAGGCATTTGATTTTGCCTTCGAGGTGGTGGTCTTTGAGGGCGTTGAGGAGCTGGGGGACGACGGCGGTGCGGTAGTCGGCTTCGGGGATGTGTTCGGCGTCGGTGCAGTCGATGCCGAGGAGGTTGTTGTGGGGGATGTCGCGGACGTGCATGTAGTACTGGGCGATGGAGAGGGATTGGGCGTTGCGGGTGTTGCAAATGACGGCGACTTCGGCGGGTTGGAGGGCGCGTGCGCGTGGGGTGAGGAGGAGGAGGAGGAGGGCGCAGGTGAGGAGGGGTTTGAGGGGGGGCATGTTGGGTTCCACTTTGGGTGCTTTCACATGATACGAGCTGGCGAGAGGTGTGGATTGGGTGGCTATGTCAGGGCGACTCGTTTTTTCGTGCGTGGCTCCGCGATGATGTCGCTCATCATCGCTGGATCGAATTAGCCGACGAGGGCGTCGGCTCCACTAGCGGGTGAGATAGCTGATGGCGAGTTCGGTCATCATGCGGATGCCGACGGGGAGGGCTGCGTCGGTGAAGTCGAAGTTGGGGTTGTGGAGCATGGGGTAGGAATCGCGGTCGTGGGGTTGTACGCCGAGGACGAAGAAGCAGCCGGGGACGCGTTCGAGGTAGAAGGCGAAGTCTTCGCCCCACATGGCGGGTTTGGGGGCCCAGACGAAGGCGCGTTCGCCGAGGACGCGTTTGGCGGTCTGGTGGACGAAATCGGCGAGTTCGGGGGTGTTGGTGGTGCAGGGGGTGGTGCCGAAGTAGCTGAATGTGGCTTCGCAGCGGTGAGCGGCGGCGATGGATCGGGAGAGGCGTTCGATGGAGGCGATGATGGACTGGTGGCGGGGTTTGGAGAGTGCGCGGATGGTGCCGGTGATTTCGGCGTGGTCGGGGATGACGTTGAAGGTGGTGCCGGCGTTGAGCTGGGAGACGGTGAGGACGGCGGCGTCGTTGGGGTCGGTTTCCTGGGAGATAACGGTTTGGAGGGCCTGGACGATGGCGGCGGCGGGGGTGATGGGGTTGATGGCGTCCTGGGGAGCGGCGGCGTGGCCGCCCTTGCCGGTGATGGTGATGGTGAAGCCATCGACGGCGGCGAGGAGAGGTCCGGGGCGGGTGGCGACCATGCCGACCTTGAGGCCGGGCCAGCCGTGGAGGCCGAAGATGGCGTCGACCTTGGGGTTGTCGAGTGTGCCTTCGAGGGACATTTTTTCAGCGCCGCAGCCGCCTTCTTCGGCGGGCTGGAAGAGGAGTTTGACGGTGCCGGGGAAGCGGTGGGTGTTTTCCTTGAGGATGGCGGCGGTGGCGAGGAGGATGGCGGTGTGGCCGTCGTGGCCGCAAGCGTGCATGAGGCCGGGCTTGGTGGAGGCGTAGGGGAGATTGGTGGTTTCGGCGATGGGGAGGGCGTCCATGTCGGCGCGGAGGGCGACGCATCCGCCGCCGTTTTTGGTCGGTGTGCCGGCGGTGCCTTGGATCAAGCCGACGATGCCGGTGCCACCGGCGTAGCCGGGTTTGAACTGTATGTTGAGGCGGGAGAGCTCTTTCTGGATGAGGGAGGAGGTGTAGGTTTCCTGGTAGCCGAGCTCGGGGTGGCGGTGGAGGTCGTGGCGGATCTCGACCGCGTGTGCGGCGATGGATTCGAGGTTCGCGAAGAGGTGTTTTTCGGTGGCGAGGGTCATGTGGGGCCTCCGGGTGCACGGTAATGGGGATTGGGGGGGGAATCAAGGGGAGGGGGAGGGGTTTGGGCGCGCGGAAGGGGGGAGGCCGCCATGGGTGGGTACGTCATTGGCGGTCTCCCCCCAATTCCTATAGGAATTGTAGGGATTCGGTTAGCGTGGGCGGCGGCGTTTGAGGGCGAGGAGGGCGAGGGGGGTGAGGAGGGCGAGGGAGGTGGGTTCGGGAGTGGCGGCGATGTTGGGGGCTGGGGCGAAGTTGGCGCCGGCGAAGGTGAGTCCGAAGTTGTTGAGGACATCGGAGAGGTCGGTGAGGTCGATAGTGGCGGCATGGTCGAAGTTGCCGTCGGTCCAGGCGACGGTGGTGGTGCCGAAGTGGTTGAGTACGGTGGAGAGGTCGGTGAGGTCGACTTTGCCGTCGATGTTGGCGTCGCCGAGGAGTTCGGGGGCGACGAGGAGGGAGTTGGCGGTGACGGGGACGCCGCCGAAGGAGGTGAGGTTGGTGACGGCGTTGTCGACGACGGCGAGGGCGGTGCGGGCGGGGAGGTTGGCGGAGGTGATGCCGAAGGGGTTGGTGAGGCCGTAGAGGACCTGGTCGCGGAGGTTGTCGAGGGTGGTGGACTTGGTGAGGGGGTCGGCCTGGATGACGAGCTTGTTATTGTTGATGTTGAGGTTTCCGGACCAGGCGCCGGCGGAGCCGGCGATGGTGAGGGAGTTGACGGCGCTGGCGGCGCTGCCGGAGCGGACGTTGAGGATGCCGCTGACGGAGAGGTTGCCGACGGTGACGCTGCCGGCGGTGAGGGTGGCGTTGGGGGAGATGGAGAGGGAGGAGGCGGCGGGGTTGGTGGAGGTGACGTTGCCGATGGAGCTGTTGGAGTTTCCGGCGGAGGCGTTGGGGTCAAAGCGGACGGCGCCGTTGTTGATGGCGAGGTTTCCGGTGAAGGCGTTGGCGGCGCCGTTGAAGATGAGGGTTCGGGCGCCGTTCATGACGACGGAGGTGGGTGCGGTTTCGGAGGTGTTGCCGAGGAGGATGTCACCGCCGAGTGCGCCAGCGCCGCCGAAGCCGACGATGGTGGGGGAGAGGGTAACGGTGCCGCCACGGAGGGTGGCGGAGGTGAAGGCGAGGGCGTGGGTGACGTTGGCGCTATTGAAGAAGGTGCCAAGCTGTTCGTTGTCGCCGATGTTGAGGTTGCCCATGATGATGGTGCTGCCGGTGGTGGCATTGCCGAGGGGGTTGACGACGACGGTGCCGGTGCCGGTGACGCGGATATCGTTGCCGAAGGTGGTGTCGCCGGCGCCAGTGTTGTTGCGGAGGAGGATTTCGGAGTAGGAGCCGGTGGTGGTGTTGCCGAGGTCGGTGGTTCCGCCGACGGCGAAGATGGTGGCATTGTTGATGGGGGAGAAGGGGCCGGCGGTGGTGGTTTGGAGTTCGAACTTGACGCCCTGGGAGACGGTGATGTTTCCGGTGAAATCGCTGCCGGTGCCGCGGATGCGGAAGCCGCCGCTGTTGTCGGCGTTGTTGAGTCCGGGGGCGGCGACGACGGTGATGTTGCCCGAGCCGTGGAGGTTGCCGGTGGTAATGAGGTCGGCGCTGGTGGGGCCGACGGCGTCGGCGGCGGTGGAGATGGTGCTGTCGGAGGAGACGGTGAGGTCACCGGAGAGGGTGGCGCCGGAGACGCCTGGTGCGAGTGTGCCGCCGCTCAGTGTGATGAGGTTGGAGAGGTTGGCGCCGGTGATGAGGGTGCCGTTGGCGTTGACGTTGATGGCGCCAGAGCCGGCGGCGCCGGCGGCATCGATACGAAGAGCACCGACGTTGACGGTGGTGAGACCGGAGTAAGAGTTGTTGTTGTTGGTGAGGTCGATGGTGCCGGAGCCGTTCTGGGTGAGGGTACCGCCGCCGGAGATGAGACCGGAGACGGTGAGGCCGGCGGAGCGGTTGAAGACGAGGGCGCCGTTGTTGGAGATATTACCGGAGCCAAGGGAGCCGGTCGCGCCGCCGTTGCCGACCTGGAGGGTGCCGGCGTTGATGAGGGTATCGCCGGTGTAGGAGTTGTCGTTGGCGATGATGAGGGTACCGCCGGCGGACTTGGTGAGGGTGGCGCCGCCGGTGATGGCGCCGGTGCCGGCGAAGGTGTAATTGCGGCCGGCGTTGACGGTGACGGATCCGGGGGTGACGTTGCCGGAGATCTGGACGGGGTTGAGGTTGGTGGAGGTGTCATCGAAGGTGACGGTGTCGAGGTTGAAGAATTTCTGGGGGTTGCTGGAGGTGTCGCGGAAGTTGGCATCGCCCTGGAGGGACCAGTTGCTGCTGACGTTGCCGATCCAGGTGAGGGAGAGCGGGCCGGAGCCGCCGACGGAGAGCTGGATGGAGCCTGGTGTGGAGGCGGTGGGGAGTATGGAGAAGGTTTCGCGGGAGCCGTTGCCGATGATGTTGAAGGAGTTCTGGTCGCCGGAGGCGAGTGAGCCGTAGGTGAAGAGGGTGTAGTTGCTGCCGATGGCGGGACCGGTGCCGAGTGCGGCGATGTTGAGGGTGATGGTGTTGTTGAGGGCGAGGGCGCCGGCGACGGAGACGAGGTCATTGCCGCCGCCGGAGTTGGGGCTGAGCTTGAAGGTGAGGGAGGAGCCGCTGTCGAGGGTGAGATTGTTGGAGAAGTTGAGGGTTCCGGGGGTGGAGGCGTTGCCCGGGGAGAGGGAAGCGCCGGAGGCGAGTTCGACATTTCCGGTAATGGAAGCGGAGGAGCCGGCGCCGCCGGCGATTCCACCGCCGGAGGGAATGAGGATCGAGGAGAGGCTGGAGTTGAGGGAGCCGCCACCGGCGATGGCGAAGAGAGGAGAACCGATGATGTTCATGGCGGAGCCGATGGTGATGGTGTTTCCGGCGATGAGGTGGACGTTGTTGAGGTTGCCGCTGTTGAGGTTGATGGTGGTGATGGGTGCGGCGGCGGAGCCGATGTTGTGGTTGAACATATCGAGAGTGCCGCCGTCGACGGTGAGGGTGGTGACGTTGGGGCCTGCGGAGGCGGTGGTGGTGCTGGCATCGATGATGTCGGTGTGGACGTTGGCGGTGCCGCCGTTGACGGTGAAGGTGGCGGTGGACTTGCCGGCGGAGGCGTTGGTGTTGGTTCGGTCGCCGAGATAGAAGTTGGTGTTGACGGTGAGGACGCCGGTGGCGGCGGTGTTGCCGGCGGAAGGCCCGCCGAGGGTGAAGGTGCCGGTGGCGCCATTGGAGGCACTGCCGGAGGAGTTGACGCCGATTTCGAGGGAGTCGGCGGTGAAGGAGCCGGTGTCGAAGGTGATGTTGCCGCGGCCATTGCTGCCGGCAGTTCCACCGGCGAGGTTACCGACGACGACGAGGCCGCCCTGGACGGTGGCGTTGTGGCCGGCGAGGAGGAGCTGGCTTTCGCCGTTGGCGCCGGTGGCGTTTTCGGAGGTGCCGACGTAGATGTCGGCGGTGGAGGTGCCGCCGGCGTAACCGGCGATGGTGACGGAGCCGGTGGTGCTGAGGAAATCGAGGACGCCGACACCCTTGCTGTATCCGACGATGAGGTGGGCGATGTCGAGGGTGTTGGTGCCGTTGCCGAGGTGGAGGCGGCAGGTGGAGCCGTTGTTGTTACCGCTGCCGGTGGCGCGGGTGTCACCGATGGTGATCTGGTCGGCGGTGATGGTGTTGGCGGAGTTGGCGAGGGTGACGGCTGCGCCGTTGTTGCCACCGCCGACGACGAACTGGCCGGTGGTGTTGCGGAGGGTGCTGTTTTCGGTGACGAGGTTACCGGTGTAGCTGAAGGTGGCGAGATTGGAGAGGTCGAGGGTGGAAAGAGGGTCGGGGTTGCTGGGGCTGTTGTTGCGGCCGGGGCCGACGATGAAGCTGTTGTCGCCGCCGTTGACGACCAGGGCGCCGCCGCCGGAGACGGCGAGGGAGGTGAAACTGGCGATGCCGGATTGGGTGTTGGCGAAGGTCTCGGGGAATCCGACGGTGAAGGCGCCGTTGACGGTGAGGGTTTTGCCGGTGGCGATGTTGATGGTTTGGGGCGAGGCGGTGGGGTTGTTGGTCTGGACGATGAAGCTGGAGGCGGTGAGGTTGGCCTGTGCATTGAGGACGCTGATGTTGGCGCTGGCGCCGGAGGCGGAGGCGGGGGTGCCGAAGGAGAGGTCATTAATGTTGTTGTCGGCGGTGAAGGTGAGGGTGCCGCCGTCGAGGGTGGTGGTTCCAGTATAGGTGTTGGTGCCGGCGAGGGTGAGGGAGCCGGTGCCGGTGAGGGTGAGGCCGACAGAGCCGGCGATGGGGGCGGAGATGGTGGGTGCGCCGGCGTTGACGGTGAGGGTGGGGGCGGTGAGGGTGAGGGAGTTTCCGGCGGCGGCGGCGACGGTGTAGTCACCGGAAGCGGCGTTGAAGGTGATACCGCCGACAGAGACGGAGTTGGTGGGGTCGTTGATGGTGATGGTACCGGCGGTGCCGCCGTTGCCGATGATGGCGGCGTCACCGGCGACCCAGGGGTGGTCGGCGGCGCCATCGGACCAGCGGGAGGCGGTGGAGGACCAGGTGCCGCTGCCATCGACGGGGGCGGTGGGGCTGGTGCCGGAGCTGTCCCAAGTGGCGTTTGCGGCGAAGGTTGCGACTGGGGCAATGGCGATCATGAGGCAGGCAGCGCGGCGGGCGAGCGAGAGGCGCGAGGGGAAACGGCGACGGGACGAGACGTGGTTAGTCACGGCAATTCCTCCAAACCATGATTTTTCAAGACCATACGAACGTGAGACGCAAGTGAGATTAATAATGAAAAAAAGATGAAAAAAGAGAATCAGCGTCGCGCCGCGAGAAGGGCACCGCGGGCGGAGCGAAGCGCTTTCCGGACAGCGGGTGGATGTGGAAGGAGCGTCCGGGGCAAAAGAAGAATGGCTCCGGTCTGGGGAGTTGTCAAACGGAAATCAAGGTTTTCGTTAGAAATGTTATTAAAGGCATTTTGGTCGTTCGATTTAAGCGATGGGACGGCGCGGGTGGCGGTGCGGGCTGGCATCGATTTTTGAAAATGCGCCAGGGGCGGCGCGGGTTGTCAGATGTTGGTGCGCGTCTTTCTTCGCGAGAGGAGGAGACAGGTTGCGGGGAGAAGGAGCAAGGCGGTGGTGGGTTCGGGGACGGCGAGAGCTGGGGAGACGTTGGGGGTGGGGTTGGAGGTGCCGAAGTTGTTGAGGACATCGGAGAGGTCGGTGAGGCCGATGGTGGCGGCGCCGTCGAAGTTTCCGGAGGTCCAGGCGAAGGTGGTGGTGCCGAAGTTGTTGAGGATGGTGGAGAGATCAGTGAGGTCGACTCTGCCATCGATGTTGGCATCGCCGAGGAGTTCGGGGCCGATGAGGATGGAGCCGGTGTCGGCGGGGAGTCCGCCGAAGGAGGAGAAGGGGATGGCGCGGGCGCCGTTGTCGAAGACGGCTAGTCCCATGTTGGCGGGGAGGGTGGTGCTGCGGATTCCGGTGGAGTGGGTTTTGCCGTAGGCGACTTGTGCCTGGAGGGTAGCGAGGACGGTGGCCTTGGAGGCGGCAGGTTCGACGATGAGGCGGTTGTTGGTGAGGTCGAAGGGGACGGAGGGGGTGTTGTTGCCGGGGATGGTGAGGGAGGTGACGGAGGAGGTTCCGGAGGTGGCGCCGTTGGAGGTGATCTGGAGGGATTTGTTGACGGTGAGGGAGTTGACGACGATGCCGCGGGCCATGGTGGTGTTGCCGTTGATGAGAAGGGTGCCGGGGCCGGAGACGGAGGCGTTGGCGCCGGAGAAGGTGAAGGCGCTATTGAGGTTGAGGGTGGTGCTGGTGCCAAGGGAGAAGCTGCCGGTGGTGGAGCCGTTGTCGCCGGTAGAGAGGGTGAGGGTGCCGCTCTGGACGTTGACGGCGCCAGCGTTGGCGAAGGGGGTGGAGACGGTGAAGGTGCCCGCGGAGTTGGTGAGGTTGAGGTTGAAGGACCCGTTGTTGGTGAAGAGTGAGGCGGCGCCGCCGCCGGTGCCGATGGAACCGGCGATGGCGGTAAAGTTGCTGTTGTTGGTGAAGTGAGCGCCGGTGGAGAGGAGGAGGTTGCCGGTATTGAGGGCGACAATTTTTCCAGCGGCGGAGGAGAAGGAGGCGGACTGGAGGATGAGATTTCCGCCGGCGAGGGTGACGTTGGCGTTGGCGACGACGGGCGCGGTGATGGTGCCGCCGGTCCAGGTGAGGGGGCCATTGAGGGTGAGTGAGCCGGTGCCGGTGATGGTGCCGGAGGAGAGGTTGACGGGGGCGGCGACGGTGACGGGGTTGTTGCCGATGGAGACGGTGGAGCCGTCGAGGTTGAGATTTCCGGCGCCGGCGATGGAGACGGAGGAGGCGAGGTTGAAGGTGCCGCCGCGGAAGTTCACGGCACCGGCGACGATGTTGAAGTTGCCGGTGGTGGAACCGCCGTCACCGGCGGAGAAGTCGAGGGTGCCGCTGGTGACGGAGATATTGCCGGCGTTGTTGAAGGGGATGGAGACGGTGAAGGTGGAGGCGGAGTTGACGTGGTTGAGGGTGAAGGAGCCGTTGTTGGTGAAGAGGGAGGCGGCGCCGCCGTTGCTGCCGATGCCGCCGTTGGTGGCGACGTAGGCGCCGTTGTTGGTGAAAAGTGCGGCGGTTCCGAGGAGGAGGTTACCGGCGGTTTGGGTGATGGTGTTGTTGGCGGAGTTGGTGAGGTTGGAGGCGAGGAGGATGAGGTTGCCGCCGGTAAAGGTGGAGTTGCCGTGGAGGGTGGTGTCGGTGCTGAGGGTGCCGGAGGTCCAGGTGAAGCCGCCGTTGAGGGAGAGGTTTCCGGAGCCGGTGATGCTGCCGCTGGCGAGGGTGAGGGGCGCGTCGATGGAAATGGCGTTGGAGCCGACGGTGAGGGTGGCGCCGGCGACCTTGGCGGTGCCGGTGCCGGAGATGGAAGCGGAGGTGGCAAGGGTGAAGGTGCCGCCGGTAAGGTTGAGGGTACCGCCGGGGAGGAGGGAGAAGTTGCCGGTGGTGGATCCGCCATCGCCGGCGGAGAGGGTCATGATGCCGTTGGTGACGGAGACGTTGGCGGTGTTGTTGAAGGGGACGGAGGAGGAGAAGGTGGAAGAGGGGGTGAGGAGGTTGACGTTGAAATTGGCGGCGTTGGTGAAGAGGGAGGTGGCGCCGGAGCCGACGATGATGTTACCGCCGGTGACGGTGAAGTTGCTGTTGTTGGTGAAAAGGGCTGCGGTGGAGAGTTGGAGGTTTCCTGCGGTGAGGGAGACGGTTTTTCCGGCGGTGGTGGTGAGGTTGGCGGCCTGGAGTGCGAGAGTTCCGCCGGTGAGGGTGAGGTTTCCGGCGGTGATGGAATCGACGGAGATGGTGCCATTGGTCCAGGTGAGCGGCCCGTTGAAGGTGACGTTACCGGAGCCGGAGATGAGTCCGGCACTGAGGACGACAGGGGTGGCAAAGGAGATGTTGTTAGCGCCGGTGTTGATGGTGGCGCCGTTGAGGTTTGCGATGCCGGCGCCGGAGATGGAGATGGAGGAGGCGAGGTTGAAGGTGCCGGTGTGGAAGGAGAGAGCGCCGCTGGCGCCGAGGGAGAAGTTGCCGGTGGTGGAACCGCCGTCGCCGGCGTTGAAGGTGAGATTACCGCTGAGGACGGAGACGTTTCCGGAATTGGCGAAGGGGACGCCGACGGTGAAGGCGGTGACGGGGTTGAGGAGGTTGAGGGTGAAGTTGCCGGAGTTATTGAACTGGGAGGTGCTACCGCCGTTGTTACCGATGGATCCGGCGGTGGCGGTGTAGTTGCCGGCGTTGTTAAAGATCGCGGCATTGGAGAGGAGGAGGTTGCCGGCGGAGTGGCTGATGGAGGAGTTGGCGGCATTGGTGAGGTTGGCGGCGCTGAGGATGAGGCTGCCGCCGGCGAAGGAGCTGTTGGCATTGAGGGTGGTGTCGACGGAGATGGTGCCGCTGGTCCAGTTGAAGGCGTTGTTGAAGGTAGCGGCGCCGGTGCCGGTGAGGAGGCCGGCGGTGAGGGAGACGGGGCTGGCGAAGGAGAGGTTGTTGGCACCGAGGCTGAGGTTAGCGCCGTTGAAGGTGGCGGTGCCGGTGCCGGAGATGGTGGAGCTGGCGCCGAGGTTGAAGGTTCCTGCGCGGAAGTGGACGGAGCCGTTGGCGGCGAGGTTGAAGATGCCGGCGGTGGATCCTCCATCGCCGGCGGCGAGGTCAAGGATGCCGTTCTGGACGGTGACGTTGGCGGCGTTGCTGAAGGGGACGTTGATGGTGAAGGTGGAGGTGGAGGTGAGGAGATTGACGGTGAAGGCGTTGTTATTGGTGACGAGGGAAGCGGCGCCGCCATTGTTGCCGATGGAACCGGCGTTCACGGTGAAGGCGCCATTGTTGACGAGTTGCGAGGCATTGGCGAAGAGGATGTTGCCGGTGGTGAGGGTGGCGGTGGCGTTGGCGCCGTTGGTGAGGATGGCGGCGGAGAGGGCGTCGTTACCGCCGGTGAAGTTGATGATGGAGCTGACGGAGAGATTGCCGGTGTTGAGGGTTCCGCCGGACCAGAAGAGGGATTGGATGGCGGGGTTGGTGTCGAGGACGGGGTTGCCGTTGTTAATGGTGGCGCTGTCGGTGAGGCCCGGGGTGCCGTTGGGCGTCCAGTTGGTGACGGTGCCCCAACTGCCGGCAGCGCCGCTGTTCCAGACATAGGAAGCGCCGGTGGCGGGGAGGGTGCAGGCGGAGAGGGCGGCGGCGGCGAGAAGGTAATGCGCAGGGGTACCAAACGACCAAAGGCGAGGGGACATGGCTTCGCTCCTCGTTGGAGTTCAAGAATGGGGGACGTGATGTAAAACAGCCCACTGCAAAAAAGGAGGGTACGGCAGATGGAATCTACATCGGGATATCTAGAAGTCAAATAAATCGGGGCGATGTGCGCGTTTTTATGGGCCGCCGGGGGGGCGTGAGTCGGGGAATTTCGGACATTGTGCGGTGTGTTTAGGAAACCTGACTAAGGCGTGCGCGGCGGCGGGGAATCAGTGCGAAGATGGAGAGGGAAAGGAGGGGCAGGCAGGCGGGTTCGGGGGATGGGATCGATGGCGGGAGGGTACTTGGGGTGGGGAGGGTTGTACCGAAGTTGTTGAGGACGAAGGAGAGGTCGGTGAGGTCGATGGTGGGGGCGTGGTCGAAGTTGCCGTCGGTCCAGGCGGTGGAGGCTTGGCCGAAGTGGTTGAGGAGGATGGAGAGGTCGGTGAGGTCAATGCGGGCGTCGAGGTTGGCGTCGCCGGGTTTGGTGATGGTGAGGGAGAAGGGGGCGGCGGGGAGGTCGGTGTTGTTGCCGAGGGCGTCAATGAGCTGGCTGCCGATGAAGCCGGTGGTGGAGCGGATGGAGTAGAGTCCCGGGGCGAGAGAGGGGGAAGCGAAGAGGGAAAGGGATTCGACGGAATAGGCGGCGGGGGGAATGTTGGAGGAGATGTCCTGTGCGGCGAAGCCGAGGTCGAGACTGGAGCCGGTGGTGGGGAGGGGATAGTCGGTGGGGAGGGAGTCGGTGTTGGGGAAGGTGAGGGGGTTGGCGGCGGGGCCGTTCCAGGTGGAGGTGCGGGAGAGGATGGAGAAGGATTTGGCGGGGGCGTCAGGAGCGACGAGGTAGAGATCGAGTTGGCTGAAGGGGACATCGGCGGAGAGGAAGACGGGGAGGGAGAAGGTTTCGCCAGGGTAGAGGATGCGGGGTGTGCCGAAGGAGAGGGTGGAAGCGGCGTGCGCGGAGGCGGCGAAGAGGGTGGTGAGGGAGAAGAGGGGGCACAGGAATCGGTGCATGGCGAGCTCGATGAGGGACGGGGGAAAAGGCGGTTTGTGCGACAATAGAGGTGATATAGCACGGCGTTTTGCTATCACAAGAAATATTAAAAGCAGGAAGATGATTTTGAGTTATTGTCGATTGCTCCGGGAAGTTGCGGGAGTAGATTGAAGGGAATTGCAGGAGATGAAGTGGGATTTTTCCGGAGGAGCACGATGCGGCGGGCGCTGGTGATGGGGGCGGCGATGGTGCTGGCGATGGTGGCGGGGGTGTGCGGGCAGACGACGAATTTGCCGTGGGATGAGGCGAACCAGATCGTGGCGGAGGTGACGGCGCCGACATTTCTGGCGCAGACGTTCAACGTGAAGTCGTATGGGGCGGCGGGGGACGGTGCGACGGATAACACGACGGCGTTTGCGCGGGCGATCGGTGCGTGCAACGCGGCGGGAGGGGGGATGGTGGAGGTTCCGTCGGGGACGTATGTGTGCGGGGCGATCGAGTTGAAGAGCGACGTGAATTTTCACCTGGATGCGGGGGCGGTAATCAAGTTCAGCAGCGACGCGACGAAATTTCCGCTGGTGCACACGCGGTACCAGGGGATCGACCTGATGAATTTTTCGCCGCTGGTGCATGCGATGAACTGCACGAATATTGCGATCACGGGGAGCGGGACATTTGATGCGACGAACTGTTCGTGGAACAAGGACGGGAGCGGGAATTTCACGGCGTTGGAGAGCCAGGAGACGGCGGGGACGGCGATTGCGCAGCGGGTGTACGGTTCGGGGAAGCCGCTGCGGACGGCGTTCATTGAGCCGTTCAACTGCACGAATGTATTGATTCAAGGCGTGAGCGTGGTGAAGTCAAAGTTCTGGCAGCTTCATCCGTGCCTGTGCACGAACGTGACGGTGGACGGGGTGACGACGAACAGCACGACGTCGCAGACGGACGGGTGCGATCCGGAGGGGTGCACGGGGGTGGTGATCCGGAATTGCCACATCACGGCGGGGGACGACTGCATTGCGATCAAGGCGGGGCGGAACGCGGACAAGCTGCGGGTGCACAAGCCGAGCCAGTATGTGGTGGTGTATGACTCGGTGTTCACGGGTCCGTGGGGGATCATCACGTGCGGGAGCGAGGTGACGGACGGGGTGCAGCATGTGTATGGGTACAACCTGACGACGGCAGGGACGGGCGTGCGGTATGCGTTGTATTGCAAGACGAACACATTGCGGGGCGGGTACATCCAGGATGTTCACCTGGATACGGTGTCGGGGGTGTTCAGTCATGACATCGTGTTTATCAACATGAAGTACAGCAGCGAGACGGGGCCGAATTTGCCGCCGGTGCGGGAGATCACGTTGAACAACATCAGCGACACGAGTTGTCCGCAGGTGCTGGACCTGGTGGGGCTGGCGAATGATCCGATCCAGGGGCTGGTGATCAGCAACAGTGATTTTACGAACATTACGAACACGACGGACACGATCAGTTATGCGGAGGTGACGTATGAGAACGTGACGGTGAATGGGCAGCAGGTGGCTTCGCCGGCGATGGTGCGGGCGACGGGCGGCGGGGCGGTGCGGATTGGGGGGAAGGGGCACGCGCGGGAAAACCGGCGGCGGTAGGCGGAGGGGCGATTGGTGGTGGGGGCGTCAGACGGAGTAACCGTTGCGGCCGTTGGCTTTGGCGCGGTAAAGGGCGGCGTCGGCGCGTTTCTGGAGGGAGGAGGCGTCGCGTCCGTCGGCGGGTGCGCAGGCGATGCCGATGGAGGCGGAGGTCTGGAGGGGTCCGAAGTCGGGGATGAGGAGGGGTGCTTCGAGTGCGTGGACGACGCGTTTGGCGACGATGGCGGCTTCGGAGGGGTGGTGGAGTCCGGGGAGGAGGATGGCGAATTCGTCGCCGCCGATACGTGCGAGGGTGTCGACTTCGCGGAGTTGTTCGCGGAGGCGTTGTGCGAAGAGCTGGAGGGCGCGGTCGCCGACCTGGTGTCCGAAGGAATCGTTGATGGATTTGAACTTGTCGAAATCGAGGAGGAGGTAGCCGACCTGGGAGTGAAGGCGGGAGGCGTTGGCGAGTGCGGAGTGGAGGCGGTCCTCGAAGAGGACGCGATTGGGGAGACCGGTGAGGGGATCGTGGGAGACGAGGTGGGTGAGCTGGCGCGTGGCGGTGTGGTGTTCGATGCAGATGGTGATGAGTTTGATGGCGGTGTCGATGCAGTCCAATTCGTCGGTGGAGACGGGGCGGGAACTGGGGGAGAAGAGGATGACGAGGCCGTAGGGGCCGCTGCCGGCGGATTCGACGGGGAAGGCCCAGGCGGAGTTGAGGCCGGAGGCACGTGCGGGTTCACGGCAGTCGGCCCAGATGGGGTGGGCGTCGAGGGGGAAGGTGGCGCAGCGGCCGGGGGAATCCCAGGCGACGGCGGCGAGATCGACAGCGCGGGCGAGGGGTCGGACTTCGAGGGCCTGGCGGATGGGGGTGGGGAGGTGGGGGGCGATGACGGAGACGCCGCCGTCGGCGATGAGGATGAAGGAGGCGATGGCGCCGGGGATCTGGCGTTCGAGCGCGAGTGTGAAGTGGTCGAGGACCTCGGAGAGGGGAGCACCGGCGATGACAGCCTCGAGCATTTTGCGGCGGTCGGTTTCGAGCCATTCGGATTGTTTGCGGCGGGTGATGTCCTGGATATTGGCGACGGCGCGGGCGGGTTTTCCGGAGGGGTCGCGGATGACGGAGGCATTGATGGCGACCCAGATGGTTTCGCCGTCTTTCCGGATGTAGCGTTTTTCACAGGCGGAGGTGATGGATTCGCCGTGGAGCAGACGTCGGATGAAATGGCGGGAGATGTCGCGGTCGTCGGGGTGGGTGATCTGGTCGATGGAGAGGGTGAGTGCTTCGTCGGGGGAGTAGCCGGTGATTTCGCAGAACTTTCGGTTGACGCGGAGGAATCGTCCGGAGGCAAGGTCGGACTGCATTTTGCCGACGGCGGAGAGTTCGAACATGGCGCGGAATTCTTCCTCGCTGCGGCGGAGTTCCTCCTCGACGGCGTGGCGTTCGGTGATGTCCTGGATCTGGGAGATGAAGTAGAGGGGAGCGCCGGCGGCGTCGCGGACGAGGGAGACGCTGAGGAGTGTCCAGACGAGGTGTCCGAGCTTGTGGACGTAGCGTTTGATCATCTGGTAGTCGTCGATTTCGGAAGCGACGAGGCGGCGGGAGAGGGCGAGGTCGGCGTGGAGGTCGTCGGGGTGGGTGATGGACTGGAAGTCGATGGCGAGGAGTTCGGCACCGGTGCGGCCGAGGAGTTTGCAGAGGGAGCGGTTGACCTGGAGGAAGCGGCCTTCGAGGGAGACGAGTGCCATGCCGATGGCGGCGTGGTCGAAGGAACTGCGGAAGCGTTCTTCGCTGTCGCGGAGAGCGGCGAGAGAGGTGGTGCGTTCGGCGAGGAGTTCGGCCTTGATGCGGAACTCGGCGGAGTGGGCGAGTGCGGAGCCGAGGAGGCCGGCCATGAGGCGGAGAGCGAGGATGGACTGCTGGGAGAAGGCGTTGGGGCGGAGGGAGACGACCTTGAGGACGCCGACGGTTTTGCCGGCGGAGGTGAGGGGGACGACGATCATGGAGTGGATGCCGATGCGTTCTGCGAGTTCCTGGTTGACGAGGGGGTGTTGACGGGTTTCTTCGCAGTAGACGAGGTTGCCGGTTTTGGCGCAGTGGCCGGAGAGGGTGCTGTCAACGGGGATGCGAGTGCCGCGGTAGGCGGAGGCGGCGCCGGCGGTGGCGTAGCAGATGAGTTCTGCGCCTTCGAGGAGTTCGACGATAGCGCCGTCGGCGGCGGTGATGGTGCGGGTGCGTTCGGCGATCATCTGCATGAGGACGGGGTGGTCGAGCTCGACGGAGATGACGTCGTTCTGGGTTTCGATAATCTGCTGGAGGAAAGAGATGTTTTCGGTTGCGGGGTGGAGAGCGGGGGAGTGGTTGATATTGGTAGCGGGGGACTCGGACGACATCCGGGACTCCAGAGGGAGAAAGAGAGACGTTCCGGAAGTATCGACCGAATCAGGTGAGTTCGTTAGCGGTCCTTGGGGGGGAACATTCGTGAGGACAGGGTACTTATTTGAGGGATCGCCCTTTTTGAGAAACTCCTCAGCGGCAGGTGGCGGAAAAAGGAGAAATGTCGCCGCAATGGATGGAGGAGCGGCGGTGGATGGGGGTTGGGCGGTGCGATATGATCGCCGCGGTTATCGTGTGAGGAGAGCAAGCATGGCGACGCGGCAGGAAGTGTGTGCATCGGCGGCGAAGAAGCTGGCGGCGGCGGATCTCTCGGCGGTGCGGGTGCTGGTGGGGCTGGACGGGTTTGTGGATGAGATTATTGATGTGGTGGATAAGCGGACGTCGCATGAGAATTACGACCGGATCCACACGATTGCACAGTGGGGGCAGAAGATTTCGGCGGCGGCGGGACAGAGCTGCAATTTTGAGCTGGTGGTGAAGCAGCAGAAGCTGGGGGGGAACGGGCCGATCATGGGGAATGCGCTGGCGTCGATGGGGTGGAGGACGACGTATATCGGGAACCTGGGGGTGCCGACGGTGCATCCGGTTTTCCAGGAATTTGCGAAGCGGGCGGAGGTGATTTCGTTTGCGGAGCCGGCGCATACGAACGCGCTGGAGTTCACGGACGGGAAGGTGATGCTGGGGAACATGGGGCCGCTGAATGATGTGACGTTTGAGCGGATGGTGGCGGCAGTGGGGATGGAGCGGCTGGTGGAGTTGATGGAGCGGTCGTCGCTGATTGGGCTCGTGAACTGGACGATGTTGCCGCACATGACGGGGGTGTGGGAGCGGGTGCTGATGGATATTGTGCCGAAGCTGAGCGGGAAGCCGCGAAAGATTTTTGTGGATCTGGCGGATCCGGAGCGGCGGCTGGTGGAGGATTTGCGTGGGGCGCTGGGGATGCTGACGAAGTTGAATGAGAAGGTGCATGTGATACTGGGGCTGAATTTGTCGGAGGCGCAGCAGGTGGCGGGGGCGCTGGGGTTGCCGAAATTGGCGGAGCCGGAATCGGCGGTGGCGGTGTATGCGACGAAGATACGGGAGAAGTTGAACCTGGGGACGGTGGTGGTGCATCCGCGGAAGGGTGCGGCGGCAGCGAATGCGGCGGGGAGTGCGGAGATGGCGGGGCCGTTCATCGCGCAGCCGAAGATTTCGACGGGGGCCGGGGATCATTTCAATGCGGGGTTTTGTGCGGGGCAGCTTTTGGGGATGACGCTGGAGGAGAGCCTGGCGATTGGGGTGGGGACGAGCGGGTATTACGTGCGGAATGCGGAGAGTCCGACGGCGGCGAAGCTGGCGGCGTTTGTGGCGGAGATGCCCGGGCCGCAGGGATGAGGGGGAGTGGAAATTGGTAATTGGTAATTGAGGGATTTAGGCGGCGCGGGAGATCGGCTCGGGTTGGGCGAGGGGCGCGCGCTGGGGGTTGCCCTGGATGGCGGTTTCTACGCCGGCGAGCCAGCGGAGGGAGGGGAATTGGGCGAGGATATCGATGAAGAGGAGCCAGGCGGGGGCGGGGAGGGCGCAGGGGGCGAAGGCGCGGGGGGCGCCGGTGGGGGGGTGCGGGGTGAGGGTGAGGAGGTAGCGGGCGATGTAGAGGGCGGGCATGTGGGCGAAGTAGATGCCGGCGGAGAGGCGGCCGATGGGAGCGAGGGTGTGGATGAAGCGGTTGTTCCAGGGGGCGAGGGCGATGAGGAGGAGGCCCAGGCCGCCGTAGGTTTTGAGCTGGGAGACGAGGCCAAAGTTCCATTGGTAGATGGTGAGGATGAGGAGGGTAACGGCGCCGAGGAGGGCGAGGGGTTTGAGGAGGCGGGAGGTGGAGAAGCCGTGGTGCCAGAGGACGGCGATGGTGATGCCGAAGTAGACGGCGGACCAGCGATAGCTGGAGAGATCGAGGAAGTGGTGGAGGAGGGACCAGTTGGGGAGGGGGATCCTGTTGAGAAGGTTGAAGTCGAGGGCGAGGCCGAAGGCGGCGGCGGCGATGGCGAGTGCGTATTGGCGTTTGGGCTTGCCGTGCATCCAGCGGGCGAGGGGGTAGACAAGGAGGCTGGCGGTGAGGAGGAAGGGGAGGTACCAGAGGTGGATGGTGCCGCCGTCGAGGAGGAGGTCGGGGGAGAGGTGGGGGAGGTCGATGTGGTAGCCGAGGTGGTTTAGGGCGAGGTTGGTGAGGAAGGAGACGGCGCTCCAGGCGAGGAAGGGGAGGCCGAGGCGGCGGAGGCGGTCGAGGGCGTATTGGGAGAAGGGGCGTTGGCGGCGGAAGGAGGAGAGGACGAGGAAGAGGATGGCGGCGAGGGTGTAGAAGGAGACGGAGTAGCGGCCGAGGACGCCGGAGGGGTGGAGGGATTCGGATTCGATGGCGTGGAACCAGATGACGCCGAGGGTGGCGAAGATGCGGGTGGCGTCGAGGGCGGGGAGGCGGGAGGCGGCGGGGGTGGCGGCGAGGGTTGGGGCGGAGGCGGCGAGCAGGGGGGCAGGGCAGGCGGTGGTCATGAGCGGTTCCGGCGAAAAAGGATCGTGACGCTAATGCGTGAGCGTCGCCCCACACGGACTCGATTGTCTCCAGCCGCTTTAGGATCGACGTATTTTTGGGATGGGGGTTAGGGAATTCAAATGAAGAATTGGGCTCTTATTGAAATCACATAAATGGGCCTTAAGGGGGCGGGGGTTGTCAATCGTTACTTGAGCGGCAGGTCTTTGAGAGGGAAGGTGACGGTGGTGGGGACGATCTTGTCCGGTGTGGAAAGTTCAAGGGTGAGCGGAGTCTTCGCGGCGGTACGGATGCGTGTGATGGATTTTCGGCCAAAAGATTCCTGGACTAATAGACGACCGGTGGAGTCGGTGAGTTTGCATTGAATGGGAACCGTGGGGAGGTTGAGATCGGCGGTGTTGGGGTGCGTCCCATCCGCTGAACTGCCAGTCTCTCTCACTGAAAGTGCGAGAACTGTTTCACTCGCTTCTACTTTCAGTTCGTCCAACGCAACGGAGTTGCCACCTACAGTGAATTGCTGACCAACTTTCTGGTCGGCATTTTCGACCTTCAAGGAAGAGGTGGCGAGAGAGACGCTGAAGGTCGCGTTGCATTTTCCGGAGTGCAGGAGGCTTATGGCGCCTGTGTGCTCGAAAGCTGCATCCACGAACCAGGAGCCTTCGATCAGGATATTTCTCCGGGGGAAAAGATGGACCTGAGTGAGAGGGTGGGTGGCTTCGTCGACAAGGTCGCTGAAATGGACGTTGGAGATCGCGATGACATGCATGCGCGGATCCGGGAGGAGGATGCATGAAAATTGGATTTCTTCCGGCGAGTCCGGAGTTCTTGGCGGGAAGCCATGGGAAAGACGAACCGGTATCAGGGCGAAGCCGCCGACATGCGTCCAGCAATTGCGGAGAACAAACGAGGTGCCCGCATGTGATTGGAGGCAGAGCGTGAGGTTGCGGTTGGCTCTTGTGACGTCGACGCAGAGCGGGTGTTGGCGCGAGAGTTCGCGGATGGCTTCCCAAAAAGAAACGCGCGGGGAAGAGAAATTGAAGCGAGGTCCGTTCGGGAGGATAACACGTGCCGGCGCGTTGCCGGGCATGCGGGCGAAGATGCGGGCGGGACGCTTCGGCGGCCAAGAATCGATGGTAACGCCGGTGGCGTCGGTGAGTGCCTGCGCGACTTCGTCGACGGTGGCGTTCTGCAGATTGAGGGCGAAGCCGGGCGGGGCGAGAGTCTGTTCATCTTCGAGTTCCCGGAGTCGGCCGGCGAGACGGATGCGGGCTTCAAGGCAGGCGGCGGAATCCAGCAGACTGTTGAGAGTGGGGAGATCGGCGACGGTGAGATCCTGGGCCTCCTTCTGGGCGATCTCGCGGGTGGAGAAGTCAGGAGCGGCGAGCCGCGCGATGAGGGACTGGATGAACGCTTGATCGTGCCGGGCGGCCTGGGTTGAGGAGGGTGCGGGAAGGGTGGCTGGCGTGTCGGAAGCGAATGTCCGTGTTTGGAGCGAACCGGCAGCAAGTACCATGAGAAATACGCTGAGCGCGTGCTTCATCGGTGGCTCCTCCCTTGAATGCCGACATTAGGCTCTGTCTGAAAACTCGGACGGGATCGTTTTGGGCCAGAAACAGGCCGTCTGCTTCGTCCTCGGTCGTCGGAATATTTGCGAATATGCCTCCTCCCTGCGTCCTCGCATCCGACCTGTTTCTGACCCAATCCGACCGCATCGGAGTTTTCAGATAGAGCCTAGTGTAACACGAAGAGGGAGGAGGAGAGGCGGCGGTCGAGTGTTCGGCTTCGCGCGTGAAAAAGCCCCGGATTTGAATCCGGGGCTTCGTGGGGTTTGAGGGGAATTGGGACGTGATCAGCGGGCGAAGTCGACGGCGCGGACTTCGCGGAGGACGGTGACGCGGATTTCGCCGGGGTAAGTCATCTCGGCCTGGATGCGCTTGGCGATGTCGCGCGCGATGAGCTTGCTCGTGGCGTCGTCGCAGCGTTCCGGGTCGACGATGACGCGGACTTCGCGGCCGGCCTGGATGGCGAAGGCCTGGCGGACGCCTTGGAAGCTGGTGGCGATGCCTTCGAGTTCCTGGAGGCGCTTGATGTAGCGTTCAAGGGTTTCGCGGCGGGCGCCGGGCCGGGCGCCGGAGATGGCGTCGGCGGCCATGACGATGGGGGTGTAGGGAGTGGTGGAGGGGATGTCGTTGTGGTGGCCGCCGATGGCGTTGAGGACGGCTTCGGTTTCATTGAATTTGCGGACGAACTCCATGCCGAGGGCGGGGTGACCGCCTTCCTGGTCGTGGTCCATGGACTTGCCGATATCGTGGAGGAGCCCGGCGCGGCGGGCGAGGGCGCCATCCAGTCCGAGCTCGTCGGCGATCATCTGGCTGAGGAACGCGACTTCGATGGAGTGGCGGAGGACGTTCTGGCCGTAGCTGGTGCGGTAGTGCAGCCGGCCGAGCTGTTCAACGACCTTGGGGTGCATGCCCTGGATGTTGCACTCGAGGATGGCCTTTTTGCCCATCTGGCGGATGTTGTTTTCGATTTCTTTTTGCGTGGAGTCGACGATTTCCTCGATGCGGGCGGGGTGGATGCGGCCGTCGGCGATGAGCTTTTCCATGGTGATCTTGGCGACTTCGCGGCGGACGGGATCGAAGCAGTTGACGGTGATGACGCCGGGGGTGTCATCGATGATGACATCCACGCCGGTGGCCTGTTCGAAGGCGCGGATGTTGCGGCCTTCGCGGCCGATGATGCGGCCTTTCATGTCGTCGGAGGGGATTTCGACGGACTTGGTGGTGCCTTCGCTGGTGACCTCGGCGGCGTAGCGCTGCATGGCCTGGAGGAGGATGTTGGTGGCTTTCTGCTTGGCCTCATCCTTGGCCTGCTCTTCGAGACGCTGGACCATGAGGGCGGTGTCGTGGCGGATCTCGTTCTCGATGCGGGCGAGGAGGAGTTGGCGGGCTTCTTCGACGCTCATGTTGGTGATGCGAAGAAGCATGTCTTTCTGCTGGGTCAGGGTTTCGTCGAGATGCTTTTCTTTCGCTTCGACGTTTTTCTTGCGATCACTAAGGCTGCGTTCGAGGCTTTCGAGGTTCTTTTCCTTGATGCCCAGGGTGTCGAGCTTGCGGTCGAGGATGTCTTCGCGTTTCTGGAGGCGCTGTTCCTGTTCGCGCATTTCCTTGCGGGTGCCTTCGACTTCCTTCTCGGCGGATTCCTTGATGCGAAGGTATTCGGCTTTTCCATCGACCTCGGCTTTTTTGATGGTTTCGGCGGCTTCGGC
Organism: Phycisphaerae bacterium; assembly: GCA_051955985.1. Classification (GTDB taxonomy): domain Bacteria; phylum Planctomycetota; class Phycisphaerae; order WQYP01; family WQYP01; genus DATKPA01. The sequence continues at coordinate 19,205 of JBQCGD010000045.1, read as the reverse complement.
TTTGGCTTTGGCGACAAGTTCTTCGGCTTCGGATTTGCTTTTCTGAAAGGCGTTGCCGGCGGCAGTTTTCAGCAGGAGGAAGGTGACCAGAGCGCCGGCGACGGCTCCGGCGACGATGCCGATGACCACGCTGATTCCATCAATGGCCGCCAGTGGCAGGGCGGGCATTGCGAGACAGAAGGGAAGTATCAGGGGGGGACCGCTCATTTGAAAAACCCTCTCGACAGGCGCCGCGGAGGGAGCGGCGCTTGGTTGAGTGACTTGGCCGCAGAAGCACGACGCGCTGCGGCGGTCGATCGGGGTGGGAGTGGGCGGTTCGCGTGAGCGAACGTGAGCGGTTTGTCCGACCAGCGTTGTGAAATGGATCGTGGGCAGGCAGGTGAGAACGGCTCTTATCTGAGGGGCACGGCAGAGGGAGATTTCTGTGCGGGGACGCACAGAGTTCCGCAGGCAGGCTGCGGGCGCTGCAAATCGCGAGTGGCGAGGGCCAAAAACGGCGATTTTGGAGCGATAAACAAGGTTTCCAGTCCGCTGTGCTGCATGATTCGGATAAGCCTGGGCCCTGGGTTTCTAAAGAAGGAGCCGCTGTTTTTGGCAACGGCCGGGCCTTAAAACGTTTCACCAGTCTGTTCGATCTATCTCAATCCGCGTGGCGGATTGTCCCGGGCACAGGCACCATCAGAGATGGAAGGGATGCACGGGATTAAACCGGTGTGCCCATTGGGCACCCCGTATCAACTCGCCCATATTCTAGGCATCCCGAAATGATGGGGATGCGCTTGAGTAAAGCGAAGGGTTCATGAAAGTTTAACTCAGGTGTGGAAATCCGGTCAATAGGATGGTGCGAATTTCCGTCGATTGCGAGTAGGATTTCTCACTTACCGCCAGTTGGAAGCAGGAGCCGTATGGTTGCGATCAATATAGAGAACGTGTCGAAGCGGTTTCCAGCGCCGGGGGGACATGGCGCGATGACAACCGCGGTGGATGGGGTATCGCTGGCGATCAATTCGGGGGATCTGTTTTTTCTGCTGGGGCCGTCGGGGTGCGGCAAGACGACGCTGCTGCGAATGATCGCGGGGTTCACGCTGCCGACGGAGGGGCACATTGCGTTCGACGGAGAGGACATGACGTACGTGCCGCCGTACAAGCGGGAGACGGGGATGGTGTTTCAGTCGTACGCGTTGTGGCCACACATGACGATTGCGCACAACGTGGGGTTCGGGCTGGATGTGCGGAAGATCAAGGGGGCGGAGCAGACGCGGCGGGTGGACGAGGCGCTGGAGATGGTGCAGATGGGGCACCTGCGGGATCGGAAGCCAAACCAGTTGTCGGGCGGGCAGCAGCAGCGGGTGGCGTTGGCGCGGGCTTTGGCGATACGGCCGAAGTGCCTGCTGCTGGACGAGCCGCTGTCGAACCTGGATGCGAAATTACGGCTGGAGATGCGGGCGGAGATTCGGCGGATCGTGAAGCAGACGGGGATCACGGCGATCTACGTGACGCATGACCAGAAAGAAGCGCTGTCGATGGCGGATGGGATTGCGGTGATGAAATCCGGGAAGCTGCAGCAGGCGGGAACGCCGGAGGAGTTGTACAAGCATCCGGGGTCGCGGTTTGTCGCGGACTTTATCGGGGAGTCGAACTTTCTGCCGGCGACGGTGGAGTCGGTGAACTCGAGCATGATCACGCTGAAGACGCCGGTGGGGCCGATGCTGGCGGCGACGTCGGCACAGAAGAAGGCGGTGACGGCGCAGCAGAAGGTGCTGGCGGCGTTTCGGCCGGAGGCGATTGCTCTGAATGGCGGGGGGCCGTTGTTTAACCGGATCGATGGGCGACGGGTGTCGACGACGTATTTGGGGGAGATGGCGGAGCATGTGGTGGAACTTGGGGCGGAGCCGGCGGGGGGCGGGCAGCGGGTGAAGGCGTTTGAGATGAATCCGCGGTATTTGCGGCCGACGGTGGGGGGGGAGCCGATTACGCTGTATGTGAGTGCGGCGGATGTGACATTGGTGGACGAGTAGGGATTTTCGATTTTTGATTTTCGAGTTTCGATTGGGGGGAATCGCTGACGGGACGTTGGTCCACTCAATGGAGCCCTTTTTAGCGGTGGGAGTTTTTGGCGATGGTTTTTCCGAAGAAGATCATGAGGAAGGCGCCGATGAGGCCGAAGGGGATCATGTAGGGGAAGTAGGATTTCCAGCCGAGGTTGTCGAGGAGGTGGCCGAGGGCCCAGAGGCCGAGGGCGCTGCCGAAGTATTGGAAGGAGTCGATGACGCCGGAGGCGAAGCCGGTCATTTTTCGTCCGCCGATGTCCATGGCGGCGGCGGTGCCGAGGATGGAGTGGGTGGAGTTGCAGGTGAAGCTGAGGGCGGTGAAGAAGATGGCGGCGGCCCAGGGAGAGTGGACGAAGAGGGAGGCGCCGACGGCGATGGCGGTTTCGATGAGGTAAAGGACGGCCGCGACGGGGGCGCGGGAACCGGCGAAGAATTTGTCGGAGATCCAGCCGGAGAGAAGGGAGCCGGCGGAGGCGGTGCAGGGGATGAGGAAGGCGAGCACCTGGAAGACGGTGGAGTTCATGGGGGTGTGCTGGGCTTCCTGCATGTAGCGGGGGAACCACTGGTCGATGGGGTTGCGGACGGCGCCGGTGCATGCGTAGGCGCCGGCGACGATCCAGACGGCGGGGTTGGCGACGATGAGTTTCATGGCGGTGCGGAAATCGACGCGGGTGCTTTCGACGGCGGCTTCGCGCACGCGGCTGAGGTGTTCGGGGTCGGGTTTAAACGCGCGGGCCATGATGTGGAGAATGATGAAAATGAGGATGATGGCGGCGAGGACGCAGAGGCCCATGTCCATGGTGCCGATTTTATTGAGGTGATAGAGCCAGAAGATGCTGATGAAGCACCCGGCGATGGCGATGCCGATGATGACGCGGCGGACGATCTGGGCGGTGGTGGGAGTCGCGGGGCGGTATTCTTCGACGGGGTAGAAGCCGGCTTCCTCGGGGGTTTCCTTGACGCCGAAGTACATGGCGACGGCGACGAGTGCGCAGACGATGGAAGGTCCCCAGAAGATCCAGGTCCATTGGAGGGGGGCGACGTGGATCATGCCGAAGAGGAGAAAGCCAGTGAGGAGCGCCGGGCCGAAGGTGAAGATGCCGAGGCGACCGAGGTTGATCATGAAGCCGAAGATGCCGGCGAATCCACCGCGTTCGGTTTTGACGAACCAGGCGGTTTTGATTTTGGTCATGCCGGGTGCGCCGAAGGACTGGACGTAGCCGTCGATGCCGCGGAGTGCGATGAAGAGGCCGAGCATTCCCCAGACGGAGGCGGCGCCGAAAAGGAGGTTCATGGTGACGGTGCCGGCGGCGCCGATGAGCATGGCGGCCTTGCCGCCGATGCGGTCGGTGATGAGGCCGTTGAGGATCTGTCCGAAGGCGTAGGCGAGGGACCAGGCGGTGAGGATGTAGGACATCTGGGTGTAGGAGAAGTGGTACTGGTCGGCGATGGATTTGTTGGCGACGGAGAGGTTGTAGCGGCAGAGATAAAAGGAGGTGTAGAGGAGGCCGAGGTAGCCCCAGTTCAATCCGCGGCGCGGGCGGAAGCCGCGGGGATAGGGCCCGCGGTCGGCGTATTCGAGGACAGTGGCGTTCTGGTTGGCGAGGGAAGGATCGGCTTGCGTCATTGGGGGCCTCACGAGAACTCATTGCGCAGCGGTGCGGCGACCCAGCCTATCGAGGGCGGGTTTTAACAAAGAATCAGCACATTCTTCATGATTTCTTTACAGAAAAGTGCTTTGCAAACGTGTCTACAATACGGATTTCGGGTGGCGCAGGCAATTGTTTTCTTCAGTATCATGGGCCGTTCTTCGACTTTTTTGGGGAGCCGCGGTGAAAAGGATTGGTTGCTGGTTGTTGTGCGCGGTGGCGGTTCTGCTTGCCGGGTTGATCGCGTCCTGCGGGAACTCCGCGCAGGGAGCGGGCGCGGAGGAACTGATCCTGGTGTCGCCGCACGGATCTGACATTCGGCAGGAGTTTGCCCAGGCGTTTCGCAAGTGGCACCGCGCGAAGTACGGCAAGGAGGTGCACCTGGCGTGGGCGGAGCTCGGGGGAGGCGGAACGGGGAACATCGTGAAGGCGCTGAGCGCGAATTATGCCTCGGGGACGAACGCGGGGTACGACATCATGTGGGGCGGGGGTTCGCAGACATTCGGAGACCTGGATCGGCGGGGGTTTCTGCAGCGCGCGGATCTGCCGGCGACGGTGTTTGCGGCGGTGCCGGCGGACATTTTCGGGAATCCGCTGCACGGGCGCGACAACGATTGGATCGCGGCGACGATGTCGAATTTCGGGATCGCCATCAACAAGGACCGCATCGCGGAGCTTGGTTTGAAGACGCCGCGGGTGTGGGAGGATATTGCGGGTCCGGAGTGGTACGGCCGGCTCTCGCTGGGGGACCCGTCGAAGTCGGGGTCGGTGCGCACGAGTTACGAGATGGTGCTGCAGCAATATGGGTGGACGAAGGGATGGCGGCTGCTGACGCTGATGTTTGCGAATGCCGCGGCAGTGCGCGACACGGGATCGGATCCGGCGAGCGACGTAGGATCGGCGGAGGCGATCGGGGGGATCACGATCGACTTTTTCGCGCGGAAGCAGATGGTGCGGGTGGGGAGCCGGATCATGGGGTTCGTGGTGCCGGAGGGGGGCTCGACGGTGGATGCGGATCCGATTGCGATGTTCAAGGGGGCGCCGCATCCGGAGCTGGCAGCGCATTTCATTGAGTTTGTGATTTCGCCGGAGGGGCAGCGGCTGTGGGTGCTTCGGCCGGGGACGCCGGGAGGACCGGTGCACAGCGGGCTGGGGCGGATGTCGGTGCTGCCGGCGTTGTATGAGAAGGAATCGCAGTACATGACGGATCCGACGAATCCGTTTGCTTCGGCGAATCCGCTGGTGGTCGACAACGCGGCGCAGGCGGCGCGGACGGTGTTCATCGGCGACCTGATCCGCGCGGCGATGGTGGACAATTACGCGGCGCTGGTAGCGGCGCGCGGCGCGGTGAAGCGGGCGGGGGATCCTCCGCAGCTCCTGGCGCGGTTCGGCGAACTGCCCACGTACGTGCCGACGCATGTGGAGGATGGCCGGCTGGTGGAGGGCACTCCGCGGGAGATCACGGCGAGCCTGGCGGAACAGCGGGCGGTGGCGGAGGAGTATGCACCGACATCGGCGGCGAAGCGGGTGTACCTGGAGCGGCTGCAGGCGGGCCTGCGGGAGCGGTGGCGGAACGAGGCGGCGCGGCGGTATGCGGAAATCCAGCAGGCCGCCGAGGGGTGGGGGAAATAGATATAATGCGGGGGGGCGATTTCCGGAGGTGACCATGAAGCGTCTGATTGGGTGCGTGTTGGCGGGCGCCGTTGCTGCGGTGGTGCTGACGTCGGAGGGGCAGTCGACGACGCGGCCGGGGATCATCATGGATCGGCATTCGACGGTGCCGGCGCGGTGGGCGCTGGACGAAGTGGTGCCGGACATCAACGTGGACAACATTTCGATTTCGCAGGTGATGGATTTTCTGCGGAACAGTTCGGGGGCGAACCTGGTGGTGGACTGGAGTGTTCTGGAGACGGCGGGGGTGAGCAAGGAGTCGCCGGTGACGCTGCAGGTGCGGGGGCTTCCGTTGCGGAAGGTGCTGCTGCTTGCGCTGGACCAGGCGTCGCCGACGGTGCCGCTTTCGATTTCGGTGGATCAGAACGTGATCGAGGTGACGACGCAGGAGGCGTCCGACCGGCGGCTGGTGACGCGGACTTATTCGGTCGCGGACCTGCTGGTGCCCGCGCCGACGATCAACACGCCGACGCTGAGCCTGCAGCAGGCGACGCAGCAGGGATCGAACGGGGGCGGCGGAGGGAGCGGGCTTTTCAATGACAGCGGGTATGGCTCGCAGCAGCAGCAGGCGACCGCGACGCAGGTTGCGGACCAACTGATTGCGGTGATCAAGAGCATGGTTCGTCCGACGATCTGGCAGGACAACGGCGGGACGGCGTCGATCAGCTATTTCCAGGGGCAGTTGATTGTCACGGCGCCGCTGTCGGTGCACCAGGCGATCGCGGGGTCGCCGGAATCGAGCGGGGAGCGTTACGGGTTCTGAGCACGCGTGGCGGGCTGGTAGCGGGCGAGCGCGGCTTCGATCTGCTTTCTTTCATCGTCGGTAAGGCGGGTGATTTCCTTTTCCGGCAACTGTTTGTCGAGGAAGAGGATTCTTTCCAGCAGCCGCACGCGCTCGGCGGGGGAGAGGGAGGAGGGCTCGGTGGCCATGTTGAGGCGGAGTCGCATGTCGGTGTGGTCGAGGGCGATGATCTGTTTTTCGTCCTCTTCGACGGGTTCATGAAGTTGTTCTTTGAGCAGCATCTGCTGGCGGCGGAGTGCGACGGAGCGGGGATTGAGGGCGATGGCCTTGGCGATGGCTTCTTTTGCGGCGGGAAGGTTCTGGGGAGTGAATGAGACGGCGGCGAGGTAGCGGTCGATGAAGGGGCGATCGTCCCAGGGCATGGTGCCGTTGAGGGTGGGATACCACGCAAAGGCGGCGACGCAGAGGGCGGCGGCGGCGAGCGCGAGGCCGGCGGTGATGCCGAGGGCCTTGTGTGCGGGATGCGGCGCGCCGTCGTAGGAATCGGCGGTCATGAGGAGGATCCAGAAGAACGTGGCGACGGGGCCGGTGACGAGGGCCATGTTGATTTGATCGTAGGCGAGCATGCCGAGAGCGCCGGCGAGGAGCGCGAGCGTGGTGATGCGCAAGCCGCGGGCATTGAGGCGGACGAGGAGTCCGGCCGCGACGATCCAGCCGCCGAAGGCGATGATGGCGGCGAAGCAGCAGAGGATGACGGACCATTCCTGGCTGGTTTCGGCGAGGAGCCCGTGCAGCAGCCACCAGAGGGCGCAGAAAGCTGCGCCGAGGAGGGAGAGCGGGAGGAATTCTTCCTCGGCGGCAGGGGTGTCGGGATTTTTGGGAATGCAGGTCGCGGCGAAGGCGCACCAGATGATCAGAAGTGCGATCAGGAGGGTTGCGGGGAGTCCCATTTCGGCGGCGAGGCGGATGAAGAAGGAATGGGGGTCCTGCACGGTTTCGGGAGAACTGAGGCGTTTGACGGAGGCGTAGTAGTCGCCGAAGTTGTTCAGGCCGACGCCGGTGAGGGGGTGTTGCTGGATGAGCGGTGCGGCGGCGGTCCAGTAATGCCAGCGGAACATGAGGCTCTTGGTGGGGAGGCGATCGTGAGTGATTCCGTAGCCGACGAGGGCGGCGGTGGCGGTGATCCACAGCAGAACGAACGCCGCGATGATCGCGCGGCGGTGTGCGACGACTTGTTGCCACCCGTATGCGCCGAGGAAGATGGCTGCGACGACGGCGATGCCGAGAATCGAACCGCCGCGGCTTTCGGTGAGGATGAGGGTGAGGACGCCGAGGGGGACGAGCGCGATCGCAAAGAAGAGCAGCAAGGCGAGGGAAGAGATCTCCACGTTTCCGCCGCCCATCCGGCTGCCGGCGGGTTGTGACACGGTGGATTTTGATCTGCGGGTTTCGGCGGGCGGTTCGGGCTGCTCGGGGCTGACCATTTTCCCGGCCAGGATTCCTGCGAGGGCGGCGAGGAGTCCGATCAGGCCGGCGCCCATCACGTTGCTGAGGGTGACATAGCCGGTGACTTCCTTGCTGTGCATGCGGGATTCGTAGAGCTTGGCGCCGGGCTGGCTGGGCCGGATGCCCTGGGATTGGAGGGCTTCGTCCCGGTGGTGTTCGTAGTAGTCGATGGTGTCGGGGATTTCAACGGTGCGTTGGTAGATGCCCTTGGCGATCCAGACGGCGAGGATGGCGACGAGGGCGGCGACGACGATTCGGCGGCCGGCAGAACCGAGCAGAGCAGGTTGGCAGAGAAGGCCGATGGACCATCCGGCGAGCAGCGAGAGTGCGAGGTCGCACACGCCGACGAGGGAGACGAATTTTCCGGCGGCGGCGAACGTGGCGGCGATGCCGAGGCCGAGGATCGCGGCGATCAGCAGGAGGCGAGCGCCGCGGGAGGGGGTGAGCGCGCGGCGCAGACCGGCGATGCCTGCGGCGATTGCGGCGAGCAGCAGGGTCGCCGTGGCGAGGCCGAGCGTGACGGCAGGGCCGATTTCGGGCGCGAGGACGCCGCCGGGGGGGTGGACGCGGGCGTAGAAGAGCGCGTTAACCTGGGCGAAGGATTCGTTGAGCGATTCGGTCATGGTGAGGCGGAGCGCCATGACGAGGAGCAGGCCGACGAGGGTGGTTATCGCTGCAAATCGCAAGCGGCCGTCGAGAGGCGCGGGCGTGTCGGGTGGATTTGTCGTCACTGGGTGTGCTCCCCGACGCGTTCGAGGAGGGCGATGATGACGAGCATACCGAAGAGTTGCACGGCGAGGAGGATGGCGCTGGTGTCATCGACGCGGGCGAGCAGGGGGGCGGTGATGCCGGTGGCGAGGGTGACGCCGTAGATCACGAGGACAGCGCCGCGCTTTGAGAAGCCGTGGCGGGTGAGGCGGTGGGAGAAGTGGTTGGTGTCGCCTTGCATGGGGCTGCGGCCGCGCATGAGGCGGAGGACGCTGACGATGGAGAGGTCGTAGAGGGGGACGGCCATGACGAAGAGGGGCATGAAAACGGCGTACCACTGGCGGCCGGTCTGGTAGTAGGTGGTGCGGATGGTGAGGACGGAGAGGATGAAGCCGAGGACCATGGAGCCGCCGTCGCCCATGAAGATGGAAGCGGGTGGGAAGTTGAAGCAGAGGAAGCCGAGGACGCTGCCCATGAAGAGGAGGAGGAGCGCGGAGATGAACCATTGGCCGTTGAAGACGGCGGCGATGAGGAACATGGCGGCACAGATGAAGGCGATGCCGGCGGAGAGGCCGTCCATGTTGTCGAGGAAATTGAAGGCGTTGGTGAGGGCGACGATCCAGAGGATGGAGAGGAGGGCGGAGGGGATGAGGCCGAGGAAGGTGGCGATGCGGAAGGCGCCGGGGGCGATGAGGATTTCGCCGCCGAGGACGAGGGCGGCGGCGATGGCGAGTTGTGCGAGGAGCTTGGGCCAGGGGTTCATCGCTTTGCGGTCGTCGAGGAGGCCGAGGAGGTGGGTGGCGAAGATGGCGGCGAGGAAGAGGGCGGCGAGGGGGATGTCGTGCTTCATGCCGGGGAGGTGCTGGGTGACGGTTGTTGGGAGCTGGTGGCCGAAGATTCCGATGGCATCGGAAACGGGGGTGAGCGCGACGACGAGGATGGCGGCGAGCAGGGGGAGGGCGAAGCCCCAGAAGATGCCGATGCCGCCGTTGCGGGGGGTGGAGACGGTGTGGACCTTGCGGTGGCCCGGGTCGTCCATGAGACCGAGGCGGAGGGCGTAGCGTTTGGCGAGGGCGGTGCCGAGGAGGCTGACGAGGAAGGCGATGAGGAAGAGGGCGGAGGCGCCGAGGATCATCGGGGCACCTCGCGGATTGCGCTGCGTGGGGAGCATCCATGATCCCCACGGCGTGGAAGCCGTGGGCTTGGTGGGTTGTTTAGAACTTCGCAGCGGTTTGTTTTGTTTGTCATTGTCCGTAGTTGCCGACGGCGATTTTTGCGAGTTGGTCCATGTAGGCGGTGCGGGCGCGTTCGAAGAAGGCGGCGGCCTGCGGGGTCTGGTAGTCGGCGTAGGTCCAGGGCCAGGGGGTCCATTTGTTCTGGTGCCAGTGGAGGGTGACCTCGGCGTGGATGCCTTCGCTGATGTAGACGCGGTGGCTGTGGTCCTTGGTGGTTGCGAGCACCACCTTGTATCTATGTACGTAGCCGGGGTCGATATTGATCGGTCGGCGGATCGGCATTCCTTTTTTTTCGCGGTCCGAGAACTGGCGGGCGAGGAGGGTCTCGGCCATGTTGGTTTCGAGCTTGCACTTGGCGAGGTGTTCGGGGGAGAAGAGAGGTTGGAAGCGGACCCATTGGCGGAGGAGGCCGACGCCCATTTCGTCTTCGTAGTAGCGGGTGAAGGTGAAGGGGAGGATTTCGGAGGTGTCGTCGATCTGGCCGTACCACTGGGTGAGTTCGAGGCGTGCGGCGGCGAGTTGTTCTTCGTTGCCGGCGAGGAGGCCTGCGAAGCGGCAGACGGGGAGTGGTGAGATGGGGATGGCCATGGATTGGAATCCTCCGAATCCGCTTATCGTAAAGGGATTGTGGCGGGTGGGGAAGCGGAGTCAGTCGTCGAAGAGGGAGAGTTGGGGAGGGGGGCGGGCGGGGCCGGCGTCGATGCCGCGCGAGCGGAGGTGGCGGCAGAATTCCTTGACGAAGCCGTGGGTGAGGAGGAAGCGTTTGGCGCCGCGGTCGCGCATTGCGTCAACGAAGGCGTTGAGTTCGCCGAAATCGGCGTGGTCGGAGATGGGGAGGGCGTGCTGGGCCTGGTAACGGTACTTGGCGGAGGTGTCGAGGGCCCAGCCGGTGATGACGATGATTTCGCTGTTTTTGATGTTGGTGATCATGCGGCTGTTGCGGATGTGGGGCGGGGCGATGAGGACGCGGTTGGCGATTTTGCCGGGTTCGTAGGGGCAGACGTCGCCGGTGGGGACGCCGTTGCGGTGGTAGATTTCGGTGATGGCGTAGGCGGCGCCGTGCATGCAGACGCCGAAGCCGTTGTCGGTGAGAACGCGGGCGATTTCCTGGGCTTTGCCGAGGGAGTAGCAGAGGCAGATGGGTTGTTTACCTTCGGCTTGTGCGGCGGCGATGAGGTCGCAGAGTTGGGCGAGGACGGAGGCGCGGTCGGGGAAGCGGTAGCGGGGGAGGCCGTAGGTGCATTCCATGAGGACGGTGTCGGCGCCGTCGGTGGGGGGGGAGCAGCGGGGGACGGTGAGGGCGTCGGGTTTCCAGCGGAAGTCGCCGGTGTAGAGGAGGCGTCCGCGCGGGGTGGTGATGCGGGCCATGGCGCTGCCGAGGACGTGGCCGGCGGGGAAGAGGTCGATGGTTGTTGGGCCGTCGTGGTGGGGTTCGCCATAGGGGAGGGGAACGTATTCGGTGGGGATGCGGGTGGGGGTTGGGTCTTCCTGAGGGGGAGGGGAGGTGGTGGGTTCGCCGGGTTCGGCGAGGCGGTGGGAGATGAGGTCGCAGGTGATGGGGGTGGCGATGACCTTGGCGTGGCGGCCGAGATGGTCGGAGTGGGCGTGGGAGATGATGGCGCGTTCGCGGGGGAGGCGGGCATCGAGGAACCAGGGGGTTCCGGCGATGCGGAATTCGGTGGTGATGTCGAGGAGGTCGGGGTCTGTGGGCATGCCCTGGATTTTAGGCGGGTTCGAGGTCGAGGTCGGCGTTGAGTTTTTCGCAGGTGGCTTCGAGGTCGTTGCGGAGCTGGCGGATGTGGACGGCGGCGGGGACGGTGAGGCGCATTTCCATGGTGAAGAGGGGGTCGCCGGCGAAGGGGGCGGATTCCTGGCGGGCGGCGAGGTCTTCGATGTTGACGCCGTGGGTGCGGAGGACGGCGGAGATGCGGTGGACGAGGCCGGGCTGGTCGAGGGAGTAGGTTTTGAGGCGGTAGGGGATGCCGCGCGTGGTGGTGGCGGCGGGGGCGGGGGTGGACTGGTCGGTGAGGGTGATGGCGAGGGCGGTGGCGGATTGGAGGGCGGGGAGGGTGTCGCGGAGTGCGGCGGGGTTGGGGGCGTCGAGGAGGAGGATGACGGCGAACTGGCCGCGGAGGTTGACCATGCGGGATTCGAGGATGTTGGCGTTGCCATTGGTGTGGAGGTGGCCGGTGAGGGCGCCGACGAGTCCGGGGCGGTCGGGGCCGACGGCGGTGAGGATGAGGTGGGGCATGGGCGGGCTCCTTTTGTTGGGGAATGTACCGCGCTTTGGAGTTGGATGCGCGGGTGCGGGAGGCCCCCCCCCACACCGCCAAGTGTGAGTACGTCATTGGCGGCCTGTCATTTTTGAGCTAAAAACGGGGGTGGTGGCTTACCTATCTTACCAAAGGTCTGTGGGGGAGGAGATTATCGGGGTGTGCGAAAGATTGTCGGGGTGAGGGTGAAATTTCGGCGGTTCGCGCAAAAGCTGCGTGATGTTTATGTCGATGGCAGTTCTAGTGCTGCTAATCGAGGTGTTCTATGACTCCGAAGATTCTGATGGTTCCCGTGGCGTTGGCGGTGATGGTGCTGCCGTCGTGCATGACGCCGGTGAACAATGTGCTCAAGGCGCGGAGCGAAGCGCGGCTGAGCCACTTGGAGAGCACGCCGGTGACGGAGGGGGCGTGCGATTCGCTGGGGCAGTACATTGCGAAGAGCGCGGCGGCGGAGCGGGTGGCATCGCGGGATACGGAGCCGCGGGGCCGGTACCTGGTGCTGGAGTGAGCGTTAATGCTGAGGTGGGGGAGGGGGAGAGGGCCGTGGCACGTCGTTCGCTGTGACACAATAGCGAACAAGAGGCTGGCGGGTGTATCGAAAAGTTCGAACGTCTGCTAATGTAACCGCCCCGGTTTGACGATAGGCGGGTGAAGCCTCGTGACGTGGAGTCGTACATGAAGTGTTTGATGGCTGTCGTGGTATTTCCGCTGTTGTTTGCGTCTTGTGCGCAGCCGATCCAGAAGATTGTGGATGAACACCGGAGCGAGCGGATGCATGAAGCTTACGGGAATAATCCGGTGACGTATGGGGCGGCGGATGGGATCGGGACGACCAATGCGCAGGCGCATGCGGTGTCGCTGGCGGAAGATGGGCGGGGTGGGGGGCGGTGAGGTTTTATTAAATTAGTCACGAAAGACACCAAAGACACGAGAGTGGGTTTGGTGTTTTTTTATGCGCTGGGGTTGGCGGGCGGGTTGTGGTGTGATTGTTCGTCTTGTTGTGATTGGATTAGCCGAGGGGGCGTCGGCTCCGCTGTCGGCGGCAGTGTCAGGGGGGCCAGCCGGGGGCGAGGTCAAGGGAGCCGGCGATGGAGTTTGGGTCGTCGGTGTCTCCGACGGACCAGATGGCGTACTGGTTGGTCCAGTCGCTGACGTTGGACTGGTCGGGGAAGCAGGGCCAGCCGGAGTAGATGAGGGGGGGTGAGGCGAAGGTGGCGGAGTTGGTGAGGGTGAGGTCTTTGAAGGTGAGGTTTCCGAAGGAATCGTTGAGTTGTTTTTGCACGTTGGAGGTGTGGAGGCGGTTGGGGAGGTCGGGGAGATCGGAGGCGGCGGCGAGGGAGTTGATGGGATCGATGACGGGGCCGGGGTCGGTGGAGATGTTGGCGGGGCTTGGGGAGGCGGTGGCATCTTCGTAGGCGACGCGTTCGGCATCGGAGACGTTGCGGATGCGGTCGGGGCCGAGCTGGAACATGGCGCCGGCGAGGAAGAGGATGACGAGGAGGACGGGGATGGCGAGGAGGAGTTCGATTTCGGCGTTGCCGCGGGGATGATTCGCGGTTGGGCGGGTAGGGGCGGGAAGAAGTGAATTGTGCAGACGCATGTGGTGGCCTTAGTGAATGGAGACGAGGTTGTCGGTGTTTTTCAGATCAACATCGGAGAGGAATTCGGCGAGCTCGGGGTTGGCGCCATTGCCGTTGAGTTTGTTGAGGCCATCGGAGATGGAGAGGCGGGGTTGCCAGTTCCATCCGCCGGCGGTGGAGAGTCGCCAGGCGCGTGGGCAGGCCATGAGTGTGCGGAAGGTGTTGGTGGAGATTTCGTCGAAGCGTTCGGTGGCGTAGCCGCCGTAGTAGTCGTTGTATTCCATCCAGTTGAAGGATTCGGCCTGGGCGAAGGCGACGAGTTTTTTGCCTTGTCCGAAGATGCCGGGGAGGAGCATGCGGGGGGTGGTTTCGTCGCGGGAGCGAGCGGCAGCGAGGATTGTGAAGTAGTTGATGCGGTCGGGTTTACTGATGCCGGGGGATGGAGGGACGGGCTGGTCCGGGGGGGCTTTTTCGTAGGGCCAGGGTCGGGACATCATTTGATCGACGATGGCGTTGACGGGGTAACCCTGCTGAGGGTCGTTGATGTAGGCGAAGGCGGCCTGGACGCCCAGAGGCCAGAGCCGGCTGTTCCTGCGGAAGATTTCCCAGGAGACGGCTTCGGTGAGGGAATCGGTGAGGCCGGGGCGGGCCCAGTCGGGGATGGGGTAGAGCTTGTAGGTCTGGAGGACCATGAAGCACTTGGTGGTTCCCAGTTCCTGGAGGACGAATTCGCGGGCGGCGGTGACCTGTCCCCACCACTGAGGGACGGCGTAGGGCTGGGTGAAGATGGTCCAGAGGCCGGCATAGTTTTTGAGGACGCTGATGAGGCGGTTGATGTCATTGAGGTATTGGCCCTTGGTGCGTTCGTAGCTGAAGTCGATGGCGGTTTTGCTGCCGGTGGAGCCGGTGGGGGTGAGGACGGGGAGGATGGGGATTTGATCGATTGTGCCGGTGTCGGGGTCAGGCTGGTCGTCGGAGATATAGGGAGGGAGTGCAGGGACGTTGAGGATGATGCCGAGTTCTTTCGCCCAGAGGAGTGCGAGTTGTCTGCGGAGAGTGTCGATGGGCTGGAGGTAGTTGGACTGGAGGCCCTGCATGTCCTTGAGGACGCGGGCGGAGAGGTCGCGTTCAACGGGGAAGGCCCAGCAGTGGCCCCAGCCGCCGGGGACGTTGTAGTTGACGCCGAGGGGATTGGTGAGGGGCGGGGGCGCGTAGCCGATCTGCATGTTGCCGGTGTTGGGGTTGATGGGGTCGAGGTCGTCGAGCGATTCGACCTGTTCTGCGGGGATGACGGGTGCGGAGACGTCGGCGGAGGCGCCGGTGGTGTTGTTCATGGTGGCGAGGGTGATGTCGGTGTGATAGATGTCGCTGATGGCGGTGGAGCCGCCGGCAGAATCGAGGGTGGCGTTGTTGACGGTGCTGGGGAGGGTTGCGGCGAGGGCCTGCTCGGCCTGGTAGATGGCTTGTTCGTCATTGGCCATGAGGGTGGGGACGTCCTGGGAGGTACCGGGGGCGGTGTGGTCCTGCATCTGCTGGAGGATGGCCTGTTCCTGCTGGATGTAGTCCCTGGCCTGCTCGAGCATCTGCTGGGTGATTTTTTCGTTCATCACCTGATCGACGAGTGCCTGGAGCTGGGGAACGAAAACGGTCTGGACCCAGTTGGCGGCGTAGGTTGCCTGGCGGAGTTTGAAGAGGAAGGCGGCCTTGGCCTTGGGGTCGGAGAAGGAAAGATTGCCATTGGTGACGTCGGCCTGGATGAGCTGGAGGGAAGATTGGAGGAGTGCGTACTGGGTTTTGATGGCGTTGAGGAAGCGGGGCAACTGGATGCGGAGCTGTCGCTGGTTGGCGAGGATGGCGTCGAGCCTGGCGAGTTCCCATTGGAGGCGGGCGTCGATGTTGTTTTGAGTCGGGGTGGTGGCGCGCCAGATGACCTCGGCGGAGGCGTCCTGGACGATGAGCATGTTTTGAGCGGTGATCTGGTTGAGGGTGCGGGACATCCAGAGGGCGGAAGTGTGTGCGGCGGAATCGGCGGCGGTCTGGACCTGGGCGCGGCGGACGGAGATTTCGCTGAGGTTCCAGAGCATGCCGAGCGTGGCGACGAGGCACCAGATGGAGAGGAGGACGAGGACGCTGATGGCGCCGCGGTCATTGTGGTGGAGTTTGTGGATCCAGCGTTTGATGCTGATCCGGGAATCGCGTGTGGATGGGGGAGTGCGTTTCATTGGCCCACCTGCGCTGCGTAGGGGACAGGGGAGCCATCGTCATAGGTCATGGTTTCGCGGCCGTGGGAGAGCTGGAGGTCGTAGGTGGTGTTGAGGGTGATGAAGCGGCCATCGACGCCGGCGACATTTCCGGCGGAACCGATGAAGAGCTTGGCACCGGGGACGTTGAGATAGAACTGGTAGGAGACGGTGAGTTGCACATGCTGTCCGCTGCAGTGGCAGAGGACGGAGGGGGGCGGGTCGGGCTGGCCGATGGGGTTGCCGAGATCGTCGACGACCTGCCAGTGGATGGTGGTGGCCTGGTCGGCGTAGTCGTAGCGTTGGCCGTAGGACTGGTTGATGGAGAATCCGTAGTTTTCGATGGTTTGGGTATCGGTGTTGGCGACGCCGGCGGGGGATGGGGCGATGGGGGAGATGGATTCAAGGCGCTCGCAAGCGGCCATTTTGACGAAGGCGACGCCATCGAGGGCGGGGGCGCCGGGGCCGTCGCCGACGGTTTCGATGCGGGGGTCGGTGGAGAGGGCGGTCATGGCGGATCGAGCGGCGCCGGCGGCGGCGCGGTTGAGGACGATGCGGGCGTTGACGATCATGGCGTATTGGACGATGACGGCGAGTACGAAGAGGAGGATGGGGAGTGAGACGAGGAAGGTGACGGCGACGGTGCCGCGGTCGCGGTTGTGGAGGCGCTGGAGGTAACGGGAGAGTCTATTTTTCATCGTCCCGCTCCGATTGCGGCGAAACGTGCCTGGAGATCGAGGAGGATGGTGAGGAGGAGTCCGATGGCGAGGGGGACGGCCATGGGGAGGGATTTTCGGAGGGCGGGTTTGTTTTCTTCATCGGGGTCATCGGCGGGCAACTGGAAGCGGCGGAAGTAGGCGAGTTCGAGGCCCTGGACGGCGAGGTATCGGGTGAAGGTTTTGAGCCTGCCGAAGAGGGCGAGGTTGAGGATGGCGTAGAGGAAAGCGACGGCGAGAGCGGCGATGAGGACGGATCCGGTGCCGGCGAGGCCGAGGATTGCGCCGAGGGCGGCGAGGAGCTTGATGTCACCGCCGCCGACGCCCAAGGCCTGTGCGGCGACTGCGAGGAAGGCGCAGACGCCGAAGCCGAGGAGGCTCTGGGAGATTCCAGGCGCAGCGAGCCAGCGGACGGCGGTGTCGGCGTACCGGGAATCGAGGTGGGCCAGGGTTGAGGAAAGGAGGTTGAGGGAGATTCCGAGGAGAATGGCGGTGTAGGTGAGGGGGTTGGGGATGCGCATGGTCCAGGCGTCGAAGAGTGCGGCGAGGGTGCAGACGCAGATGGCGAGGATGGGGATGAAGAAGCCGCGGGGGGAGTGGAATCCGATGACGAGGATGCTGGAGATGAGTGCGGAGAGGCTGGCGAGGAGGATCCAGGTGGGGGTCCAGGGGATGGATTTTTCGGCGGGGATAGTTGGGCGATGGTCGTTGGCGCCAGCGGGGGGTGTTGGAGTGGACCTGTAGCTGGATTCGCTCATCGCCGATTCCCTGCCGAATTACGATAGAGCCGCCGTTGGCTTCCCGCCGCCCCGATGCGCGGAGGGCATTGCTCATCCGCCGCTGGGGTTACCAGCATCCTGTTCGAGGGTGCTTTGCTGGTTCGAGAACCAGCCGATGATGGTGCTCTTGAAGACGACGAGGATGATGAGGATGGGGAGTGCGATGAGAGCGAGGATGAGGATTTTTTCAACGGACATGGCCCCTGCCTCATTGCGGTGGAGTTGTTTCAAGTGATTGTAGATACGGGCCTTCATGGAGTGCTCCTGTTCACCACGCCTACCGGACGATTGTACCACCGTGGGGTGCTGCAATGCGAAGCGGCGGCGGTTGGATTGTCAGCCGAGAGGCCAACTGACGACGGTCGAGATACGGTCCATATAGAGCTTGATCATCGGCATAATGACGGTGAGGGCGAGGATACCGAGCGGGATCACGACGAGGGCGAGGAGGGCGATGTACTCGACGCTGGAGCCGCCGTAGCGCCGTGCGTTGTTCCGGAATTTGAATGCCGGGGGCATGATTTTAACCACCTGTATTTTAGGACGGTTAGAGGGGGTGGAGGTTTCAATTATTCTGGCGGATCATTGAGCATCGGCTTGGTGAGGTCCATTTGATCAACGAGTCCTTCGAAGCGAAGTTGCTGGAGGATCTGGGGTTTTTGGCCGGTCCAGGCGAGTTCGAGGTTTTCGGGGTTGTTGTTGAGGGTGAAGATATCCTTGATGACGTAATTCTCGGACGTTTCGTCGAAGTGGCATTCGGAGATGGCGGTGAGGAGTCGGCGGCCGGTGGGGAGGCGGGCGGTCTGGACGATGATGTCGATGGCGGAGGCGACCTGTCGGCGGAGTGCGAAGAGGGGGATGCCCATGTCGGCCATGAGGGCCATGGTTTCGAGGCGGTAGAGGGTGTCGCCGGCGGAGGAGGCGTGGAGGGTGGTGATGGAGCCGTGGTGGCCGGAGGTCATGGCCTGGATCATGTCGAGGGCTTCGCCGCGGCGGACTTCGCCTACGACGATGCGGTCTGGGCGCCTGCGGAGAGCGGTGTTGAAGAGGTCGCGGCCGGTGATTTGTCCGCGGCCGTAGGCGTCGGCGGGGCGGGCTTCCATCTGGACGACGTGGGGGCGGAGGACCTGGAGTTCGCGGGTGTCTTCGATGACGACGATGCGTTCGGCTTCATCGAAGTACTGGGTGAGGACGTTGACGGTGGTGGTTTTGCCGGAGCCTGCGCCGCCGGCGACGAGGACGTTGCGGTGGCCTTTGACGCAGAGGGAGAGGAATTCGAGGGCCATGGGGGTGACGGCTTTTTTTTCGAGGAGCCAGTCGGCGGTGGCGGTGGAGCGGGCGAAGCGGCGGATGTTGATGTGGGTGCCGTTGGAGGCGATCTGGCCGAGGACGACGCAGACGCGGGAGCCGTCGGGGAGGCGGCCGTCGAGGAGGGGGCGTTCGTGGGAGAGGGGCTGGTCGACGAACTGGGCGATGTTGTTGGCGGCGGCCTGGACGTCGGCTTCTGTCGGGAAAGTGGCCTCAGTTAAGGAGATACGGCCGTTGCGTTCGATGAAGATTTTGTCGTGGCCGTTGACCATGATTTCGTTGACTTCGGGGTCGCGCATGAAGGGGATGATGGGGGCGAGGAAGAATTCGAGGGAGGCTTCGAAGGCGGCGTGGGTGCCGGCGCCGACGCGGATGGGGGGGGCGGATTCTTCGGGCGCGGGGTCTTTTTTGGCGGGGGGCCTGGGGAGGGGGCCACGGTGGGGTTGGGGGTGTTGGGGGGAGCGGGACATTTTTGCCTCGAAATGGAACGATTTTGGGCGGTTATTGACCTTTTTTTACTTGTTATTGTCGTTGCTGATGATGAAGACCATGGTGCCCTGGGGGAGGTCGTGGATAGCGTTTTCGTAGAGGGCGAATTTGCCGTTGTGGACTGTGCCGAGCTGGAGCATGGAGCCGGGGGTGGCGGGGGGCGTGTTCTGGGTGTCGGCGGCGGCGTCGGGGCGGGAGGCGACGCATCGGAAGAGCACACCTCTCAACTCCAGTCCCTCTACCTACTAGCGCTGGGAG
>JBQCGD010000044.1:0-31900 GCA_051955985.1 Phycisphaerae bacterium | reverse complement strand
CCCCCGCCCCCGCCGTCGCAACCCACCTCCCCCACGAGCACTCCCACCGGAGGCGACAGCAGCAACACCGTCCAAGGCGGCCCCAGCGACTCGTCAGCTCCCAAGTCCAGCGAAACGCCACCCGCGGCGCCTGCCGCCCCTGCAGCGCCGGCGCCTGCGGCCCCCGCACCCGCCGCGCCTGCCCCCGCCGCGCCCGCTCCCGCCAGTGCCGGCCCCAGCAACGGCAGCCCCTCCGTTGGCCCCTCCGCCGCACCCAGTGCGGGCCCGCGCATCGCGGGAATCAGCAGCACGGCCCGTCCCCTCGGCACCATCAGCCCCTCAGCGCTCTCGAATATTTCCGCCGCCGCGCCCGCCGCCAATCCCGCGGGCATCGAACAGCTCGTGAAAAATGCCGGTTCCCTCGCCGTCGCCGTCCACCCAGCCTCCGAACAGGTGGTTGAAGAGATTCAGCAGTCCGCCAAAAAGGCCGCCGAACATCAGGCGACCATCCACCGCGTGGTCGGCACAATCGCCACCGTCTCGGCAACGGCGTCGGCCGGCTACATCATCTGGCTTGCCCGCGGCGGCTCCCTGCTCCTCAGCATGCTCACTTCTGCGCCGATTTGGCGCTTTCTGGACCCCCTTCCTGTGCTTGACGCCAAAACCGCCAATGCGAAGAAGAAACGGTGGTGGAGGAGGAAGAAAAAGCAGGTCGAACCCACCGACGAAGGTGAACAGAAGCTTGAGCAGCTCATGGATTGAGCCGATAAAAATCATGAACTCTTATGCGAATCCTGTCCACAAGCACCAGCATCGCCATCGGCTTTGGCTGCATCATTGTGAGCGCCGTCCTCGGGGCGCAAATGGCCGGTCTTTTGCCTGACCGTGACGCTGCCATCACCCAGCAACGCCTGCAACTCGCGCAGGTTCTCGACGCCCAATGCTCCGACGCCGCCGATCGCAACGACGCGCAGACCATCCGCGCCCTGCTGGCCGCACTCGTGGTCAATAACCCCGACGTCGCCTCCGCCGGCGTGCGAGCCCCCAGCGGGAAACTCGTCATCGAAGCCGGCGCCCACGCCTCCACCTGGAAGCCCGTCGATAAGGCCGACCGCAACTCCTTCGAAGCCGAGGCCCCCATCACCCAGAATGGCAAAAAATGGGCGACCCTCGAAATCCGCTTCGCCGCGCTCCCCGACTCCGGCTTCTTCAGCAATCCCCTCCTCAAGATGACCATCTTCATCGCCGCCGGCGGATTCCTCGGCGCGCTTCTGTTTCTCCGCAAGGCCCTCAAGCACCTCGACCCCTCCTCGGTCATCCCCGATCGCGTTCGTGCGATGCTCGACGCCCTCGCCGAAGGCGTCATCATCATGGACAACAGCCAGCAGATCATCATGGCCAACGAATCGTTCTGCCAGATCACCAACACGACCCTCTCTCAAATACAGGGAAAAAAAGTCACGCAACTCCCCAGCCTCTCCGGTGAACATCACAAAGGCAGCGCCACCAACGCGGTGTGGATCAACGCCCTCGCCAGCGTCGATCCCGTGCGCCGCATGACCGTCCGCCTTGCCTCGCCCGATGGGAATGAACGGTCCCTGGTTCTTAACGCCGTCCCGGTCCTCGGCAACGACGGCTCGCGCCGCGGGGTGCTGGCGACCTTCGACGACGTCACCTCCATCGAAGCCACCAACGCACAGCTCCGCGACACGCTCGGCGAACTGGCCAAATCGCGCGACGAAATCGCCCGCCAGAACAAGGAACTTGAAGCCCTCGCCTCCCGCGATCCTCTCACCGGCTGCTTTAACCGCCGCGCCTTCATGCGCAGCTTCGAAGAGTTCTGGGCCAAGGCCTCTTCCACAGGCAAACCGCTCGCCTGCATCATGCTCGACATTGACCACTTCAAGATGATCAACGACCGCTACGGCCACGGCGTCGGCGACCAGGTCCTGAAGCAGATGGGCCAGGTCCTTCACTCAAGCTGCCGCTCGGAAGATCTCGTCTGCCGCTACGGTGGGGAAGAATTCTGCATCCTCCTTCCCGGCGCGCACTTCGAAGAAGCGCACGAAGCTGCCGAGCGCTTCCGCCAGGCGATCCTCGGCAACACCTGGCCGATCACCACGGTCACTTCGTCGATCGGCGTGACGGGCATAGAGGCCGGCGCCGCGGATGCGCGCTCCCTTATTGAGCAGGCCGACAAGGCCCTCTACGCCGCCAAGCGCACCGGCCGCAACCGCGTCATCCCGTGGGGCGACCCCGCGATTGAAGCGACCGCCACGCAGAAGCCCGAGGAGCGGCGCGAGGCCGGCACCATCATGCAGGCGAAGCAGACCACGCATGCCCTGATGGAAGCGCTCAGCAAGCGCGACCAGGCCACCGCCGATCACAGCCGCCGCGTCGCCGAGTTTGCCTGCCTGATCGTCAGTTCCTCGAACGACGCCGAGACCGTCGAATACACCCGGCTCGCCGGCCTCCTCCACGACATCGGCAAAATCGCCATGCCCGACGCCATCCTCCTCAAGCCCGGCCCGCTCACGAAGGAAGAATGGCTCATCATGCACCGCCATGAATCCCTCGGCGCCGATCTTGTGCACGAGGCCATCGGCAACCCGCGCCTCACCGAAATCATCCGCGTCCACCACTCCTGGTACGGCGGCCATAAGGATCACCCCGAGCTTCCCAAGGGCGAAAACATTCCCCTCGCCGCTCGCTGCATCCTCATCGCCGACGCTTACGACGCCATGATCTCCGACCGCCCGTACCGCAAAGGCATGCCCCACAAAGAGGCCTGCGACGAACTTCTCCGCTGCGCTGGTACGCAGTTCGACCTGGATCTTGTTGGTAAATTCATCGCCACGCTCGACGCCCGCAAGGCCGACAGGGAGAGCCCCGCTGCCCAGATCGACGTCCTCACCAGCGCCGTCCACGAAATCCAGAAAATCGCCAATTCTGCAGCCAGTCCCGCCTCGTCAGCAAAAGCATCTGCCCACTAAAACGCCGCGGGAGGGGGTGCCACCGGAGGACAATCCCGACACCTGACCGGTGCCCCGTGGTCACGCGATAAACACTTGCCCGCCCCCCGAATTCCGAATCGAAATCGAAACTCAAAAATCGAAAATTGCGCTTCACGCCCTTACCGTCATGGACGTCGCCAGCCGCACGCAATTCCTCCCGGCCCGCTTCGCCGCGTACAGTGCGTTGTCCGCATCCTTCAGCAGTGCCGTTGCTCCGCCCGTGTTCACCCGCCGCGACCCGATGCCGATGCTCACCGTCACCCCGATGGCCACCCCGTTCACGAGGCAAGGTATCCTGGCGAGCGCCGCGCGACAGCGCTCCGCCGAGTTCGCCGCCTCTTCCGCCGTCTGCGCCGGGAAAATGATCAAGAATTCCTCCCCGCCCACGCGGCACACCGTATCCGTTGCGCGCACCGTTGACTGCAGCGTCGCCGCCACCAGCCGCAGGATCTCGTCGCCCACGTCGTGCCCGTGCGTGTCGTTGATCGTCTTGAAATGATCTATGTCCAGCATTGCCACGGAGAGGGCGTCCCCATACCGCTCGGCCAGCACCGACTTTTCCTCCAGCCGCTGCAGCGCCTGACGCCGGTTGTACAAACCCGTCAGCTCGTCGGTGACCGCCAGCCGCTCCAGCTTCCCATTGAGTTCCAGAAGCTGTGCGTTCAGCTTCGCGGCCGCTTCGTTCCGCCCGTGCAGTTCATCGTGCAGCCGCAGCGTACGCGACCCCGCGCGGATTCGCGCCAGCAATTCCCCCTGGTGGAACGGCTTGACCACGAAGTCATCCACCCCGGCCTCAAATGCCTCGATCATGTGCTTCTTCTCGGAATGCACCGTCACGATCAAAAAGAAAATGTAATCTCCCTGGTCCAGCGCCCGCACACGCCGGCAGAATTCCGTGCCGTTGATCCCCGGCATCGACCAATCCGAAATGATCATGCGCGGGCGGTCGCGCGAGACGATCCCCAGCGCCTGCTCCGCATCCTTCGCCACCAGCACCCGGAACCCGCTCGATTCCAGCAGCGTCAGCAGCATGTCGAGTTGCGACGGATCATCCTCGACCACCAGGATGGTGTTCCCGTTCGACCGAGGCGTCGCCACGATCTGCGCCTCCTGCGCCGCCCGCGCGGAGACGGCCAGCGGCGCCGGCTCCGTGTCGGTCAGCTCCTTCCGGATCGCGTCAAACTCCGCCTCGTGCGACAAGAACGCCGCCACGATCTCCGGATCAAAATGGCTCCCGCTGTCGCGCACAATGATCTCGCGCGCCTGATCGTGCGACATCGGCGGCTTGTACACGCGCCGGCTCGTCAGCGCGTCATACACGTCCGCCAGCGCCACAATCCGGCCGCACAATGGAATGTTCTCGCCCGCCAGCCCGTTCGGATACCCCGTCCCGTCAAATTTCTCGTGGTGCGATGCCGCAATGCTTCGCGCCATCTGCAGGAACTTCGCATTCGGAAACCGCTGCAACGCCGCATCCAGCGTTTGCGCGCCGATTTGTGCATGCGTTTTCATCACCGCAAATTCCCGTTCCGTCAGCTTTCCCGCCTTCAGCAGGATCGAATCCGGGATCCCCACCTTCCCGATGTCGTGCAGCGGGCTCGTCTGGTAAATGAGCCGGATGTAATCGTCGTCGATCACGCCGCGGAATTTCTCCCGCGCCGACAGATGCTCCGCCAGGATCCGCACATATCCCTGCACACGCTCCAGGTGCGCCCCCGTTTCCGAATCCCGGCTTTCCGCCAGCTTCGCCAGGGCAAAGATCGCCAGCTCGCACGTTTCCAGCGCGAGGATCCGCTCCGCTGTTTTCAGACAGACCAGCAGTTCCGCAGGGTTCAGCGGCTTTGTCAGGAAGTTGTCCGCACCCGCGTGCAGCCCTTCAATCCGCTGCCGGCTGCCGTCCCGACCCGTGATCATGATGATGTACACGTACCCCGAAAAATCGCTCCGCCGGATTGCATGGCACAACTCGATGCCGTTCATCTCCGGCATCTCCCAGTCTGTGATCACCAGGTGAATCGATTTCTTTCCCAATATTTCCAGCGCCTCGCGCCCGTTGTGCGCAACGTGCACCTCGTACCCCATCTGGTTGAGAACATTCTCCACCATGATGATTGATGTTTCGTCGTCGTCGACTACCAATGCGTTCATTACGTCTGCTCCAAACAACAGCAGGTTTCAACCAGCGGTACAGGCACGTTACGGCTTGAATGGGGAGGCGAGCGATCCGATTGGCGGGTTCGCCGCTGCCACCGGCTCCAGCCTCTTCATCGCTTCCGGAATAAACTCAATACAGCGTTTCAGCTCGGCATCCAACTGCTTCACGACCTCGGTCGCTGCCGAGAGCTGCGCCTCGTGGCCGAGCTTTTCCAGCTCTAATGCGATTTCCCGCAGTTTTTCCGCCGAAATATTTGCCGCGGCCCCCTTCATCCCGTGCGCCAGACGCTTCGTCTCCGCCGCATCTCGCGCCTCCACCTTTTTCTGCAGCTCTGCGAGCGTCATCGGCGCATGCTCCTTGAACTTCTGCAGCACGCGTCCAACGACGCCTGCATCCGACATGCACCGATCAAATGCCGACATCACATCGAACGGTGCATCGCTCGCCGCTCCGGCGGTGGATGTGCCTTCTTTCACGCCTTCCATGCTCTTCCTTCCTTTCATCAGTCCTTCCAGCGTTGCCACCAGCGTCTGCACGTCGATCGGCTTGGTCACGTACGCATCCATCCCGGCAGCCAGGCACAATTCGCGGTCGCCTTTCACCGCGTTCGCGGTCAACGCCACGATCGGCAGGTGCGCCCGGTTCTCCCGCAGTTCCACCTCCCGGATCCGCCGCGTCGCCTCAAACCCATCCAGCTCGGGCATGTGGCAATCCATCAGCACCAGGTCCCACTTCCCCGAAAGCGCCCCGTTCAATGCCTTCATCCCGTCGTCCACGATCTCAAACTCGCACCCCAGCTTTTTCAGCATCTCCCCGGTGACGAGTTGGTTCACTTCGTTGTCCTCCGCCACCAGCAGCTTCGCCCCCTTCAGGCACGCGTCCGCCGCGAACAAATTCTCGCTCGCCCCGTGGCCGCCCTCCTGCAGGTTTCCCTTCCCGCCCATCGCCGCGAGGATAGTGTTGTACAACTGCGACTGATGCACCGGCTTCAAAATGCACCCGGCAATCCCTGCCGCTGTCAGCTCCTCGCAATCCAGGTTTTCCCCCAGGGCCGTCAGCAGCATCACCACCGTTTTCGCGATTTCCCGCGTGCTGCGAATCCGCCGCGACAACGCCAGCGGTTCCGCGTCCTGCAGTTGCGAATCGCAGATCACCAGCGAAATCGGCCAGCCCTCCCGCACGCTTCTCTTCAGCGTCTCCTCGACCGCCGATCCCTTTGCGAGCGCCGATGCCCAGAAGCCCCACGTGGTCAACTGCTGGCGCAGCACGTCCGCGTGCGTCTCGTTCGGCGTCACCACCAGGATCCGCAGGTTCTCGAGGCCCGCCAGCTTTGCCGAGCGTTCCTCCGCCGCGGATTGCTTCTCCAGGTTCACCGTGAACCAGAACGTCGAACCCGTTCCCTCCTCGCTTTCCACGCCGATGGTGCCGCCCATCATTTCGGAGAGTTGCTTGGAAATCGCCAGGCCCAGCCCGGTGCCGCCATGTTTCCGTGTGGTCGAGGCATCCACTTGCGAAAATTTCTGAAACAGCCGGTGCATCCGCGCCGCCGGTATTCCCGGCCCGGTGTCCGTCACGCTGAACTTCAACACGCCGTGCGTCTCCGTCTCACTCTCCATTCGTAGCCGCACCACCACCGATCCTTTCTCCGTAAACTTGATCGCATTGTTGATCAGGTTCGTCAGGATCTGCCGCAAGCGGTCCGGATCCCCCATCATCAGCCGCCCCGCTTGTTCGTCGGCGTGGCAGGCCAGTTCCAGCCCCTTCTTCGCGGCCTTGGATCCCAGGATGTCCATCGCCTCCTCGGCAATCTCCTGCGGATTGAAGGAAATGTGCTCCAACTCCATCTTCCCCGCTTCAATCTTCGTGAAATCCAGGATGTCGTTGATCAGTGTCAGCAGGGCATCCCCCGAGGACCGCGCCAACTGTGCCAGCCGCCGCTGCTGCGCGCTCAACTCCGTGTCCAGCAGCAACTGCACCGTGCCGATCACCCCGTTCAGGGGCGTGCGGATTTCGTGGCTCATCTTCGCCAGAAAATCGCTCTTCGCCGAATTCGCTTGCTCTGCATCCAGCCGCGCCTTTTCCAGGTGCCTGTCCCGGTCCTGGATCTGCACCAGCATCTCGTTGAAGCAGTCGATCAGGATCCCCAGCTCATCGTCGCTCTGCTTCACCGCGCGCAGCGAATAATTCTTCTCGATCGAAATTGTCTTGGCGGTCCCGGACAGGTGCTGAATCGGGTCCGACACGAACCGCTGCAGGCGCTTGGCCAGCGGGAATGCCCCGATCCCGCCGACAATCACCGCCAGCACGCTGATCCAAGCGTATTTCTGCGTTCGCGCCTTCATTTGATCCAGGTTCGACAGCAGATACACCGTCCCGATTTTCCGCCCGTCCACCACGATGCTGTGGAACGCTTCGAGCGACGCCGGCCCGAAATGATGCGAGTTTTCTTCCGCATGCGCGGGGAACCTGTACCCGTTGAATTCCGGACGCGTGTAGGTCGCGAAGAGCGTCCCGTCGGCTCCGTAAATTGCCGCCGCTTCAATGTTCGTCTCCGCCCCCAGCGTCTCGAGCGTCTGCGTCGCATCACTCACGTTCCCGAACGCCAGTGCCGCCGTCGAATTGCCCCCGATCACCTCCGCGTGCATGTTCAACTGGTCCACCAGCTCGTGCCGGTAGTTGAAGTAATCAAAAACCGCAAACCCCGCGCATGCCAGGACCAGCGCCATCGCCGTCGTGAACATCGTCATCAGCGTCAGCTTCGAGCGGATCGAGCGATCCCGGAACATTCCCAACATGCCTCGCCTCTATTTCCTGACTATTTTTGCCAGCTTCAGCAGCTTCGAACTGATCTGCAGATGTGCCCGTTCCGCCGCGAGCGTGTTCACCTCGAACCGCTCCTTCCCGCCATCGAGATAAAACCCGATCACTCCGCCCGCCTCCGGGAACTCTTCCGAATCACCGATCGTCAGCACGCTGCGCCCGCTCAGCCCGCGCATCCGCTCCAAACGGCGGGCCTCGTCGTCTCCGGCAAAAACCAGCACCTGGCATGTCGCCGCTTCAGAATCCGACTCCACCCGCTTCACCGCCACGGCGCGCCCGTTCACCGTCTTGTCCGCCACCACGGATCGGAGCACCTCCTCCACCGCCGTGTCTCCCACGAAGCCCACCACGATCGGGGAGTTCGCCCCGGCAAACGTGCCCGCCGGCCATTCCGTGAATTGCATGAAGTTGAACACGAACGCCGCCTTTACCTTCTCCTCCAGGGTCGCTTCCGCGCTCCGCGCGCAGAGCGCCGGCAATGCCGCCGCCAGCACCATCCCCATCCCACATTGAGCAGCCCTGCGCCTCATGGATCTCTGTTCGCTCCTGCTTCGCTCAAAAGGTCAACTGCAGGCTCACGAAAAACGACCGCGGAATTTCGGTCGTCGTCACGCGCCGCTGTGAATCAAAAAACTCCGGGTGCCGGTTGTCGAGCAGATTGCGGAACCCCGCCGTCAGCTCCACGTGCTTCTCCGGCCGCCACACCATGTTCGCATCGCAGCGGATGTAATCCCCGATTGCCGGCGAATTCCGGTGCAGCGAATCCACGAAATAGCATGCCGCGTTCAGTTGAATGTCCTTCGTCACGTCGTAATACGAATGAATCTGGAACTGGTGCTTGGGCGCCGAATCGTTCCACTCCGCTTCCGCATCGGGAATCGCATCCGCCGCATGAATGAGCGTCTGGTCAAAGCTGTACGATCCCTGCAGCCGCCAGTTGTCGCGCACCTTCCACGTCGCCGCGATTTCCAGGCCGTAATCCACCCCATCTCCCTGGTTCGATGTCTGCAGCGGCACTTCCAGGTGGGGCGACGGCGCCATCACAAATCCCGGTGCGCCCGTGACGACTTCCGTTACCATTCCGTGGTAGAAGTTGTAGAAGCCCGCGAAATCGAGCGAGAGTTCTTTTAGCGGCTCCACGCGGTATCCCGCCTCCAGGGAGGTCAATTGCTCCGCGTTCAGCCGCCGGTTTCCGCTCAATACGGCCGCCAGCGGCGCCGGCGAGCCCCCCGGCATCGTCACGTCCGCCACCGTGTGCAGGTCTTCCTCCCAGCGCGCCGGTGAGCGAATCGCCCGCGACGCGCCCGCCCATATCGTCTGCTTGTCGTCCGGGGTGAAACTCACGCGGGCGCTCGGCTCGATCTCCAGGTTGGTGTACGGCACCTCCTCCACCTTCGTGCCCACGATGACGTGCAGCTTCTTCGGAAAGACCGTGATGTCGTCCTGCACGAAACCGCTGATCCAACTGTTGTCGCGCCGCTGCGGGTCAAACGTCGCCTCGCTGAATCCCGACGTCAGGGAGCGCACGTCGTCCGCAACCATCCGGTACCCGCCGCCCCAGATCACCTCGTTGAAACCCGCCACGGGGAACCGGTGCTGAAACTCCAGGTCGTAGGTCTGCTGCGTGTCGACGTTCTGGATCTCCTCGAAGTTCAGGCGGTCGTAATATGCCTGCACGCTGAAGTCTGAATCCTCGGAGATCGTGTGCGTCCACCGGCCCAGCACGTACTGCTCTTCCGTGTCCGTTATCATCCCGAACTCCGGCTCGAACGGGGGCGTCAACTGCGCCACGTACTCGGGCCGCGAGCCCCGGTTCTGGTAGACATCGCTCTGCACCGTCAGGAGGTCCTTGTCGGACAGCTCCGCATCGACGCGGAAGCCGATACGCTGCGAATCCCACCCGTCGAAGATATTGGAGGCGGCCGACGGGGCGGGAAAATCCTCCATGGAGCGGTACTTCGCATACACGCGGTAGAAGATGTGGTTGTCGATGTTTCCGCCGTAGCGGATGCTGTGGATGTTGCCGTCCGTCCCGCCGTAGCTGTTCACCAGCAGGCCCTGGGTGTCCTCGGCGTTCTTGCTGACGATGTTGATTACGCCGTTGACGGCGTTGGCTCCCCAGAGCGTGGCGCCGGGCCCGCGGATCACTTCTATGCGGTCCAGGTCCGCCAGGACGTAATCCACCTGGTCCCAGTACACGCCGGAGAAGAGCGTCTGGTAGACCGTGCGGCCGTCCATCAGGACCAGCAGGTTGTTGTTGCGTGCGGCATTGATCCCGCGCGAACCCACGGCCCACTGCCCGGCGGTGACTTGTGCGACGTCCAGGCCGGGCGCCATGCGCAGCATTTCGGCGATGCTGGTCATCCCGGACCGGTGCATGTCGTCCTGGGTGATGACATAGATGGCGGCAGGCGCGTCGCCAATGCGTTGTTTCTGTTTCGAGACGCTGGTCACCTGGATGTTCAGCAGGTCTTCCAGCGAGAGGTTGCTCAGGTCGGGGGAGCCCGGGGCGGCGTTGTCCGGCGAGGTCGTCGCGTCGAGGCTCAGTACCGGGACGGCGATCTCGCGCGGTTCCGCCCACGCGACCGCCGGCAGGAGGGCCACAAGGAACGCTGCGCAGAACACATCCCGGTTTTTCTCCGCGCGGGGTTTTCTGCCATGACCCCTGTCGAATCCCATGGGTGCCTCCTGGTTTCCTCGGTCCATGGGATTTTTCGGCTATTCTCGGTCCTCCTGTGAGTTGCGCTTGTCTCATTCGTGAGAAGGAACCTTTGTGATGCTGCGGTATAAACCTTTGCGCCACATCCTCCTTCGTTTGCGCCGGCGGGCGACGGCGGCAGGGTTGATATCGCGTTTTTTATACGCTCCCCTGGGGCGGGTTTCGCCGAGCTCCGGTGCGTTTCACCGGCGGTTCACCTTTTTGTCGTCCCCGGAATGAGGGGCGATGTCCCGAATCCGACCTCTTCGCGGGGCGCCGGCACCCGCCGGGGCAACTCGACGCCGCTTAGGATTCGCCACGCTTTGGCCTGCTCCGCGGCGACGACCTGCTGCACCGAATCGCCTTTCTTGACCTGCAAGAACCCTGGCGGGGGCTGGATCGCGCTCCAGGACCATGCCTCCTTCCCGTCCACCCTGAATGACACGGTGCCCTTCATATCGTTTACCGTCATCCGCTCGCTGACGCCGAACCCCTGATAGGTCATCTCGTGCGGCTTGTCGGGCGTCATGCGCGCCTCGAGGCGAATCTTCTGCCCGTCGGCCACTTCCATGCCGTTTCGCGCCAGCTCTTCCTGCAAATGCTTCGCAATTGCTGCGTTCCCCTCGTCGTTCCCCACCGCCACATCGAGCGTCACCTTCACGCCGGGATGGAGGGCCATCACGTCTTCTTCGTGCAATTTCGCCTCCATGGCGGCGGCGGGCGCATCCGGCAGCGTCGCCGACGCAAGCGTGCGTGCGCTCCGCGCCTGCGGCCCGGCCCCATTGCTGCGCACGCAGGCCACCCACAACCTTCCGCCGAGCACGATTTCCTGCACCTGGTCGGCCCCCTGGGCTTCGGGCTTCTCGTATTTCCAGAGAATCAGGCCCTTGGGCACGCTCACCAGGTAGGTGCGGTTCATCAGCAGGTGGTCGGCGTCCACCCACTCCGCCTGTGCTGCATCCACTTTCGGCGGAAGGATGATGTCCGCGACCTCCTCCCGCTTCTCCAGATCGAACACGCGGATGCGTCCCCAGCCGTACACGGCCAGACGCTCGCCGTCGTTGCGAAACGCCGCGCCGCGCACCCAGATTCCGCCCGGCACCACGGCGATGGTTTCGCCGGTGAGCGCGTCGACCACTGCGACGTGATTCAGCATTCCAATGGCGGCGAATTTGCGATTTGCGCTCAAGGCCGGGTCGCCGTGCGTTTCTTTCGTCGTGTAGACCGCTTTTTTGTCGGAGATGGAAAAGAGCGTCACGCGCCCGGTCACATCCTGCAGCAGCACGTGGTCTTCATCGACGAACGCGCCCCACGTGATTCGCGGCGGCCGGTCTTCGTACTTTTCGCCGGGCACGAAAATGGCGAGGGACTTCACCGTGGTGCCGTTGATCGCCCCGACCTCCGCAACAGTCCCGAACCTTCCCTGCGGATCGGCGGCCATCGAGAGCAGGATCCGCTTGCCATCGGGACTCAAGGCGATCGGTTTTTCTCCGGCGGGCAGCGTGATCACGGTGTTTCCCTGGCCGGTGCGGAGATCGGCCATCTGGATGCGGGTCGGCACGTTGTGGGCCCAGTCGTCGTACTGCACGCCGATCTTGCCCGCCGCCACGGACGTCGGCAGGAGGGCTTTGATCTGCAGGGTTCCGCCGCGTTGCACGGGCCCCAGGCCGACACCGTTGGCGTTCCATTTTCCGATGTCGCCGGCATCGGCCAGGTACTTCTTCCCGGCCTCTTGCGGTGACAGTTCTTTCACGCCGGACCAGTCCATTGCCACCGTGCCGGCCGGGAGCGCCTCCTTTTTCTCTGCGCCGTCGGCGGTTGCCGGCTTCGCCTCCGGTTTTGGCGCGCTCTTCTCCGGGGCGGGCGCCGCCAGGCCGAGGTTCACGAGCGCCTGCAGGCGGGTTGCCTTGTCCGGCTTTTGCCCATGCGGCGTGGGCTTTGCGAACCCGGGAGTGTCGCGCGTTTCGCCCGGCTTGCGGATGCGGTCCACCGTGACCCACTCGTAGAAAAACTTATTTCCCTTGAAGCGGTCATAGCTGATCCAGTAGACGTCGGCATCGCGATTGACGATCTTCGCGGGCTCCCAGCTTGCGCCCTGCTTCACCTCCACGGTCTGGCCGATGGTGTAGGTCGGCAGGGCGGGCTTTGTCGTTGCTTCACCGAAGGCGGCAGGCGCCAGCGCGGCGGCGAGGCAGAGGGCGATTCGGATGCTGATGCGTTGATGGTCTACCCGCATGGGCGAGTCTCCCCGAAGAGGCGTGGTGTTCACATGTCTGCTGCCGGTTGTTTGTACCCGGCGCGCGGGCCTGTCAACAAGATTCGGGAATGAAAAGGCGGTTTGGTGCCCAAGGTACGCATGCTTCGGCCAAGGAGGGTTCTGTGAAGCAAGCGAATGGGTCATGAGGTGTGCGGGCGGGTCGAAGTCGTCCCGGGAAGTGGGGATTGGTGCGGTCGGGAGTTCCCATCTCCTCGTCTCTCCTGGAAACGCGTTGTCTCTGGGGTATTTTACCACTTTTGCGAAGCGAGCCAGGTTCTTGCGGGGTTGCCTTCCTGGCTCCCGGCCGGATTTGCAACGCTGGCTCGCGTTTGCTAAGATACCCCGCTCGAAATTCAGAAAGGCAGGCACACTATGGCACGTCCCGGAACCAACCACCGCCTCCGCTGGCGCTCGAAGAAGGCCAATAAAGGCCGCAAGCCCTCCAAGGGTCGCGTCAAGGGCTGGGGCATGAAGAACTACGGCCACCTGTACGCCTAACGGTTTTACTCCCAATGCGATTTCGGGGCCGCAGGTTTTCCTGCGGCCCTTCTTCATGCGCAGGGGGGGCGAGCGCGGGGGCGCTCCTGTGCAGAGGCTCGGGGACGGGGGTGTTTCTGGGGCGGTGGACTCCCCTGGAATCCCCTCGTGGCAGCGGCTCGGATTTCCCCCTACACTACGCCCGCCATGTTCTTCCATCGCAAGCCCAAAGCCCGCCGCCCGCTCTCCACCTGCCCGATCCGCATGGTCGCGCTCGACCTCGACGGGACGCTCCTCACGTCGCGGAAGTCGATTTCGCCGCTGACCCACACGGCGGTCAAACAGGTGGCGGCCAGGGGGGTCCACGTGGTACTGGCGACGGCGCGTCCGCCGCGCTCGGTGCGGGACTACTACGCGGCGCTGGGGCTTGAAACGCCGGTGGTGAATTACAACGGGGCGTTGATCTGGGACGAGCCGCGGAAGAAAGTCATTCAGCACGTGCCTCTGGATGTCGACACGGCCCGGAAGATCATTGACTGGTCGCGCAAGAGATATCCGGAGCTGCTCGTTTCGATCGAAATCCTGGACAAGTGGTACACGGACCACTACTCCGAAATCCCGGAATACATGACGGAGACGGCGAAGCAGTTCACGCCGGATTTCATCGGGCCGCTGGACGCGTTCCTCACGGTGCCGATCACGAAGCTGATGCTGATCGGCGACCCGAAGTGGATCGACGACCTGCAGGTGCAGCTCCCCAGGAAGTTTGCCGGCAAAGTGGCGGAGACGCGCTCCGATGCGACGCTCCTGCAGCTGATGAACCCGGGGATTTCGAAGGCGATGGCGCTCGACCAGGTTGCGAAATCGTTCGGCATTGCGGCGCACGAAGTGCTGGCGATCGGAGACGCGCCGAACGACATCCACATGCTGGAATGGGCCGGCGTGGCGGTGGTCCCGGAAAATGGGTGGAAGGAAGCGAAGGCGGTGGCGCACGCGCTGGTTCCGTCGAATGATGCGGACGGCGTGGCGGTGGCGCTTCGCAAGTTCATTCTCGAGCGAAACTGATTCCCCGCCTGGATTTCGTGAAAGCCTCCCTGCGGCTGCAAAAAAAAGAACACCCGGAGCTGCACTTGCCGCTCCGGGTGTGGGTTTACTTGGATTTGGGCCGGGCTCAGGAGACGGTGATCGTGTCGTTGATCACAAGCACCTGGTTCTTGTTGGCCACGTCGTGAATGCGGATGACGGGCTTGAACGTGCCGGCGCTTGTGTACTTGTGGGGCGCCCGGACCTGCCAGATGGATCCTGCCGAAGAAGTCCGCAGCAGCACGAAAGAGGCGAGGGAGGAGGTCCCGTCGCCCCATGCGATCGTTGCGATGTAGGCGCCGGCGTTGGTGTTCACCGCGTTTTTGTCCCGGAAGGTGCCGAGCACGAAGGTCTTCTGCACATTGACCGCGGCGGTGGCGGTGCGGCTGGAGGGCGAGTCGATCGCGACGCCGGCCATGGTCGCGGTGCTCGAGATCACGGTGTCGCTGGCGCCGGTGCGGCTGACGGTGACGGTTACGCGGAAGCCGGCGCCGGTGGACTGATCGCCGTAGGCATGGGAGCCGTTGACGTGGAAGTGGCCGGCCGAATCTTTCACGACCGTCCCCGTGGTGGTCTTTCCGTCACCCCAGTTGATGCTCGCGGTGTAATCCGCTGCGGCGGCCGCCGTGCGGGTGGTGGTGAAGGAAGCGACGTTGGTTGAAACCGTTTGTCCCTCGGTGCCGGAGAGGGTCTTGCCGGTTCCGACGATGGGGATGGCGCTCACGATGGCGGTTTCGTTGATGGTGTCGGAGGAAATGCCGGCGGAGCTGGTGATGGTGATCGTGGGGTGGTAGATGCCGGGGGAGGGATAGGTGTGGGTCCCCTTGACGGTGAAGGTTTGGATGGAGGCGTCGAAGGAGACGGCGGCGGTTTGGGCGGCACTGCCGTCACCCCAGTTCACGGTGGCGGTGTAGGCGCTCGCGGGCAGGCTATTTGTGGAGTCGGTGAAGTAGGCGAGCGGCACGGCGCCGGTGCTGTTTCCTTCGACGACGGTGATCGCCTGGGCGCTGCCGGCGTTCAACTTCACGACGGGGACGGTTTCCAGGCCGGAGTAGGTGACGTTCTGCCGGTTGGAGAAGCTGAAGGAACCGCTGTGGCCGGAGGCGGAGAGGGTGTCGTTGGCGTTGAGGCCGGCGGTGCCCGTGGTCAGGAGGTTGAGGAAATCGCCGGGAGCGGTGGGGGGGGTGGGGTCGTTGCCGACGAGGGAGACGGGGGTGGCGATGGTGGGGGTGACGTTGAACCAGTCGCTGGCGGCGCCGCCCTGGAGGACGACCTGCTGGAGGTTGGAGAAGGTGACGAATTCGGCGGCGTTCCAAACCATGATTCCCTCGGCGATGCCGAAGGTATTTGCGGAAGCGGTGCCGTTGGCGGTGAGGGTGTTGGTGCCGGCGGTGGCGCCGACGTTGACGGAGGACTGCAACTGGCCGAGGTTGACGATGTAGGCATTGGTGCCGCCGAGGCCGTCAAGGGTGAGGGTCGTGTTGCCGGTTTTCTGGATGGTGAAGGTGTCATTGCCGCCGCTGCCGCGAACGGTCGCCGCGGTGGCGTTGATGGCCTCGTTGACGTTAATGGTGGTGCTTGCGGTGACGACTGCGCTGCTGCCGGCGGAGATGCCGGTGATGCCGTCGGCGGTGCCGATCGTCAGCGGCGCGGCGTTGTTGTAGTTCAGCGAACCGGTCACGTTGGCCGCCAGCACGTTGACGTTGTTGTTTCCGCCGAGGGAGACGGGTCCGGCGGATTGAATGGCGAGTGCGGGGGTGGTGAGCGAGCCGGTCTCGGTGATGGCGCCGTTGTTTACGAGCTTGATCGCCAGGGGGCCGGGGGAAACGATGGTGCCGCTGATGGTCATGGCGCCGGCCGACGCATTGCCGATCTGCAGCGTGGTGCCGAGGATGCCGTCAATGGCAAGGGCGTTGAGGCCGAGGACGCCGGTGGAGCTGGTCCCGCCGATATCGATTTGGGTGCCGGCGGTCTTGGGCTGGAGGAGCACCGTGATGCCGGAGAAGGTGGGGGTGGAACTGAGCTGCATGCTGTCGGCGGTGAGGGTGAGGGTGCCGTTGGCGGCGATGACGTTTGCGGCGGTGGTGACGGTGATGCCGTTGCCGGCGCCGGTGCCGGCGGTGCCGGTGATGTCGATGGAGCCGGTGCCGGTGGCGAGGACAAAGGCGCTGTTGGTGAGGGAGACGCCGGATTCGTTGGTGGCGCCGCCGGTGCCGCCGCCGGTGCCGGTGATCTGGAGGAGGCCGGGCGTGGTGACATTTGCGGCGTTCAGGCCGTTGATGGCGACGCCGACGTCGCTGTCGGCGCCCTGGCCGCCAGTGCCGGTGATGGCGAGGCCATTGACGCCGTTAATGGTGGCCCCGGTGATGTTGACGCCGCTGTTGCCGGTGGTGCCGGTGCCGCCGTTGCCGATGATGGTGATGTTGCCGGTGCCGCTGGTGGTGATGACGCTGCCGGTGCCGGCGGCGTTGGAAATTTTGACGCCGATGTGGCTGCCGGTGGAAGCGTCGTTGGAACCGTTGCCCTGCAGGAGGATGTTGCCGGTGCCGGTGGTGGTGATGGTGGCGCCGGTGATGTCGACGCCGTTGAAATTGCCGGCGGCGTTGGCCTGGTTGGCGGTGAGGGTGATGGCGCCGTCCTTGGCGTGGATCGCGGCGCCGGCCTGCACCTTGAGGGAGGTCGTCGAGGTGAGCAGGATGCTGCCGGTGTTCGTCGCGTGCGTGGTGTCGACGGTGGATGCGGCGAGGACCTGGATCTGATTTCCGGCGATGGTGAGGTTGCCCACGCCACCGGTGGCATTGTTGATCGAGCCGATGCTCACGAGGTCGCCGGTGAGGGTGGCGTTGACGGTGGTGATGGCGTTCGCCCCGGAGATGTCGATGTCGGCGAACGTAGAGGTATCCGGGCTGGCGCCTTCGTACGAGAGGAGCCCGCCCGCGGCCGTGGATGCCACATCAAAGTCGGACCCGTTCAGATCGACGCGCAGGACGTTGGCCGAGACTTCGGAAATTTTGATGTTCGTCGCCCCGGGGACGGATTCGGTGAGGGTGAGCGCCGTGCCCGCGCCGCCGTAGGTCAGGGTTACCGAGAGCAACTGGCGCGATTCGAGCGCCTCGAGATAGGCCTGCCGGCCGCCCGCCACGGCGGATTTCCGATTTGACGGCCGAGTGGTGGAAAACAGGGGTGTGGAAAACAGCGATGTGTTCTTCTTCATGATCTTCTCCTGCACGACGTGCTCTGGGTAAACGTCACGGGCCCCCGTGACGCGACTTGTCTCGTTCCTACGGGGACCAGCGCCGATTCCCGCCGCCTCGGAATTGTCGATATCCGCAGCCACAACAGGAGAGGATTTCTCCGTTTTCTGGTACCCTTGGCTTTCTAAGAGGTGTGTTAAACATAACAGGTATCTCATGGACAGCAATGTAGAAATCTCAGTGGATGGAAAGTCCTTCACCTACCCCACAATTATCGGAACCGAGGGCGAGCGGGGCATCGATATCCAGAAGCTTCGGGCGGAAACCGGGCTGATCACCCTCGATCCCGGCTACGGAAACACGGGCTCCTGCCAGTCCGCAATCACCTACATTGACGGCGACAAGGGCGTCCTTCGCTATCGCGGCATTCCCATTGAGGAATTTGCCACCGACGCCACCGACTTCATCGAGGTCGCGTGGATGCTGATCTTCGGCAAGCTGCCGACGGCGGAGGAATCCAACCGCTTCCGGGCGCGCCTCACGGCCAACGCCCACCTCCATGAGGCGATGAAACACCATTTCGAAGGCTTCCCCACCAACGCCCCGCCCATGGCCATGCTTTCCGCGATGATCAACACGCTCGGCTGCTTCCACACCGAGCTCAATAGCCTCAGGAGCGAGGAGACGTTTGAAGAAGCCGCCGCCCGCCTGATCTCCAAGATCCGGACGATTGCCGCCTTCATCTACCGCCGGCAGCAGGGCCTGCCGTACATTTACGCGGACCCGAAGCTGCGCTACTCGGCCAACCTGCTGCACATGATGTTCTCGATGCCATACGGGCAGTACGAGGTCGATCCGGAAGTGGAAAAGGCCCTGAACCTCATTTTCATCCTGCATGCGGACCACGAACAGAACTGCTCGACGAGCACCGTCCGCATGGTCGGTTCCTCGAAGGCGAATCTTTTTGCCAGCATCTCCGCCGGCGTGTGCGCTCTCTGGGGTCCGCTCCACGGCGGGGCGAATGTCGAAGTGCTGGAGATGCTCGAACAGATCCACCGCGGCGGGCTCAGCGCCGAACAGTACATCGAAAAAGCCAAACTGAAGGGTTCCGGCGTCCGCCTCATGGGCTTCGGTCACCGCGTCTACAAGAACTACGACCCCCGCGCGAAAATACTCCAGAGCGTCTGCGAAAAGATCCTCGCCAAGCTCAATTTCAAGGACCCGCTGCTCGACATCGCCCGCGGCCTGGAAGAACGGGCCCTCAAGGACCAGTACTTCATCGACCGCAAGCTCTATCCCAATGTGGACTTCTACAGCGGCATCATCATGCGGGCGATGGGCATCCCCACGAACATGTTCACGGTCATGTTCGCCATCGGCCGCCTCCCCGGCTGGATCGCCCACTGGAAAGAACAGAACGACGAGGCCACCGCCCGCATCGCCCGCCCGCGGCAGATTTACGTCGGCCCGGTGAACAAGCACTACGTGCCGATGGAAGAGCGGTAACCTTTTCACTGCTCCGAACAAGCGAAAGGGCCGAAGCGACGCTTCGGCCCTTTTTTTGTGATTCATTTGCAGAGGGTGAGCGGGGGCATCGCTCCGTCACCCCGCCTGCGCCTGCACCGGCGCCAGCGACCCCTCGATCCGCTCCAACTGCCCCGCAAACTGGACATCGTTCTGCCGCAGTTCCCCCACCGTCTTGATTGCGTGCATCACCGTCGTGTGATCCCGCCCGCCGAAGTAGCCGCCGATTTCCTCCAGCGAATACCGCGTCTTCTGCCGCGCGATGTACATGCAGACCTGCCGCGGAAGGGCGATCGACTTGTGACGCTTCTTCGACTGCAGGTCCGCCAGCCGCACGTTGTAGAACCGCGTCACCGCTTCGATGATCTGCTGGATCGTCACGATCCGCTCCGACGGCGGCACCAGGTCGCCCAGCGCCGCCCGCGCCACGTCCATGTCGTACTTTCCCCCGTTGAGCATTGCATACCCCTGGATCTTCGTGAGCGCCCCCTCCAACTCGCGCGTGTTCGATTCCACGCGCCGCGCAATGTACGCCACGACCTCGTCGGGCAACGTCACGCCGCGGAGCTTCGCCTTCTTGCTGACGATCGCAATGCGCGTCTCGTAGCAGGGCTTGTCCACGCGGGCCACCAGCCCGGAATTAAAGCGCGACACCAGCCGGTCCTCGAGATCCGGAATCTCGTTCGGCGGTGCATCGGAGGACAAAATGATCTGCTTGCTGGACTGGAAGAGCGTGTTGAACGTGTGGAAGAACTCCTCCTGCGTCCGCTCGCGCCCCGCCAGGAAGTGAATGTCATCAATCACCAGCACATCCACGTGCCGGTAGCGGTAGCGGAACTCCGACATGTCGCCGGCCTGCACGCATTCCATGAAGTGGTTGATGAACGTGTCGCAGGAGAGATACAGGATGCGCGCGTCCGGCTGCCGCCGCAGGATGTCCTGGCAGGTCGCCTGCAACAGGTGCGTCTTGCCCAGCCCGCACCCGCCGTGGATGAACAGCGGGTTGTACGCCCGCCCCGGCTTCTCCGCCACCGCCGAGCACGCCGCCGTCGCCAGACGATTGCACGGCCCGGTCACGAAATTCTCGAACACATAGTCCGGCGAAAGGATCACATCGTCATACGAATCGCCGTACCGCGCCAATCCGCCCCCCGCGTTCGGCCCGGTGATGAAGTTCACCGTCACCAGGTTCCCCGTCACCGCCTGCACCGCTTCGTTGAACACCTCGCGGCACTTGCCCATGAGGTACTGCTGCTGAATCATCGTCCCCGCGCGGACGGTGAGCACCCCGCCGGCAAGCTCAATCGCCTGCAGCTCCGAAAACCACTGCCGCACCGTATAAGAATGAAGCCGGGAGATGTATTCGAGCGTTTCTTTCCAGACGTTCTGCGCATGGGCCGCAACGTTGAGGCTCGAAGGGAGGGCGGGGGGCATGTCCACTCCTGCAGGAACTCCAGGCCGCCCGCCGCGCATGGCGCAGCGCAAGGGATGGAGTGTAAACATTCGCCGGGATGAAGGTGGTAGCGTCCTGCTGCCGACCGAATCACGTCTTTCGGCGTGGATCCGAGTATTACGCAAGCCAGCGGATATGTGCCGCCGCCGCAGTGAAACCGCGATCGGTTCAACCAATCGCAAACACCCTGTCGTCGGCACTGCGAAGACCGCGCTGGAACAGGGAGCGAAGATACGAGCGCCTCGCGCGCGTGTCAATTGCAAATCGGCGGCGCGACCTTTTTCACGCAACGCCGCGCTCGCAATCTCGCGCAACGAGAATTACTTATCGCTCACCCACCGATTTTCGGCGAATTATTTTCCCACTTTTCTGCGTCCCCCTTGCTCCGCCGACACACTGTCCGCTTTCCCTCTCTCTTCGCGAACTTCCTGCCGCCATCTCCCCTGCTCCCCCACGCCGCTTCGTCGTCCCCTCAATCGGCGAAGAGCCGCTCTCCGTTTTCAACACACCACCCCCGGCCCGTTGATCTGCCGCACGCGCAGCCCCCGCTCCCCCATCTCGCTCACAATCCGCACGACCTCATCCGGCGGCATCTGCTCCTGCATTTTTCGCTTCACGAGCGCGCAGCTCGCCCGCACCTCCTCCGACCGCACGAGCTGCTGAATGATCTTTCCCACACGCTGCCACTTGAACATCCGCGGATACAGGTACTCCCCAACCCCCATCCGCCGCACCCGCGCGGCATTGTCCGGCTGGTCGTACGCCAGCGGCATGATCAACTGCGGAACCCCGGCCGCCAGGCACTGTGCCGTCGTCCCGATTCCCCCGTGATGAATCACCGCCAGCGCCCGCGGAAAAATCCGGCTGAAGGCGAGATAGTCATACGCCTCGACTCCCGCCGGCAATGGCTTGGGCAACTGATCCACCTGCCGCGTGACCACCACGGCGCGCCTCTTCAACTTCGCGCAGGCCGCCAGCGACTCCCCGATGAACCGCCGCGCCTGCACATTGGCCGATCCCGGGGTAATCACCACCGGCGCGCTCCCCGACGACAAAAACGCCGCCAGGCGATCGCTCTCCGGCCGCACCTCCGCTTCGTCGTACAGCGGAAACCGCGTCAGCACCGCCTGCTCCGGCCAGTCCTGCACCTTTTTCCCATACCATTCCGGAAACAGGCAGATCACCCCGTCCGGCGAGTTCCACCACAACTTCATGATCCCGCGCACCGGATCCACCCCCGCCGGCCCCGCTTCCCGGCGCAACCCATTGATCG
Source organism: Phycisphaerae bacterium (assembly GCA_051955985.1). GTDB lineage: Bacteria > Planctomycetota > Phycisphaerae > WQYP01 > WQYP01 > DATKPA01. Next base: position 9,973 of record JBQCGD010000044.1, on the reverse strand, counting down.
GCCGCTTTAACTTCCGGTCCACCTGCATGTGAATCAGCGCCATTGCCCCCTTCCGCATCCACCGCGGCGACTTTGCGATCCACTCCGTCCCCGCGGCTGCCACTGGGCTCTCTTCCACACTCATGAATACCGACGGCTGCAAATGAACCGTCAGCAGCGGCACATCGAGCGCCTCGCTCAACACCCGCGCCCCGAACGCCGTCGCCCCGCCAAGCATCACCGTCTCCCCCGGCACGATTTCCCGCCGGATCACCGGCATCGCATCCCGCGCCCACCGCGTCAGCCACTCCGCCAGGAGCGGGAACCCCTTCCGCGGATGCCACAAATGCGGATGCTCAATCAATTTCTCCTGTTCCGCCCGATCCCCGAACGCCACCGTGCGCAACCCCGCTCGCCGCGGCATATCCGCCACCATTTCCTGCGCGATAACAACCACCTCGTGACCCGCGTCCCGTAACAGCCGCCCCAGCCAGACCAAGGGCTGCACGTCCCCCGCGCTCCCCATCGGCGTCACAATAAACGTCATCCGTCGGTCAATACGCACGAGCGGGACCCTGTGAAGTGCCTTGCACCCCAAAGACGCGTCAGGGCCGATTCATCCCCGCAGAAGAATCCCTGCACCTTCTCAGGGCAGGGTCCCTTCGACCGGCAGCACCGCGGAATCTCCGGCCGCCGACAGCATCTCCTTCAGGCCCCGATCGCCCAGGGCCGTCGCCACCGCCTTGGCCACCCCGATCACCTCCGACTGCTTGGGCATGATAATCCGTGCCGGCACCCCCACGGCGACCGCCCCCGCGGGGACATCCTGCAGCACCACGGCGTTCGCCCCGATCCGTGCATGGTCGCCGATGACGATTCCGCCGAGAATCTTCGCCCCCGCCCCGATATCGACATGCCCGCCGATCCTGGGCGATCCCGGTTTCTCCTCCCGCCCGCCAATTGTAACCTGCTGAAAAATCATGCAGTTAACGCCGATCTGGGCGTTCGGATGAATGATGATCCCATTGGGATGGGGAAATATCAGCCCGCCCCCCGCCTGCAGGACCGGCGGCACGTCGCACGCGCAGAACACATTCCAGAAGTGCACCCGCAACGCCGATACATACCGCATCGGCTTCCCCCACCACCCCCGCGCCCGCCACCACTGATACGCCCGCATTGCCCGCACCAGCCGATGCCCCGGTTTGTAGGCAAACCACTTGATCTCTTCGCGAGACCAATTCGCCACGCGCGCAGAAGGACGGCTGTCTTCCATGGCTTTGAGTCTCCCACATTGCGGCACCACCCACTGTCCATCCCTACGTCCGCCAACACCTTATAGATGGGCTCGCTGAACCCCTTCCCCATTCCCCCTGATCGGGGTACCCTTCCACCTTCCACACTACCCGTTTTATCCCCCGGAGGACCACATGCAGGGTCACAACAAACGCGCCCTTATCACCGGCATCACCGGCCAGGATGGCTCCTACCTCGCTGAACTCCTCCTCGCTAAGGGCTACGAAGTCCACGGCATCATCCGCCGCTCCTCTTCCTTCAACACTGACCGCATCGACCACATCTACCAGGACCCCCATACACCCCACCCCAAGCTCACCCTCCACTACGGCGACCTCACCGACGGCTCCTGCCTCCGCGACGTCCTCTCCAAGTCTAAACCCTCGGAAATCTACAACCTCGGCGCCCAGTCCCACGTCCGCGTCTCCTTCGACATGCCCGTCTACACCGTCCAGACCGACGCCCTCGGCACCATCATGCTCCTCGAAGCCGTCCGCGACCTCGAAAAATCCACCGGCTACCCCGTGAAGCTCTATCAAGCTTCCTCCTCCGAAATGTTCGGCAAGGTCGTCGAAACCCCCCAGAAAGAAACCACCCCCTTCCACCCCCGCTCCCCCTACGCCTGCGCAAAAGTCTATTCCTACTGGCAGGTCGTGAATTACCGCGAGTCCTACAACATGTTTGCGGTCAACGGCATCCTCTTTAACCACGAATCCCCACGCCGCGGCGAAACCTTCGTCACCCGCAAGGTCACCCGCGCCGCCACCCGCATCAAGATGGGCCTCCAGGAAAAACTCTACATGGGCAACCTCGACGCCAAACGCGACTGGGGCTTCGCTGGCGATTACGTCGAAGCGATGTGGCTCATGCTCCAGCAGGAACACCCCGAGGACTTCGTCATCGCCACCGGCGAAACCCACAGCGTCCGCGAGTGGATCGAAGAGTGCTTCTACCTCCTCGGCCTCGACTGGAAGAAGCATGTTGAAACGGATCCGCGTTACCTGCGCCCCGCCGAAGTGGACCTGCTCCTCGGCGACGCCACCAAGGCCAAAAAACTGTTGAACTGGGAACCGAAGGTCAAATTCAAGCAGCTCGCCAAAATGATGATCGACTCCGACCTCAAACTCGCCGAGCGCGAAAAAGTCCTCCACGACCACGACAAGAAAAAATAAAGTGGGATCCACGCCCCCGTCGGCCACGGCCCGCAGGCCGTCCTGTGGGGAGGATGCGGAGCTATCTCAATTTCACCACGCACAACGTCCGCGACCGATACACCACCTCCCCCTGTTCCGGCATTCCCTCCATGCACCGGATGAACGCCACGTTGTACCTGCTGCACTGCACCTCGTCCGGCAGCGCCTTGCGCTCGCCGGAAAAAATCGGCTCCCAATAGGCCTTCGAATACAGCGTCCGGTCTTCCTCCGGAAACGTGAACACCACGTAAGAGACCCCGAGCCCTTTCAGGTAACGCGCCACCGCACCGGCCCCCTCAAAAATCGGCATCCCGCTTCCCGGACTCACCGCCCCCGGCACGTCCGCGATCCAGATCGGATTCCGCGCAAAATCAAACAGCACCGGAAACGACGTCGCTGAAAAAATCCGCTCCCCCGGCGGCACCGCCCCCTGCGCGGCGCGATACGCCTTCTCCGATCCCACCACCGCCCCCAGCGGCGAGGCGCTCTCCGCCGTCCACACCTTGCCCCGCTCGCCGAACAACCACGCGCACCCCGGCGCAACGTTCAGCACCCCTATCCCCGCCACCATTCCCCACGCCACGACGCGCAACAGCACCGACCGCCGCTGCACCACCGCGCGCACCAGCAGTACCGCCGCAATCGCAAATACCAGCGGAAAGACGTACCGGTAAATATGCACGTACTCCGTCAGCGTGAACGACATCAGCGTCATCACCACGCTCAACACCACCCCGATCGCCACCGGCAACTCCACCCGCCGAAACCGTCCGACCTCCGCCAGCGCCAACGGCAGCATCAGCACCAGCCCCATCGGATAGCCCAGGAACCCCACCACCCACTTCACCGTGCCCGCCGAGCTCAACCCCGCGTTGAAATATGCATACTCCGGCCGCGCATCCCCGTGCCACAGCGGATACAGCAACGTCCCGTTCGACCGGTACAGCATCAACGCCCACGGCAGCAGCAGGATCCCCGCGCACCCCAGCGCCACCACCAGGTTCCCCACATACGCTTTCCACTGCGACGGCCGCGCCGCCAGGTGCAACAGGTAAAACAATCCCACCGGCAAAATCGCCGCCGGAAAATAACTCACCCGCAATGTGCAGATCGCCGCCACAATCACCCCGATCAACCCCGCCATCCGCGTCTCCCGCGAACTCCCCGCCATCCCCAGCGTCTGCACCAGCACGACCATCAACACCACCCCCGTCATTTCCGAGTGCGTGTTCAACGACGTCGCCGGCACGTGCGGCACCAGCAGCAGCAGGAACACGACAATCGCCCCGCCCCACACCGCGCGCTTCCCCGCCGGCCGCACCATCTCCAGCAACAGCCTCGCAAACAGGATCCGCCCCAACCCCAGTTCCACCACGTCGGCATTCAGGAAGTTCCCCGCCGCTATCACCATCCCCTGCAACGTCTGCTGCCCCCCATACGTCAGCAGACGCCGCAGCGAGAACGGCTCCATGAGCGTCCCCGTCGCCAGAATCTTCTTCACATACACGAGGTAGTTTGGCAGGTCGTCCCACCAGTTGTAATCAAACGCCACCACGCTCGTCGCATAGCAATACACCAGCAGCACAATCACCGGCACATACGCCGCCCACCGCGTCTCCCGCATCCCCGCCATCCACTGCCGCTGCCGGTTCCACGCATCCAGCCCCCACACGATCACCCCCGCCAGCACCACGATCACCAGCGCCACCTGATCCCCAATCCCCGCCCACTCCAGGAACCCGCAAATCCCCAGCACCGCCGCCATCCCCCACCCCGCCTTCATCGCCCATCCCACCCGCCCCACGCTCACCCCCGCCACTCGCCGCACCAGTTCACCCCATCCCACCCACGACGCAAGCACCACCACCCCCCATACAAATACTGCCCAATACTCCGCCGAAAAAATCATCATCAGTCCAACCGAATCACCCGCAACGGTCCAAACCGCGACGTCCGCCCCGGCTCCGCCGCCAGTGCATCAAGGTCCTCCTCCATCTTCAGCACCACCGGCGCCAGGTTGTGCTCGATCACATCCCCCGCCACCGGCTGCCCCTGCGCGGCACGAAACCGCTCCCACACCGGCCGCGAGTACAACCCCAACGCTGAATCAAAATCCACCGCCATCACATAATGAATCCCCTTCGACAAAAAATACATCCGCACCGCCTCCGCCCCTTCAAACACCGGGATCCCCGGATCCGGCGCCACCACCCCCAACTCGTCCCCCACGCACACACGATTCCGCGAAAAATCCAGCAGCGACGGCATGCTCGCCGCCACGTACACCCCCGCCCCCGCTGGCATCGACCGCTGCGCTGCCACATATTCATCCACCAGCCGCGGCGGCGCAAAGACCCGCGGCCGCGTGTTCCACGCCACCACTTCCCCCATTCCGCGCCAATACTCCTTCACCGACGGAACAACGTTCACCGCCACCACCACCACGATCCACGCCACCGCCCCGATCCCGCGCCACCCCCGCACCCCTTCGCGCAACGCCACGCCCACCGCACAAATCGCCCCCGCAAACAACATCGGAAACGTGTACCGATACAACGTCTCATCGCTGATCGCCGTAAACACCCACGCCACCGCCGCCGTTCCGCAGATCGCCCCCGCATACACCGCCAGCGCACTTGCCCATCCGCCGCCACTCCGCCGCCGCATCAGCAGCACCACCGGCACGACCAGCAGCGCCGCCTTCCAATATGCAAAATACCCCGCCACAAACCCTGCCTTCCCCCCGATGCCCATCGCCCGCTCATACATCCCGCTGTATTCCGCCCGCTGATTCCCCAGCATCACCGGATAAAACAGCGACCGCGACGATTCCCACAACGCCCCCGCCCACGGCGCCACCAGCACCGCCATCCCCCCCAGCGCAATCGCCCCGCCCGCCAGCGCCCGCCGCCGTTCCCCAAACGCCCGCACGCCATACCCCACCACCAGCACCAACCCCGCCACCGGCAGGTAATTCATCCGCAGACTCGCCAGCCCCGCCGCCATCACCCCCGCCATCCCTCCCAATTTCCGCCAATCCCCGTCCGCTTCCCCCGCACTCTCCAGCGTCCGCCTCAACCCCACCAACCTCCCCACCCCCGTCATCTGGCTCTGCGTGTTCACCCGCGGCACATCCACCAGCAACGCCGCCAGCGTCGCCGCCATCGTGCACGCCGCACCCTTCCCACCGCTCCCGCGCCCCATCCCCCACACCAGCCCCGCCATCACCACCGCCGCCAGCCCCTTGTCCACCAGCATCCCGTTCGATTCCGTCCCCACCGCCATCACCTCCCCCTGCAAAAGCCACTGCCCCCCATAACTCGACAGCCGCCTTAAACTGTACGGCTCCTCCACGTTCCCCGTCTGCACCATCCGCTTCACCAGCGGCAAATAAATCGGCAAATCGTCCGACCAGTTCAAATCCACCGACGTCGTCGCCCCCACGCTCCCCAAATACGCCGCCACCCCCAGCACCATCACCGGCCACTTCCATCCCCACCCGACCCGCTCCACCGTCCGCCCCCGCTTCACCCCATACAACATCATTCCCCACGCCGCCGCCCCGCCCATCACCACCACCTGCAGCACCGTTGCCGTCGCCATCCCCAGCGCCACCAGCACGCCCCCCATTCCCAGCGTCGCCCCCATCCCCCACGCCGCGCGCAATCCCCAGTCAAACCGCCGCTCGCGCGACATCAAAAATCCGATCAACGTTCCCCATCCCACCCACGACGCCAGCACCGCCGCACCCCACACCGCCGCTATCCAGAATGTCAAAACGCTGTCCAACGATTCCTCGCCTCGCTCGCTTGCGTCGCTGTCCGCCGAACCATATCGTCACCCGCAACGTCACACAAGAAATCCCCCCCTCCATTCTGAGGCCTCCCCATGCGCTACCTCGTCACCGGCGGCAACGGTTTCCTCGGCTCCTTCGTCGTCGAAAAACTCAAGGCCCGCGGCGTCCCCGCCTCCGACATCGTCATCCCCCGCCGCGCCAAGTACGACCTCACCCACGAAATCGCCGCTCAGGAACTCGTCGAAGAAGCCAAACCCGACATCATCATCCACCTCGCCGCCGAAGTCGGCGGCATCGGCGCCAACCGCGAAAACCCCGGCCGCTACTTCTTCGCCAACATGGCCATGGGACTCCACCTCATCGAACAGGCCCGCATCCACAACATCCAGAAATTCGTCCAGGTCGGCACCATCTGCGCCTACCCCAAGTTCACCCCCGTCCCCTTCAAAGAAGAAGACCTCTGGAACGGCTTCCCCGAAGAAACCAACGCCCCCTACGGCATCGCCAAAAAAGCCCTCCTCACCATGTGCCAGGCCTACCGCCAGCAATACGGCCTCAACGCCATCTACCTCCTCCCCGTCAACCTCTACGGCCCACGCGACAACTTCGACCTCAAATCCTCCCACGTCATCCCCGCCCTCATCCGAAAGTGCGTCGAAGCCAAACGCCGCAATGCCGACCACATCGAAGCCTGGGGCACCGGCAGCGCCAGCCGCGAATTCCTCTACGCCGAAGACGCCGCCGAAGGCATCCTCCTCGCCACCGAAAAATACAACGCCCCCGACCCCGTCAACCTCGGCGCCGGCCGCGAAATCACCATCAAAGCCCTCACCGAACTCGTCGCACAACTCGCCGGCTTCAAAGGCCAAATCCGCTGGGACCCCTCCAAACCCGACGGCCAACCCCGCCGCTGCCTCGACACCTCCCGCGCCCGCGACCGCTTCGGCTTCACCGCCAAAACCCAACTCGAAGACGGCCTCAAAAAAACCATCGCCTGGTACGAACAACACGGCATGCATTGATCACAACATTTAGCCCCGGCCCCTGGGTCCGTCCCTTCCCGCTCCCCCTCACCCCGGCAAAATCTCCAACGCATTAATCTGCGGATTCTCCACCTGCGGCGTAAACGTCACCGTGATCGCCCCCTGCGTCACCTCCACCGGCACCGTCTCCACATACGCCTTGAACTGCGCCCCCGACGCCTTCCACGGACTGAAATCCTTCACCTCCTTCACCACCCGCCCCTCCGCCGCCGTCCCATCCTTCACCGCAAACGTAAACACCCGGTCCCCCGGCGACCCCACCCCGTCGTAATCCTCCGAAAAATGCAGCTTCACCACATACTTCCCGTTCGGCACCTTCACGCTGTACGAATCCATCCCGTACCGCTCCGTCCGATACAACTCCGGCGTCGCCGTCCCCGTCACCTGCAAATCCGCCCGATCCACCGTGTCGCCCCCATCGAATCCCGTGTCCGCCTGCCACACCACCCCCTGCGAATCCGTCATCTCCTTCTCCGCCCCCGCCTTGATCCGAATCGTCGGCCGCTCCACCATCGGCGCCGCTGGTGCTGGAGCCGGACTCTGTGAAGAAGCGGAAGCCGCCCCGCCCTGGTTCTCCGCCTGGCATCCCAAAATCCCCGCCACCACCATCACGCCCACAACTTTCATCAAATTCCACATCCGCATAACGCCTCCTCGCAAAAGGTTTCCACCGTTAGGCAAACGATTACCTGTCACAATAATCGAGCGTCTCCCTGCCAGCCACGAAAAAATTGGCGAGGAGATCACCGCGCGAATCGCGCTCTTACAGGGGCAGGGACGTTCGAACTCAGTAGGCGGTAATATCACTCCGCGGAACGCATCATCCCACACATCATTTCCGCAGCGCTCCCAAACTCCTTCACGTGGTTAATTTGCTCATAGGTATGGCCGGATTACCACTAAAAACCCGGCGTCGGCGCCTGGATAGAACATTTCCGCCAACCCACTAAAATATGTCGGCAATAGCATCACAGTCGTGAAAATGTGGCCCGCTTTTGTAGACCGCGACCCCGGCCCTGCGACGAATTTCGCAATTCCCATTGCCTCCGCCCCCGCCCGTGGTATGTTGCAATCGCCACTTCTCCACCCCAGTTTTCACCGGGAGACACCCCATGCCCCCACCCCGCCTCCTCCTCTCCCTCGCCGCCCTCACCCTCCCCCTCGCTTCCCACGCCAGCGCCCTCACCTGGGACGCCTCCGGCACCAACCCAACTTCCCCCACCGACGGCTCCGGCACCTGGTCCCTCAGCGCCCCCAACTGGAGCGACGGCTTCACCGATTCCTTCTACTCCAACAACACCCCCGCCACCTTCGGCAAAGGCGGCTCCGGAATCGCCGCCGTCTCCACCAGCGGCCTCATCACCGCCGGCCTCCTCTCCTTCAACCCCGGCGCCAACTACACCCTCCACGTCGATAACGCCGACCGCCTCTCCCTCTCCGCCGGCATCTCCGTCGCCCCCAACGTCTACGCCACCAACCTCGGCACCAGCCCCGCCAGCTCCAACCAGTACGACGTCACCCTCACCACCAGCCAGACCTGGTCCGTCGCCGACAGTGCCACCCTCGAATTCTCCGCCCGCTACAATCACGCCAGCGGCAAAACCACCCTCATCAAAACCGGCAACGGCACCCTCATCTTCGACGGCAACAACGGCGGCACCGGCGATGTCTCCAACGTCGTCTACCTCCTCAACGCCGGCGTCACTCGCGTCAGCTTCTCCGCCGGCGCCCTCGGCTTCACCGGCAACAGCATGTCCATCTCCTCCGGCGCTTCCCTCGAATTCGACACCGACAACCTCTCCTTCGGCAACGCCGGCTCCTCCGTCTCCCTCAGCGGCCTCGGCTTCAACGGCGAAGGCGCCATCCGCGCCGTCGGCCCCGGCTCCCACCACCTCGCTTCCCCCACCAACCCCGCCACCTTCAACCTCCTCACCGCCAACACCGGCATCGGCGCCGACGCCAACGCCTCCCTCTCCTTCCAGCAAATCCTCGCCGGCCCCGGCGGCCTCGCCAAGGTCGGCCCCGGCACCCTCATCCTCACCCAACTCAATACCTACACCGGCGGCACCCTCGTCTCCGAGGGCACCCTCGTCCTCGGCAACGTCACCGCCGCCGGCACCGGCCCCGTCTCCGTCTCCGACAACACCTCCCTCCAGCTCGGCGACGCCCTCCCCGCCGCCCCCAAACTCCCCGCCCTCTCCCTCAGCAACAACTCCCTCACCCCCACCGCCACCCTCGACCTCAACAACCACAAACTCATCCTCCAGCCCGCCTCCGCCAAAGCCGCCACCCTCGCCACCCTCCAGGCCCAGGCCGCCTACGCCACCACCCACCCCACCGGCATCCTCAGCACCAACCTCCCCCCCAACTTCGCCATCGCCATCATCGACAACGCCGTCACCCACCTCACCACCTTCGGCAATACCTCCGTCGACCAAAACTCCCTCCTCCTCGCCCCCGAACTCCTCGGCGACACCAACATCGACGGCAAAATCGACCTCTCCGACCTCTCCACCGTCTTAAATCACTTCGGCCAATCCACCCCCAACTGGACCGATGGCAACTTCGACCACCAACCCACCATCAACCTCACTGACCTCTCGGCCGTCCTCAACAACTTCGGCACAACCACCCCAAACCTCTCCTCCCAATCACCATTTACCAAT
>JBQCGD010000043.1:0-33299 GCA_051955985.1 Phycisphaerae bacterium | reverse complement strand
GGGGCGGGGGGCGCGGCGCGTGGTGATGGGGTTGTTGGTTGGGTTGGTAGCGGGGCTGGTGGAGGAGCCGACGGTGGTGGGGGTGGGGCTGATGATGCTTGGGGTGGCGACGGTGGCGGTGGCGAGCGAGGAGGGGTGGACGACGAGCGTGTCGCAGTGGGTTGGGCGGTGGGGGGTGCTGGCGCTGACGGTGTCGGTGCGGTGGGTGATGGATTACGTGGAGATGGGGCGGTGGTGGGGGCGGCATCCCTCGAGCGGGGTGAGGCGGGTGCGGGCGGCGGGGTTGTGGGTGGTGCCGCTGGGATTGGGGGTGGTGTTTTTGATTCTGTTTGCGGTGGCGAATCCGGTGGTGGCGCTGTGGGTGCAGAGGGGGTGGGACGAGGTGTGGGCGGTTTGTGACTGGCTGGCGACGCGGGTGGATGTGGTGCGGGTGGGGTTCTGGTGTTTTGTGGCGATCGGGGTGTATGGGGTGTTGCGGTATCGGCGGGTGCGGTGGTTGCCGCGGGCGGGGAACGTGGCGAGGCCGCCGCGGGTAGGGGGTGTGGAGGCGGGGGTGGGTTGGGTGGTGCGTTGTCTGGTGGTGTTCAATGGGGTGTTTGCGGTGCAGACGGTGCTGGACGCGGTGTATTTGTGGGGCGGGGAGAAGTTGCCTGCGGGGGTGTCGTATGCGAGTTATGCGCATCGAGGGGCGTATCCGCTGGTGGCGACGGCGCTGCTGGCGGGGATGTTTGTGCTGCTGACGTTTCGGAGCGGCGGGGCGGCGCATCGGAGCGCGTGGGCGCGGCGGCTGGTGTATGTGTGGATCGGGCAGAATCTGTTTCTGCTGGTGTCGACGGTGTGGCGGATTGTGCTGTATGTCGATGTGTACAGCCTCACGCGGTTGCGGCTGGCGGCGATGGTGTGGGTGGGGATGGTAGGGATCGGGTTCGGGTGGATCGTGTGGAAGATCGTGCGCGGGAAGAGCAATGTGTGGCTGTGGCGGGTGAATGTGGCGACGGTGATCGGGGTCTTGTATGTGGCGGCGTTTGTGGATGTGAGTGGGGTGATTGCGCGGTTCAACGTGCGGCACTGCCGGGAGGTGAGCGGGCAGGGGGTGGCGCTGGATGTGGGATACCTGCGGGGGTTGGGGGTGGAAGCGTTGCCGGCGCTGGAAGAGGTGCGCGGGGGATTGAAGGGGGAGAAGCGTGCGGCGGTGGAGGGTGCGATTCGGGAATTGCGTGGGGAGTTGAAGGAGGAGATTGCGGATTGGCGCGGGTGGACGTTGCTGCGGGTGAGGATTGCGATGAATGATGGCGTGGTGCGGCGGGTCGAAAGCGCCGGCAGGTTGCGGCCCACGGATGAACACGGATAAATGCGGATCGGCGCGCTATTGTGATGAGGGGAGGGGCGGGGTTTGTGGCTTGTGAAGCGTGAGGCTTGTGATGCGGGCGTTTGTGATTGGGCGCGGGCGGAGCGTTGGCTGTGCGATTGATGGGATTGTGTACCTGGTGCGGTCGCAGCGGAATGCGTGGGTGCATCTGGTGGCAACTGTGGGGGTGATTGCGCTGGGATGCACGGTGCGATTATCGACGCGCGACTGGTGCTGGCTGGTCGCGGCGATGGCCGGGGTGTGGGTGGCCGAGGCGATGAACACGGCGGTGGAGGTGTTGTGCGACGTGGTCTGCATCGAGCAGCACGCCGGGATCGGGCGCGTGAAGGACGTGGCGGCGGGCGGGGTGCTGATGGCGGCCGGGTTTGCGGTGGTGATCGGGGTGTTTGTGTTCGGTCCGCACTTGCTGAGGATGTGAAGAAAGTCCCGCGTTGCTCGCGGCGGCGGGTGTCATTGGTGGGCAGCAATTTCCGAGAGGGGGGCGAGGTCCGGTTCTATGAAGGTGTGTTTGGCATCCGGGTGCATGCGGCGTTCGGGGGAGTAGAAGAGGCGGAGGATGGTGGGAGAGAGCAGGTGGGGGTGCGTGTTGCAGAAGATCTCGGCGGTGGGGGTTGGCAAGACGGTGGAATAGGCCGCCATGGTGGCGGCGACGAGGTGGGCGAAGGCGACGGTGGTGGTTTCGTTGTAGCCGGTGGTGGGGGATTCTTCGACCCGGTTGGCGGCGTTGAGTTTCTGGATGCCGGTGCGGATTTTTTCGAGGGCTTCGGGGAAGGGATATTTGGTGAGGTAAAGGTAGGCGATTTTGACGTGGGCGCGATGGGTCCAGTTGGGGCGGGAGATGGACTGGGATTCGAATGCGGCGAGGAGTTGGGCGTCGGGGAGATGCGGCGGGGCGAGGCGTTTGCCCATGCTCGTTCGGGTTTCGACGGCGTAGCCAAGGGATTGGTACAGCGCGATGGCTCCCTCATTGCCCGGCATCACCTGCAGGTTCAACTTGGGACAATTGCGCGCGGCGAGCGCGGCTTCGGCGTGTTGCATGAGGGCCGTGGCAATCTTTTTTCGACGATGCTCCGGGTGCACCGCGACGGAATAGATCCAACCGCGGTGGCCGTCGTAGCCCGCCATGGCGGTGCCAACCAGTTGATCGTCGATTTCTGCGACGAAGAAGAGTTCGGGATGCACGGCGAGCTTGCGTTCGATCGCGTCGTTGGGATTGTTGTGCGCAGAGGAGTAGTCGAAGGTAAGGGCCCAGAGCGCAAGAACGGCAGGGCGGTCGGCTTCGGCGAAGGGGCGGATGAGCATCGGCGTATTATGCGAGAGGGGATCTGGATACACCAGAAAAACTTGTTGGTCACTGCCCCTTGCCGAAGAGTTCCTTCAGCGTGAGCAGCACAATGCGGAGATCGAGGAGGAAGTTGCGGCGTTCGACGTACTGGGTGTCGTAGAAGATCCATTCCTGGAAGTCGGCGGCGCCGCGGTCGCGGGAGCGGGAAATTTGCCAGAGGCCGGTGATGCCGGGGGTGACAGAGAGACGGGCTTCGCGCCAAGCGGGACAGAGCTGGTTTTCATCAAAGGGGCTGGGGCGGGGGCCGACGATCGACATTTCGCCCTTGAGCACGTTGATGAACTGCGGGAGTTCATCGATGTTCGTTTTTCTCAGGAAGCGGCCGATCGGCGTGATGCGCGGATCGTGGGCGATTTTGAATTGCGGGCCGTCGACCTGGTTGGCTTCGCGGAGTTTTTTCTTGAGGGCTTCGGCGTCGCGCACCATGGTGCGGAATTTCATGCAGCCGAAAGGCTTGGCGTGGCGGCCCTCGCGCGTGTGGATAAAGAAGATCGGGCCACGGTCGTAGAGTTTGATGAACAGGGCCACAGGGATGCAGATGGGGAGGGTGACGGCGAGGGCGAAGAGGGAGAAGGCGATGTCGAAGAGGCGTTTGAAGAATTCGTAGGCGGGCTTGTGGCGGGTGCGCGGGCCGACGAAGTAGTCGGCGGCGTGATGCGGCGAGGGGTGGGGCACGCGCGACGTGCCAAGGGCGGCGAGATCGATGTTCGCGCCGCGGGTGTTGATGGTGACGGGCGGCGATTTGCGGGTGATCCAGGCGGGGCCGATATGGGTGTGGTCGGGTTGGATCTGGCTGCCGGAGTCAATGAAGAGGGGCCCGCGAAGGAGCGCATCGCTGGAGATGTCGGTATTGGGGTGGGCGAAGATGTAGTCGCGCACATGGGTGAAGCCGAGGTGATCGGCGAGAGCGCGGAGGGAGTGAGGGGGAAGCTGGGAAAGCAGGTGGGATTTGGGATCGCGCAGGATCGGGGCGGCGGGGAGCATGTGGGTGGCGAGAGGAACGCCACCGTGCTTCAGGGCGCGTAGCGTTTGCCACGGTTTGGCGTGGGGTGTGCGAAGCGCAGGCGTCGATTTCCAGAGGAGGGCGAGGAGCTTTGGCTTGTTCCGGGTGCGTGCGGCTTCACGGAAATGGCGGCGAATGCCAAGCACGTGGGCATCGGCGTTGAGGTGGAGATGCTCGCGGTAGCGAGCCGAAGCGGGGGCGGCGGCGAGAAGTTGAAGGGCGGGCGGGGCGTTGCGGTGGCGCAGGCGGAGAAGCGCCGCGGTGAGCGTGTGGACGGGGAGAGGGCGCGTGAGATGGAGCGTGAAGTGGGCGTGTTGCCGGGGCGACGGCGCAGCGTGGGTCACCGGGGGATGGCCGGGGAGGGCGAGGGTGTTGGAGAATCCGGAGCGCGCGAGCGTCCAGGAGAGGAGAAACGCGTCGGTGATGGAAGTAACGGAAGCGGGGGCGGATTCAGCGGCGGGGAGATGCGAGGTTGTGGGAGAGATGGTGGTCATGGCGTTGTGTGGACTGCAAGGATGGTACCGTCTGTTTCAAGTGGTGAGGGTGAGCTGTGATTTGCTCGCACGTAACGCACGGGCGTGGCACCGAGAGTTCGCCACGCCCGTGGCACCCTTCTGGTTCTTCGTCGATCAGCCGATATCGGCGCCCGAGGTGGCGGCGGCTGTGGTGGCCTCGACTTCTTCGTTGTCGGCGTCGCTGGTGTAGGCGAACTTGTACTTGTAGTAGCTTTGGCGGTGAGCGACGCCGTTGACAATGATCTTTGGCGTCTTGCCGGTGACGCGGGTGAGCGCGTCGATCGTCTGGTCAATGTCCTTCTGGCTCGACACCTGGGCGCGGACGACGCAGAGAACTTCATCGCAGGAACGGGCGATAAGACGGGCGTCGGCGACCACAAGCGTCGGGGGCGTGTCGATGACGACGCAATCGAACTTGTCCTGGAGGAGATTGAGCGATTCATGGAAGTGGCGGCGCTGGAAGAGTTCGACCGGGTTGCGTTCGAGCCGGCTGCCCGCGCCCATGAGGCGGAGGTTCGGGAGCAGTTCGATGGGGCGGATCAGTTCGGGCGCCTTGCCCTGGAGGAGATCGGAGAGGCCCGGGCGGAAGCCGACGTCAAACATGGTGGAGAGGTCGCGTTTGCGGAGGTCGGCGTCGATGAGGAGGACTTCCATGCCGGACTTGGCGAGCGAGAGTGCGAGCTGGGAGGCGATGGAGGTTTTGCCGTTGGAAGGCGTCGGGCTGGTGACCATCATCAGGCGGCGCTGGGTCGGCCCGGGGGGGAGGAGGTTGGCGTGGAGGAGGCGCATCTCTTCGCCGAGGATTTTGCGGGACATGCGGCCATGGAGCCCGCGGGCGGCGGAACCCGCATGGGAGACGGTGCCGACGATCAGCGGCTGGTAATGATCGCGCAGATCCTCGGCCCCTTCGATCTTGTCGCGGAGCTTCATGAGGATGACCAGCACGCCGATGCCGATCAGCAGGCCGACGCCGTTGGCCGCCGCAATGAGTTTCGGACGCTTGTCCACCTTGGGCGTCTTGGGCTGGATCGTGTCCTTGTCGCCGAGCGAAACACGGCCGGCGGGGCTTTCCATGTGGATGACTTCCGAGGCGCGATCGTTGTAGCGTTTGAGCGCTTCCTTCGAATCGGCGATCTGCTCCTTGAGCGTCAGGATCGGCTGCTCCTTGGTGCCAAGATCCTTGGCCACCGCTTCCTGCTGGGTGATGTGGTCCTGCAGGTGCGTGATCTGTTCATTGAGTCCGGCAAGGGTCGCATTCAGGTTATTGAGTTTGTCGGTGCGGTCGAGATCGTACTTGGCCTTGTAGGCGTTCCACGCGTTTGTGCGCAGTTCCGTGGTGCGGGCCGCAATCTTCCCGTCGAGAACCTTGAGTTGCTTGCGGTATTCGACGCGGTCGGGATGATCGACGGTCGCATGCTTGGAGGCCAGGACGTTGTCTGCCATGAGCACGCGGTTGCGTTCGGTGGTCCACTGACCGATCTGCAGATCGCCGTCAACGGGCACGCTGGCTTCGTAGACGCTTTGCGCGGGCAGCTTTCGATTCTGAAGATCGGTAATTTGGGACTGGATGTCGATTTGTTCGCTCTGCAGCTTGCCAAGTGTCTGCTTGGCGTTGGAGATGACATCGACGAGCACTTTCTGATCCTGTTCGGACCAGACCATGTCGCCATCGGCCGTGAGCTTGGCGAGCTGGTCCTGCGCCTTGGCGAGCGCCTTGCCGGTGGTTTCCTGCAGGCCGCGGATCACGGAAAGGGCATCATCGAGCTTGGCCTGGTCGTCGGCGGCGTGCTTGGTCATGTATTCCTGGAGGACGCAGTCCACGACGGCGGTTGCGAACTCGGCGTTCTGGTGGGTCATCGAGACCAGCACATTCTGCGTGGAGCTGATAGGCGTGACTTCCACGTGATCCGCAAGGTAGCTCACCTGGTCCGGCAGGCGGCGGAAGAAGTCAAACTGGGCGAGACGCTGACTCTGTGCGGCCTTCGAGAGGTTCGCCGGATCTTTGATCAACTCCGCCTGCGTGTGGAGGTATTCCGTGTAGAACGGATTCGTGTGCGAGTCGCCGTTCACCGGGTTCTGCGCAACGGGCGACACGGTGATGAAGTTCACCGCCATGTACTGCGGCGGGACCGTCTTGAAGATGTAAATCGACACGGGGATGGCAATCACCGCCCAGAGGAGCGCGACCACCCACCAGAAGCGGCGAATCGCGGCCATGAGGCGGGAAGCCGCGCGGCTTTGATCGGCTTCGCTGCCCGAATGCATCGCCATGTACCCGGGAGCGGTCGGGGACCACTGCGGCATGGCGTTGTTGTTGAGCCGTTGGACGAGTGCCTGGGTGTTCATGATTGGCAACCTCTTGCTTGAGAGCGGCGCGAAACGATGCCGCCAACTGCACTACGGGAGGAGGGGGAGACCAGATGGATTCGGGCGTGGAGGAGCATCCTGATTTCTCAGCGGTGGATTCGCGATGTTGCGGGGGAAGGCCGGGGCGTGCGCGCACCGTTCCCGGGGCGGTTTCCGGGGCGTAATTTCAGGCGGAGCGTGGAGCGCCGAACAGCGCAAAGAAGCGGTCTACGCGGTCCCAGAGCGGTGCGGGGAACCGGGGCGCCGGCGGATCGATCGGAGCGAACGCTTCCGTGCGGGCGGGTTCTGCGGCGTGCGTCGTATGCGGGGCGAGGATCGCCGAAACCAGCTCCGCGGCGACCGCGACTGTCGCATGTTGCAGCACGGCGGCGTTGTGCAGGAGCGCGTGACCTTTAACGCACGCATGCGGGGCGAGAAGAACCGGTCCTGCAAGCACGGAATGCTCCTCAACCACCGCGTTTTCGGAAATCCAGGCAGGCCCGGTAATGCGGGCGCTGGGGTGGATTTTCGCGGTTTCATGAGCAACAACGCCGGGGGCGATCTGCTGATAACCCGCCGGCAGGTGCGCTGCAGCGCGGGCAATCGCTTCACCGAGAGCGTGGAGATAATGCGCGGGGCTGTGGATCAGCGTGGCGGAACCGCGGATGGTGTGGCAACGGACGGTCATGCCCGCCGCGATCACCTTCGGAAGAAACTGTTCCTTGAAATCCTGGAATCCGACGGGTTGGATCAGGCTGAGGGTGGCCGGTTCAACAAGGTAAATGCCGACCGGCTCCAGCAGGGTGGGATCATCGCTGCATGGCCTCGCGGCAACGGTGATCGCAGCGCCAGTGCGGCGGTGATCATCGAGCATCGCCTGCAGGTCGAAATCGTAATGGGCGGTCCCCTGGGCGGCGACGAACGTCTCGTTGCCGATCCACTCCTGCAGGTCGCGCAGGCAGCCGGCCGGTCCGCGCGGTAGCGGGTCTTCCGAGTAGTGCAGATCGAGCCAGGGGCTGGCTCCGCTGGAGAGTTGCGACGCAATCATCTTCGTCTTGCCGTTGGCGCACACGGCCAGACCCTGGCACCCGGAGTCGCGGAGAAAAGCGAGGACGTGCGTGATCAGCGGTTGATCGGGAAAGGGCCAGAGAGCGCGGGGAAGTCCGGATCCCGGAACTTCCAGTCCCGATCGCACTCCACCGGCTAAGACAACAGCGTTCATCGAAGGAACTCCCACTGGAAAATCGCACCAGCACTCGCGTTCGAATTCCTGCCTCCCACAACGTGGTGCGACATCCGACCGGGTCAGATTGGCAAACGGTGTACCGGGTCAAGTCATGAGAAAGTTGTGAGACTCCCTTACAGTCGCGCGGCGTTTGCAGGAAGGGAATTTGTGCAGAGTCGCCCCCTCCTGCGAACCCGATCGGCCGTGGGACGCGTATTGACCAGCGATCGTCGCCGTCTCCTCCGCAATGGATGAGCAGCGGACAAAGTGGCCGTGCGGCACCGGCGAGACGCGATGACGGAATGTCGTTCTGGAGCAAGCAGTGGTTGCCCAAATTGCGATTGCCTTGTGGATCCTTATCTCCCTCCTGCTGTTCGCAGTGCTGAAACCCTTACGCG
Source organism: Phycisphaerae bacterium (assembly GCA_051955985.1). Lineage (GTDB taxonomy): Bacteria > Planctomycetota > Phycisphaerae > WQYP01 > WQYP01 > DATKPA01. The sequence continues at coordinate 25,098 of JBQCGD010000043.1, read as the reverse complement.
CGTTCCTCCTCACCTACGTCGTCGGCATCCTCTTCCTCCCGGTCGAACTCCATAACGGCATCACCTATGTCGGTTCCATCGTCATCTCGCAGTCGCTCCACATCGACAAGCTCGCCGCCTGCAACATCGGGGCGATGTTCGGAACGCTCTTCTTTGCTCCCCATGTCATCACCCGTTTCCGCTTCCACTGGGTGGATGTCGTGTATCTCGCCGTTGTCGTCGGCATGTTCGCGACATCGGTGGTTAACGGGCTCGGCGCCAAGGACGGCCTGTCGAACAGCGTGGACGACCTCCGCGCCTTTCTGCCCGTGATCGTGCTGACGCGCATGCACATCCAGTCGCTCGGCGATCTCTACGAGGCGATGCGGGCCGTCATCGCCGGGGCGCTCGTTTATTCCCTTATCTGCGTCGCCGAATTCCGCTTCGCGCCGCAGCTTCACCGCATGGTTTACGGCTACTTCCAGCACTCGTTCGACCAGTTCGTCCGGTATGACCACTTCCGCCCCGTCGGCTTCCTGCGCCACGCGATTGAGCTCTCGTTCTTCATGGGAACTTCGGCGGCGTTGGCGGCCTGGCTGCTCTACAAGGGCATGTTGAAAGACCTGTGGGGCCTGCCCGGATGGGTGGTCCTGGGCGCCCTCCTCGTCGGGCTTGCCTGCACGCTGACGTTCTCCGGGTATGCGGCGTTCCTGATCTGCTGCTGCGTCCTGGGCCTCAGCCTTCTCCTGCGCGGACGGTGGGTGCTCGTGCTTCTGCCGCTGCTGGCGATCGGGTGGATGGCCGGACGCTACCTGAACGTGGTCGACGCTTCCACCCTCTTGAACGCAGCGCACCGGATCGACCCGCAACGCTCCGCATCGCTGGAATATCGGCTGCAGGCGGAGCAATTGAACCTTCAACTCGCGTCGGAAAACCTGCTCCTGGGCAAGAGCGCCAGCGAGGGAATCGTGCGTGATCAGAACGGCAATCTGTTGATGGCCGTCGATGCGTGGTGGCTGACGATGTTCACCTTCTACGGGCTTGTGGGCTTGGGCGGGTGGTACCTGGTGTGGTCGGCGGGGCTGCTCTCTGCCCTGTTCAAGTGGCGGAAGCTGACGTCGGACTTCCGGGCGCTGGCGCTCATCGTCGCCGTCCTGATCGGCGCGCAGTTCATCGACTTTTTGTTCAATGCGTTCCCCTCCGTCTTTTTGTTGATCCTCGACATGGGCCTGGTCAGTGCGGTGCAGCACTTCAAGCCGATGCCGGCGATCGCACCGCAGCCGCAGATGATGTACGTGCCGGTGGAGCCGGAACTGGGCGTGATGCCCGAAGGAGTGCCGAGCCTGTGAACGATGTGGGGAAACAGTGTGGGACCCGGGGCGGCGGGCAAAGTGGGAAGCGGCGCCTCGCCGTGGTGATCGTGCACTACAAGACGCCCGGCCTGCTCGCCGACTGTGTCGGGTCGGTGCTCCCGGAAATCGATGCGGCCCGCGATGAGGTGGTCATCGTGGATGCGGCATCCGGGGAGGAGCATGTCTCCATGATCCGCCATCTGGGGGAACTGCCCGGCGTGACCCTCATCGAATCGGAGAAGAATCTGGGCTTCGCCGGTGGGAACAATATCGCCCTTCGCCATGTGCTCGAAACCGGCGGGGCAGAGTACTTCATGCTCCTGAATCCGGACACCCTTGTGCGGCCCGGCGCCTTCGCGCTCCTGCGGGAATTCCTGGAGAAACACCCCGACGCCGGAATGGTCGGACCCCGGCTTGAGCACCTCGATGGGACCCCGCAGCTCTCGGCGTTCGGTCGAGAAACGCCGGTCTCCGAGTTCATCCGCGGTGCCAACATCGGCCCCATCACGCGGCTGTTAAAACGCTGGGAGGTCTATGGCGAACTGCGCCATGAACCCCATCCCGCCGATTGGCTCTCCGGCGCCTGTATCCTGACACGCGGCGAAGTGCTCCAGCGCGCCGGTCTCCTCGATGACGGCTATTTCATGTACTTCGAGGAGGAAGACTGGTTTCTCGTGGCACGCCGCCACGGTTACCACGCCTGGCATCTGCCGGCCGCCCGCGTCGTGCACCTCGTTGGCCGGTCTTCCGGGATCGTCAATCAGGAAAAAGCGGCCAGGCGCCTGCCGGCGTACTGGTTCGAGTCCCGTCACCGTTATTTTCGCAAGCATTTTGGATACTTCGGAATGGTCGCCGCCGATGCCGCCTGGCTCTCCGGGCATACGCTCAACTGCCTGCGTCGGCTGGTGACCGGGGTCTCGCATTCCGCAGTGGCCCGCTTTGAAACCCGGGACTTGTTGCGCCACAGCGTCCGCGAGATGAAACGTCTCCGGATCCGCTCGCCGGAGGTCGCCGGATGACAACCGCCGGCCCAATCCCTTTCACGCATGTCGCTGCCGCAGGACCCCCAGCCCGGATGTTTCAGATGAAAACGCATGGAGCATGAGATGGAACCTGTGGGACGCGTCGGCGTCGTTGTGATTGGCCGGAACGAGGGTGCGCGTCTCGTGGCGTGCCTGCGATCGATCCGCGCCGGATCGCCGCCCGGCACGCCCGTCGTCTACGTCGATTCCAATTCAACCGACGACTCCGTCGAAGCTGCAAAACAAGAGGGGGCGGAGGTCGTGCAACTTGATCTTGCCATCCCCTTTACCGCGGCGCGAGCACGCAACGCCGGGGCGCAGCGCCTCCTCGAACGCCATCCCGACGTGACCACTCTCCAGTTTGCCGACGGCGACACCGCATTGCACGCGCGCTGGATTGCCCACGCCATGGAGTATCTCCAGCATCATCCTGCCGTGGCGGTCGTGTGCGGGCGGCTCCGGGAGCGGTATCCGGAAGCCTCCGTCTACAACCTTCTGGCCGACATGGAATGGGATACCGCCATCGGCCCGGCGGAGGAATTCGGCGGCATTTCCATGATCCGCGTCGAAGCCTTCCGGAAAATGGGCGGATATCGCCCGGAATTTATCGCCGGCGAAGAGCCGGACCTTGCCGCACGCCTGCGCCTCGCCGGGTACCGCATCATGCGGTTGAATCACGAAATGGCGCTGCACGATCTCGCCATGACGCGCTTCAGCCAATGGTGGCGGCGGACGGTGCGCTCCGGCCACGCGCTGGCTCAACTCGGGCAGACTTACCGCGGTGAGCCGCTCCGCTTTTACCGCCGCCCGTGGCGCTCGACCCTGTTCTGGGGAAGCGCGGTGCCGCTCGGCATTCTGTTGATCGCACTCCTCTTCACCTGGTGGGCGCTCCTGCTCCTTCCGCTGGCGTACGGATACCTGCTCGCACGCGTGATGCAGTACCGGCTGCGCCGCGGCGACGACCGCGATTCCGCCTTCGTCTACGCTCTCTTCACCACCATCGGCAAGTTTCCGCAGTTGCTCGGCATGATCCGCTACTACCGCAATCGCTGGTCGAAGCGCCAGTCAACCATTATCGAATACAAAGCCCCCGTCGCCGATCACAAAGCCCCCGTCGCCGATCACAAAGCGCCCGCCTCTCCCAATCCGGTGACCGCTCCCGTCGGTAATACCTGACGGCTGACACATCGTCAGCAGTGGGTTCCAGCCGGGCAGTCCTTCCTATGCACATTGGCTACGTCATCTCGCGCTACCCCGCGGTCTCCCATACCTTCGTTCAACGGGAAGTGCTGGGCCTCCGGAAGCTCGGCTGGAGCGTTACGACCATCTCCGTCCGCAAGACACCCGCCTCCCAACATCTCACCGACACTGATCGCGAGGAAGCTCGCCGCACGCACGTCCTCGTCCGCCTGGCGCCGCTGGCCTTCCTTGCGGCGCTCTGCATGGCCCTCGCCCACCCGTTCCGTTTTGGCCGCGCGCTCTCTGTTGCCTGGCACACCCGACGCGCCGGTCTCAAGGGTGCGATCTACGCGGCGTTTTACTTCGGCGAAGCGCTGCTGCTCCACCGCATCTGCCGCCGCGAAGGCATTCAGCACCTCCACGCCCATTTCGCCAATGTCGCCTGCGACGTGGCGATGATCGCCGCCGTCCTCAATGCCGGCACCTTCTCCTTCACCATGCATGGCCCAACGGAACTGTTCGACGTGCAGCATTTCCGCCTGACCGAAAAAACCAAGGCCGCCCGCTTCGTCATCTGCATTTCCGACTTCGCCCGCTCCCAATTGATGAGCTTGCTGCCCCCCTCGCATTGGTCGAAGCTCTATGTTGCCCATTGCGGCGTAGAGCTTCAGCAGTTCCATCGCGACACACCGCGACGCAAACACCCGGAACAGGCTGCCCACGTCCTTTGTGTCGCACGCCTCGCCCCCGAAAAAGGCCACGCCATTCTTCTCCAGGCCATCGCCGAGCTGACGCTGCGCGGCCATGAGATGAAACTCACCCTCGTCGGCGATGGCCCCCTCCGTGACGAACTGACGCGCCTGGCCGAAGTGCTTGGCATCCAAAGCCGCGTTCAGTTTCTCGGAAACGTCGGGCAGAGCGTCATCCACCAGCACTACGCGGCCGCAGATCTGTTCGCCCTTCCAAGCTTTGCAGAAGGCGTCCCCGTCGTCCTCATGGAAGCCATGGCCTCCCGCTGCCCCGTGATTTCCACCCGCATCGCCGGCATTTCCGAACTCATTGAGCATGGCACGAACGGACTTCTCGTCGCCCCCGGTCGCCCCGATCTGCTTGCAGACGCAATGGAACAGTTATTGCTCAACCCACGTGCAGCCGACCGGATGGCTTCAGCCGGTCTGGAAAAGATCCGACGCGACTTCAACCTGGAGACAATCATTCCGCAGTTGGCGCACATCTTCCGGCGCGTCCTTGCCACTCATCCTCCCGAAGCTTCAGCCCTTCATCACGACTCACGTCGCCGTGCGATGGATCGCGCCCCGGAGGATTCCCCGGCCCACCCCGATGCGCGGCAAGCGCTTCGTGAGGAGATCGAGCGATGATGTCCGCCTTCCTCATCCTGGCAATCGCCCCCCTCGCGCTCTGCTGGGCCTTGTGGCTCCTCTTCTCCCTCCTCGCCCTCCTCCCCGCCCGCGGCACCTCCACGAAAAGGCCCGCCCGGACCATCACCATCGACATCCTCATCCCCGCCCACGATGAAGAACTCCTCCTCCCCCGCCTCCTCGATTCCCTCGGTGCTCAAACCCTGATGGCCCCCATCGGCCGCATCCTCGTCGTCGCCGACCATTGCTCCGACACCACCGCCCAGCTCGCCCGCCAGTGGGGCGCGGACGTGCTGGAGCGGAACCCTGGTCCCGGCGTCGTGCGCGGAAAACCCGCCGCCCTCCGCGACGGCCTCGCCTGGCTCCATTCCAAATCCTCCGTCTTCCCCAACCAGCGCGCCGTCCTCATCCTCGATGCCGACTGCACCGTCTCCCCCAACCTCGTCGAACGCATCCACGCCGTCATGGCCAACGGCACCCCCGTCGTCCAGGCCTCCTATCTCCTCGACTGCCCCGATGCCGGCAAAGGCCTCCACATGCCCGCCCGCATCGCCTTCGCTCTCAAAAACGTCATCCGCCCCCGCGGCATGCTGAAACTCGGCATCCCCACCCAGCTCTTCGGCACCGGCATGTGCTTCCGCGCCGATGTCCTCGAAAACATCACCTTCGACGACCACCTCACCGAAGACCTCGCCATTTCCCACGACCTCCTCCTCGCCGGCATGGCCCCCACCCTCGTCCCGGATGCCGTCGTCCGCTCCCCCCTCCCCGCCGAACGCCGGGCCATGACCACCCAGAAACTCCGCTGGGAAACCGGACAGGTCTACACCTGGACCAAGCTTCCCGGCATGTTCACCCTCCTCGTCGCCCGTGGCTGGTTCCGCAGCGCCGCCGCACTCCTCGACTGGTCTGCCCCGCCCGTCGCCATGGCCGTGATGTACTGGATGGCCATCAGCTTTCTCTTCGTCTGGTGCGCCATGGTGCGCTGGACTTCCCCCTGGCTCCTCCTCGTCCCCGCCGCCACGATTTCCCTCCTCGCCACCTACATCTTCGCCGGCGCCGCCCAAGTAGCCGGCATCCGCGGCGTCACCGCCCTCGCCCTCGGCGTCCCGCGCTTCTTCCTCTGGAAGATCGCCCTCTACGCCGGCATGCTCACCGGCCACGGCGCCAAATCCTGGGTCCGCACCCCGCGCGATGCCGCCCCCGCACTCGCCCTCGCCGCGAATGCACCGATCGATGTCGAGCTTGAAATCGAAATTCGAAATTCGAAAATCGAAAATCTCCCCGTCTTCCGCCTCCTCGGCATGCCCCTCAACCCCTTCAGCGAATCCGAAACCGTCGACTACCTCGCGGAGCGTATCGCCCGCCGTCAGGGCACGTGGGTGCTGACGCCGAACCTCGATATCCTCCGCCAATATTGCACCACGCCCGCCGTCCGCCCCCTCTTCCATTCCGATGAAGGCGGCGCCGACCTCCTCGTCGCCGACGGCATGCCGCTCGTATGGGCCAGCCGCCTCGCGGGAAGACCCCTCCCCGAACGCGTCGCCGGTTCCACCCTTGTCTCCACCCTCGCGGAGGTCGCCGCCGAAAACCACTGGCGCATCTTCCTCCTCGGCGGCGCTCCCGGTGCTGCCGATCGCGCCTCCGCCGTCCTCCAGGCACGCCACCCCGGCCTCGTCATCGCCGGCACCGCCTGCCCGCCCCCCGGTTTCGAAAAAGACCCCGAACAACTCGCCGCCCTCCGCGAACAACACCGCGCCGCCAACCCCCACATCGTCTACGTCGCCCTCGGCTTCCCCAAGCAGGAAACCGTCACCCGCTATCTCCGCCCCGCACTCCCCCATGCAACTTTTATCGGCGTCGGTATCTCCCTCTCCTTCCTCGCCGGCGAGATCCGCCGCGCCCCTCGCCTCGTACAACGGCTGGGGTTAGAATGGGCACACCGGCTGGTTCAAGAGCCCCGCCGGCTGGCACGGCGCTATCTCGTCAATGACCTCCCCTTCGCGATGTTCCGCCTGTTCCCCCAGTCGCTCATCGCCAGGTGGCGAAAAATGGACGGTAACCAAGGCGACGCCGGCCCCCGCCCCTCCGCCCGCATGCGGATCCGGGTGAACCCGACCGAAGGCTCCGAAGGAAGAATCAATCATGAAGGGCGTCATCCTCGCGGGCGGCCTGGGCACTCGCCTGAGTCCGCTGACAAAGGTCACCAACAAACACCTCCTCCCCGTCTACGACAAACCCATGATCATGTACCCCATTGAGTGCCTGCGCAACGCGGGCATTCAGGATGTACTCGTTGTCACCGGCGGTAAACACGCCGGCGCCTTCGTCGAACTCCTCGGCAACGGCAAATCCGTCGGACTCCGCAAACTCAACTTCGCCTACCAGGAAGGGGAGGGCGGCATCGCCGATGCACTCCGCCTCGCCGAAGATTTCGCCGACGGCGGCAAAATCGCCGTCGTCCTCGGCGACAACATCATCGAAGGCAACATCGCCGCTTCCGTCGATTCCTTCCGCAAACAGGACAAAGGCGCCCGCATCCTCCTCAAGGAAGTCCACGACCCCCACCGCTTCGGCGTCGCCACCATGGACGGCAACAAGGTCACCAAAATCGTCGAAAAACCCAAGAACCCCGAAACCAACCTCGCCGTCGTCGGCATCTACATGTACGACAACCAGGTCTTCGACATCATCCGCCCCCTCAAGGTCTCCGAGCGCGGCGAACTCGAAATCACCGACGTCAACAATAAGTACATCGAACAGGGCACCATGACCGCCGAAGTCCTCAAAGGCTGGTGGACTGACGCCGGCACCTTCGAATCCCTCTACCGCGCCACCAAATACATCGTCGAAGGCGGCGCCAACAAAATGAACATGTAAAGTGGGGCCGACGCCCCGGTCGGCCAATTTCTTCTCCACGCCGCGCAGTAGCTTGCTGTAGAATGCTCGTGCCCACTTCTCCAAGGAGCACCCGCATGTCCTACTACACAGGCGGATCCAACTCCGCCAGCGCCGCCAGCCGCGAAGCCTCCGCCGCCGCCAACGAAGCCGCCGCCGCCAAACGCGACGTCGCCTACCTCGAAGACCAGCTCGAACGCATGAAACTCGTCTGCGCCGCCGTCTGGGAACTCGTCAAGGAAAAGCACAACCTCGCCGAAGACGACCTCGTCGCCAAGGTCGCCCAACTCGACGCCAAAGACGGTGTCGCCGACGGCAAGTTCAGCCGCGCCCCCAGAAAATGCGTCAAATGCAACCGCACCGTCAAAGACAACCAGCGCGCCTGCATGTACTGCGGCGCCGTCCAACCCTTCGAAAGCGTCTTCCAGTCGATCTAACCGTGGCGTGGCTGGAGACCGCGGAGCCTCATACATATCGTCATCTCCGTGCTCTCCGAAGTTTCCGCTGACCACCAACCCAAGCCCAAGCCCACGGCTTCCACGCCGTGGGGATCATGGACTCCCGCCGCCTGAAAAATCCGCAAGCTTCCCCAAAGGCTCCAACTCCCTCGTCCCCCTTCGTTGTCCTTTGTGCCTTCGTGCCCTTCGTGTTTCCGTCTCCCCGTTCGTGAGCAAAACATGCCCGACATCTCCCTCCACCGCGGCAAATTCCTCGAACTCCGCCAGCGCAACCACTGGGAATACGTCCACCGCATCCGCGGCCAGACTCCCGTCGGCATCGCCGCACTCACCCCCGATCAAAAAATCCTCCTCATCTCCCAGTTCCGCGTCCCCCTCCAGAAAACCATCATCGAGATCCCCGCCGGCCTCGTCGGCGACAAACCCGGCGAAGAATCCGAACCCTGGCAACTCGCCGCACAACGCGAGCTCCTCGAAGAAACCGGCTGGGCCGCCGAAAAAATAGAATTCCTCGCCGAAGGCCCCACCTCCGCCGGCCTCACCTCCGAATGCATCAAACTCGTCCGCGCCACCGGCCTCACCAAACGCGGCAACCCCACCCCCGACGGCGACGAACAAATCCAAGTCCACGAAATCCCCCTCACCCAAGTCGACAACTGGCTCGCCGAAAAAGTAAACGCCGGCCAACTCATCGACCCTAAAGTCTACGCCGCTCTCTACTTCCTCTCCCAAAGTCGAGCCGACGCCCCCGTCGGCTATTGATCTTCACCTAAAAATGTTTCGCATCACGCTTGGGCCTCCGCCAACGCTTGCGTCGTCGCGAACCATGCATATGACACATTGCATCCCCCCACGCCCAACCTGTTTTCATCCGCGGAAATTGAAAAGGCAAACATCAATAAATCCGGACCTTCCCACATCCATCCCTCTCCCTCCGTGTCCTCCGTGTGCTCCGTGGTGACAAAAAACCCGTTCCCCTTCACTTCTTATGCTTCACCACCGCCGGATGCTTCACCTGCTTCCGCGCCGCCGGCCTCTCCACCACCATCGGCAACGCCCAATGCCCGCGCCCATGCGGAACTATCCCCGCATGCGATCCACCCCCGCGCGAAGACCCGCCCATCACCACCACCAATTCCGTCGATGTGCTCGGCAACAACTGCGACGTCCCATTAAACGCCGCCACAATCGCATGCGCCCCCGCCTTCAACGACGCAAGAGAAAACACCGCCGCCCCATCCCCCTTCACCCCCACCGTCCCCAGCAACGTCGTCCCCTCAAAAAAACTCACCGTCCCCCCGCTCGCCGGCACATCCCCCACCCAAACCGTCGCCACCAGCGTAGCGCCCACCTGCACAAGCCCCGTCGAAGTCGCCCCCTTGCTAATCGTCACGAACTGCGCCGCGCTCGGCATCCCCGCCACCACCTGCCCCGCCTCCAACTGCGCCGTAATCTGATGCGCCCCCGCCAACCCGTTCCCCCACGAAAAACTCGCCGCCCCATTGCGCACCGTCCCCGACCCGATCACCACAGCCCGCGCCGCCGTGTTGTCCACAAAATCCACCACACACCCATCCGCACTCTGCGACGAAACCACATGCGCCACAAAGTTCACCGCCGTCCCCGCCGCCGCCTGATCCGTCGACTCCGAAAGAAACACCGACGCCAAATTCCCTCCCACCTCCCGCGGCAACGGCCGCACCGCCCCTGTCCCCGAAAGCAACACGCGCGACTCCAACGCCTCGAAGCGGCAAACCGAAAAACCAGGTTGAATACGGAAACGCCGACGTGGACCCATGGGCAGGACTCCCCCGCAACCAACGCCCGCCATTCAGCCGGGACCCTCAGGCACCCGCGCTCAGCGCGAACGTATCAATTGCGAGCAATCAAAAACCCGACAACCGGGGTCCACTCCGGCCGTCGCCCCACCGGTATACCCTGAAACCACGAAGCCTTGAAACCAAATTCTCCGAGAAACTTTAGAAATTTTCCCAAAAATCCCCAAGTCTCATAAAACCCCCCTGCGCCCCACTGAAAACCTCTCACTCCCCACGCCCGGAAAGCCCGCCGTTTCCAACGGCGCGGGCCAATGGACATTCCACCTGCAACCCCCCGCCCATTCAAAGGAGACTCTTCGCGCCTTCGTGCTCTTCGTGTTTACGTCGCGGGCGGGGCGGGCCAATCACCGCCGCCGCTTCGTCGGAAACCTTCCACTCAACGGCCGCACACTCTTCGTCGGCGCCACATTCCCAAACCCCGTCGGCATATACCCCTCCGGCGTCAACGGCGGACTCTGCGTCCCACCCGGTTCCGGCGCCGCAGGCTGCGTCGGCGCCGCCGCCGGCGCATGTCCCTCCGGCCCCTCATCATCCTCATGATGCTTCCGTCCCCCCGGCTCCGGCGAAGGCACAAACCCCTCGATCCGGTACTCCTCCATCAAATTATTGATCAGCTTCTCGATCTCCGTCTGCATCTGCCCCTGCCCCCGAGAAATAAACGTAAACGCCCGCCCCGTCGCCCCCATGCGCGCCGTCCGCCCCACGCGGTGCACATACACCTCCGGATCCTCCGGTATGTCATAATTCACCACGTGCGTAATCTCATGCACATCGATCCCGCGCGACGCCAAATCGGTCGCGACGAGCACATGAATCTTCCCCGTCTTGAACCCCCGCATCACCCGCTCACGCTTGTTCTGCATCAAGTCCCCGTGGATCGGCGACGCCGCAATCCCATCCTTCTCCAGCCCCGCCGCCACCTTGTCCACGCTCCGCTTCGTCCGGCAGAAAATGATCGCCAGCGCCGGCTTCTCCGCCTTCATCAGCATCCGCAGCGCCCGCTGCTTGTCCCACGGCTCGACGCCCACGTAAAACTGCGCCGCCTCCGGATTCGTCAGCTGCTCTTCCTTCGACGACGTGAACACCCGCGTCGGGTTCGTCATGTGCTTCGACACCATCCGCTCGATGTCGTCGCTGATCGTCGCCGATACAAAAATCGTCTGATGCGGCGCCCGGCAGAACGACAAAATCTTCCGAATGTCGTCCCGGAATCCGATGTCGAACATCCGGTCCACTTCGTCGCACACCACAAACTTGATGTTGTCCAAAACGAGCGCCCCGCGCTCCTGCAGATCCATGATCCGCCCCGGCGTCCCCACAATCACGTGCGGCTGATGCCCCATGTGCTTGATCTGCCCCGACAACTTCGTCCCCCCGTACGCCAGCGCAAAACGCACCGGCTTGTGCTTCGCAAACCGCCGCATCTCCGCGTCCACCTGCACCGCCAGCTCACGCGTTGGCACCACAATCAGCGCCTGGAACGGCTGCGACAGGTCAATTTTCTGCAAAATCGGCAATCCAAACGCCGCCGTCTTCCCCGTACCCGTCCGCGCCTGCCCCAATACATCCACCCCCGTCAACGCCACCGGAATCATCTTCTCCTGAATCTCCGACGGCGTCACAAAATTGATCTGCGCCAACGAATGCAGAATCGCCGGCTCCAACCCCAGCTTCGCAAACGCCTCCGGCAACTCGATCTTGTCGTGACGTTCCTGACGCAGTTCCTCCGGCGTACCCGCCCCGTTCTCCTCCGGCACCGCGTGCTGCTGCGCCCAGGGATCATCCCCCTCGTCCTCGTACCGAACCGGTACCGGTCCCTGCTGCGGCTGCCCCGAACGGTTCCCATTGCGGTTCCGATTCCGCCCCCCGCGCCGCCTGCGACGCCGCTGCTGCTCACCGCCCCCTCCCTGTCCATGGGCCGGTGGCTGTGAACCTCCTGATCCCGTATTTCCTGTTTGCGACGGCGGTACGAACGGCACATGCTGTGGGGGGGGTAATTCGCTCATAGTTCCGTAAGTCTAAGCCGCTTCTCCCCCTCCGACAAGCTGACCTGTCCCTCATTTCCTGTCGCAAAGTTGAACATATGGAACAAAGAAGATGGCCAACCCCGCACACGCCTTGGCCATCTTCTCTTTGGCCATCTTCCTCCCCCACCCTTGCCCCTGCCCTCGCACCCAATTACCCTACCCAATCTGTACCTAATCCCCCCCAAGCCCCCCACTGGAGCCCCCATGCCCGGCTACAACCCAGCCTCCACCGAGAAGAAGTGGCAGCAATTCTGGTCCACAAACCAGACCTACGCCACCAACACCAGCGATCACACCAAGCCCAAATTCTACGCCCTCGACATGTTCCCCTACCCCTCCGGCCAGGGCCTCCACGTCGGCCACCCCGAAGGCTACACCGCTACCGACATCCTCTCCCGCTACAAACGCGCCAAAGGCTTCAACGTCATGCACCCCATGGGCTGGGACGCCTTCGGCCTCCCCGCCGAACAGTACGCCATCAAAAACAACGTCCACCCCCGCGAAACCACCGCCAACAACATCAACCGCTTCCGCACCCAGCTCCAATCCCTCGGCTTCTCCTACGACTGGTCCCGCGAAGTCGACACCACCGACCCCAACTACTACCAATGGACCCAATGGATCTTCCTCAAACTCTACGACACCTGGTTCGACGAAGACCAACAAAAAGGCCGCCCCATCAGCGAACTGATCGCCGAATTCCAATCCGGCAAACGCCCCATCCCCCCAATCGAAAATCGAAAATCGAAAATCGAAAATTGGACAGAGTTGTCCCCCACCGAACAACGCCAAATCCTCGCAAAATACCGCCTCGCCTACGAGTCCGAAGTCCCGGTCAACTGGTGCCCCGGCCTCGGCACCGTCCTCGCCAACGAAGAAGTCATCGACGGCAAATCCGAACTCGGCGGCGTCCCCGTCGAACGCCGCCCCATGCGCCAATGGATGCTCCGCATCACCGCCTACGCCAAACGCCTCATCGACGGCCTCGAAAAACTCGAATGGTCCGACTCTCTCAAAGAAATGCAACGCAACTGGATCGGCCAATCCGAAGGCGCCGAAGTAGTCTTCCAGATAGCCCCGGGCTCGCCCGGGGTAACCGCGCAATCCCTCACCGTCTTCACCACCCGCCCCGACACCCTCTTCGGTGCCACCTACATGGTCATCGCCCCCGAACACCCCCTCGCCAACTCCCCAACCCCCGACAAAGCCGCCGAAGTCCAGGCCTACCAGAAATGGGCCGCCTCCCGCTCCGACCGCGAACGCCAGGAAGACACCAAAAAAACCGGCGTCTTTACCGGCCTCCACGCCATCAACCCCGTGAACAACAAGCAAATCCCCATCTGGGTCTCCGACTACGTCCTCATGGGCTACGGCACCGGCGCCATCATGGCCGTCCCCGCCCACGACGACCGCGACCACGAATTCGCCACGAAATTCAAACTCCCCATCATCCAAGTCGTCGCGCCAGCCCCGGGTGGTAACCCGGGGCCCAAATCGATCGACGTGCAAAAGAGTGCCTTCACCGAAGAAGGCATCGCGGTGAATTCCTCTTGGATCGAAAACCTCCCCACGCAAGAAGCCAAGAAAAAAATCACCTCGATGCTCGAAGAAAAAAACATCGGCAAAAAAACCATCAACTACAAAATCCGCGACTGGCTCTTCTCCCGCCAACGCTACTGGGGCGAACCCTTCCCCATCGTCCACCTCAACGACGGCACCACCGTCCCCCTGGCCGATTCCGAACTCCCCCTCAAACTCCCCGAACTCCAGGATTTCAAACCCACCGGCACCATCGACCCGCCCCTCTCCAAGGCCAAAGAATGGGTCAACATCCACGTCCGTCTCCAAACCGTCCACGGCGACACCAAAGCCACCCTCGCCAACTGCGGCGACCCCGATGCCATCCCCGCCCGCCGCGAACTCAACACCATGCCCCAATGGGCCGGCAGCTGCTGGTACTACATCCGCTACCTCGACCCGAAGAACAGCAAGCAGTTCGTCTATCCGCAGATTGAAAAATACTGGCTGCATAACGGTGTCGACCTCTACGTCGGCGGCGTCGAACACGCCGTCCTCCACCTCCTCTACTCCCGCTTCTGGCACAAGGTCCTCTTCGACTGGAACCTCGTCTCCTCCGACGAACCCTTCCGCAAACTCGTCAACCAGGGTCTCATCCTCGGTGAAGCGGAATACACCACCTACCGCACCGAATCCGGCGGCCAGCGTGTCACGCTCGAACTCGTCGACCTCACCGACGACGACAACCTCGTCGTCAAAAAAGGCGTGAATCTCACCGCCGGCCTCCTCGCCGGTCAGAAGCTCATCCCCGAAAAACTCACCGCCGACCAGGTCGAAAAGCGCGGCGAGCACTTCATCCTCAAGGAAGACCCCGCTATCCGCATCGACGCCCGCTCCTTCAAAATGTCCAAATCCCGCGGCAACGTCGTCAACCCCGACGACGTCATCAAAGACTACGGCGCCGACGCCCTCCGCATGTTCGAAATGTTCATGGGCCCGCTGGAACAAGTGAAGCCGTGGTCCACCGCCGGCGTCGAAGGCGTCTACCGCTTCCTCCAACGCGTCTGGCGCAACCTCTTCGACGAAAACGACAACCCCAAAGTCACAGGCGACCCGACGGACGAAGCGATCAAACGCCCCCTCCACCGCCTCATCAAACGTGTCGGCGATGATATCGAACGCCTCAGCTTCAACACCGCCATCGCCGCCATGATGGAATTCAACAACACCCTCGCCAAGGCCCCGAAGGTCACGAAGGAAACCGCCCTCACCTTCATGCGCCTCCTCGAACCCTTCGCCCCCCACTTCGCCGAAGAAGTGTACAGCCGCCTCTCCACCACCGCCGAGTCGATCACGCGCCTGCCGTGGCCGACCTTCGATCCCGCGCTCCTCGTCGATGCGACGCTCGAAATCCCCGTGCAAGTGAACGGCAAGCTCCGCTCCCGTATCACCATCCCGAACGACGCCGATGAAGCGACCGCCATCACCGCCGCACTCGCCGATCCGGAAGTCATGAAATTCCTCGCGGGCGCGGCTCCGAAGAAGAAGATTTACGTAAAGGGCCGCATGGTGAATCTCGTCGTCTGATTCAACGCGTCGCCGCTATGGAACACTGGTACCGAACGATCATCTCCGGAGAAAGAGCCGGCGCCTGGCCCGCGATTCTGCGTTTTGTTTTCGAAGTCATCTCCTGGTTCTACGCCATCGCCGTCGGCGTGCGCAATCTCCTCTACGATTTCCACATCCTAAAGCAGACGAAGTTGCCCGTGCCGGTGATCTCGGTCGGCAACATCACGACGGGCGGCACCGGAAAAACCCCTACCGTCATCATGCTGGTGAAGGAACTCAAAAAGCTCGGCCGGAAGCCCGCGGTGCTGACGCGCGGCTACGGCGCCCCCAAGAATCCCGACGGAACCCGCGGCAAGTCCGATGAAGTCATGGTCATCGAGCACGAATGCCCCGGCGTGCCGGTGATCGTGAACAGTGATCGCGTCGCCGGCGGTCGCCAAGCGATCGAGAAACACGGCGCCGACATCCTCGTCCTCGACGACGGCTTCCAGCACCGCCGCCTCGCCCGCGACCTCAACATCGTCCTCGTCGATGCCACCGCCCCCATGGGCATCCCCGGCGTCGTCCCCCGCGGCTCCTGGCGCGAACCCCCCTACAACCTGCAGCGCGCCAACATGATCATGCTCACCCGCTGCGAGCAGGTCTCCGAAGAACTCGCCACCCTCGCCGCCGGTCTCCTCACCCAATGGGTCTCCCCGCGCGCCATCTTCCAGCAACGCACCTCCGTCATCGGCCTCCACGACGCGGCCGACAACCCCGTCCCCCTCGTTGCCACCCTCGGCGGCAACGGCCGCAAAGTCATTGCTTTCGCCGGCATCGCCAATCCCAACGGCTTCGTCCACACCGTGCAATCCCTCGGCATGCAGCTTTCCGCTGCCCAATGGTTCGATGACCATTACAACTACAGCCTGCCACGCGATCTCCAACGCATCGCAACGCTCGGCCAGCAGCGCGGCGTCGAAGCCCTCATCACCACCATGAAGGATTGGGTCAAGCTCCGCGGCAAACCGCTGCCACCGAACTGCCCTCCCATCTGGCACGTCCGAATCGAGACACGCCTGCGGCCGCACGAGCAGGAACTGCTGCGGGCACGCCTCACACTGCTGACCAATTCGACACCCGGCAACGGGGAAGACGCCGCGGGCAAAAATGAAAAGAACACGAATCAAGCGGGTTGATTCGTGTTCTTCGTGGATCTCGCTACATCTCGTGTGACGATCAGTAGCGATGCTCGCCGGGCATTTCGTCCGGCACGCCGCCGTCGTTGTCGTCATCGTTCTCATCAAACTGCGAGTTGACCTGCTGGGCAAAACCGGCGTTCGTGCCGGCCCCGGCCTTGGCGCCGGTCGACCCTTCCGTGCCATCGCCGCCCGCCACGTGCCCGCCCGCCGCCTTCTCCTCCGCCTTCATCTGCTCCCACTCTTCCTTCGTGATCGTCACTTCGGAAGCCATCGAGCCCTTGTACGCGCCGACGATGCCGAGGCGGCGCATCTGGTCGATGAGCCGGCTCGCACGGGAGTAACCGATGTTGAGGCGGCGCTGGATGAGCGACACCGATCCGCGGCCGGTTTCAATCATGATGTCCACCGCATCGTTGTACAGCGGATCCTTCTCTTCGCCCTCCGCCAAACCCGTCGCCGCGCCGAGCTGCATCAGTTCCGGGTGGAATTCCGGTTGCGCGATTTCCTTGAGGAAGCTGCACACACCCCGGATTTCCTTGTCATCCACGAACGCCGCCTGGGCACGCACGAGGCCGCCGCCGGTCGGACGGAGCATCAGCATGTCGCCCTGCCCAAGCAGCAGTTCGCCGCCGGACTGGTCGAGCATGATGCGCGAGTCGAGACGCGAGCGCACCTGGAAGCAGATACGGCCCGGCATGTTGGACTTGATAAGGCCGGTGACGACCTGTGCTTCAGGACGCTGCGTCGCGAGGATCAGGTGGATGCCGACCGCACGGGCCTTCTGGGCGATGCGGACGATGTGCCCTTCAACCTCCTTCGACGTCATCATCAAGTCGGCGAGCTCGTCGATGATGATCACGATGTACGGCATGTGGAACTGCAGCTTCGCCTTGTCATCATCCGTCGTCGCGTTGAAACGCGTGATGATCTCCTCACGCGAGAGCTTGTTGTAATCCTTGATGTGACGAACGCCGGCCTCCGCCATCGTCTCGTAGCGTTCGTCCATCTTCTGCGTCGCCCATTCCAGAATGGACTCCGCCTTCGACATGTCGTCGATGATCGGGGCCATCAGGTGCGGGATCGCCTTGTAGTCCTGCATTTCGACCATCTTCGGGTCAACCATGATCAGCTTCACATGATCCGGCCGCTGGGTGAGCAGCAGCGTCATGACGATCGAGTTGATGCAGACCGATTTCCCCGAACCCGTGGTGCCGGCGATGAGGACGTGCGGGATGCGGGCGAGGTCTTCGATCATCGGGTTGCCAGAGGCATCTTTGCCGAGGCACATCGGAAGGGCCATCTTCGCGATCTTGTCGTCCGAAAGCTGGAACAGCTCCTTGAGGCGGACGCGTTCGCGATCGAGGTTCGGCACTTCGATGCCCATCGTCGATTTGCCGGGGATGTTATCGATGATGCGCACCGGCGGCGACTTGAGCGCCCGGGCGATGTCCTTCGAGAGCGCCGCGACCTGCGACGATTTGATGCCCGGGGCAAGGTTAAGTTCATAAAGCGTGACGACCGGCCCGGTGTCGATCGCTTCGACTTTGCCATCGATGTTGAACGACTCGAGCGCCGCTTCGAGGACTTTCGCCTTTTCGCGAACCCGGGCTTCCTGGCCGACGGTGTCCACAGGCTCCGCTTCGTCGAGAAGGTCGAGGCCGGGGAGGCGGTAGTTGTCGAGGTCCTGCGTCTTCTGGGGTGTCGGCTGCTGACGAATCGGCTGGTTCGTGCGCGGGACGACCGGTTTGCGGACCGGGACTTCGGCGGCCGCGACGGTTGCCGTTGCAGGTGCTTCGGCTTCCGCCTCCTCGTCGGCGACTTCCTTTGCCTCGACCTTTGCCGGCTCGGGAGCCTTCTCGGCGTTGCCGGATTTTGTCTCGCTCTTTTCCGATTCTTCGCTGGGGTTCTTAATGGTTGCCCCGGCGTCGCCGGTTTTTACTTCCGCGGTCTCTTTCTTCTTGCGGCCGTTCACTTTGGGTTCAGATTTTCCCATTTTCTTGGAGCTGCCCCAGTTTTCGAAGCTGCCGACGATGGAGCCCCAAATACCGGTGGCGGCACCACTTGCGGCCGCAGCGACCGGTTCCGTCGGAAGTTTCTTGCCCACCCACAGGAGCCGGGCGGGAAGGGCCAGCATGAATTCATCCGCAGCCAGGAGCCCGCCGACGACGAACGTGGCAATTAATATAAACCATGCCCCGTGCTTGAATTCCACATCCAGGAAATGCCCGATCGCAATCCCAAGCATCCCCCCCGCGCCCTCCCCAAACGGCCCCGGCGACCCCGACATATTGAACAACGTGCTCAGAGAAGCAACAAGAAGCGCCACGCCAATGATGCGAAGGGGCAACTGGGTGACGGGGTCGCCCTTGGTCCAGAGGACGAGGGCGATGGCGAGGAAGGCGATGAAGACGAAGATGCCGGGGCCGATGCCCTGCATGGTGGAGTAGGCGATGCTGGCGCCGACGGCGCCGCACCAGTTGTGATACGTTGGCCGATCAAGAGTTACGCGCATGTGGGAGGGGGGGTCGGAGGGGTTGAAGGAGATGCAGGCGAGGGTAAAGAGGAGGTAGCCGACCCAGACGAACATCATGAAGATGACGCGGGAGATGAGGCCCTTGTTGGGGTTGGATTCTTTGTTTTTTCTCGCAGCCATGCGTTGTTACGACTCCATTCTTGGGGGTTGATGACTTGTGGGTGCTAGTGGCCGGTACTGCCGAAGCCGCCGGCGCCGCGTTCGGAAGTTGGGAGTTTTTCGATACTTGCGGCTTCGTCCCAGTGGGCGGTTTCGTGTTTGGCGATGACCATTTGGGCGATGCGCATGCCGCGGGAGAGGGTGATGGGTTCGGTGCCGAGGTTGATGAGGAGCACTTTGATTTCTCCGCGGTAGTCGGCGTCGATGGTTCCGGGCGAGTTGGGCATCGAGAGGCCGTGCTTGAGGGCGAGGCCGGAGCGAGGCCGAATCTGCGCTTCGTAACCGGGTGGCAAAGCCATGGCGAAACCGCAGGGGCAGGCGATGCGCGCGAGCGGTTGCAGGACGATCGGTTGATCGGCGGGCAGCGCGGCGAGCAGGTCCATACCGGCGGCGTGCGGCGTCTGGTACGCGGGGAGGGGCAAATCCCGGCCGTGTTCCAGGCGGACGACACGGATTCTTATCGGTTCGTTCATAGGAATTCCTCTAGGGGGTTTGGGTGGGGGAAAAACGGTCGCAGGTGGTTGTGAATGGGGGGATTATGACACAGCACGGCGGGTGTGGGAATGGGCCGGCCTGGAGATGGGGGGAGGGGGAGTCCGCCAAGCGTGGGTACGTCATTGGCGGTCTCCCCCCATCACCGATAGGAATTGTAGGGATTAGGGGTTAAATCGTTGAATCATCAGGTCGTTACGTCGAGTGGCTGGTTGGAGGGCGGGCGGTCGTCACGCGGCGATTGAAGTCGCCGGCTAAACGGCGCGGAGGGGGGAGGGGTTTTTGATCTGGTAGACGAGGTGTTCGACGACGGTGCCGTGGAGGAGGCGGAGTTCGCGGCGGGGGGTGAGGGTGGCGCCGATTTTTTGGAGGGCTTTCTGGGAGCGGAGGTTGTGGATGCCGATTTCGAAGAGGACGGTGTCGACGAACTGGAAGGCGTGGGTGAGCATGAGGCGTTTGAGTTCGCGGTTGTAGCTGCCGCCCCAGTGGGAGCGGGCGAGGAAGGTTCCGCCGATTTCGATTTCGGAAATGGCGGGGTTGCGTTGGGAGTAGCGGGAGGAGCCGATGATTTTTTGGGTTTGGTTGTCGATGACGACGAGGGCGCCTTTGGAGGCGAGGGTGGATTCGAAGAATTGTTTGAAGAGGGGCTCCTGGTAGCGCGTGGGGACGGGGTGTTGTTCCCAGATTTTGGGGTCGGAGGCTACGGCGAAGAGGGCGGGGTAGTCGGAGAGCACGAGGGGGCGGAGGGTGAGGAGGGGGCTGGTGAGGGTGGGTTGGAGGGGGAAGGGGGGCATGGGGTGCTCCGGGCTGGATGATGTCGGCATGATAGCCGACAGGGATTGACTCTACCCCTTTGGTGTTTACACAATTCAATTTAACAAATTCGGAGGTGTGATATTATTTTTGGCGGCCAATGGTGAATCTTTTTTGAACTAAATTCGATGAGCGGAAACTCAATATGGAACACACTGAATTTGAATCCGCACGGGAATTCATGGACGAACTCAGGAAGTTGTCACTAACGGAATGTCGCGCGCCATCCTTTCGTTCCCCTTGGGTATATCGGGGTCACGGAGATGCCGGCTGGGAACTTCAGCCGGCAGCATGGCGGAAGATTGAAGATCCTGGACTTGCATCCATTCGAGAGTGGATTCGTCCGAAGTTCGAACGAGCAGCTGACGAGGATGAGACAGCGAGAAGAATCGACAGGTCCGCGAAGATTCGAACGGAATATATCGACCATCATGTCGCAGTCCTTGCGGAAGTGCAGGCCGTTTGGCAATTTTGTAGCTTGGCTGATGATCTCGGTTTGACGATTCCCGACGCAGAAAAATTGATGACGTTAGACGAAAGCATTTGTGCAATCATTGAAAGTCAGAAGAATCCGCTCGATGAGTTAATGCTCGACACGGCGGTGAAAAAGGAACTATTTCCGGATAAACCGTTTGTGTTCGCTCAACATCACGGTGTTCCCACGCGGTATCTCGATTGGACGCAGGATCCTCTTGTCGGCGCGTTTTTTGCTGCGGAGTATGCTTGGCAGTCCCTCCAAACGTCTGAGCAGAAGAGTAAACGTAAGAGCACATGCCTTTCCGTTTGGGCGATCAAGCGAGAGCGCGATCGGACTGGCATTATCAAATGGGTCACCGCCCCTCGTTCGCAACATCAATATCTTCACGCGCAAAGCGGAGTCTGCTCAGTTATCGCGCGTAGGGTGGCCGATGGATTTAAAAGTGCGAACGGGAGCTGGCCGGATTTTGCGCAAGGGGCTTTCTTTAATGATAACAAGGCCCCTGAGCCACTCTTGAAGGAGTTTAAATTGCCTGCGGAAGCCGCGTTCGAATTGCTTAAGGAATTGTCCTCAGCGGGTGTCACCCGCGCGAAATTAATGCCGACGTTGGATAATGTGGCAATACAGACAAAGATGAATTGGCGCCGTCTGAAAGAGGATGTTCCTCGTTGACCCGCCAGAATCAGAATTGCGCCCGGTTCATACTGTATGAATCGAGTTGCCGACAAGAGCGTCGATTCAGTTTTCGCGCAATCGATTGGTGGGGAGGACGATTGTGTTCAAGGAGTGGGAGGGGAGGGTGAGGTGGAGGGTTTCGGTGGGGGTGTCGGTGGAGAGGATGAGGGGGAGGTCTTTGTTGGCGGAGTTGCCGACGAGGAGCACTGTGTCGCCGGTGGGAGTTTGGAAGGCGAGTTTATCGCCCCAGTCGCCGGTGGTGGTGAGGAGGTGGGAGTTGGGGGGGACGAAATGGGAGAGGTGTTTGAAGAGGTAGAATTCGGGGTTGTAGGTGATGGTTTTTTTATCGGGGTCGATGGTGATGAGGGCGTTTTGTTTCCAACCCCAGGTGCTGACGCCGCCGGGGGGGAGGACCATGTTCCAGTAGAAGTAGGAGGAGGCGCCGGCGTTGAGGTATTTGCGGAGGAGGGAGAAGGTGTATTCGGCGTCGGCGAAGGAGTTTTTGCCGGTGCCGCACTCGGATTCGCTTTGCATGAGTTTCATTTGGGGGAAGAGTTCGTGGGTTTTGGCGATGGCGTCTTTGCCTTCCCACTGGTAGGCGACGCCGGTGATGAACTTGGCGGCGCTTGGGTCGGAGAGGACGGGGATGGCGAACTTTTCAGGGTGGGCGTCGTTGAGGGTGCCGAGCCAGAGTTCGGCGGGGATGTGGTTTTGCTGGAAGGTGGGGCCGAGGAAGTTGGCGATGAAGTCGTGTTCCTGTTGGCCGGTCCAGACGCAGGTGGGGTATTTGCTGTCGGATTTGGGTTCGTTCTGGACCATGCAGGCGTAGATGTGGAGGCCTTCGGACTGGTAGGCCTGGACGGCTTTGGCGAGGTAGAGGGCGTAGGCTTTTTGGATAGCGGGGTCGGAGAGGAGGTGGCCGTGGGCGTAGCTGTTGTTGTCTTTCATCCAGGCGGGGGGGCTCCAGGCGGAGATCCAGAGTTGGAGGTCGGGGCGGATGGTGGTGGCGGCTTTGACGTAGTTCAGGAGGTAGGTTTTGTCGCGGGTGATGTTGAAGTTTTTGAGCGCCAGATCGCCTGGGGTGTCGTCGAGGGAGTACCAGGAGCGGGCGTAGTCGCTGGCGCCGATGGGGAGGCGGGCGCGCGTGAAGGCGCAGCCGTCGTCGTCGAAGAGGCTTTTCATGACGTCGGTGCGGTCTTTTTCGGGGAGGGTCAGGAGGGCTTGCCAGCCGAGTTCGTTGAAGCAGGCGCCGAAGGCTTCGATTTCCTGGAGGGGTTTTTGGGTGTGGATTTGGATGTCGGGTTTGTTGGAAGTGGGGGAGGGTTGGGGGAGGGGTTTGGATTGCCAGGGAGATTGGTCGGTGGTGCAGATCCATTGGGGGGTGGCGGCGAGGGTTGCCGCGGTGAGGAGGAGGGTGGGAATGACGAATGACAAATGACGAATGACGAAACGGGGGAATTGGTGAATCGAGATTTTTTGTGTGAGCATGAGCGGATGATAACGGAAGCGCGCGGAGGGGGAATGGCGAAATTGCGGAGGAAAGTGGATGAGGATGCGACTGGGGAGGCCCCGCGAGGTCGCAAACGTTGGTGGGAGGTGAGGTGTTGTGGGGGGGGGTCTGGGGAGGCGCGGGGTGGGGTGGGTTACTGGGATTTGAGGTCGTGGGCGAGGTCGGGGGCGGCGTGGGGGAGTTGTTGGATGACGAGGGAGGCCATGTCGCGGGCGCCTTGTTCGTTGAAGTGGGTGGAGTCGCCGGGTTTGTTGGCGAGTTTGGCGCTGGCGTCGGGGCCGAGTTTTTCGAAGAGCGCGACGCTGGCGGAGTGGAGGTCGATGAGGGGGACATCTTTTTCTTTGGCGACTTCTTTCATGGCGTTGCAGTAGGGGAGGAGTCCGCCGCCGGGGGGAGGGGGGACGTCGGAGATTTTGCCGTTGTTGTCGAAGACGCGGCGGGCCATGGGGGTGATGAGGATGGGGGTGGCATGGATGTTTCGGGCGTCGTCGATGTATTGGCGGAGGTAGGTTTTGAAGTCGGTGTTGGGGTTGGTGGCTTCGTGCCTTGTGGGGGGGTGGGAGTCATTGTGGCCGAACTGGATGAAGACGTAGTTGGGTTTTTCGGCGAGGGCTTTGGCCCAGCGGCCTTCGGAGATGAAGGTTTTGGAACTGCGGCCGGAGGCGGCGAGGTCGATGACTTGGACGGTGTTGGGCTGGAAGAAGTCCTGTATGTACATGCCCCAGCCGCGGGTGGGGACGTTGTCGGGGTAGACGGAGACGGTGGAGTCGCCGACGATGACGATGCGGAGGGGCGAGGGGTTGGGGGTGGTGGGCTTGGTGGGGGTTGTCGTTTGGGCGGGGGTGAAGGGGGCGAGGAGGAGGAGGGCGGCGAGTGAGAGGAGGTGGTGGGGTTTCATGGGTTCCTTTCGCAGTTGGACAGGTAGTGGAACGGGGGATTGGGGCGTTGATTGCGAGGGAACGGGGCGCGCGGATGCAAAAAAAAGAAAACCCCCGCGGGGTGCGGGGGTTTTTGGGATGTGAGAATAGCGGAGGGGGTCAGGCGAGGCGGGTGCGGAGGCGTTTTGCGCCGGTGAAGAGGCCGAGGCCGGCGAGGAGGGAGAGGCCGGACCAGGCGGAGGCGGGGAGGGGGACGGCGGGTGCGGAGGCGACGTCGACGCTGGAGATGACGGCGTAGTTGGAGTTGAAGTTGGTAGCGCCGGTGATGCCGATCCAGAGGGCGACCTTGGTATTGCCGTCGATGCCGGCGACGCTGCCGGACTGGAGGTCGGCGAGGGAGTGGGAGCCGGAGCCGAGGCCGCCGAGGAAGGAGAAGGTGGTGGTGGTGTTGATGTTGCCGGGGGCATCGGCGCCGTAGTAGGAATCGCCGTTGAGGCCGGTGAACTGGTCACCGGAGAAGGCGAAGAAGTTGCCATCGTTGCCGGTATCGAGCCAGAGGTTGATGGTGGGGGTAGTTTGGCCGGCGCCGGAGACGAGGTGGACGTCGACGGATTGGAGTTGGCCGAGGGAGAGGGAGCCGTCGATGCCGAGGACGATGCCGGCGTCGGAATAAGCGGTGCCGTAGGCGCCGGCGTCGATGATCCAGTTATTGGAGCCGAGGTTGGAATCGGCGAAGGGGTCGCCGGGGTACTGGCTTTCGCCGGTGGCGTTGACGAAGAAGCCGCCGGCGTTGACGGCATATCGGACGGAGGCGTCGCCGGGGAGGACGGTGCTGGCGTGGGCGAAGCCGGCGAGACCGGTAATTGCGAGGGCGGCGGCGAGGGCGCAGAACGAACGAAGCATGAGGAATCTCCTTCTCCACCAGATGGTCAGATCGGTGGTAAAACGGGGTACGTGCGGCCAGACGAAGGGCCGGCGTTGGACAACTGCGTCAGCTTGGGGGGTGGAAGACTGGCGACTTATTTCCACGTTTGTGGTTCAGAGTTGTCCTGCAGAGTCACATCTAAGGGGAACATATCCCAGGAATGAAGAAAGGCAAAAGAATGGCGGAGATTCGGGGGCGGGCCTTTGGAGGGTAGGGGGGTTTCCGAGGGCGGGGA
>JBQCGD010000042.1:0-14188 GCA_051955985.1 Phycisphaerae bacterium | reverse complement strand
CTCGAACAACCGTCCCGGCGAGTGCGGCGTGTTCACCATCGCCAGACGCATGCTCAACGACCTGCAAGTCACCATTCAACAAATATTTGACGAAATCGGCCTCTCCTCCAAAAGCCTCGCTCCGAGGTGGGGATGAATCAGCTCCTCCACCGTTTGACATCGCCGCCACGCAACCCTAAATTGACTTGCCTCGGCAATTCGCCGAGCTCCTGCCCCCATCGTCTAGGAGCCTAGGACACTGCCTTCTCACGGCAGCGACACGGGTGCGAATCCCGTTGGGGGTACTTTCCCATGACAACCCTGAACCACGAACACTGGATGCGCCAAGCGCTCCACCTCGCGCGCGACGCCGCCGACCAAAACGAAATCCCCGTCGGCTGCCTCATCCTCCACCACCCGCCCGCCCCGGTAGGGGGGCTCCAACCCGAACCCAAGATCATCGCCACCGGCTTCAACCGCCGCGAAGCCCTTCACGACCCCTCCGCCCACGCCGAAATCGTCGCCATGCGACAAGCCGGCCTCGCCCTCAACCACTGGCGCCTCCTCGACTGCACCATGTACGTCACCCTCGAGCCCTGCCCCATGTGCGCCGGCGCCCTCGTCCAATCCCGCCTCCCTCGCCTCGTCTACGCCTGCCGCGACCCCAAGGCCGGCGCCGTCCACTCCCTCTTCCAACTCTGCTCCGATCCCCGCCTCAACCACCGCCTCGAAATCATCCCCGACATCCTCGCCGATGAATCCTCCGCTCTCCTGAAAGAATTCTTCGCCGCCCGACGCAAATCCGCAAACCCCCTCAACAACGCCCTCGAGCGTTGAACCCACGCCCCAAATCCGCTATTATTCCCTGCTCACCCATCACTGGGGGATGGTGTAACGGTAGCACTGCAGACTCTGACTCTGCCTGTCTAGGTTCGAATCCTAGTCCCCCAGCTTCCAAACCTCGCCCACCGCGAGGTTTGTTTCTTTTTGCCCCATTCTTCCCCGGCAAACCTATCGCGACCGCCCCCGCCGAATCGCCTCCGACGCCTCCTCCCGCGCTGGACGCTCCGTCCAGAACAATCCCGGCCCCGGCCGCGCCTGCGTCCCCGCCCCATGCCCCCACCCGAACTGATCCCGCAGCTTCCGAATGTCCTCGTCCGTCATCCGCGCAATCCGCACCCCCACCGCATCGTCCCAAGTCTGCAGAAACGCCTCCCCCGCCCCGTGATCCAGATAAATCGCTGTCGCAAAATCGTCCAGCTTCAAGAGCTCCATGGTATTCGTGTCATACGCCTTTCCATCACATACGAATCGCATGGCAAACTCCTGCCTCCGTGCTGCCTGTCATTTAGCAATCAGAAAGCCGCCCCATTAAAAAATACTGAGAAAAATCGACGAATCTCAATATGCACTTCCTTGCCGCTCATGCGTTACCCCCCTCACCCCACCCATTCGCCCCTTCTGACTATAATGCCTGCATGAGCTTCCCCACCCCCCCGGAGCCGCCTCATGAATCCCGCCTTCTACCGCATCCTCTTCCGTAACATGCTCTGGACACTCCTCCTGCTCATTTTGACAGGGGGGGCCGTGGGGGCAACCCTCTACGCCTGGCACGTCGCCCGCTCGCCCGGCGGCAGTGTGAATCTCCGCACAATCTCCCTCTCCTCGGCCATCGCCACCGGCCTGCTCGGCGCAACCTTCCTCGCCTTCGCCATGAACGCGCTCGACCGCCCCATGCTCAACTTCCTCCCCCCCTGGTACATCCGCTGGCCCCTCAAACTCAACAAACGCATCCTCCTCCTCCTCCAGATCGTCGCCACCGCACTCGCCGTCGCCTCTGCCCTCTTCCTCGCTTTCGATTTCCCCATTCCCGCCATCTGACGCCGCGAAAAAAAAAAAACGCAGTCCGGCACCCCCGCCGCCCTGCCAGCCCCGCCCTTCATCAACCCCGACGCAATCGGCCCCACACCCATAAACTTCCGGGTTACAATCCGCATTCTGTCAGTCTCGGAGGCACCGGATGTTCTCGCGAAATCTTTTCAACTTGCTCGCACTCGCGCTTTTCTTTTCGTTCGCGGTCATCGCCAAAGGCGCCTCCGAAATCACGCCCAGGCCCGCAGCGCTCCACGGAAGGTGGGGCGACCAGGGCGACGGCACCTTCGTCAACCCCCTCCTCCCCGCCGATTACAGCGACCTGGACGTCATCCGCGTCAACGGTGTTTTCTACGCCATCTCCTCCACCTTCCAGTACTCCCCCGGCGTGGTCATCCTCCGCTCCCGCGATCTCGTCAACTGGGCCGTCGCCGGACACGCCGTCGACGATCTCACCCGCATCTCGCCCGAACTCAATTGGAACCGCATGAACCACTATGGCCGCGGCATCTGGGCCGGCGCTATCCGACATCACAATGGAAAATTCTGGATCTACTTCGGCACGCCCGATGAAGGATTCTTCATGACCACCGCCGCCGACGCCGCCGGCCCCTGGCTGCCGCCCACACCCGTCATGAAAGCCAAGGGCTGGGACGATTGCTGCCCCTTCTGGGACGACGACGGCCAGGGATATTTCATCTGTTCCCACTTCGCCGACGCCTACAAGATCCACCTCTTCAAGATGAGCGACGATGGCCGATCCCTCCTCCCTGAATCCGACCGCGTGCTTTACCACGCCCACGGTAGCGAGGCCAACAAGCTCCTCAAAATCAACGGAACCTACTTCCACCTTTTCAGCGAGGTCAAACCCGAAGGCCGCGTCATCATGGCCGAACGGGCGCAGAGCCTCGAAGGCCCCTGGCAGGTCCGCCAGCTCAATCACGTCAACCGCGCACTCGACAAAGAACCGAATCAGGGTGGACTCGTCCAGGTCGATGACGGCCGCTGGTGGTACCTCACTCACCAGGGCACCGGCGACTGGGAAGGCCGCGACATGGTCCTCCTCCCCGTCTCCTGGATCGACGGCTGGCCGGTCATCGGCAAACCCGGCGCCGACCTCATCGGGAACATGGTCTGGTCCTCCAAAATGCCCGGCATTGCCCCCGCCGATCACTCATTCAAAACACCAACCCGCTTCGACGAGAACTTCGACAACGCCACACTCGCCCCCCAGTGGGAATGGAATTACCAGCCCCGCGCAGAAAAATGGTCCCTCACCGAACGCCCCGGATTCCTGCGCCTCCACGCCTTCAAACCGCTGGCTACCGGCGATCTCCTGAAGGCCGGAAATACCCTCACCCAGCGCATCATGCGCGCCGGCACAAGCGCCTTCACCCTCAAAATCGACGTCGCCGGAATGACCGATGGCCAGGAAGCCGGCCTCTGCCACCTCGCCAAAGCCTGGGCAACCCTCGGCGTCTCACAGGCCGGCGCCGTCCGCACCCTCATCATGAAAACCGCCCGCAAAACCATCGAAGGCCCCCAGCTCTCCGGCAACAACCTCTGGCTCCGGAGCACCTGGGATGACACCGGCGCCAGCCAATTCTCCTTCAGCCTCGACGGCGCCTCCTTCACCAACCTCGGCCCGCCCGTGCCCCTGACCTGGAGCTACTACCGCGGCGACCGCATCGGCATCTACTGCTACAACAACGCATCGGACACCGGCTACATCGATGTCGACACCGCAACAAACACCTGCGGCCCTCATTAACCCATTCCGATGCCTGCCCCCGGCCCGGCAGGCGACCCACCCCACATCACCCACCCCATCTGCGAATCCCCCGCCCATAACTCATGCCCCCACCCCCACGAGCCGACATTACCCCCTGATACCCCCTTCACCGCACGCCACGTCACGTCCAGGAGGCACCTGTCCATGACCCAAGCCGCTCTCAAAAAACCGGCCGATCATCCCGCGGCCCCCATCAAACCGCGCGACGGCCTCACCCCCATGGCCGTTGCCAAGCTCGCCCAGGCCCGCATCAAGACCCTCGCCGACATCAAACGCCTCTCCGACGACCAGCTCAAAGCCCTCCCCCTCGGAATCGCCGAATACAACGCCATCAAAAAATACGCCTCCTCCCTCTCCTTCGAAGAACCCGCCGCCCCTGCGCCCCAACCCGTCGCCTCCTGACCCACCTCTGCGCAGAACCCACCCTCTCTCCCCGTCACCCCCGCCGCGCCGCTTCAATCGCCGCAATATCAATCTTCCCCATCGTCATCATCGCCGCAAACGCACGCTTCGCCTCCTTCCCGCCTGCCGCCAGCGCATCGGTCAACACCCGCGGCGTGATCTGCCATGAAATCCCCCACCGATCCCTGCACCACCCGCACGCACTCTCCTGCCCCCCATTCCCCACGATCGCATTCCAATACCGATCCGTCTCTTCCTGGCTGTCGGTCGCGATCTGAAACGAAAACGCCTCGCTCTGCTTGAACGCCGGACCCCCATTCAACCCCAGGCACGGAATCCCCAGCACCGTGAACTCCACCGTCAGCTCGTCCCCCTTCTTCCCGCCCGGAAAATCCCCCGGCGCTTTGTGAACCGCCATCACCTGGCTGTCCGGAAACGTCGCCGCATAAAAACGCGCCGCCGCGTGCGCATCCTTATTGAACCACAGGCAAATCGTGTTCTTTGGCTTCATACGCGCATCCTCCTGCCGACCCGCCGCATCCTATGCGAAACGCCCCATCTTGCGAAGCCCCCAATGTCTGTCGCAATCCGCGAAAACCATCGTTCGGAGCGTCGCAAATTCGCACAAGTTGACACCCTCACGAAAGCTCCAGCAGAACCTGGTATGTCAAAAGACATAGCCGGCCTCTTGCTTCCCCTGTTTTCTATATAGATGACAGTCGCAACTTATTATTTATAAGATAATTGCAACTATCTCACCGCGTGAGAGTTGTCCCCCAGCATCCGTGTAACTACGATGGGGGTGCGTGGTGGATTTTGATATTCGGCAGTACCTGTACCGCCGCAAATTCCACCAAATACAACTTACTTGGAGTGTTCGTCGTATGCTTACGGCTACGGTTGCGCATCGCCATCGCCGCGGTGCTTTCACCCTCATCGAACTTCTTGTCGTCGTCGCCATCATCGCCGTCCTTATCGCCATCCTCCTCCCCTCCCTCGGCCGCGCCCGTGAACGCGCCAAAATCGCCCAGTGCCTCGCCAACGTCAAAGGCCTCGCCACCACTTACCGCGTCTACCTCGACTCCACCGGCGTCTCCGCCATGACCGCCAACCAGTCCAACTCCAACGGCAACTACCTCTGGATCAGCGTCATCGAACCCTACGGCAAAATGGACAAACTCCGCTATTGCCCCAACGCCACCCAGATCACCTCCAACACCACCGGCAACCCCGAGTGGGGCACCCACGACATGGCCTGGGGCGGCGGGCCCGGCAACACCAACCTCGAACGCAAGTTCCTCGACACCACCACCGGCAAGATGACCTCCTACACCCCCGCCCAGTACTGGTCCGGCTCCTACGGCTTCAACGGCTGGCTCTATGACCAGAAGAGCCAGGGCACCATCAAGAAGACCGCCTCCAACTACGGCGAATTCATCCGCATGAACCAGATGGCCGCCGTTAACGAAGCCAAGGTCCCCGTCTTCGCCGACTGCGTCTGGACCGACGCCTTCCCCACCGCCACCGACAGCGTCCCCCTCGATGCCGCCGGCAACTGGAACGTCGATGGCGCCGGCACCCTCACCCCCGGCGGAAAAGTCTCCGGCTCCAGCATGATGGGCCGCTTCTCCATCGACCGCCATTCCAACCACACCGTCAACCTCTCCTTCGTCGATGGTCACGCCGAAAACCTCAAAATCCGGGACCTCTGGCTCCTGCCCACCTGGTCCCTCGACTACCAGGCCCCCGACACCACCAAGGTCAAAAACTGGAGCAAGCTCCCCGGCTGATGCCAATCCCTCCCAATGAACCCCAAAAAAACGCACGCCAAAACGTGCGTCTTTTTTTGGGGGGAGGATCAGCCCGCCACAGGTAGGGGGGTCAAGTCTCGCCCATCTCACCCGCCGTTGGATGCCCCTTCCCCCTTTTGGTAAACTTCCCTCCACCTCCGCCGATGTAGCTCAATGGCAGAGCAACGGTTTTGTAAACCGTAGGTTGCGGGTTCGACTCCCGCCGTCGGCTTTTTCTTCCCCAAACCTCAACTTTTTCCTCCCTCCCGGCCGCCCCATGGCACCCACATTGCACCCCTGACCTCCAACACTTGTGCGAGGTCCACGCATGGTCGCCATTGCCGATTTTCTACGCCGCGATCCACAACATCGCCCCTTCATGTTCGCCACCGGCTTCGAGTGCAGCTACCCCATCATCTCCGGCCCCGACGGCTACGACCTCCGCGTCGATGAATACGACAAAACCCACCACTACCAAAACTGGCGACACGACTTCCAACTCGTCAAAGACCTCGGCATCCGCTTCCTCCGCTACGGCCTCCCCTACTA
Organism: Phycisphaerae bacterium; assembly: GCA_051955985.1. Taxonomy (GTDB): domain Bacteria; phylum Planctomycetota; class Phycisphaerae; order WQYP01; family WQYP01; genus DATKPA01. Next base: position 7,804 of record JBQCGD010000042.1, on the reverse strand, counting down.
CAAGGTAAACCCCCGCCGCGGCGTCTACCACTGGGACTTCATCGACGAAACCTTCAACACCCTCCGCCAGATGGGCATCACCCCCATCGCCGACCTCTGCCACTTCGGCCTTCCCGACTGGCTCGAATCCTTCCAGAACCCAGACTTCCCTCACGCCTTCGCCAACTACGCCCGCGCCTTCGCCAAACGCTTCCCCTGGGTCGACCTCATCACCCCCGTCAACGAAATCCGCATCGCCTGCGAATTCTCCGCCCTCCACGGCTGGTGGAACGAACGCCTCCACAGCGACCACGCCTACGTCACCGCCCTCAAGCACTCCGCCAAGGCCAACATCCTCGCCGAAGAGGCCATCCTCCACGAATCCCCAAACGCCGTCTTCATCCAGAGCGAAGCCACCGGCTACTACCACGCTGAATCACCCGCCGCACTCCCACGAACCCACTTCCTCAACGAACGCCGCTTCCTCAGCCTCGACCTCGTCTACGGCCACGACGTCAACGCCACCATGTACGACTATCTCACCCGCCACGGCCTTTCCCGCGACGAATACAACTGGTTCCGCGAGCACGGCCGCCGACTCACCCCCGCGTGCGTCATGGGTAACGATTACTACGGCACCAACGAACACATCGTCCCCCCAGGCGACGAACCCCTGCGCCCCTCCGGCCGCGTCTACGGCTACTACATCCTCACGCAGGAATACTTCAACCGCTACCACCTCCCTGTCATGCACACCGAAACCAACCAACTCGGTGAACAGGACGCCGTCCGCTGGCTCCGCGACCAATGGCTCAACTTCATCAAACTCAAGGAAGACGGCGTTCCCCTCGTAGGCTTCACTTGGTACAGCCTCGTCGACCAAGTCGATTGGAACTCCGCACTCCGAAAAAACGACGGCCACGTCGATCCCCTCGGCCTCTACGATCTCAATCGCAACATCCGCCCCGTCGGCGAAGCCTACCGCCACCTCATCCGCCACTGGAAAGACATCCTCCCCATGGAAAGCCGCACCCTCGCCACCAGCGAAATGGTCGCCCTCAACCGTCACAGCAGGCACACACACTCCCACAATGCTTCCACCAACGGCTCTGGAAAGGCAGAATCATGAAGACCTCCTCCAATACGTACGTCCTCTTCTACGACGGCTCCTGCGGCCTCTGCCGCCACATCGCCCGATTCGTCTGTTCCCTCCGCCTCCGCGCGCCACTCCGCATCGTCAACGCCGCCGACCCCCGACAACTCCGCCACTATCCCCAGCTCTCCCCACACCAAGCCATGCAAAGCGTTCACCTCCTCACCCCCTCCGGAAAACTCCACCGCGGCTTCGACGCCGTCATCGCCCTTACCCGCCTCATCCCCTTCGTCCGCTTCCTCGCCCCCTTCATGAGCCTCCGCATCTCCCGCTGGATCGGCAACCACCTTTACGAGTTCGTCACCCACCACCGCCACCAGATCAGCCACCTCCTCGCCCTCGAATAAATCGCTATCCCCACACCAAAGCCCGCGCCCTCAATAATGCGCCGCGATCGATGCTTGCCTCGTCGCGGCACCGGGCCCCATCCCTGCGCGCTCCCTCACACCGGTCTCCCCTCAAACCCCACACGTCCGATACCCCCAAAAACCTCCCCATTTCCGCCTCTTCTCTCAACTTCCCAATCCCTTTTATTGGACTTCTCCAAACCCCCAAAAAAATTGTGCTTCAGTAAGAAATGTATGTGAACCTAGGTAACGAACAAGACGATGATTCAGGCGAACGTCGCGCTCGTCGACTTGTTCGGCAAGACGCCTGGAGTGTTCCAGGTCGCGCACTAAAAGTGGTCGCTCTTTTTTTTGTCGGAGAACCCTATGAACACCCGTCGTCTCTCTGTCGCTCGTCGTGGCTTCACCCTCGTCGAAATCTTGATCGTCGTGATCATCCTCGGCATCTTGGCCGCCATCGTCATCCCCCAGTTCACCAACGCCTCCAACGATGCCCGTAACAACTCCGTCGCCTCCACCCTCCAGACCGCTCGCAGCCAGATCGAACTCTTCAAGATTCAGCACGCCGATACCCCGCCCCTCGCCACCGCCATGTGGACCATCATGCTCGGCAAGTCCAGCACCACCGAAGTCGGCGCCGCCGCCGCCACCGGTACCAACTTTGGCCCCTACCTCCAGCAGGCGCCCACCAACCCCCTCAACGGCCAGTCCAACTGCGGCGCTTCCGCTGCCACCACCGTCGGCTGGGTCTACACCACCAACACCAACAACGGCTACACCCTCCAGGCCGTCAACACCGCCGGCGACGGCGTCCTCACCTACTAAGTTCAATTCCAACCCAACAAAAAAGGATGGGCCGAATCACTTCGGCCCATCCTTCCTCTTTTTTTGCATTGAACCCGCCCCCACATACCCCAGGCCCCAGACCCCAGGCCCCGCCCCAACGGCTCACTTCTTCTTCGACATCTCCCCCAACCGCTTATCCGCCTCCCGCTTCCCAATCCCCCGAATCCCGATCAACGCCGCCAACTGCTTCTTCCGCGGCCGCGCCTTCCCCGATTCCCAGTTATAAATCGTCAGCCCCGACACGCCCACCAGCCTCCCGAAATCCTTCGCCGACAGCCCCAGCCGCGACCGGTGCGACCGCAAGCCATCCGCACGAAACCGCGTATTCGCCGGCAGCTCCTCCGCCGCCCCCGCAGATGCCTTCGCCCCCGCGCCCCCATGCTTCTCCAGGTACGCAATCCGCGAACCCATCGTTTTCACCAGCCGCTTCAACGCCGCAATATCCCGCCGATAATGCGCCGTCGCCCGCTTCGTGCTGCTCGTCTGCGATCGAATCTCCCGCCGCGCCAGCCGGCGTATGTGCTCGTTTAGCGATGGCAAAATGTTTGGCATTTTTAATTTTCCTCCAGTACGTACAGATAGCTTAACCTGTCCCTCACCCCCCGTCTAACCCTTCTATCAAATGCGCAACTCCCACCAAGCCCACGGCTTCCACGCCGTGGGGATCATCGACTCCCCCGCGCACACAAAATCCACAAACATCCGCGCACTCCTCATTCCTAATTCTACACTGCAAAAACACCAGAAACTTCCCGCCCCCATCCCCACTTTCCTCCTCCCCCCAACGCCGGCACATTTGCTCCCCTATCATTCAAAAGCGTCGATCCTCCCTTCGACGCACTTTCGCGAGATTCAGGAGTTTCTTGTGAATACCACCCTCGCCCCCAAAAATATTAAACGCATCCTCGTCCTCGGCGGCGGCTTCGGCGGCATCTACACCGCCTACCACCTCCAGAAAGAATTCGCCTCCGACGCCTCCGTCGAAATCACCCTCGTCTCCCGCAACAACTACTTCCTCATGACGCCCCTCCTCTTCGAGGCCGGCACCGGCGTCCTCGAACCCCGCCACGCCGTCAATCCCATCCGCCCCATGTTCAAAAAGGCCCGCTTCGTCGAAGCCAACGTCGAACGCATCGATTTCGAAACTCGCCGCGTTTTCGCCCGGCACGCCCCCGACAACTTCATCTACGAACTCGATTACGACCACCTCGTCCTCGCCCTCGGCGGCGTCACCAACCTCAAACTCATCCCCGGCAGCGAACACGCCCTCCCCTTCAAAACCCTCGGCGACGCCATCTACCTCCGAAACCGCATCATCGACCTCTTCGAACAGGCCGATGTCGAAGAAGACACCAACCGCCGACGCGAACTCCTCACCACCGTCATCGTCGGCGGAGGCCTCGTCGGCATCGAGCTCATGGGCGAACTCACCGAGTTCGTCGAATCCCTCCTCCGCTCCTACCCCCGCATCCCCCGCAACGTCCCCCGCTTCGTCCTCATCGAAGCCGCCAAGCGAATCCTCCCCGAAATGGAAGAAGACCTCGCCGCCTACGCCGCCAAAACCCTCCAGCACCGCGGCGTTGAAATCTACACCGACACCAAGGTCGCCAAAATCGAACCCGAACAGGTCTTCCTCCCACCCCTCGACGGCGGCATCCGCGCCGGCGCCGGAAGAGAACAAGTCATCCACGCCAAATCCATCATGCTCTGCGCCGGCGTCGTCGCCAACCCCCTCGTCAACGACCTCCCCCTCCAGAAAGCCCGCAACGGCCGCATCGTCGTCGAAGCCTCCATGCGCTCCAGGGAACGCCCCGAAATCTGGGCCCTCGGCGACTGCGCCGCCATCCCCGACAAAAACGGCAAGCCCTACCCGCCCCTCGCCCAGCACGCTCTCCGCGAAGCACGCACCCTCGCCAAAAACATCGCCACCGTCGTCCGCGCCCAGCAACGCGGCGACAAGGAACCCCCAAAACTCCAACCCTTCGAATACCAGACCCTCGGCATGCTCGCCTCCCTCGGCCACTACTCCGGCGTCGGCCGCGTCACCTCCTTCAAAATCCGCGGCTTCCTCGCCTGGTGGGTCTGGCGCACCTACTACGTCATGCAAATGACCCGCTGGGAACGCCGCCTCCGCGTCATCCTCGACTGGACCGTCGCCCTCCTCTTCCGAAACGACATCGTCAAACTCGACCTCTTCGGCGCCGAACACCCCACCGAATCCAACCCCAAGGAAACCATCGCCCCCAACGAACACCTCGAACACATCCACTAGACGCTATCTCACACCGTCGCAATGCGACCCTTCGCCGTTCTCGGCAGCCGTGGCGGCTTCGCTCGCGCCGGTTGAATATCCCGCTTGCCCTCCCGACAAAGATTCGACACTCGCCGGTAAACCCGTGACACGCCGCAAAACAGTCGCCAGATATCGGTAAGCGTTCGCCTTTCCCCTCACCAACTTCTCTTTGCCGCCCGTTGTCACAAGTATCACGCGCACCTCCGTCGATGGGTTCGCAGGAAATTGCGCTTCCGTCCTCACGGCCTGCAACTCTTCGCGATGCCAATGCCCGCTCCTTCGACCAAACAACGTCTGCCGCATGAATGAGATTTCCTCCGCACCGGCGACCAGCACCCACCGGTCCACAATGTCGTACAGCGCGACTCCGAAGATGAACAATGCAAGCAGCACCGCAAACCCAGTAGTCATCCAAATCGCCTCGACTTCGTCCGCACCCTTCGCCTGCGGAAGCGCAAACAGCGGAACCAGCACCGCCGCCCCAATCCCTGCCGCCAGCCCGAACACGATCGCCGACCACTCCAAACGACCGAAACCCTTCCACTTCCTGCTGACCGCCACGCGCCCCTCCGCTTCGATGATCTCAAACTTCAACTGTGCCGGCTTCTCCAGTTCGTCGACCAAGTGCCACCGCGGATCTGTCGGGTCAAATGCCGGCACATCTGCCTCCGAACCTACCCCCAGTTCCCGCCGCAACAATGTCGCCAGATACCGCAAATAGATGACTCCGCCGCTGGCGAGCACCACCCGCTTCCCATTCTTCATCACAAATTCCACAACATCCCGATGCCGATTCTTATCTCCGGAACGCTCACCCACCCGCACTGCCGCAATGTCCGCGCGTTTCCACCGCCGCCGCCAGCGAATGAAGGTCCAATGACCGGTCCGCGTAACCTGCTGGGCGTCCACCTCATACGATGCCCAAAGCAAAATCCCGTAGAGGGTCACCATCATTAGCAAACCCCCCTGCCCGCCGGCCAGTAGTAGGAACATCCAGGACGACTTTCGCATCACCCCCAACGGATCCGGCAGATGTGGCGCAATGAGAACAAACCCGACTCCCAACAGGACCGCCCACAACCCCGCTCGAAAGATCGCAATCTTGAATAGTCCGCTCACGCTGAACTCGCTGCGTCCGCAGACAATCTGGGGCCCCTCACCCTTCTCCTCTAAAACGACGTTCACACCCTTCGGGCGGTTCTCAACATCCGCGTTCACGTGCCGCGGATCCAGAAAATCGTCCATCGCGACCGACTTGGCCCCATCCCCATGGAGTAGTGCGACTCCTCCGCTTCCCACCTCCGCCAACGCCCGGTAAATCTCCTGTGCTAACTCCGTTGCAATCGGATGCGGATAGGAGCACCTCACGCTCCATGTCCAATCTCCATCCCCCGTTAAACAGACGTGTGCCCTCCGCTGCTCCAAGGGTTTTCGCAACGTCGCCTCGGATGTTGTTTGAGGTGCTCGTACGCCAATCGCCTTGATCTTGTCGATCCGCACGCGCCGCTGCCGCCGCAATGGCCCGCAACCCCACCGCTCAATCACCTCCTCCCTGTTCACCTCGATCGCAACCCGCTCCGGAAAGAATGCACTCCCAATGGCGCCCGTGGCGAGCAGCACCATCCCTGCAAAGATCAATGCACCAGATCCGGTCACCAGAAATGCCAATAGATCCGCCGCGTTATTCACCGGCAGAAATCGTCTCAGTTTCAGGAACATTGCAAAAACCATCCACCACCCGCTCGCGATCATCAATACCGCAAAGCCCCCAAACACCCACGCCATGATCCGCCCGCTCCTCGTCGGCGCTCCAAACCAGAACGTCGGCTCAACCACCGGCATCGCGATTCGCACCGCTTCCCCTGCGGCCACCACCTTTATCCCGTTTTCTTCGCTCATTTGGTCATCATCCCCTCTCTCCCAACCCGCGACAATCCCGCTCAGTTTCCGCACTTAACACTCGGCCTGTTCCTTCACTCGTTCCAACGCCACCTCCCCCCAACATTCAGCGGCTACCCGATTCCCAAGCGGCCCAAAGCGCGATACCCTACCCTCTCTAACCGGAGGAAACGAAAATGCCCCTCATCGAAGACCTCAACAACCAACACGCCATCGAATCCATCGCCGAAATCCTCGCCGGCAAAAACAACCTCCCCGCCGTCACCATCAAAGCCCCCTCCGGCACCCAGGGTACCCTCTACCTCCACGGCGCCCACATCACCTCCTGGACCCCCGAAGGCCCCCACGGCGGCGAAGACCTCCTCTTCCTCTCCCAAAAATCCCTCTGGCAACACGACAAACCCATCCGCGGCGGCATCCCCATCTGCTTCCCCTGGTTCGGCCCAAAGAAAGACGACCCCACCGCGCCAATCCACGGCTTCGCCCGCACCCGCCAATGGACCCTCGAAAAAATCTCCCACACCCCCGCTTCCGTCACCGTCTCCCTCTCCCTCGCCTCCGACGACGCCACCAGAAAAATCTGGCCCCACGACTTCCTCCTCCGCCTCCACGTCACCTTCGCCAATTCCCTCACCATCTCCCTCGAACTCACCAACACCGGCACCTCCCCCCTCACCGCCGAAGAAGCCCTCCACACCTACTTCCAAATCGGCGACATCCACAAAACCCGAATCCACGGCCTCGAAAACACCGCCTACATCGACAAAACCGACAACATGAAAGAAAAAACCCAAACCGCCGACATCACCATCACGAGCGAAACCGACCGCGTCTACTTAAACACCACCACCCCCACCATCATCGAAGACCAGGCAAAACACCGCAAAATCACCATCACCAAACAAAACTCCAAAAACACCGTCATCTGGAACCCCTGGATCGCCAAAGCCAAAGCCATGCCCGACTTCGGCGACGACGAATGGCCCCACATGCTCTGCGCCGAAACCTGCAACGTCGCGCAAAATGCCATCACCCTCCCCCCCAACCACTCCCACACCATGACCGCCAAAATCTCCGTCGACCGCGCCTAAAACAAAACGGGTGCCATGCTAATGGCCCAACCTGGGGGGGGCGGGGCCATAAGCATGCCAAATGGACCCGCAAAAACCCATTGCAGCCGCCCCCCCCGGACTTAACCACTTGACGACGTAAGGCTTTAGATGCCTGCCCCCGCGCCCGCGCGGCCCCCCGGCCCGGCGCCCCCCCGGGGGGCCCGCCCCCCCGGCC
>JBQCGD010000041.1:0-69147 GCA_051955985.1 Phycisphaerae bacterium | reverse complement strand
CGGCCCCGTCAACCCCGAATGGCGCCGCCGCAACCGCCGCAAGTAACACCCCCCTCCTTGGTGATCTCCTACTATTCCTATCGGAGATGGGGGGAGACCGCCAATGACGTACCCCCACTTGGCGGTCTCCCCCCGCTTGGCCAAATAGGCAGAGCTCCACCCTCGTTGTCACGCTGCAAACGAGTGATTGCCTATGACGTCCCCACGCGTGGCAGTCTCCCCCCCCCAACCTCCAGCACTACGCCCTACGCACTCCCCACCACCTCCTCCAACTTATCAAACGACCCGGTCCAACCACCCGTCATGCTTCCGCGCATCTTCACAAACTCGGCAATCTCATTTGCCTTCACCTCTCCGGCCGGCTCCCACTTCACCCGCACCCGCGTCAGCCCGGGCTCCTCCTCCACCATTTCCACATCCGCCAGCAGCGCCGACGGGAATTCCGGCGCTCCCGGATGCCGGCCTGCGCTACCCTTTTCATCACAGAACATCTGGCGATACACCACCCGGCCGACACCGTCCTTCCCCGGCGGCTGAATCTTCAGATACTCCGTTTTTCCATACATCTTCATCGCGCTGTTTCCCATCCAGTAAAACATGCCGCCGCCCTCCCGAATCTCTCCCGACACGACCCCCATCTCGAACCCCGCCGGCGGCAGCCATTTGGCCATGTGCTCGGGCCGCGTCCACATCTCAAACATCTTCTCCACCCCCACCGCAAACGTCCGCGCGATGAAGAACGCCTCCTTTCCCTTCCCCTCCTCCAAATACTCGGCCAGCCGATCCCACGTCGAATTCCCACCGGCCTTCTTGATGAACTTCCGCGTCTCCGCCGCCTCCTCCGCGGTTTTGAGGGCCATCGTCATCTCCATCACCGTCTTCCCCGCCACTTCGGAAAAAATCACCGTCACCCGGAAGAGCGGCTTCCGCTCGTCATGTCCGCCATGGTCGTACACGAGCCGCTGCATCGGCACGACTTCCAGGTACTTCGTCGTGTTCTCGTAATCCGTTCCGTCGGGGCCGTGCATGGTGTAATGCCAGTGGCCGCCAACGCGCAGGTCCTTGCTGTGGGTGGTCGTGGTGAATCCGCGCGGCCCCCACCATTTTTCGACCTGTTTCCTATCGGTCCAGGCGTCCCAGACGGCCTTCACGGGGGCATCGTAGATCCGCGCGATGCGAATCTCATTGGCTTTAGCCTTGGTTCCTGCGATGTTCATGCCGCTTTCCTTTCGCTTTCTCTTGGTCCTTCGAAGTCACGGTTTTCAAATACTCCCCCAGGCGGTCAAAACTCTCTTCCCAGAAGACGCGATACTGCTCCATCCACTGGGCGGCATGCTTGAGCCCCTCTCCGTTCAACCGGCAAGGGCGCCACTGTGCGTCGCGCGTCTTGACGACGAGACCGGCCTGCTCGAGCACTTTCAGATGCTTAGTCACGGCCGGGAGGCTCATTTCCTTGAGGAACGGGCGCGCGAGTTCCGAAACGCTCGCCTCCCCCTCGGAGAGCCGCGCCAGCATTGCGCGCCTGGTGGGGTCGGCGAGGGCCCCGAATGTCAGACTCAGTTTGTCGTGCACCATATTCAACCATTTGGTTAATTAACTACTTGGTTAACTATACACTGCGGATTTACCAAGTCAAACAAAAACGGCCTCACATCCCAGGCCTCGCCCCGCGGGGGAGACGGATCTGATCGTTGCGGCGCGCTTATCCCCCGTTCTCCTCGCCGCTACAATCCCCGGCATGACAACCACTCCACCGCCCCTCGACCCCCGCACCGCGCTTGCCGCCGAGCGCACGACCCTCGCCTGGATGCGCACCGGCCTGGCCATGATGGGTTTCGGCTTCGTGGTTGCGCGCTTCGGGCTGTTTCTGCGCGCGCTGTCCCTTAACACGAACGACCACCACCTCCATTCGCTCACCACCTCGCCCGTTTCCCGGTGGATGGGCATCGCACTCGTCTCGCTGGGCATCCTTGTCAACCTCTTTGCGGCGCTGCAGCATGCGCTCACTCTTTCGGACCGTGCACGCGTCGACACCCGCCGCAGGATCTCCGGCTGGATCGCCGTCTCCCTTTCCACGCTGCTCGCCCTCATCGGGCTCGCGATGGCGATCTACCTCGCCGAAGCCAAATAACCCGTTTTCCGCTTCCCCATAACGCTTATGCACAACCCCCTCACCTCCATTGCGAAACCCGCTCCCCGGCGCGACAATACCCGGCTTCGATTTCCAAAACCCCGCTTTCCTTGGAGAAGCCCACATGGCAGTCGCGCAAAACGTCAAGAAAATCGTCCTCGCCTATTCCGGCGGCCTTGATACGTCCGTCATTCTTCCGTGGCTCAAGGACAATTATCCCGGCTGCAAGGTGATCGCCTTTGCGGCGGAACTGGGGCAGGGGGATGAGCTCGAGGGGATCAAGCAGAAAGCGCTGGCTTCCGGGGCGGACAAGTGCATCGTCAAGGACCTTCGGCAGGAGTTTGCGGAGCAGTACTGCTTTCCGATGCTGAAGTCGGGCGCGGTGTACGAATCCAAGTACCTTCTGGGGACCTCGATTGCGCGGCCGCTGATCGCGAAGTACCAGGTGGACGTGGCGCATGCGGAGGGGGCGGATGCGGTGGCACACGGCGCGACGGGCAAGGGGAATGACCAGGTGCGTTTCGAGCTGACGTACATGGCGTTGGGGCCGGAGCTCAAGATCATTGCGCCTTGGAAGGATGACCGGTTTCAGCTCCGCAGCCGGGAAGCGGCGATCGAATACGCCAAGGAGAAGGGGGTGCCGATCGCCCAGACCAAGAAGAAGATTTACTCGCGAGACCGGAACCTGTGGCACATCTCGCACGAAGGGGCGGACCTTGAGGATCCGCGCAACGAGCCGAAGGACGATCTGTGGGTGATGTCGGTGCCGGTGTCGAAGGCGCCGAACCGGCCGGAGTATGTGGAGATCAAGTTCGAAGCGGGCGTGCCGGTGGCGGTGAACGGGAGGAAGATGAAGGGGCATGATCTCATTGCGATGTTGAATGACATCGGCGGGAAGCATGCGGTGGGGCAGACGGATCTCGTGGAGAACCGGCTTGTCGGGATGAAGTCGCGCGGCGCGTACGAGACGCCCGGCGGGACCATTCTCTACACGGCGCTCACCGCGCTCGAGCACCTCACGATTGAACGGGACACGCTGCACTTCAAGCAGCAGGTCGCGCTGAAGTATGCCGACCTCGTTTACTACGGGCAGTGGTTCCATCCGCTGCGCGAATCGCTCGACGTGTTCATCAACAAGGTGCAGGAGAACACGAGCGGCACGGTGAAGGTGAAGCTGTTCAAGGGGAGCGCGACGGTGGCGGGCACGGAGTCGCCGAACTCGCTTTATCAGCACGACCTTGCGAGCTTCACGATGGGCGCGGAATATGACGGCAAGGACGCGATCGGGTTCATCAAGCTTTTCGGCCTTCCGATGAAGGTGCATTCGCTGCGCAACAAACGCAAATAAATCCGCATGGAAAAAAAACGGAAGAAAAAGAGCGAAGGCGGTCAACAAAGGCCGCCTTCGCTCGTTATACGGAAGTCTTTGCGCGAGGATCGAATGAAAAAAGCCCTGCTGCCCGCTTTCCTGCTGCTGACGGCGACCGCGTTCTGTTTTGCCGCCGGCAACGCCGAGGAGCCGGCGACGAATCCGGCCGTGAAGCAGAAGGATCCCTCGTTTGCGCCGGTCGCCGACGATCCCCATCTGCCGCGCGTGCTGCTCATCGGCGATTCGATCTCGATGGGCTACACGATTCCCGTGCGCGAGATGCTGAAGGGGAAGGCGAACGTCCACCGGCCGGCGGCGAATTGCGGCGACACGGCCCGCGGCCTCAAGAATCTCGACAAGTGGCTCGACACGGATGGCAATGACAAGTGGGCGGTCATTCATTTCAATTTCGGCCTGCACGATTTGAAGTACATGGTGGGCAACAAGTACGTCAATCCGCCGGAAGGGAAGCAGGTTGCCTCCACGGAGACCTACGAAAACAACCTCCGTACGCTGGTCGCCCGGCTGCAGAAGACGGGCGCCACGTTGATCTGGGCAAGCACGACGCCTGTTCCCAACGGCACGACCGGCCGCGTGAAGGATGAAGAGGAAAAGTACAACGCCGTCGCCGAAAAAGTCATGAAGGACAACCACATCCGGATCGACGATCTCTGGCAGGTTGCCCATGCGGACCAATCCAAGATCCAGCGCCCTCACAATGTTCACTACACCGAGGCCGGCTATCACGAACTCGCCGCCTCGGTGGCCAAGTCGATTGAAAACGCCTTGGATTCCCAGTGAGAATGCAGGTCCGCGGAGCGTCCGCATCGAACGCACATCCCACAAGGAAGCCAACGATGACCAAATCCCACTTCGCCGCACTCCTCCTCGCCGCCGGGGCGCTCGCCTCCTGCGAATCCTCCCGCAACGCCGCTCAATCCCCCACCGCTCCCGCCGGCGCCAATTCCGCCGACAAGCCGAACATCGTTTACATCCTTTGCGACGATCTCGGCTACGGCGATATCCACGCCCTCAATCCGGATCATGGCAGAATCGAGACGCCCAACGTGGACAGTCTCATCTCCCAGGGGATGCGCTTCACCGACGCCCACTCCGGCGACGCCGTCTGCACCCCCAGCCGCTACGGCATCCTCACAGGGCGTTATGCGTGGCGCACGCACCTGCAGTCGGGGGTGCTCAACGGCATGACCAGCAAGCCGCTCATTGCCAAGACGCAGCTCACCGTTCCGGAAATGCTCAAGCAGCAAGGTTACGCCACCGGCATGATCGGCAAGTGGCACCTCGGCATGGAATGGGGGAACAACCAGTTCGCCGACCCGATCAGGGACGATCCGATCCAGCACGGTTTCGATTACTACTTCGGCATTTCCGCCTCGCTCGACATGCCGCCGTTCGTTTACATCGAAAACAACAGGTTCACCGAGGTGCCGACGACCACGAAGAAGTGGGTTCGCTCGGGCCCGGCTGCGCAGGACTTTGACGCGATGAACTGCGTTCCGGATTTCGTGAAAAAAGCCGGCAGCTTTATCAGCGATCACGCCGACGCGTCAAAGCACGGCAAGCCTTTTTATCTCTACCTTGCCCTTCCTTCCCCGCACACGCCGATCGTTCCGCTGCCGCAATTCAAAGGCAAAAGCGGCATCGGCGACTACGGCGACTACGTCATGGAAACCGACTGGGCCGTCGGGCAGGTGATGAACGATCTCGACCGCGCCGGCATCGCCAACAACACGATTCTCTTTTTCACCAGCGACAACGGCTGCTCTCCTGCGGCGAATGTGCAGCATCTCGAATCGGTGGGCCACCTCGCCTCCGCCGATCGCCGCGGCTACAAGGCCGACATCTGGGACGGCGGGCACCGCATTCCGCTCGTCGTGCGCTGGCCGGGCAAAGTTGCGCCCAACTCGGTGGATCCCGAAATCACCTCGCTCATCGACCTCATGGCGACCACTGCGGATCTGCTCCACGTCAAGATCCCCAAAGACGCCGGCGAAGATTCGGTTTCCATTCTTCCCGCTCTCCTGCAACGGCCGCACAATCCCGTCCGCGAAGCCGTCGTCTACCACTCCATCGACGGCTGCTTCGCCATTCAGAAGGGCAAGTGGAAACTGGAACTCTGCCCCGGCTCGGGCGGCTGGGCCGCGCCGCGCGATTGGGCCGCCGCGCAGGAAGGCCTTCCCCCCATTCAGCTCTACGACATGGATGCCGACGTCGGCGAAAAGAACAACGTCTACGCTCAGCACCCCGACGTTGTTAAGGAACTCACGGCGCTGCTCGAGAAATACGTCCGCGAGGGCCGGAGCACTCCCGGCCCGGATCAGGCAAACGACGTCGCCATCAACCTGCACAAGCCTCCCAAGCCGCCGAAGCCGGCGAAGCCCGAGGCCGCGCCGCGCGAGGATTGAGCCGCTACAATGCATGGATCTTCGCTCAATACTCGAGACGTACCATGGACCGCATCAAACTCTTCGCCAACACCGGCGGCCTCGCCGAGACCAACGCCTATTTGATCGCTGACGAGGCGACCAAAGCCGCCGCCATCATTGACGCCCCCGAAGCCACCACCGCCGACCTCCTCGTCCAGGCCAAACAGCACGGCTACGACGTCAAGTACCTCCTCCTCACCCACGGCCACTGGGACCACATCTCCGACCACAAGGTCGTCACCACCACTTTCCCCAACGCAAAGGTCCTGATCCACAAACTCGACGAGCCCAAGCTCCAGCGTCCCGGCAGCCTCCTGTTCGAACTCCCTTACGCGATTGAACCCCGCAACGCCGACGCCTACATCGAAGACGGCCAGAAAATCCACATCGGCCACATCACCCTCGCCGCCATGCACACCCCCGGCCACGCCGAGGGCCACCTCTGCTTCTATTCCAATGACCACCACCTGCTGTTCGCCGGCGACCTCCTGATGGACGGCTCGGTCGGCCGCTACGACCTTCCCGACGGCAATGTCGAACTGCTCAAAAAATCGCTTCGCCGCGTCATGCTTCTCCCGGACAACACGGAAGTCCTCTCGGGCCACGGTCCGGCCACGACCATCGGCCGCCAACGCGCCGGCAACCCGTTCATCCACCAATGGCAACTCGGAGCAAACCCTTAAGCCGGCGTCTTCGACTGCAGCATCGAGATAAACTCCGCCGACCGCCCCACGGCCGATTCGAGTTTTCCAAGTTCGGATCAGGCACAATTCGATGCGGACCGTTTTCGGCGTACGAAATACGCATTCCCCTGGGCGCTGAATACACCCTCAACGGACGCGCTTTCTTCCGCGGCTTTACTCACGCTGCAGTGGATTCCCCCTCCACCTCTCCGGCGCAGCGCGGTCTCGTTTCCTCCGCCCGGCGTCCGGCACGCCCTTTCTATCGGCAGGAATTCCATCCGTACTTACTGGAATGCGTCAACGTGAACGTGACGAAAACGCCTTAAATCCAGGCATTTGCGGGCAAAACCTAGGCAGTCGCTGCGTATCCCAGGCGCACGAGCAGCGGATCCAGCGCCTCCCGCGCAGCGGCCTTCATCCCCGGCGTGAAGTCCGTCTCCCACCGCCCGATCGATTCCGCCGGCGAAGCCGTCGTCCGATGATCCTTCAGCACCTCTTCCGACTTCTCCTGCAGGATGTGATCGATCGTCGCATCCGACGCATCCAGCCCCAGCACTCCGAACAACGCCCGCAGCCCCTCCCGCGGCGACCGGATCAGCTCCTCATACCGCAGCAGGTGCACCGGCCGCACCGGCGAATCGAGCAGGTTCGCCAGCGCCTGCACCGATCCCTTGAACCACCGCACGTACTCCTCGTCCGTCTGCACGGCCTCCCGCCCGAAACTCTGGTATCCCCGCTTCTTGTTGAAGGAAAGCGCGGAACAGATCACATCTCGCGGATCGCGCACCAGCACGATCTCCTTCGCCTTCGGACAGAGATTCCGCAACGTCATCCGCTCAATCCGCGGCACGTACTTCTCGACAAAGAATTTGGGCATTGGCGCGTTCCCCTCACCCCCGCCGCGCCCCTGGGCCGCGCTCAAATGCCGATACAACCCGTCCATTTGCCGCAACCCAAAATCCGAGATCGCCTCCACGCACGTCCCGTGCATGTAATGCAGCAGGTCGGCCTGCGGCGGATTGCTGGCGAACACCAGCGGCGTCCCGAGCCACCAACTGTTCGTGTTCATCGCTCCCGGCGTCGTCATCTGCATGTAACTCTGTGGCTGCGCGAGGCCCGCAATGATCCCGCTCCAGTACGTCGCCACGCGCGGATCGAAATGGTGCGGATCGATCGCAATAATCTCCGGATGCCGCCCGAGCAAACCGAACACCCACGTCGAACCCGTGCGCCCGAGCGACGTGAGCAGCAGCGGCGAAATCGCCGGCTGAAATTCGCAGAGCGTCCGCGCCTTCACCGCAATGGTCGCGAACGGCACATGCCCGCCGTTCGCCAGGATCGCAATGAGCGTGTACCGCAATTCGCAGTTGTTGCCGATGATCGACATCGGCAGCCAGAACCCCGCCTTCTGCTCCGGCGCGTTGGGCGCCTTGGGCATCGCGTCGTAGCGTTTGATCCCGCACGGCGTGCGCAGCAGTTCCGCTCCCTGGTGATCATAAACCGCCACCTCCACCGTCGGCGATTGCGACCCGAACACCCACCCGCCGATCTCCATCTGGTGATCCACCCCGCGCTGCCCGACCTTCGGATAATCCAGCTCCGCCGCCGCAATGTGGGGTGACGCAAGGATCTCCACCCCCGCGACCTCATAGGCAAACTCCGCCTTCTCTCCACGCATCGGCGGCTGCCACGGGGTCAGCCGCGGCTTCTTGTAGGGGTTCCCCCGAATGAAATTCCGAGCCCGCTCAATGATCTTCATCAATGGATTCACGCTGACCGCACACCCAGCACTGGTTCTCTCGCCGCGTCTCGCGCACGCCGCTATACTGAAACGCTCGAATTATGTCCCCGATGTTTCGCGACCACAAGGATTCCCATGCCCGAGAAAATGACAATCCACCTCGGCCACTCCCCAGACCCCGATGATGCCTTCATGTTCTACGGCCTCGCGACCGGCGCCATGGATTCCGGCCCCTACCATTTCGTCCACATCCTGCAGGACATCCAGACCCTCAACGAACGCGCCATGAAGGCCGAGCTCGAAGTCTCCGCCATCTCCCTCCACGCTTATCCCTACGTCTCCAAAAATTACGCCCTCATGGGCTGCGGCTGCTCCATGGGCGACAACTACGGCCCCATGATCGTCGCCAAGAAGCCCTACACGCTCGAAGAACTCAAGCACCTCCGCATCGCCATCCCCGGCACCATGACCACGGCCTTCCTCGCCGCGTCGATCGCTCTTGGCAAGGGCTTCCGCAACGTCATCAAACCGTTCGACCAGATCCTCACGTATGTCCAGGACGGCTACGCGGACGCCGGCCTGATCATCCACGAGGGACAGCTCACCTACCAGAACCAGGGCCTCGTCTGCTGCGTGGACCTCGGCAAATGGTGGATGGAAAAGTACAACCTCCCGCTTCCTCTTGGCGGCAACGTCATCCGCCGCGACCTGGGCTCCGACCACATCCAGCGCGTCACCAGCATCCTCAAGCAATCCATCCAGTTCTCCCTCGACCATCGCGCGGATGCCGTCAAACACGCCCTCCGCTACGCCCGCGACATGAGCGTGGAACTCGCCGACGAATTTGTCGGCATGTATGTCAACAAGTGGACCATCGACTACGGCCCCACAGGCCGCGAAGCCGTCAACCGCCTCCTCGACGAAGGCGCCAAGATCGGCATGGTGCCCAAATGCACCCCGGTCGAATTCATCGGTTAAAAGTGGGGCCGACGCCCTCGTCGGCCAGTCTTCACCTTCATAGAGGGAAAACCTGATGTCCCCCGAACTTATCCTCACCCTCATCGCCCTCTGGATCCACATCCTCTGCGCCGTCGCCCTCATCGGCGGCCCCATCTTCATCCGTTTCGCGTTTCTCCCCGCCGCGGCCAAAATTCTCACCCCCGAACAGCACCAGCAACTCAGCGACACCCTCAACGCGCGCTGGAAGCACTTCGTCTACCTCTTTATCACCCTGTTCCTCATCACCGGCATCTACATGTTCATCTACCCCACCCGCGTCGATGGGGTCCTGGTCACCAAGCGCTGGGCCGACTTCTCCTTGAAGGACAGAAGCATCTACCACGCCATCTTCGGCATTAAAATGATCGCGGCCTTTGCGGTCTTCTTCTTCGCCTCCGCCCTTGCCGGCCGCACCAAGGCCCTTGCCCCCATCCGCAAGAACGCCAAGCTGTTCACGACGATCACCATCGTGCTCGGCGTCCTGGCCGTCCTGTGTGCCGTGATCATGCGGGACCTCCCCCAGAATCCGCCCTACACTCCCATGCCCCCCGCCGACGTCGCACCCCTCCCCTGATCATCGGCAAAAAGCTTCACCACTCCTTGCCCTCACATCGCCGCCGCCACCACCGGCGCCTTCTTCCGCGCCCGCATGTTCACCTTCGCCTTCGCCAACGTATTCTTCTGCTTGCTGTCGAGGACCCCGTCCATCGCCGTCACATATTGCTGGATCGCCTTCTGTTTCCGCGCGTTGATCTCGTCGAGATACTTCACCGCCAGCGTCACCACCTTGTGAGCAGCTTCCGCCTTCGCTGCATCTTTCGTCGAATCGCCGCCCTTTGCCTTGAACTCCTTCAGCGCATCCATCACCTGCTTGTAGAGCTCCGGCTGAATCACCCCCGTCTGCTCCCCGTTGTCGATGAACGCGATTTCGCTGTTCATCGTTTCGCGCGCCGCTTTCTCCGCCTTTCGCTGGTCTGCCGTCAGCCCCACGCGTGCCAGAAAGCTCGTGTTCGTAATTTTCTCAACGCTGTTGTACGCCGCAAACGTCAGGATGCGCTTGTACGGATCCTTGATTGCCTCGATGTCCAGCACCGGATCGTGATACACCGTGAAATTCGTGCGATGCAGGTCGGTGTCGAAGGTGATCGACGCGTGATTCCTCACCTCCGGCGGATATTCCGTGATCTTCAGCCGGCCGTCATACAACGCGAAGACGTTCACCGTGACCATGACCGGCTTCGTTGACGCAGTCGTGGTCACCGGGGCCCGCACCACCCAGGACGCCACGGTCATGTCCGGCGCCGGCTTGCTCCCCGAGTAATACAGATACCCCGCCAACACCAGCACTGCCAGAACAACGCCAATCTGAATTTTTTGCCCACGTGTGAGGTCAAGCATGATCGCACCCTTCAAGCCTTCGCCATTCTCCCTGCTATCGGAATAGTTCCCGCTCCCCGCCCCTCTTTTCACAATTTCCCTTCGTTCGCTTCGGAGATGCGCTTACAATATACACTATCGGACCCGAAACGTTCGAGACATATTTCCCTGGTCTCAGGCCAAACGGAGACAGGCCATGATCGTTGCACATCGAAATCGAAATGTTGCCCGTTTGCTTCCCAATGGTCCCGTTTTCCTTGAGGCCGCAAAGCCCGAAAACACCACACCTTACACCTGCCATGACATGGCGTTTGTCCCGACTTCCTGGGGACTCTGCGCCCTCGTCTGGAAATGCGAAGAAAACGCCCCTGCCACCGCGCATTCCGGTTTCGTCGAAAAACCTGAACACGCCCGCCTCTGCCGCATTTACACCCCGGGCCTATCCCCTGCCGAACTGCGTTCCCAAATCCTCGCCCGCTACCCCTACTGCAACGAAGTCCTCGGCGACCGCGAAGGCAATTTCCACCCCGAAGTCGTCCCCGCCTGGTTTCCCGAACTCGTCCGCTTTCTCCGCGCCTATTACACCAACGCCGTCCGCGACAACGTCGGCAGTGATTACTCCATCACCTGGCCCCTCTGGCGCCACCGCCTTGACTGGTCCCCCTTCACCTCCTTCCAGCAGGCCGTCCTCGAAGCCACCGCCGCCATCCCGCGCGGCGAGCGTTTCACCTATGGCCAACTCGCCCGCCAGATTGGAAAACCGCGCGCCTCCCGCGCCGTCGGCGCCGCCCTGGGGGCCAACGCCTGGCCTGTCCTCATCCCCTGTCACCGCGTGCTGGGCGCCAACGGCAAACTCACCGGTTTCTCCGCCCCCGGTGGCGTCGAAACAAAGCGCCGCATGCTCGAAATGGAATCCGCCGACCGCCTCTTCTAACCCCCGTCTCCTGACTACCGACTTCTCACCCATAATTTGACTCACCCCATCAAATCGCCGATAAGATGCTCAAGCACAAATGCCCATCTACGGTGACCCAGGAGTGACCAAAGTGGAAAACGAATTGCTCGTCCAAAGCTACCGCGACGTGACCGTCGTCAGCTTCCAGAATATCTCCGTTCTTGATTCCGCCAACATCGAAGCCCTCGGACGCAACCTGCTCGACCTCGTCGAAAAGCAGGACACCCGCAAAATGGTCCTCGAATTCACCAACGTCCGCTTCATGTCCTCGCAGGCCCTCGGCGTCCTCCTCCAGCTCAAACGCGCCATGGACCCCATCAAGGGCCAGGTCATCATCGCCGGCATCCGTCCCGAACTGCACAAAGTCTTCAAAATCACCAATCTCCATAAGCTCTTCGTCTTCCACGATGACCTCGACAAGGCCCTCGCCGAATTCAATGTCTTCATCCCCAAGGGCTGATCAATACCAAACCCCCTGAATCCAGACCGCCGGCCACCCCCGGCGGCTTCTTTTGCGCTCAACGCACCGTGACCATCTCCCCATTCGCTTCTATAATGCCCGTATGAAGCCCACAACCACCCCGACCATCACCCGTCCCGACCCCGCTTCCCTCAAGCTCGTCATCTACCCCCACCCCGCGCTCAAAAAAGTCGCCAAGGACGTCCAGCATTTCGACGACTGGCTCCGTGCCGTCGTCGAACGCATGAAAGACCTCATGGTCGAGCACAAAGGCGTCGGCCTCGCCGCCCCGCAGGTCGGCCTCTCCCTCCGCATCTACGTCGCCTCCCCCACCGGCAAACGCGAAGACGCCAAGGCCTACATCAACCCCATCCTTTCGGATGAAGAAGGCGAAGAAGACGGCGAAGAAGGCTGCCTCTCCCTGCCCGACATCCGCATCAAGGTCCCGCGCTTCACCTCCCTCCGCATCGAAGCTCTCGACCCCGACGGCCAGCCCTTCTCCGAAAATCTCGAAGATTACCCCGCCCGCATCATGCAGCACGAAAATGACCACCTCGACGGCATCCTCCTCCTCGACCGCATGAGCCCCGTCGCCAAGCTCGCCAACCGCCGCAAGATCAAAGACCTCGAGGCCGCCGCCGAGCCCAAACCCCGCAAAAAGTAACTCCCCCACCGCCCCACGTGCCAACACCCCAACGTTTAGCCGTCGATTGAAGATCGACGCGTTTTCACCTGCCATCGCGGCAGCCCGTTCTCCCCATGGCAGCCTCGCCTCATCTCTTACCCGCAAAAACGATGAATTACAAGCCATTCTTACCCAATAACTTACAATTCAAAGAAAGGGATCACCCCTCCCGGTACGCCCCTTGCATATGACGTGTCGACGCGGTGCCCGATCCCCAAAAAGCCTCGATCGCCGCCTCTCTACTCAACCACAACTAAACGAAAACTCAGGAGACTCAATCATGGCAAAAGTCATCGGCATCGACCTCGGCACGACCAACTCCGTCGTCGCCATCATGGAAGGCAACCAACCCAAAGTCCTCGTCAACGCCCAGGGATCCCGCATCACCCCCTCCGTCGTCGGCTTCACCGACAAGGGCGAACGCCTCGTCGGCATGCCCGCAAAACACCAGCAGGTCACCAACCCCCAGAACACCGTCTTCTCCATCAAACGCTTCATGGGCCGCCGCCACAGCGAAGTCAGTGGTGAAGAAAAACTCGTCCCTTACAAGGTCGTCGGCGGCCCCGAAGAGCTCGTCAAAGTCGAGATCCGCGGCAAGCAGTACACGCCCCCCGAAATCTCCGCGATGATCCTCCAGGACCTCAAAAAGACCGCCGAAGACTACCTCGGCGAAAAGGTCACCGAAGCCATCATCACCGTCCCCGCCTACTTCAACGACTCCCAGCGCCTCGCCACCAAGGAAGCCGGTGAAATCGCCGGCCTCACCGTCAAGCGCGTCCTCCCCGAGCCCACCGCCGCGGCACTCGCCTACGGCATGGAAAAGAAAAAGGGCGGCAAGATCCTCGTCTTCGATCTCGGCGGCGGCACGTTCGACGTCTCCGTCCTCGACGTCGGCGAAGGCGTCTTCGAAGTGCTCTCCATCAACGGCGACACCCACCTCGGCGGCGATGACTACGACCAGGCCCTCGTCGACTACATCGCTGAAGAATTCCGCAAGCAGCAGGGCATCGACCTCCGCAAGGACCCGATGGCCCTGCAGCGCCTCAAGGAAGCCGCCGAAAAAGCGAAGATCGAGCTCTCCGCCAACATGGAAACCTCGATCAACCTCCCCTTCATCACCGCGGATGCCAGCGGTCCGAAACACCTGCAGATGTCCGTCACGCGCAGCAAGTTCGAATCGCTCACCGCACCGCTCACCGAGCGCTGCCGCCAGCCCGTGATGAAGGCCCTCCAGGATGCCAAGCTCTCGGCCAACCAGATCGACGAGATCCTCCTCGTCGGCGGTTCCACCCGCATGCCGCGCATCCAGCAGATGGTCAAGGAAATCTTCGGCAAGGAAGGCAACAAGTCCGTCAACCCCGACGAAGCCGTCGCCATCGGCGCCGCCATCCAGGGCGGCATCACCACTGGCGAAGTCAAGGACATCCTCGTCCTCGACGTCACCCCGCTCTCCATGGGCGTCGAAACCTATGGCGGCGTGATGACCGTCATGATCCCGCGCAACACCACCATCCCGACCTCCAAGTCGGAAACCTTCTCCACCGCCGCGGATAACCAGACCAGCGTCGAAATCCACGTCCTCCAGGGCGAACGCGAATTCGCCAAGGACAACCGCACGCTCGGCAAGTTCCAGCTCACCGGCATCCCGCCGGCAGCCCGTGGCACGCCGCAGATCGAAGTCACCTTCGACATCGACGTCAACGGCATCCTCAACGTCAAGGCGAAGGACAAGGCCACCGGCAAGGAAAACAAGGTCGAGATCAAGGGCCACTCCGGTCTCTCCAAGGAAGAGATCGAACGCATGAAGAAGGAAGCCGAAGCCCACGCCGATGAAGACAAGAAGCGTCGCGAGTTCGTCGACCTCCGCAACCATGCCGAAGCGGCCACCCTGCAGGTCGAAAAGGAACTGCAGGAGCACGGCGGCAAGGTTGGCCCGCAGGAACGTGCCGACATCGAAAATGCGCTCAACCGCGTGAAGGAACTCGTCAAAGGCGAGGACAAGGACTCGCTGCAGCGGGCCATGGACGACCTCAACAAGGCCCGGATGAAGCTCGGCGAAGCGATGTATAAGGACCAGGCCGCCGCCGGCGCCGCCCCGGGCGGAGCGACCGCCACCGACGCCCGCGCCGCCGGCGGACCCGAGGCTGCAGCCGGCGCCACCGGCGAAAAGAAGGGTCCCGACGACGTCATCGACGCCGAGTATGAAGTGAAGTAATCGAGACGTTCGAATTTCTCTACGCATGAGAGAAGAAGAAGCCCGCGATTCCCCTCGCGGGCTTCTTCATTTTCGGACACTCCCCCCCTGCGTCCACCTTCTCTGCCGCCGCCCCCCCTGTCCGGTGAAGGCTCCGCAAAATTCTCACAGAAATTCTTCACCAACCACTGGACAAATTCCCCGAACTAAGGCATATTTGGAAGCGCATCGAGGACGGGGCTGGGACTGATGCCCCGCGTGGCAATAGTGGCAGGAAACCGAGACTAACACAAACATCCCAGCGCGACGCACCTCGACGTTTTTACTTTTGTCCTTCTCCCATCTAAGGAAGCTCCTCCCCAAGGCCTTCCTTAGATCCCCCTCCAGAGCCGTGAGCCCCCCCTCACGGCTCTTTTTTTATTTTTGCGCATTCCTGCACTTCGCTTTTGCACGTTCTCACCTCCACCCTGCCCGAGTGCGGAGCGCCCACCCATGCAACCCTTCCAACTCTTCGCCATCCTCATCACCCTCGCTGCCGCCTTCAGCTACATCACCTACTCGTTCCTCAAACTCCCCGTCACCATCGGCGTCATGCTCCTCGCCTTGGCCGGTTCCCTCGTCCTCATTGCCCTCGGCTCCCAGGCCGCACCCTTCCGCGACTGGGCCGCCGACCTCGTCAAACACCTCCACTTCGATACCCTTCTCCTCCACGGCATGCTCGCCTTTCTCCTCTTCGCCGGTGCACTCCAGCTCAACTTCGAGGAGGTCTCTCCCCGGCTCCTCCCCATCGGCGCCCTCGCCATCGTCGGCACCGTCGCCGCCGCAGGCATCATCGGCCTCGCCGCCTGGCTCATCGCCGGCCTCGCCCCCTTCCTCTTCCCCACCAGCCTCGCCGCCTGCCTCCTCCTCGGCGCCATCCTCTCCCCGACCGACCCCATCGCCGTCCTCGCCGTCATGCAGCAGACCAACGCTCCCAAAGGCATCCAGGTCGTCATGGCCGGCGAATCGCTCTTCAACGATGGCGTCGCCGTCGTCCTTTTCCTTACGCTCATCGAAATCACTACCGGGCCCGGCACCCCCACCCCCTCCCACGTCGCCCTTCTCCTCCTCCGCGAGGCCGACGGCGGCATCGCCTTCGGATTCGCCGCCGGCTGGTGCGTCTACCGCCTCCTCCGCCGCGTCGACGAATACCAGGTCGAAATCCTCCTCACCCTCGCCCTTGCCATGGGCGTCTACGCCGCCGCCGACGCAATGCACCTCTCCGCCCCGATCGCCGTCGTCACCGCCGGCGTCGTCATCGGCAACCAGGGCCGCGCCCATGCCATGTCGGAAAAGACCCGCGACCACCTCGATACCTTCTGGCACCTCATCGACAGCATCCTCAACGCCATACTCTTCGTCCTCATCGGCTTCGAGGTCCTCATCACCCAGTTCAAAGTCCCCTTTCTCCTCGCAGGCCTCATCGCCATCGCCCTCGCCCTCCTCGCCCGCCTCGCCAGCGTCCTTCTCATCGCCGCCCTGCTCCGCTTCTGGCACAAACCTGCCCGCGGAGCCATCTCCATCCTCACCTGGGGCGGCCTCCGCGGCGGCATCTCCGTCGCAATGGCACTCTCGCTCCCGGCCTCCCCCTTCCGCGATGCCTTCATCACCGCCACCTACATCGTTGTCGTCTTCTCCATCGGCGTCCAGGGCCTCACCATCGGCCCTCTCATCAAACACATCTTCCGCAATCAGCCCGCCTGATTGATAATGCACCCATGCTCCCCATCCCCGCCCAGCGCCTCTCCCGTTTCGTCATTCGACATTTGTTATTCGTCATTCCCACCCTCCTCCTCGCCATCGCGCTCCTTTCCTGGTTCGCGTGGTCCCCGGGACTGGACCTGCGGGACGGCTCCCACGACTTCGCCCACAACGCCCTCTGGATGCAGCACGCCTGGCTCGCCGACGACGCCTGGTTCAAAGCCATGAACCGCGAATCCCGCAAACCCCTCTTCCGCGACCCCGCCAGCCTCGCCAAAACCGCTGCCCAACTTAAACTCCACCACATCGCCGACCTCTTCCCCCACCTCTGCCCCTGCGAGCCCGACGGCTCCCTCCCCCGCGTCGATCACCCCCAGGTCGAACGCTTCCTTGACGCCTTCGCCGCCCCCGACTTCCGCGTCTTCCCCTGGGTCGGCGGCGTCCGCGGAGAATCCGC
Organism: Phycisphaerae bacterium; assembly: GCA_051955985.1. Taxonomy (GTDB): domain Bacteria; phylum Planctomycetota; class Phycisphaerae; order WQYP01; family WQYP01; genus DATKPA01. The sequence continues at coordinate 51,909 of JBQCGD010000041.1, read as the reverse complement.
CTTCCCCGACGACCCCGCCTGGCGCCGCACCTTCATCCACGCCTGCAACGAACTCCTCCACCGCCACCCCCGTCTCGCCGGCATCCACCTTAATATCGAACCCACCCCCGACAATGACCCCGCCTTCCTCACCCTCCTCGAAGAACTCGGAGCCGCCATCCCCCGGGACAAACTCCTCTCCGTCGCCGCCTATCCTCCGCCCACCCTCTGGCAACGCGATCCCAACGTCCACTGGTCCGACGCCTACGCCAAACAAGTCGCCCAGCGCGTCAACCACGTCGCCGTCATGCTCTACGACACCGGCCTTCACAACCCCAAACTTTACCGCCACCTCGTCGACACGTGGACCACCGAATGCCTCGCCGACTACCGCCACACCGAACTCCTTCTCGGCGTGCCCGCTTACAACGACCCCGAACCCTGGCACGACCCCGCCGTCGAAAATCTCCAGAACTCCCTCGCCGGTATCCACGCCGCCCTCTCCGCCCAACCCACCCGCACCGGCAACTACCGCGGCATCGCCCTCTACGCCGAATGGGACATGTCCCCCGACAAATGGGCCGAACTCCACACCCTCTTCCTCAATACCCCCCCACCGCCGGCCACCGAAGAAGGCCCCACCACCCTCCCGGAAAACCCGTTCAACTTCACCCCCCCAACGTCCGAACCATAGCCCTCGAATCCTTCCCCTTCGTGCCTTCGTGTTTATGTCGTCGTCTTCTTCCCCCCCGTAATCTGCACCAACGGCGTCGGCACCTCGTATCGCAACTCCGCATGCGTATCGGCCGGCGCCTCCTCTACCGCCGGTTTCTCCATCACCGTCCGCACCATCGCAATCTCATCACACCCATCCCGCTTCGGACACTTGATGCACACCGACCACACCTTCAGCGGCAGCGCCGACTTGTCCACCACTCCAAACCCCAGCTTCTCAAAAAACCCCTGCTCATACGTCAGCGAAAACACCCGGTGAATCTCCAGCCGCCGCGCCTCTTCCACCACCGCGTTCACCAGCATCTTTCCAATCCCCTTCCCCTGCTGCGAAGGATCCACCGCCAGCGACCGCACCTCCGCCAGGTCCGCCCACACAATTTCCAACGCACAAATTCCCACGATTTTCCCCTCCTCTTCCGCGACGAAAAAATCCCTTACCGCCTCATACAACTCCGCATGCGACCGAAACAACATCTTCCCCCGCTGCGCATACACCCCAATCAACCCCGCAATCCCCGGCACATCCCGAACAGTAGCAGCTCGTATCTTCATCCCAGAATCATACTTCCATTTACCAATTACTATTTACCAGTTACCAATTACTTCCCTCCCCTCACCACCCGCAAAACATTCTCCTCATTCACCGGCCCGACCACCCCCTTCTCCGTCACAATTGCCGTAATCAACTCCGCCGGCACCACATCAAACGCCGGATTATATGTCTTCACCCCCTCCGGCCCGGTCCGCTTCCCAAACCCCGCCGTAATCTCCTCCCCGCTCCGCTCCTCAATCGGAATCCCCTCCCCGCTCGCCAGGTTCAAATCAAACGTGTTCGTCGGCGCCGCCACGATAAACGGAATCCCATGCGCCTTCGCCAGCACCGCCACCGAATACGTGCCAATCTTGTTCGCCGCATCCCCGTTCCGCGCAATCCGATCCGCCCCCACGATCACCACATCCACCTTCCCCTGCTTCATCACCAGCCCGGCCATGTTATCGCAGATCAACGTCACATCGACCCCGCTCGCCCCCAGCTCCCACGCCGTCAGCCGCGCCCCCTGCAGCAGCGGCCGCGTCTCATCCGCAAACACCCGAAACGGCATGCCCCGCCGCTGCGCCTCGTACACAATCGCCAGCGCCGTCCCATGATCCGCCGCCGCCAGCGCCCCCGCATTGCAGTGCGTCAACACTCCGCTCTTTCCCCGCAAAAACTCCACCCCATTCCGCCCAATCGCCAGGCACATCTCCGCATCCCGCCGTAAAATCCCCTGCGCCTCCTCCAGCAACCGCACCTGCAATTGCCGCACCCCCACCCCGCGCTCCGCCCGCGCCACCCGCAGCATCTCCTCCACCGCCCACTCCAGGTTCACCGCCGTTGGCCGCGACGTCTTCAAATACCGCCCCGCCATCTCCAACGTCTCTATCAGCACCACCGCCTGCGACGTCGTCGCCACCGTCCGCGCCGCCATCACCATCCCAAACGAAGCCGCCACCCCAATCGCCGGCGCCCCACGCACCCCCAGCGTCTTGATCGCCTCCCACACCTCCCCCACCGTGTTCAACCGCCACACCACCACTTCCCCCGGCAACTTCCGCTGATCCAAAATCTCCAGATGCCCATCCACCCCGCCCACCCACTGAACCGTCGCCGGCCGACCGTCTGCCATGAAACACACACTTCGTAATTGGTGATTGGTAAATAGTAATTGGAACGCTCGACAACGCGCCAGCGAATTGCCAATTACAAATTACCAATTACACGCCGCCTTCGCGACACGTCTCTCACTTGTAGAACCCCAGCACCACCTCCGCCACCCGCTCCACCTGTGAATCCGTCAACTCCGGAAACACCGGCAACGCCAGCACCTCCTCGCACGCACGCTCCGCCACCGGAAAATCCCCCTTCTTGTATCCCAGATCTGCAAAACACTCCTGCATGTGCAGCGAGCGCGGATAAAACACGTTGCACCCCACCCCCTCCTTCCCCAGGTAATCCCTGAGCGCATCCCGCCGCGGCACCCTCACCACATACTGGTGATACACATGATGCACCCCCGCCCTCTCCACCGGCGGCTTCACATCCGTCCCCTTAAACCGCTCCGTGTAAAACCGCGCAATCCCCCGCCGACGCTCATTCCACTTCTCCAGCCACTTCAACTTCACATTCAGCACCGCCGCCTGGATCGCATCCATCCGGAAATTCCCCCCCACAAACTCATGGTGATACCGCGACGTCTCCCCATGCTGCCGCGTCTGCTTGAACCGCACTGCCAACTTCTCATCGTTCGTCACCAGCGCCCCCGCGTCCCCCGCCGCCCCCAGGTTCTTCGTCGGATAAAAGCTCAAACACGCACACGTCCCATTTTCCCCAATCTGCTTCCCATGCTCATCCCGCGCCCCAATCGCCTGCGCCGCATCCTCCACCACCGCCACCCCATGCTTCTCCGCAATCCGCTTCAACGTCTCCGTATCCACCATCTGCCCATACAAATGCACCGGCAAAATCGCCTTGGTCTTCCCCGCCCGAATCGCCCCCTCCACCTTCCCCAAATCCATCAAAAATGTCTCTTCCTCAAGATCCACAAACACCGGCCGCGCCCCTGACCGCACGATGCACCCCGCCGTCGCAAAAAATGTGAACGGCGTCGTCACCACCTCATCCCGCCCCTCATCATCCCGACCAATCCCCAGCGCCATCAACGCCGCCAGGATCGCGTCCGTCCCCGACGACAACGCCACCACCTGCTGCCCCCCCAGCATCCGCCCCAAATGCTCCTCAAACCTCCCCACAAATGGCCCGCTAACCGCCCCGCTCGTATACTGCTGCGACTCCAACACCTCCCGCACCGCCCCCTCCACCTCATTCCGAATCACCTGCCACTGCGTCGCCAGCTCAAACAACGGTACCGCCGCCACCGCACCCGACTTCACCTGTGTCATACCCAATCACTCCTCAATCCAGCCATGTTACGACTCCCTCCTTTCCCTGTAAAACCGCTCCCAATCCAACCGGCGTCTCCCCCCCGCGCCAGTTCTTATTTCAAGTACTAGAAAGAAAGTTGTCACATTTGGCGTTCGCTTCCGACTTTATCGGTGACCGCTTCTTTCTGGCATAAGCGGTGAAACAGCCTGCTGATTCGCGGCATAAGTGCGTATTTTCACAGAGGCGATTACAGCTGCCGCGAATTTTCGCAAGCATCAACACATTCCGCTATTGGCGTATTCCATAAGGAGGATTTTCATGCCAAGCCAACACACCCCCTCTCCCATCCACCGCAAATCCGCTTTCACCCTCATTGAACTCCTCGTGGTCGTCGCCATCATCGCCGTCCTTATCGCCATCCTTCTCCCCTCCCTCGGCCGCGCCCGCGATAAAGCGAAATCCGCCGCCTGCCTCTCCAACCTCAAATCCATGTCCCTCGCCTACAACATGTACTGCAATGACGCCAACAACGGCTTTACCGCCGTCGACGACACCTCCATCGCCGGCTGCATCTGGATGTTCCAAATGCAAAATTACCTCGGCGGCAACAACGTCCGCGGCCTCACCCAGGGCCAGCAGGTCTCCGGTAACGTCTTCTTCTGCCCCTCCGCGAATATGTCCGCCCCCTCAGGTCACAACACCGAAGGCGGCGGTTCCAACTTCTGGGGCAGCGCCTCTCTCGCCTGGGATGGCCATTTCGATGCCTCCGGCGTCTGGGACAAAGCCATCAACCCCGGCGAACTCACCTCCGCCTCCGCCGTCTCCTCCAAAAACCCCATGGGCTACCTCGACCTCAACGGCAACGCCATCGACCCCGCCACCTCCCCCGGATACCGCAGCAGCTACGGCCTCAACAGTTGGCTCGATGCCCGCTACCCCTACGGCAACAAGGGCCAGCAGGGCGTCGGCTCCTCCGGCGGTCACACCTCCAAAAACACCATGCCCCCCAACTACGTCGATATGCGCCGCGTCGCCAACATCGCTCAACCCGACACCACCCCCCTCCTCGCTGACATGATCTGGGTCAACTCCGACGCCAAAACCTCAGGCTCCAACTGCTACGGCGTCGTCCCCACCGACTACGGCCCCAACTCCGCCTCCGCCACTCCCCCCACCCAACTCGACGGTAACACCGCCTCCGCCCTCGGCCGTATGTTCATCGACCGCCACGACAAAGCCATCAACGTTGGATTCCTCGGCGGCAACGCCTCCACCGTCAAACTCGCCGAACTCACCCAACTCGATTGGTACAACGGCGCCACCCGCACCACCCTCGCTGCCAACTGGCGCAACGTCCTCAACAAATAGCCCCTCCCCGGTGACGCCACATCCAAACGGGCCCGACCAACGTCCACGGGCCCGTTTTTTTTACGCCTCCTCCCGTTCCTCCCCCTGCATCCCCAGCAACGCATACCGCTCCCGCGCTATCTCCTTCTGCGTCCGAACCCCCAGCGCCCGAAACAGCGGCAACAACGGATACCACCCCTGCAACGCATGCATCAACACCATGCTCTGCGCAAACAACGGCAACACCAGCATCTTCCGGCTCACTCCCTTCCCCAGCGCCAGCCCCACCAGCGTCATCACCGGTGCCTCCACCTCAATCAACCGCTCCACATCCCACTCCCGATCCAGCTCCGCCAGCCGCCCCTCAATCTCCTCCGGATGCGTCCGGTACCACTCGATCCGCGCATCCGTGTGCCGCTCAATCTGCCGGTTCCGCACCGGCGAGGTATTGACCGCCACCCGTTCCGCCGTGCTGTTCAAAACCATGACCGCCTCCACTCTTTAGCCTTACCGCTTCACCTGCGCCCGCTCCTCCCGCCCGCCCGCATTCTCGCCCCGCCGCGTCCCCTCCCGCTTCTCAAGCATCCGCAGCAGCGCATGCCGCTCCTCCTCGATCTCCATCTGTGTCCGCACCCCCAACCCCCGAAACACCGGCAACGGCGGACACCACCCCTGCACCCCATGCTGCAAAAAGAAACTCTGCACAACCAGCGGCAACAGCAGCCACTTTCGCTTCCCCATCGCCCCCAGCGCCAACCCCGCCAGCGACAAGCACGAAGATCCCGTCTCCAAGCACCGCTCCACATCCCACTCCCGATCCAGCTCGCCCAATCGCTCCTCAATCTCCTCCGGATGCTTTTCAAAATACGCCAGATCAATCCGCATCCGCTCCCGAATCCGCGCCTGCACCCCCCGCTCCGTATTCACCCGCACCCGCTCAGCCGTCGTCGGAACCATGCCCATAAAACCTCCACCTCCCTCTCCCCCAAAAATCGTGGCAAACCCCATACCGCCCAACACCCCGCCTTCCGCCGCGGTGCCGCCCGCGCAGTGGGACCTCCGAAATTTCCCCAAGCCGCCTGCCCGCAACGCCCACCCACGTCCCTCCTACCCCCATCATTCCGACCTTCTAAACCCACGCGAACCATTGCCGGCACCGCGCCCACCCGTTGGGTTTTGCGGTTGCGGGGAATGTACCCCGGGGATGGTGGGTGCGAGCGTGCGGGGGCACGAAGTGCGAGCGTTGGGGAGGGTCGGGGAGTGATGGGAGGGAGTCCACTGGTTGGAATTAGCCGACGGGGGCGTCGGCTTCACTTTTAGCTGGGGAGTTTCCAGTTGGGGCGGGGGAAGTGGCAGGTGTAGCCGTGGGGGTTGTGGACGAGGTAGTCCTGGTGTTCGGGTTCGGCTTGCCAGAAGTCGGTTGCGGGGGTGAGTTCGGTAACGACTTTTCCGGGCCAGAGGTTGGTGGCGTTGATTTCGGCGATGGTTTGTTCGGCGATGCGTTTTTGGTCTTCAGAGGTGTAGAAGATGGCGGAGCGGTAGGAGGGGCCGCGGTCGTTGCCCTGGCGGTTGGGGGTGGTGGGGTCGTGGATCTGGAAGAAGAATTCGAGGAGTTTGCGGAAGGAGGTGACGGTGGGGTCGAAGAGGATTTCGATGGCTTCGGCGTGGGAGCCGTGGTTTTTGTAGGTGGCGTTTTTGACGTTTCCGCCGGTGTAGCCGACGCGGGTGGCGAGGACGCCGGGTTGTTTGCGGATGAGGTCCTGCATTCCCCAGAAGCAGCCGCCGGCGAGGAGGGCGCGTTCGGTTTTGGTGGTGGAGGTGGGGGTGGAGGGGTTGGTGGGCGCGAGGGACATTTGGGATTCCTTTTGGGACGGGAAGTTGATGTGGGGTATTGTAGGCGCGCGTGGGGGATTTGTTTACGCCTCGCTTCGCATCGGCGTTCGACGCCGCCTGAAGGCGGAACTTCGTACAGAAAGGCGCCTGAGGGCGGAACTCCATATGGCGGGGGCGAGGAGCAGCCCCAGGGTGGTGGGCTCTGGGGTGGGAGTGGCTGGTAATTGGGGATTGGCAAATGGTAATTGGGAGGAGGCGGTTGGGGTGGTGAGGCCGAAGTTGTTGAGGATGAAGGAGAGGTCGGTGAGGTTGATGGTGGTTGCGCCGTCGAAGTTGCCGGAGGTCCAGTTGGGGGTGGGCTCGCCGAAGTTTTTGAGGACGGTGACGAGGTCGGAGAGGTCGACGTGGCCGTCGGCGTTGGCGTCGCCGAGGAGTTGGGGGGAGATGAGGAGGGAGTTGTTGTCGACAGGGAGGCCGCCGAAGGTGGGGAATTGTGTGACGGCGTTGTCGAGGACGGCGAGGGCGGTGTCGGGTGGGAGGGTGGAACTGGTGATGCCGGCGGGGTGGGTGCGGCCGTAAGCGACTTGATTTTGGAGGGTGGCGAGGGATTCGGCTTTGACGTCGGGGTCCGGTTGAATGATGAGGGCGTTGCCGTTGAGGTCGAGGGTGCTGGTCCAGTCGTTAGTTGAGCCGCCGATCACAAGGGTGGAGAGGGAGGATATTGGGGAATCGGGAGCGATTTGAAGGTTGGAACTCAACATGTAGAGGGCCTGGAGGCGGATGGCCCCGGCGGTGCTGTCGGAACTGCCGAGGCTGAGGGTGCCATTGCCAAAGAGATGGCCGACGTGGAGGTTTCCAAAGAACCCGGAGAGGGCACCATCAACGAGAAGGCTGGGGCCGTAGAGTGTGGTCCTTGCTTCGAGCGTCGCGCCCGTGCCGATGGAGGGCGCGGCGGCAGTGATTCGCACTGGAGAAGTCGAAGTATTTTCGACCATGAAGAACTGGCCGTCGGTGAGATGCAGGACGGGGATGGCGCCATCGGGGAAGATTGTGCCATTGGTGGAGGCGGCGCCCGCGGGGTTGAAATCGATGGCGTCGCGGAAGTCGGCGCGATCGAGGACGGCGTTCACAAAATTTACGTTGGTGAGCGTCGAAGCACAGAAATTAGTGTGGGTGAGATTGGCGGCAGCGAAATTGACGTTGGTGAAGCTGGCGTAGGAGAAACTGGCATCGGCGAATGTCTGGCCGGAGAAATCGGCGCCGGAAAGGTTCAAGCCGTTAAAGAGGACGGAGGAGAAATCTTTTCTTCTGTAATTGCTGGTGGAAGCAAGTTGATTGAAGGTTAAGCCGCCGGCGAAGGAGAGGTTTGTCCAATTGGAGAGGGTGGCGTTGGAAAAATTTGCATTGGTGAAGTTGGCATAGTTCAGCCAGGTGTAATCGAAAGTGGTGTTGGAGAGGTCGGCGTTGCTGAAGTCGGCACCTTCGAGGTCACCGCCGCCGAACCTGCTTCGGGCGAGGGAGGCATTCACGAGAGTAGCACCGATGAAGACAGCCCCGAGGTCGCAGTTGGAGAGATTGGCATTGGTCAAATTGGCATCAACGAAAAAGCCGCCGGAGAGGCTCTGGCCGGCGAGATCCCAACCGGTCAAGTTGAAATAACTCAACTGGATTCCGGAAAGATCGTGCTGCTGGAAACTGGCGGTTGAAGAGAGTTGAGAGAAAGAAAGGTTGGTGCCGGTGAAATGGACATTTTTCACGACGGCGTTTGTAAAGTCGGCATCGCTGAGATTGGAGTCGTTCAAAAAGGCATAGGTCAGATCGGAGCCGGAAAAATTGGCGGCATGAAGATCGAGAGATCGGAGGAGGGCAAATCGGAGGGAGTGGGGATCGGCATTCCAGCCGCTGAGGTCGACACCGGGGCCGGGGGTGATGTTCTCGGTTCCGGGAATGAGCTCATGCCCGAGCCAGCGATAAATCGCGGCATGGAGGGAAGTGGCCAAGGCAGGGATGGTCAAGGCGCCCAGAGCAAGCGCGAGTGGGTAATGGGTTCGGCGGTTGGATTTGAGTGTGGCGCGGCTGTCCATGGTGGTGGATCCTCGTGACGAAAATCCAGGTACCACACGCACAGCACGAATGCGTATACAAGCGTACCGCGGGCAGGCGGGATTACCACCTGAAAGCGGCGTAGGAGGGAATCTGACGGGGCAGGGACGCACGTTCCCGTGTTCGTCGGGCGAAGGCGGCGGCGAGGGTGGGCAAGAGGAGGAGGAGGGTGGTGGGTTCGGGGGTGGGGGTGGCGGGTAGTTGGGGATTGGTAAATGGTAATTGGGAGGCGTTAGAGGTGGAGAGGCCGAAGTTGTTGAGGATGTCGGAGAGGTCGGTGAGGTTGATGGTGGATGCGCCGTCGAAGTTGCCGTCGGTCCAGTTGGGGGATTGTTGGCCGAAGTGGTTGAGGAGGGTGGAGAGGTCGGTGAGGTCGATTTTGTTGTCGGCGTTGGTGTCGCCTAGCAGGAGTGGGGTGAGGAGGAGGTCGTTGGATTTGACGGTTTGGTTGTGGAAGGAGGTGAGGTTGGTGATGGCGTTGTCGAGGACGGCGAGGGCGTAGTTGGGCGGGAGGTCGGTGCTGGTGATACCCCCTCCGCCGGGGTGGGTGCGGCCGAAGGCGACCTGGTTCTGGAGGGCGGCGAGGGCGGCGTCTTTGCTGAGGGGTGTGGGTTCGATGATGAGGGAGCTGGAGGTGAGGTTGAGGGTGGAGGTCCAGTTGTCGGTGGTGCCGGCGAGGGCGAGGGCGCTGAGTTTGAGGGTGATGGGGGTGGGGGCGGATTCGGTGGCGGTGGCGCCGGGGTGGATGATGAGGGGGGTGTTGGGGGCAAGGGCGCTGGAGCTTGCGAGGAGGAGGGTGCCGGCGGCGACGGTGGTGCCGCCGGTGTAGGCGTTGTTGCCGGAGAGAGTTTGGGTGCCGGCGCCGGCCTTGATGAGGGCGAGACGGGCGGCGGGGTCGTCGGCGATGTTGCCGGAGAAGGTGCCGGCGCCGTTGGCGATGCCGAGGGTGAGTGTGGAGAGGCCGGCGTTGGGGTTGCCGGGGTAGCCGCCGGAGAGGATGCCGGCGCCGGTGAGGGCGTCGATGTGGGCAGTGGCGGTAGTGCCGGCTTCGACGAGGTCGACGGCGGCGTTGGCGGCGATGTGGAGGGAGGCCTGGTTGGTGGTCCAGTTGCCGCCGTAGCTGGAGCTGGCGTAGAGGAGGCCGGACTGGATGTCGATGAGGCCACCGGGGGAGAGGTTGACGTTGACGGTTCCCTGGCCGCCGAAGACGAGTTGGGCGCCGGGTGCGGTGGCGTTGAAGGCGAGGGTGCCGTTGCCGGTGAGGGTGGTGGGGTGCTGGAAGGTGCGGGCGGAGAGGGTGTATTGGAGGGTGGCGTTGGCGTTGATGTGGATGTTGGGGGAGGAGAGGGTGTCGTTCTGGGAGAGGAGGGTTCCGCTGGCGATGGTGGTGTTGCCGGTGTAGGTGTTGTTGGGGGCGAGGACGAGGGTGCCGGGGCCGCGTTTGGTGAGGTCGCCGACGCCGGCGATGGGTTGGGAGAGGGTGAGGGCGTTGGCGGGGTTGGCGATGTCGATGTTGCCGCCGCCGGTGTTGAGGGTGAGGGGGCGGTTGGAGGCGGTGAAGGAGGTGCCGGTGATCTGGAGGGTGCCGTTGTTGAAGAAGATGGGGGAGGAGAGTTGGCCGAGGTTTTTGTCGCTGGAGACGGAGAGGGTGGTGTTGTCGAAGAGGGCGTTTCCTCCGGAGTATCCGGCGAAGGCGGAGTTGTCGGCGGAGAGGATGAGGGTGCCGCCGCCGTAGATCTGGAGGGAGCTGGCGGTGGAATCGGAGATGGTACCGGCGATGGTCTGGGTGGTGTTGGGATCGGCGTAGATGAGGGTTTTGCCGCCGGGGAGGAAGAGTGCGGAGCCGGCGGCGGAGCCGTTGGCACCGGTGGATTGGCCGAAGCCGCCGAGACCTTGGGTGAGGAGGCCTGCGTCGGTGGAGACGTTGGTGAGGGAGAGGGAGGTGATGAGGGGTCGGGCGAAGAGGGCAGCGCCGAGAGCGGCGCCGCCACCGCCACCGCCGCCGGTGCCTTTTCCGCCGTTGCCTGCGGCGAAGCCACCGAAGCCGGGGAGGCCTTCGGCGGAGGATGGGAAGTTGCCGGTACCGCCGCCTCCGCCGCCGCCACCGCCGAAGCCGCCGGAAGTGGCAGTGCCGCCGTTGCCACCGACGGCGGCGTTGTGGGAGAAGGCGATGGACTGGAGGGAGAGCGCGCCGCCGTTGAGGTAGATGGCGCCGCCGAGGCCAGCGCCGCCGCCACCACCGCCGCCGCCGGAGCCGCCGTTGCCGCCGTGGGCGTAGCCGTTGGCAAGGGTGAGGTTGGTGATGGAGACGGGGGTGAACATGGGGGCGTTGATGAAGAAGATGCGGAACTGGTTTTGGCCGGAGATGGTGTTGCCGGCGCCACCGTTGATGGTGAGGGCGGTGGTGATGTCGGGGAGCGGGGCGGTGAGGTTGATGGTGCCGAGGTTGTTGGCGAGGGAGATGGTGTCGCCGGACTGGGCGTGGTTGAGGGCGTAGCGGAGGGAGGCGGAATCGAGAGGGGAGTCGGAGGTGTCGGTGACGTTGAGGGTGGCGGCGTGGAGGGAGGCGGAAGTCAGGGCGATGATTGCGAATGCAGGGAGGTGATGACGCATGTGGGCTCCTCACGTGTGGGATGGCGAGCGAACGATCGCTCCGTGGGGCATTTGGATGAAGGGGAGGGTGAGGAGGTTACGCGGAATGTGGGGATTGCGGCGAGTCTCAGTGCGATGGGTGGGGGCGACGCTTCAGCAGAAGAGGGAGGGCGAGAAGGAGGAAGAGGAGGGAGGCGGGTTCGGGGGTGGGGTTTGTTGGTAATTGGGAATTGGTAAATGGCAATTGGGAGACGGTGGGGTTGGTGAGGCCGAAGTCGTTGAGGACGTCGCTCAGGTCGGTGAGGTCGATGGCGGGTGCGTCGTCGAAGTTGCCGTCGGTCCAGTTGAGGGTGGTGGCGCCGAAGTGATTGAGGATTGTGGAGAGGTCGGAGAGATCGACTTTGCCGTCGAGGTTGGCGTCGCCGAGGAGTTCGGGGGAAAGGATGGTGACATTGGCGTTAACGCTGTGGCCGTGAAAGGTCTGGAGTTGGGCGATGGCGTTGTCGATGAAGGCGAGTGCGAAATGGTCGGGGAGGTTGGTGCTGGTGATGCCGGCGTTGTGGGTACGGCCGAAGGCGGCGAGGTTTTGGATGGTAGCGGGGTCGGAGAAGAACTTGCTGAGGATGAGGGATTCGTTATCGAGATTGAGGCGGCCGGTCCAGTTGTCCATAGAGCCGGCGACGGAGAGTTGGGCGATGGAGGGGTCTGAGAAGACAAAGATGGCGTTCGGGAGAGAAGGGGTGATGTTGAGAGTGCCATCGACGACAGCGCTGAAGCAGTTGATGTCGGCGACGGAGAGGGAGGCACCGGGGGAGACGATGACCTGGCCGCTGCCCTGGAGGATGGCGATCTGGTTGTTTTGGGAATTGAACTGGACGTTGCCGGAGTTGAAGAAGGATAAGCCGGCGATGACCTGCGAGCCGAAGGAGAGGGTGCCGTTGCCGCCTTTGCCGAGGTGGAGGAGCGGGGCGTTGATGGTGGTGAAGGTGAGGACGTCGGTGTTGCATTCGATATCGAGGCTGGTGGAGGTGAGATTGGAGGAGACGGAATCGACGATGGCGCCGGCACCGGCGAGGGAGGCGAGTTGGAGGGAATGGCCGTTGAGATCGAGAGTGGTGGCGGGGTTCACGAAGAGGGAGGTGGCGGCGGGCAGGGCGTTGTCGACGCCGAGGGCGAGGGTGCCTTGCTGGAGGGTGGTCGAGCCGGTGTAGGTGAGTGCCCTGTTGAGGAGGAGGCGGGCGGGGCCGGTCTTGGAGAAGTTGATATTGCCGGTGACGAGTGCGGCGAGGGAGGTATCGGCGGGAGTGTTGAGCTGGAAGCTGGAGGCTTTCGCGGCGGAGGTGTTGGTGATGGTTCCGTTGCCGGAGACGGAGGGGAGTTGCTGGTCGAAGCCGTTGAGATTGAAGGTGCCGGCGAGGGAGAGGGGAGAGGTGACGGGAATGGCATTGGCGACGCCCGAGATGAGAGTTGCGGCGGGGGCGGAGATGGAGGTATTGCCGGTGTAGAGCGCGGCGGTGCTGAGGGTGACGCTGACGGACGACGCGAGGTTGAAGGAGAGATTTCCGAAGAAGGCGTTGGAGACGGTGCTGGGGGTGAGAGAAGGGGGAGCGAGGGTGAAGGTGGCGGGGGTGGCGCTTTGGTTGGTGATGCTGCCGGTGCCGGAGAGGAGGGCGACCTGCTGGTTGTGGCCGTTGAGATCAAGGGCGTTGGCATTGGTGATATTGAGGACGGTGGAGGCGGGGAGGGCGTTGTCGACGCCGCAGAAGAAGAAACCGTTGGCGATGGTGGTGCTGCCGTCGTAGGTGGCCGGGGTGGTGAGGGTGATGAAGCCGCCGCCATCCTGGACGAAGTTCATGTGGCCGGTGAGGAGGGTGGGGACGGTCTGGATGCCCCCGGATTTGATGGTAAGAGTTCCGCGGCTGCCGACGAGGAAGGAAGGTTTGACGGTGCCTGAGCCGCTGAGGGAGCCGATGGTTTGTGACTGGATGCTGGGGTCGAAGGTGGCGCCGGCGTCAACGGTGAGGGCGGTGGAGGTGGGGAGGACGTCGGGGCCGGTGATGACGAGGACGCCGGCGGTGACGTGGGTGGCGCCGGAGTAGGTGTTGGGGGAGATGCCGAGGAAGAGGGTGCCGGCGCCGGACTTGATGAGATTGATGTTGCCGGTGATGAGGTTCTGAGAGGAGTCGGTTCCGGCAGTGGGGCTGATGGTGAGGTTGGCGAGTGCGGCGGGGTTGGAGATGGTGCCGTTGCCGGTGAGGGAGGCGAGGGACTGGGTATGGCCGTTGAGGTCAAAGGAAGCATTGGGGGCAAGATTCAGGGAGGTGGCGGCGGGGAGCGCGTTGTTGGTGCCGGAGAGAATTCTGCCGGCGCTGAGGGCGGTGTTGCCGGTATAGCTGGCGGCGAAATTAAGGAGGAGCGTGCCGACGCCTTTTTTTTCGAGTCCTTTGCTTCCGGAGAGGATGAGATCGACGGTGGTGAGGGCATTGGCGACGCTTATGACGGGGGTGCCGGCGGAGACATCGAGGAGGAGGAAGTTGATTTTGCTGCCATTGTTGTCGAGGGTCCAGTTGTGGTCGTTGACGGATTTGTCGGCGAAGAGGAGTGTGCCGATGGAGCGGGAGGAATCGAGGTGAATGGAGAGGTTGGAGGTGAGGTTGAGGGCGGAGAAGTCAGCGACGGCATCGGAGCCGTTGGCGATGATGCCGGAGGACCAGTTGGAGGCAGCGCTCCAGAGGCCGGAGGCGGGGCTGGTCCAGGTGCCATTGGCGGCGGCGGCGGGGCTGTGGAAGGCATAAGTGGCGGCGACGAGTGCGGGGAAAATGGAGCGTGTGAGGGCTGCGTGACGTGGGCGCATGGCGATCTCCTCGTGGAGGTTGATCGGGCGGCATGGCGGTGGGACGACGCAGAAGGTGCGGGGCCAAGAGGGAATGTACCCTCGGAATTGGGAAAAACCAGCACTTTTTTGCGGTGGATCGAGGAAGCCGCCGGATTCAGCGTGGCCGGCGCTGGCGGCGGACGAGGAGGAGGGCGGGGGTGAGGAGGAGCGTGGAGGCGGGTTCGGGGACGGGTAATTGGTAATTGGTAAATGGTAATTCGGACGAGTTGCTTAGGGTGGTGAGGCCGAAGTTGTTGAGGATGTCGGAGAGGTCGGTGAGGTCGATGGTGTTTGCGTTGTCGAAGTTGCCGGCGGTCCAGGAGGAAGTGGATTGGCCGAAGTGGTTGAGGAGGGTAGAGAGATCGGAGAGGTCGACTTTGCCGTCGGCGTTGGTGTCGCCGAGGAGGAGCGGGGTGAGGAGGAGGGAGTTGGCGTCGAGGGCGAGGCCGGCGTAGGTGGTGAGGGGGGTGGGGAGGGAGGCGTTGTCGATGAGGGCGAGGGCTTCGTTGGCGGGGAGCGGGGTGAGGAAGTCGATGCCGGTGGGGTGGGCGGTGGCGTAGGTGATCTGGTCCTGGAGGGTGGCGAGGGTGGTGGATTTGTTTTGCGAGGTGGTTTGGACGACGAGGGTGGAGATGCTGAGGGTGGGGGTCCAGTTGTCGGGCGAGCCGGCGAGGGTGAGAGAGGTGAGCTTGGTGGGGTTGGGGAGGTTGAGGGTGCCGGCGTTGAGGGTGAGGGCGGAGAGGGCGTTGTTGGGGTTGGAGAGGGTGAGGGTGCCGGGGCCGGTCTTGATGAGGGTGCCGCTGGGGGCGGAGATTTTCGCAGCGATGTGGAGGTTGGCATTGGGATTGGGCGTACCGCCGGAGAGCGGGCTGCCGGCGTCGAAGGTGCCGCCGAGGGAGGAGAGGGTGATGTTGCCGTCGATGTTGTTCTGGGAGGCGTTGCCGGATTCGGCCCAGATGGTGCCGCCGTTGAGGGTGAATTGCTTGGTGAGGGTGTTGGTGGTGTTGTAGAGGTTGAGGGTGCCGGTGACGGCGAGGGTGAGGGTTTTGGAGGGATCGCCGAGGGAGGAGGCGGCGGTTTGGAAGGCGAGGATGCCGTTGTTGATGGTGATGTTGGCGAGGGCGGGATCGATGGCGGCGCCGACGAAGGAGATTTGGTTGGCGCCGGTTTTGGTGAGGTTGAAGGGGTTGCCATTGGTGGAGAGGGTTGCGCCTGCGCCTCGGAGATCCCAGCGCGCGGAGCCGCCGAGAGTGGCGTCGCCGGTGAGGGTGAGGTTGGAGAGGGCGGAGATCTGGGCAGCGCCGCTGCTGATGATGGCACCGTTGCCGGAGAGGCCTGTGCCCTGGACGGAGAGGGGTTCGGAGCCGACGCCGAAGCCGTTGAGGTCGAGGGTGCCGCCGTTGATCTGGGTGCCGTTGGTGGCGGCGGTGTTGTTGGCGCCGAGGGCGTTGGCGGCGCCGAGTTTGAGGGTGCCGCCGGTGAGGGAGACGAGGGTGTTGTCGCCGAGGGAGCCGGAGACGAAGAGGGTGCCGCTGCGGATGTCGGTGAGTCCGGGGTAGGCGTTGGAGGTGGCGATGGTGAGGTTGCCGGCGCCCTCTTTTCGGAGGGAACCGCCGGTAATGGAGCCGGCGCCCTGGAAGGTGTAGTTGGCGGAGGAGTTGACGTAGGTGAAATCGGGCCAGAGATCGCCGGCGAGATTGATGGTGGTGTTGGTTGTGGCGGTGAAATTGACCTGGTCGATGGTGTTGAACATGGCGGGGGTGGCGCCGTTGAGGAAATTGGCGGTGGAGGCGGTGTCCCAGGTGTTGTTGTTCGCGCCGCCTTTCCAGGAGAGGACGTTGGAGTCGCCGATGTATCCTGTGACGGTGCGGTGTTCGACCCAGGAATCGCCGACGGGGACGCCGTTGGTGGTGGAGATGCCGCGGTAGAAGCCGAACTTGGGGCGGTAGGAGGTGGCGCCCTGGAGGTCGATGGCGCTGTTGGTGACGCCGACGAAGGCGCCGCCGTTGACGGAGAGCTGGATGCCGCCGGTGGTTTCGCCCTGGGCGCAGGGGGTGATGCGGATGACGAAGTGGATCCATTGGCCGGCGGTGTAGTTGAAGGTGGTGATGACGGATTCTTTCTGGGGGGTGCCGGTGGTGCCGTCGGACCAGGAATCGACGCGGCCCTGGATGCCGGAGCCGTTTTTGTAGAGGGAGATGGTGGCGAGGGGGGGCCCGTTGTCGCCGTTGAGGGCTTTGAGCTGGAAGATGTGGTCGAAGGAGGAGGTGGCGGTGAAGCCGGGGTTGGTGCGGAAGTCGAAGGAGTATTCGAAAGTCTGGTCGAGGCCCTGGTGTCCGAGGCCGGTGATGCCTTTGGCCTCGGTGCGTTGGCGGTCGGTGTTGGTGGTGTCGCGGTCGCCGTCCCACCAGCCGAGGGTGGGGTAGTAGTTGCGGAGGATGTCGCGGAACATGCCGCCGCCTTCGTCGAGGTGGTTGGGGAAGTTGGGGGAATCGGTGACGAAGGTGTTGGAGGCCGGGTAGTAGAGGACGGAGGCTTCTTCGAGGCCCTCGAAGCCGGCTTGGTTGTGGACGAGGATGGGGGAGGCGGCGCGGGCGGAGTGGAGAGAGGCGGCGGCTGATGCGGCGAAAGCGAGGAGCAGGGGGATGCGGTGGCGCATACTTTCTCCGGGAAGACCTGGATTGGATTGGGTTGGGAGGCCCTGCCAAACCTCTTGACATGGATTTTGACACATGGGTTCGAAGAAGCAAGGAGAAAGTGGAGAATCGGAAAGGAGGAATCGCTTGGGTGATCGCCCGCTGGTGAGGCAGGAGGGGTCGGGGGTCAATAATGAGGAGGATGGGCGACAAAGGGGGCAAACGGGTGTATGCGCCGGGGGCTCGAGGTGCGGGGATATTATTCGAAGCGTTTTTTTGTCGGTATTTTTTTGCCAGCCTGGAGGATTGAACGGCGGGCGTGCAGCAGGAGCGTGGCGGGGAGGAGGAGGGCGAGGGTGGTGGGTTCGGGAGTGGGGGAGAGGGAGGGCGAGGCGAGACCGGCGGGGGAAGTATGGGCGCTGGGGTTGGAGGCGCCGAAGTTGTTGAGGAGGTCGGAAAGATCAGAGAGGTCGATGGCGGGTGCGCCGTCGAAGTTGCCGTCGGTCCAGTTGGAGGTGGTTTGGCCGAAGTGGTTGAGGATAGTGGAGAGGTCGGTGAGGTCTACTTTGCCGTCGATGTTGGCGTCGCCGAGGAGTTCCTGGGAGATGAGGATGGAGTTGGGGTCGACGGCGATGGCGCCGAAGGTGGTGAGGGGTACGGGGAGGGAGGCGTTGTCGATGACGGCGACGACCATGTTGGGGGGGAGGGCGGAGTCGTAGATGCCGGCGGCGTGGGTGCGGCCGTAGAGGGCTTGATTTGTGAGGGTGGCGAGGGCGGCGGATTTGCTGGAGGCGGGCTGGATGACGAGCTTGGTGTTGGTGATGTCCATTTTGCCGATCCAGTTGTCGGTGGCGCCGCCGAAGGTGAGGGATTTGAGCTTGGTATCGACGTTGTGGAGGAAGACCTTGCCGCCGAGGGTGAGGTCGATGTTGGTGGGGGCGAGGGAGCCGCCGGTGCGGGAGAAGAGGCCGCCGACGTAGATAGTGGGGACGGTGAGGGAGCCACCGGAGAGGTTGTAGGTACCGTTGGCGAGCATGCGGAGGAAGGCGTTGCCGGTGATGAAGTTGAAGCCGCCGGTCTGGTTGAAGGTGGCGTGTCCGGTGAAGCCGATTTCTTCGCTGCCGGAGACGGAGAGGGTGCCGTTGGAGAGGGCGTAGAGGCCAACGCCATCGGAGTAGAAGCCGAGGTCAAAGCCGGGGGCGACGACGGCGCCGCCAGATTGGGTGAAGGTGCCGTTGCCATGATCACCGACGGCGACGGCCCCGAAGAGGGTTCCTTCGGAGAGGGAATAGGAGGCGTGTGAGCCGGCGCCGGCGGCGACCGAGCAGTCGTTGCAATAGACGGAGCCGCCGGATTGGTTGAAGGAGGCGTTGCCGGACTGGCCGACGGTGAGATAGGCGGCGTTGAACTGTGCGGTGCCGGAGATGTTGCAGGTGCCGGAGGCGTTGGCGTTGTATCCGAGGGTGATGTTGGCGTAGTAGCCGAAGGGGTTGATGGCGCCGGCGTCCTGGTTGAAGGTGCCGTTGCCGTTGTAACCGATGTAGGCGGGGAGGGAGAGGTTGAGTGCACCGTTGCCGGTGAGGGTGTAGGTGCCGTTGGAGCCGCCGAGGTAACCGACGTAGAAGTTGGGGGTGGAATTGGAGACGACTTCGAGGTTATTGGTGCCGCCGGACTGGGTGAAGGTGGCGTTTCCGCCGTAGCCGATGTATTCGGGCATACCGGCGTGGATTTCGCCGCCGGAGAAGGTGTAGCTGGCGGAGGCGGAGGCGCTGACGGCGAGGAAGAGGCCGGCGTTGTAGCCGTCGGGGGCGGAGAAGTGGATGAAGTGAAGTCCGCCGGACTGGGAGAAGCTGGCGTGTCCGGAGAGGCCGATGTTGTCGAAATCCACGACCTCGAGGGTGGCGTTGCCGGAGAGATTGTAATAACCGAAGTCGGACGGATTGCGGCCGAGGGTGAGGTTGCCGGCGTAGGCGCTGGAGGCGCCGAATTGATCGACTTCTCCGGCGAGGGGCCCGCCGAGGGTGGAATCGCCGATGGTTTCGTTGGCGGCGTTGAGGTAATTGGCGCCGATGGAGAGGACGCCGACGCCACCGAAGCGGGAGGCGACATGGGTGATGGTGAGTTGAGAGAGGACGTAATTGGTGCCGCCGGAGTAGTTGTAGTAGACGATGCCGGGGAAGGCGGGGCCGAGGGAAGAGAGATTGAGGAGGACGGTGGCGTTGGCATTGGGCGGGCCGGCGGGGGACCAGTTGGAAGAGGTGGCCCAGTTGTTGTCGCCGGCGTTGCCGGTCCAGGTGTAGGAGGTGGCGCGGAGGGAGGGGAGGAGGAGAAGGGAGGGGATAACACCCAGGGAGCGAAGGATGTGTCGATTCATGCGAATTCCTTTGCATTGTTGAGCAGAGCATTGAACGACAGTCTGAAGGAATCTTCCGCATCAGCGCGCATGAGGAGGGAGGAAGAAGTGATGCGAACTGCTTTCATGATGAGATGTAACGAAGTGCGTGAAATGCGCGACGCCCACACGACTGCGAGACAATTGTGGCGCAGGCGTGGGGAATGTCAACGGGGAATTTTGGAAGCGACGTAGATATTTAGACGGCAGTGGATTCGAGCTCCGGGGTGGGTGCTACGGGTTTTCGGAAAACGAAGTAGTGGTAGAGGAGGCCGAGAAGGATGAGAGAGAGGCCGAGACCGGCGAAGGAGAGGACGCGGTAGATGTCAGAGAGGTGGGCGGTGTCGAAGAGGAAGACCTTGATGATGGTGGCGAGCATGACGGCGAGGGAGGCGAACCGGAGGATCGTGCCGCGGGTAAGAATGCCGGCAACGAGGAGGGCGGTGCCGAGGACGGCCCAGGCGGCGGAATAGGCGTAGTTTTCCGCGACGCTGGGGTGGAGGGCGATGTCGAGGAACCTGCCCTGGAAGGCTTGGCGAACTTCAAGTGAGACGAGCGAGAAGAGGATGAGGAGAGCCGAGATGCCCGCGATGCGGGAGAAGAGGGTGGCACCGGGGGTGTTGCTCTGGGAGAGGTAGTAAGCGAGCGCGCCTGTGAGGAGGGCGGGGAGCCCGAGGGCGTAGAGGAGCTGGTTGAAAACGGGGAGGGAACCGACATCGTCGTGCGACCAGAGGGGGTTGAGGAAAAAGAGTTGAATGCCGAAGACGAAGAGGATGCCGAGGGCGGCGAAGAGATCGCCGGCGGCGGTGAGGATGTCGTTTTTCAATTGCCGGCCAAGGGCGAGGAACGGGAAGGCGAGAAGGAGCCAGAGGGCGGCGTTGGTGGAGCGCTCGATCAGGGTGGCGGCGAGATGCTGGCCGGCGGAGATGTCGAGAACGGGGCCGTGGAAAGCATGGCGGATTTCAAGCGAGACGAAGACGAAGAGAAGGAGAAGGGCGATGATGGAAGCGAAGGGGGCGAGCGGGAGCTGGGCGGGGCCATCGTCGCGCTTGGCGGCCCAGAGGATTTGGGCGGTGATCAGCACGGCGGGGAGCGCATACAGGTAGAGGAGCTTGTTGAGGATGATCATGGAGCCGAGCGGTTCTGCGTTCCACAGCGGGTTGAAGAGGAGGACTTGCACGAGGACGAGGAAAAAGAGGGTGAGGAGCGTGAGAAGGTGGCCGGCGGAGGTGAGGACGGGGCGTTTGAAGTGCGAACCGAGGTGGTAGAAGAGGGCGGCGAGGAGGAGCCAGATCACAGGATAGGTGGAGCGTTCCATGAGGCCGGTGAAGGGGGTGTTGAGGGAATCGTCGTGGAAACAGCGGTGGGTAAAGAGCGTGATGAACGCCGCGGCGATGCAGGCAATGGCGGCTTGCAGGAGGCGGGAAAGCGTCAGCAGGTTGGCGCGGTCGAGGAGGAACATGGCGACAAGAAAGGAGGCGAGGGCGGGAACGTAGGCCCAGAGGAGCGGGTTCCACAGAAGTGCGGGGCCGGTGGAGTAATTGAGCAGGTCGGGATTGAGAACGAGGAGGAGCGTGACGAGGGCGGCGATGATCATGGCGAAGGAGCGGAGGGCTGGGAGCGCGAGGCGGATGGAGAGGAAGAGCGTGAGCGGGAGGAGGAGCGACCAGGCGGCGGTGAGTTGGGTGCCCTCGAGCCACATGGGCGGGGCGCAGGCGAGGGAGATGAGCGCGCCGAGGGCGAGTGCGGAGAGGGTTTGTTCGCCGGTGGGAAGCGTCGTTCGGCGTTTGAAGATCGGGAATGCGCGGGCGGCGTAGAGGATGGCGACGGAGGTCGGGAGGAGGGCCCAGGCGTCGGAGCGCGGCGCGTGGTCGAGGAGGCCATAGGCGAGCGGTGTGTAGGCGAGGGCGCAGAGAACGGAGAGGGCGGCCCAGCGGACAGGCTGGCGGCTTCCCCAGAGGCAGGCGTAGGCGCCGAGCGCCGAAAGGATGCCGAAGGTGGGAAGCAGAAGGCGCAGGCGGTCGATGTCGGCGGGGTACTGAAGGCCCCACGCGGTGAGGAGGACCAGGAGGAAGGCGGCGGCGAACCAGGCGAAGGGCTCGTAGAGCGGGCGGATGCGGGCAAGGATGAAGAGGCCGGCGGAAAGGAGGCCGAGGAAGAGCCATTCGGTGTTTGAGAAGTTAGAGCGCGTGAGGAGAAAGGTGGAGAGGGCGAAGCCGGCAAGGAGGGTCCCGTAGGTGAGGACGCGGAGCGGGAGCGGGTTGGAGTGCCAGGCATCTTCCTGGAGTCCGGCGGTGATGGCGACGATGGCGGTGGCGAGGAGGACGAAGGTGCCGAGGATGGGGGCATCTGCCGGGGTGAAGGGGACGGTGACAGCGTAGATGCAGACCCAGGCGAAGGAGCAGAGGACGGTGAGGGCGGCGAGCCAGGACCAGCCGCGGGCGCGGGTGACCGTGAGCAGTCCGACATGGAGCAGGATCAGATAGCCGAAGAGGGAAGCGGCGGAGGGATGGCCGGTGTTGATCAGCGCGGGGGTGAGGAATCCGCCGACGAGACCGAGAAGGGCGACGAAGGGACCCTGCCGCAGGGAGAGGAAGACGGCGAGGGCGGTGGTGGCGGCGAGGAGGAGGAAGGTGACGGTGGGGGTGAAGTAGGGAAAATGATAGAGCTTGCCGGCGGCGAGGATGCAGGCGAAAAGGTCGGCGACGGCGGCGGCGGAGAGGGCCTGGGCAATGTTGGGCTCTTTGTTCCGGCGCCAGATGCCGGCGATGAGGAGGGCGATGCCGAAGAGGGTGGCGAGGGAGACGCGGACGGGCGGGTTGAGGATGCCGTGGTCGGCGGCGACTTTGACGAGGAAGATGCCGGCGAGGGCGAAGGCGAAGCCGCCGATCCAGACGGCGAGGCGGATGAGTTGCTGTTCGAGAGAGAGGGCGGGCTTGCGCGGCGCGGGGGCGGGCGGGATCTGCGGGAGGGCGGGCCGGGGCGCAGCTGGGGCTGGCGGCGCTGCGCAGGGAGGCGCAGCAGGCGGCGTGGAGGAGAGGACCACCTCGGCAACAGGCGGGAATTGTGCTTGGGAGGGCGGCGGCGTGGGAGCAGCTTGGGGGGAAGGCGGCGGGATGGGTGCGGGCTCGGGCGGTGCGGTGGTAGCGGGAGGCTTTGCCCCGAGGAAGAGGTTGCGGCGGAGGGTGGCGAGCTCGGTGCGGAGTTCGTGGAGTTCGTCTCGCGCCTTGGAGGAACGGACCAGCGCGACGAGGGACATCACGAACGAAGCAAGCAGCAGGAGCGTTTCGAAACAGAAGCTGTCACCCATGTTGCACGGGGCTGAGACGCAGTGGTCTGACTGTCATCGCGACATGGGGGGGCGAAATGCGCAGCGGCTGCAGTGACCGGTGTAAAAATGGCGGTCTGCCGGCAAAAAAAGGGGGTAGCGCCGCAAATTCTCGTTTTGGAGAATCGCAGCGCGGGACGGATGGCGATGCAAAATGAGGCCGGATCAGCGGCTCCGCCGGCGGCGCCTGAGCAGCAGGGCCGGGGCGAGGAAAAACGCGAGGGATGCGGGCTCAGGGGCGGCGGACGGCGAACCGGTGCTGATGGCGGCGGCGGGGAGGCTGGTTCCGAAGTAGTTGAGGACATCGGAGAGGTCGGTGAGGTCGATGGTGGCGGCGCCGTCGAAGTTGCCCCTGGTCCAGAGGGAGGTGGTGGTGCCGAAGTTGTTGAGGACGATGGAGAGGTCGGAAAGGTCAACTTTGCCGTCGTCGTTGGCATCGCCGAGGAAGCCGCGATGGAGGTCGATGAAGCCGGCGTCGCGCGTGGCGTCGAGGGTATAGCGGATGCCGTCGACCGGCGCGGGCAGAACAAGGGAGGAGAGCGCGCCGGAGAAGGAGGCGTTGAACTGAATAATGCGGTAATAGCCGAGGGAGGCGGCGCCGGCGGGGAGGGAGGTGATCTGGATATTTCCGCCGCCGAGGGTGAGGCCGGCCGGATCGGTGATGTGGAGCTGGTCGTTGCTGCTGATGGCGCTGGGGGATTCCGGGGAAACGAGGTTGAAGGCGAGCGTGGTATTGGCGTTTGTGGTGAGCGACGGCGCGGTGAGGGTGCCGGGCGCGGCGGAGCCAGGCATGCCGGGGTGAATGGTGTGCGGCCCGGCGCCGGCGTGGATGGTTTTGTAGACTGTGCCGGCGCCGGCGAGGAGTCCACCGTTGAGCGTGAGTTGCCCGACGGAGAGGGTGGAGCCCGGGCCGACCACGAGGGTGCCGGTGTTGGTGAGCGAAGCGGCGGGGGCGAAGAAGGCGCCGCCGGTGATCGTGAGGTTGCCCGTATTCGAGGAGAGCAGTGCGAGCGCGGAGACGCCGCCGGGGTAAGTGATGTTGGCCGCGGAGCCGTCGAGGACGATGTTGGCGTTGTTGGTGGTGATGTTGCCGGGGAAGCGGATGGTGCCATTGGAGGCGATCCAGGTGCCGCCGGTGAGGGTGCCGTTGGAGAAGTTGGTGGGGACGGGGTTGATGATGAAGGTGGAGCCGTTGGTGGCCTGCACGATGCCGTTGTTGGTGAAGGTGGGGCTGCTGATGAGGAAGGTTTTGCCGGCGGTTTTTGCGGAGAGCGTGCCTTTGTTGATGAGTGCGGAGGTGGTGATGTTGGCATTGCCGGTGCCGGTGGAGAGGGTGATGCCGGTATCGACGGTGAGGGCCGCGCCGCCGGAACCGCCGATGTAGCCGCCGCTGCCGTAGCTGCCGTTGAAGAGGATGGTGCCGTTGCCGGTGTACGTCTGCGAGTTGAGGAGTCCGAGATTGGCGTAGTAGGTGGAACTGTCGAGGGTGAGGGTGCAGTTGGCGAGAGTGAGGTTGTTCTGGGTGTGAATGCCGGAGGTGGATTCGGTGAAGTCGGAGGCAAGGGTGACGTTGTTGAAGGTGCCGTTGCTGACGAGGAGTTGAGCGCCGCCGGAGGAGGAGATATTGCCGTTGTTGATGGTGCCGGTGAGATGGATGGAGCCGGTGGTGGGGGTGAGGGCGAGGGTGGCGCCGGCGTTATTGAGGTTGCCGGTGATGGTGACATTCGCGCCGGCCGTGGAGAGGTTGTCGAGGCTGGCGGTGGCGAAGGATCCGCCGAGGATGAGGGTGCTGCCAGGGTCGGCGGAGATGGAGCCGTTGCTGGACCAGTTGTTGGCGCTGATGATGAGGGTGGAGCCGTTGACGGCCCGGAGGGTGCCGGCGTTGGTGAAGGAGGAGGCGCCGATGGAGAAGGATTTACCGGCGGTTTCGGCGGAGATGGTGCCCTGGTTGAGGAGGCCGGAGGAGTTGATGGCGCCATTGCCGTTGCCGGTTTTGAGGGTGAGTCCCGGGGCGATGGTGGCGGTTCCACTGCTGATGCCGATGTAACTGCCGGAGCCGTAGGAGCCGTTGAAGACAATCGTGCCCGAGCCGGAGAGGGTTTCGGTTCCGGAGAGGAAGAGATTGGCGTAATAGCCGGTGCTGTCGAGAGTGAGGGTGTGGGCGCCGAGGGAGAGGTTGTTGGTGATGTAAAGGGAATCGGCGGTGAGGGTGATGTCGCTGCCGAGGGAGACATTGCTGAAGGTGCCGCCGTTGGGAATGAACCGGGCGCCGCCGGCGGTGGAGATGGCGCCGTTCTTGATGGTGCCGGTGACGATGAGGGAACCGGTGGTGGGAGTGAGGGCAAGGGTGCTGCCGGTGTTGTCGAGGGTGCCGAGGAGTGTCAGGTTGCCGCCGGTGCGGGAGATGTTGCCGAGGCTGGCAGTGGCGAAGTTGCCATAGAGGTTGATGGTGCTGGTGGCATCGAGGGAGATGGAGCCGGTGCTGGTCCAGTTGGAAGCGCTGATGTTGAGGGTACCGCCGTTGATGGCCTGGAGGCTGCCGGCGTTGGTGAAATTCTGGCCGGTGATGCTGAGGCTTTTGCTGGCGGTCTGTGCGGAGATGGTTCCCTGGTTGAGAAGGCTGTTGAAGGAGAGCGATCCGGAGCCGGTGCCGGTGGCGACGGTGACGCCGGGGGTGATGGTGAGCGCGGCGAGGCCGCCGCTGTAGGAGATGCTGCCGCCGGAGCCGTAGGTGCCGTTAAAAAAGACCGTGCCATTGCCGGTGAGGTTGGCGGAGGTGGTGAAATAGAGATTGGCGTAGTAGGTGCCGCTGTTGAGGGTGTAATTGCCGGCGAGGGTGAGGTTGTTGGCGGCATAGAAATAAGAGGAGGCGAGGGTGACATTGCTGAAGGTGCCGCCGTTGGAATGCAGCGAGCCGTTGCCGACGGCAAGGAGTGTGGCGTTCTGGAGCGTACTGTTCTGGTTCACGTTCAGAGTGCCGTTGGAATTGATCTGGAGCGTGTTGGCGACGGAAAGGGAGCCGCCGGCGAGCGTGAGGATGTTGTTGGAGGTGAGGGACTGGATGGAGGGGCTTCCCCCATAGAGAGCGACGGTGATCGGGGAGAGGGCGGCGATGGTGACATCATCCGACGCGCCGGGGAGAAGTGGATTCGAGGACCAGTTGCTCGCGATGTTCCAATCCCCGCCGGCGCTGGAGACCCAAGAGACATCAGCGGCATAGGCGGCGTGGGCGGAGGCGGCGGTGCAGGCCGCCAGTGCAATGAAGATGGAACGGGAGGAGGTCGTCGCGCGCGAACGGAGAGTGGACATTGAAGTTTTTCCTCGGTTGTTGTGAGGTAAATACGTACAGCCCTGAAACTGGGGCGGTGAAATGTACACTGCGAATTGATGCAGTCAACTGTTTATTGCGCGCGGCGCAGTATTGCGATCTCCGCCACGGATCGGGGATTTGAGAAACTGGGTGGGCTGGGTTACCTGCGACGCTTCGCCAGGAGGAGCGCCGCGGGAACGAGCATCATCAGAGAGGCAGGTTCCGGGACAGCCGTGGACAGGCCGGCCACCGGCACACCGGAGACGCTCGTCGCATTGGGATTGGTCAAGCCGAAGTTGTTGAGCACGTGAGAGAGGTCAGTGAGGTCAATCGTGGCGGCGCCGTCGAAGTTCCCGTCGGTCCAGTTGGGGGTCTGGGTGCCGAAGTGGTTGAGGACGGTCGAGAGGTCGGTGAGGTCCACCTTGCCGTCGGCGTTCGCGTCGCCGAGCAGTTCCGGGGAGACGAACAGGTAGGAATCGTCAACAGTGACGCCGCCAAACTGGGTCTTGTGAAGGACGGCATTGTCCAGGACCGCGAGCCCCATGTGTGCGGGAAGGGCGGAGCTGGTGATGCCCTGGTCGGAGGTCCGGGCGAAGGCGACCTGGTTTTGCAGGTCGGCCAAGGTGGTGCCGTGGGTGAGGGAGTCGGAAACGAGGAGTTTGCCGACGCCCACATCGATCAAGCCGGTCCATGCGTTGGCGCTGCCTTCCATTTGGTAATTGGAGGTCACCACGGACTTGAGCCCGGAAAGCGACAGCGAACCGCCGCTGATGGAAAGGGTGGGGAAGGTGTAAGTCGCCTGGCTGCCGCCGAGGGAAACGGATCCGCCGGTGATGTGGAGGGTGTCCGTGAGCGCGAGAGTGCCGCCCGATTGCGTGAAGGTGCCGCCGCTGCCGACGCTCAATGACGCGGTGCCAAGAGGGCCGCCCTGGAGCGAATAGAGCGAGGTCTGTCCGCTGGCGGGGACGAGCAGAAGATGCTGCCCGATGGTTGCGCTGCCGCCGGCCTGGAAGAAGGAAGCGGAACCCGATTCACCGACATCCAAATCGCCGGACACCGAGAGAATGCCGGTGCCGGAAAGGGTATAGGTGGCGCGGCTGTTGGCGTCGAAACCGGCGAGTTGGAGGTCGCCGTTGACAGTGTGGGTACCGCCGGATTGGGTGAAGACGGAAACGGCGCCGTCGTCATCAGCCTGGATTTCGAGGTTGGCGGTGAGGGTGCCGCCGGTGAGGGTGTAATTGCCGCTGCTAGCGGGATCGTAAGCGAGGAAGAGGTCGTTGGCGGAAACGGCGCCGCCGGACTGGGTGACGGTGCCGCTGCCGTCGTTGCCGACGTACATGTCTGAAGATGCGTTGAGGGTGGCGTTTGCGAGGACGGAGAGCCGGCCGGAACCGCTCGGGTGCTGGCCGAGGACGATGGTGTTGGCGTTGATGAAGCTGCCGGCGCCGGCGACACGGGACCCGTTGCCGGAGCCGCCGACGGTGACATTTCCATTGAGCACGTCGACGGTGCCATTGGAAAGAGTGACGTTGGCGCTGGTGCCGGCGAGATCACCGACGGCGACGACGGCCGTGGTCTGGTTGTCGAGGGGTGCCGGCACGTTGGAGATCAGGGTGTGTCCGCCGAGATTCAGCGTCACATTTCCGTTGCGGAAGATGGTGCTGAAAACGGTGGCATCGGCGGAGAGGGCGACGGTAAACGAGGCGCCGGGGGAGTTGAAAACGGGGGACTGCATCGAGGTGGGCGTGGCGCTGGTGCTCCAGTTCCCGGTGCCCTGCCATGAACCGCCCGCGGTGTTGGTCCAGAAGATGCTGGTATCGATGATCTTGAGTGTGCCGTTGACGGTGAGGTTGGAGAGGTCGGCGTAGAAGGGGGCATCGAGGCCGGACGCGAAGGCGGCATCAAAAGAACCGGAGTAGGCGCCGGCGTTGAAAATCGAGTAGGTGGTGTTACCGGCGACCGTGCCGGTGAAATCGGCAAAGAAAGTGCCGGCGAAACTGGCGGTTCCGCTGACAAGCAGCCGCGTGTTCGTGGAAGCGGAGGTGCCGTCGATGACCGCCGAGAAGTAGCCCGAAGTGGTCTGGGTGTAGTTGCCATTGATGGCGAAGGTGCGGCTCGAGAATTCGCCGGGGATGGAATAGAGCAGCGCCCAGGTGCCGGGCGAGAAGTTGCCGCTGTTGATCACGTCGCCGTTGACGGTGCCGGCGCCGGTGAGGCCGGAGAAGTTGTCGACGACGAGCGTGTTGGCGACGGGCGTTGCACTGCCGACGACGGCGGCGCCGCCGCTGGAAAGATCGAGGTGCGCGGGGCCGGTCCAGCCGACGTTCAGGGACTCGCCGGCCTGGAGGAGCGAACCGGTGCCGCTGACGGTAACGGCGCCGGGGTGTAAGGAATCGCCGCTGATGTAGATGATTGGTTCGCCGCCGGCGCTGTCCTGGGTGAGATGAGCGCCGGCGAGGATCGAAAGAGAGCCGTTGCCGCCGCCACCGGCGCCCTGGGCGCCGGGGCTTCCGACGAAGAGGGCGTTGCCGAAGGAGGGGCCGATCGCCCAGGTGGTGTTGGCGCCCGAAAGGGTGACGGATGCGGTGGAGCCGGTCAGGCCGGCAATGATGGTGCGGGAGGAAATCACCTGGGCCGCGCCGGAGACGGTGATGTTGCCGACACCGGCGGAGAGATCATTGCCGCCGATGTAAGCGATATCGTCCATGGTCAGGGTGGATCCAGCGCCGGAAAGGGAAATCGAGCCGGTTCCCCCCGAGGCGCCGAGCGTCAGGGTGTTGGTGTGCAGGGTTGCACCGGCGGTGACATTGGCGGAGGCCGTGCCGCCGGAGGAGCCGAGTTCCAGGAGCCCGGCGATGTTCCACGCGGAGACGGCGTTCGCCAGGGAGACGGTGTTCGTGCCGCCGTTGCCGAGGTTCGTCGCGCTCGGCGTGTTGAAGATTCCCGCGGTGAGGGTGAGATTGCCGGAGAAATCAGTGGCATCGGTGAGCGTGCCGCCGCCCTGGAGAGAGAGGCCCGCAGGCGTGGCAAGTGGGGCGTTGATCGTGGCGTTGGCGCCGGCCGCGACGGTCACGTTGCCGGCGGTGAGCGTCAGCGTGCCTGGTCCGTTCAGCACGATGCCGCTGGCACCCGCCTGAAAATTCAGCCCGCCGGCGGTGATGCCCCCGGCAATGATCGACACGTTTCCTGCGGTGTTGAAGGCCGCGATGGTTGCGGCATCCGTGGTGTTGTTCCAGACCGTGTCGTTGGGCGCGGCAAGCTGCCAGCGCGGCGAAACCGTGTCCCATGCGTTGGAGCCCCCTGTCCAGAGCAGCGATGCCGGACCCGCAGCGTGAGCGCTGATCTGCGGAAGCGCAGCGGCGGCGGCAACGACAGCAGCCAACAGAAAACGCGAGCGATTTGTGCTGTACATGGGACCCCTCCGTCAGTTGGACACATTCCGATTCGCCGGCCGCATCACCCAGACCGGGGCCTCCGCCGGCCGCTTCGTGCCAAGTTTCTGTTTATAGCATGAGAAGAGCCTGATTCGAACTTTTTCTTTCGCGAATTGCTGCCGCTCCGCCGGGGTCAAATGCCACTCTTGCACCCGCTTTCACGGCGGCGGCGCAGCAGGAAAAGCGGCGCCGCGGCCAACGCCAAGAGGCTCGCCGGTTCCGGTGCGGGAACGGCCCCCGCTTCCGCGGTGGACACCCCGACCATGGACGCTGCCCGTCCAAAGTTGTTCAACACACACGAAAGATCCGTCAGATCGACGGTCGGCGCGTGATCGAAATTGCCGGCAAGCCAACTGCCCGTGGATTGACCAAAATGATTCAGCACCACGGAAAGGTCGGAAAGGTCCACATGCCCGTCAAGGTTGGAGTCGCCAAGGAACGCGCCGGCGAGGAGGACGGAATTCGCATCCACCGGCACGCCGCCGAAACTGGTCAGCGGGGTGGGCAGCGAGGAGTTGTCGATCACCGCGATTCCCATGCCCGTCAACGAGGTGAAAATCCCGGCGCGGGCTGCGGGGCCGCCGGCGGAAGCGGCGCCGAAGGCCACCTGATCAAGCAGGACTGAAAGCGTTGAACCGGAGGTGATTTCAACCACCAGGTCGTTGTTGGTCAGGTCGAGAGCGCCGGTCCAGCCGCCCGGGTTGCCGGCAAGAATGAGGTGCTGGAGCGTGGAGGTTCCGGAGGAACTGCCGTTCGGGCGAATCTCCACGGCGCCGTTGACGGTAAGCGTATTGAGCTTGAGACCATCGGAGACGAGGCCCGGGGCATCCGCAGTTCCCGCGGCAACGATGAGCGTGGCGTTTCCCGTCGCCGTGGAGATCGCGTTGCCGCTCGCGTTGAAAAGCACGAGCGCATTTCCCAGCGAGGAGGCTGCCATCGTGTTGATCGCCGGATTGATGATCAGCGTGCCGTTGCCCACTTGGTTGATCGGCCCGGTGACCGGTCCATTGATCGTGAGCGTGCCGTTGTTGTGAATGATGCCGCTCCCGGCATTGAACGGTGCGTTGATGGTCATGAAGCAGAAGGGCTCGACGGAAAGATCACCGTTGTTCGTCAGGGGCGCCGCGAAGTTGAGTGCCTGCGGCGAGGTGCTGTTGGCGTCGATCAGGCCGAAGTTGAAGATCGCCGCCATGTTCAGATCGCCGATGGTGCCCGTCCCCTGGATGACCGAGCCGCCCGCATTGGTGAGAACGCTGAAGTTGGGCATGCCGGCGCCGACAGCCGTCCCGATGGATGCGCCGTTTAAGAAGAGGTTGCCCGTGCCTTTGATGGTCTGGGCGCCCGCGACGGCCAGGCTTGATCCACCGGAGAGCGTCCAGTTGGCGTTGTTGGTCACGCCGCCGGTGAACACTGTGGAAGTTCCGCCGAACTGCGTGAGGTTCCCGCCCAGCGTCACATTGCGCAAGCCGAGATTGCCGCTGTTGGCGACCAGGTTGCCGGAGGCGTTCAGGCCGGCGAGATTCACCCCGCCCTGGAAATGGATGGAGCCGTCGCTATCGGTCAGGAGCGTGCCGCCGGTGATGGCGAGATTGGAAATGTTCACCTGGCTGTAGAGGGAATTTCCGGAAGCGGCGCCGGTGGCGGAAATCGTGCCGCCGGTGTTGTCCAGCATCGACCCGAAGTTGCCGGCGAGTTTCAGCGTGGAGCCGCCGAGGGCGGAAAGGTTGCCGCTGTTGATCGAAAGGACGTTTGCCGGCAGGTTCAGGTTGAGAGGCGAAAAGCTGGTGATGTTGCCCGCGGGCTTCGGCATCGCCGCGATCAGGCCGGCGTTGTTGATTCCAAGGCCGTAGGCATTGCTGCCGATATTGCCGTACCCCTTGATGCTCTGGGTGGCTGGAAGGGTGAGCGTGAGTACGGAGAGATTGGAATTGAGCGTGCCGCCGAGGAGGGCGATGGTGCCGTTGCCGGCCAGCGTCTGCGAACCGGAGAAGAGGATGGCTCCCCCATTGACGCTCCACAGGGCGTTGTTGGTGATGCCGCCGTAAAGCGTGGTCGAGACGCCGCCGTTCGAAGTGATATTGCCGGAAAGCGTGGTGTTGAGCATCGAGCCGGAATCGGCAAGCACGATCCTGCCCGACACCTGCACGTTCTGCAGGGCGACGGAATTGAGCGTGATCGCGTCGACGCCATCGGTCACGATCTGCCCGCCGTACAGAGTGAGCCCATAGATCGATGCGTTGCTGTGAAAGCCGCCATTGCTGCCGGTCGCGGAGATCGTCCCGCCGGAGTTCAGGAGGAAAATGCTGTTAACACCGGAGCCGTTAATACTGAGATTGCCCCCGTTGCTCGCGGCCAGCGTGCCGGCATTGATCATCGAGGGAACGCTCATGTTGCCGTTGCTGTTGATCGTGATGTTGAAGCTGCCGGAGGTGTTGGCATTGATCGTGCCGAGATTGGCAAGGGCGAGATTGGTGCCGACGGAAATCTGGCCTTTTCCAAGAAGGGTCTGCGCGGCACCGATCGTGAGGCTCGCGGAAGAAGAGGTGGACTGAATGCTTGTGCCGCTGAGCGTCAGCGTGCCGTTGCCGCCCAGGAGCACCTTTCCGGCGATGTTCCCGCCGAAGCCGGAGGTGACGTTCCAGTTGGCATTGTTGGTGATCGCGCCGGCAAGCGTGAAGCTGCTGGACTGCGTAATGTTGCCGGCAAGCGTCACATCGGTGAAGGAGCCGAAGCCGGTGATCAACACATTTCCGTTCACCTGCACGTCATTGAGCGTCGTGCTGCCGGCGACGTGGATGGAGCCGAGTGCATCGGTGACGATCTGCCCGCCGCTGACGGCATAATTGGAAATGTTCACGAGGGAAGCCGGTCCCTGCGGCGATGCGGCTCCGGTCGCGGAGATCGTGCCGCCGTAGTTGTTCAAGACTCCGGACGAGCCGACGAACTCGACATCGCCGCCGCCGGTCGCGGAGATGGCGCCGCCATTGGTGAACAGACCGGTGTTGACGTGGAACACTGCCTGGCCCGTCGCCAGGAGCGTGCCGGCGTTCGTGACGGGGATGTAGCTGGGAATCGTGCCGTTGCCGGTCAACGTCATACCCGCGGAGAGGGTGAGCGAAGCCGTGCTGTTGCTGTTGATCAGACCGCCCGTGAGAGTCACGGTGCCGTTCCCGTTGATCGTGACCGGAGAGCCGAGCGCCACCTGGTTGATCGTGGCGTTCCCGTTCAGGGTATTGATGCCCGCAAGCGTCGTGGTCCCGAAAGGCTGCGTGTAATTGCCGGCAAGGGTGACGTTCTGCAGGGAAACGCAACTGTTCCCCACAAAGTTGCCGGTTGCCGTCACATTGGCGAGCGTGACGCTGTTGAGCGAGACCTGGGCGAGGTTATCGGTCGCAAGCTGTCCGCCGTTGATGGTGAGGCAGGAGAGCGCGAGGTTGCCGGCGCTGCCGGTCGCGGAAAGCAGGCCGCCCGAATTGTAAACGAGGCTGTTGAACCCGCCGTTGATCGAGAGGGTGGCATTGGCCGCCTGGATCGTGCCGTTGTTGATCAGCACCGGAAGGCTGCTGTTGCTGCTGTTGTATAAATTGATGCTGAGCGGGCTTGAACCGTTGGCCCGGAGGGTCCCGCTGTTGACGAGGGGACCGGCGGCAATGGTGCCGCTGCCGGCGACGGTCTGCCCCGCGCCGATGGTGAGCGACGCGACGGTCGTCGCCGTGATGCCCGAATTGTTCAGCGTCAGGGTGCCGTTGCCGGCGAGAGACACCGCCCCGATCACCTGCAGCGAGGAATTTGCCGTCCAGTTTGCATTGTTGGTGATCGTGCCGTTCAGAATGCTCGTGACGAACTGCGTCACCTGGCCATTGAACGCGACGTTGTTGAAGGTCGCGGCGCCGTTGGCGAGAAGATTGCCGCTGATCGTCAGGTCGGTAAGCACGGCCTGCCCGCTGATGAAAATGCGGCCGCCCGCATCCGTCGAGAGCTGCCCGCCGAGCAAGTTCACCTGCCCGATATCGACGGTGCTCGGAATGTTGCCGCTGCCGGCGCCTGTTGCCGAAATCGTCCCGCCGTAGTTGTAGATCGTGGTATTCGACCCGGCGAGCGACAGCGTATTTCCGTTGATCGCCGACAGCGTGCCCGTATTGGTCAGCGTGCCGCCGTACGCTCCCACCAGCGTCAGCGCGGAAGTGCCGTTGGCCCTGATCGTGCCGGCATTCTTCAGCGCAGAATAGCCGATGGCCCCGCTCCCGGTGATCGTCTGCCCCGCACCGATCGAAAGCGAAGCCGCCGGGTTTGTCGAACCCCACGTCACGTTCATCAGCGTAACGGTCCCGTTTCCATTGATGGCCACCGGAGAGTCAATGGAGGTAGGGCCCCCGCTCGAGGTCCAGTTCCCGTTGTTCACGATCGTTCCCGCGAGGCTCACGGTGCTGCCCTGGGTGTAATTCCCCGAGGCAAACGTCACATCCTGCAGCGACAAGGAGGCGATGCTTCTGAACGCCCCCGAGATCGTCACGCCCGCCAGCGAACTGGTGCCCGTCACCCAGACCGTGGAGTTCGACCCGCTCGCCGTCAGGTTTCCGCCGACAATCGTCAGGTTGGAAACAGAAATACTGTTGTTCGTGAGGTTGCCCGTGGCCGCAATGGTGCCGCCGGTGTTGTCTAGCATCGCGTTGTTGCCGGAGCCGTTCAACTGGAGGCTGCTGGCGCCGGTCGCGATCATGGTGCCCGCATTGGCGGATGTTCCGCTGAAGAAGAAATTGATACCGTCGCTGGTGGTGATGACGCCGGCGTTGTTGATCGCGCCCTGCAGGATGCCCATGCCGGTGATGCGTCCGCTGCTCAGGATGGAGATTGAATTGGCCGAAAGCGGGCCGCCCTGGAGCGCCAGCGTGGCGGTGCCGCCGCCGTTGGCGCCTAGGATCACGTTGTTCACCTGCGCGCTCGTGTCCAGCGTCAGCGTATTGGTCCCGCCGTACACCGTCGGCAGGATCAACACGTTGTCCATGAATGTCGGCGGCATTCCCTTTGACCACGCAGTCGGATCTGACCACGTCGTGTTCCATCCGATGTAATTGTCATCCGTGATGCCTGTATCAGACCGGGCGGAGTTCATCCCCGCCGCCAGTACAACCGCAGTGGCCATTGCGAGAATGCACCGATGAGACCGGGACGCCATGACCTTCTCCTTTCATGGCAACTTCGTGGAACTGGAAATAAGGGAGGTACGACACCGTCCGAGGTGTGGCAGGTGGAGCGTCTTTCCTCGCGGAAATGAGGCTCCGCAAAGAGTATGTACTTCCAGCCCCGAACAGTGTCAATAACTTTCGGAAAAGCCCCTAAATTGCGGCCCAGCCACGCTGTGAAATGGGGAAAATGGGGGCTGCAGGCAACCCCTTCGAGCAGCACGGCGACAATTTGGCGAACGGCCGCCGCTCAATGGGCCGGTTCCGAGGCCGGCGCGTGCTCATGCTCCGCCGCCGCCTCCTGATTCCCATGTTCCGCAGGAGCGGAGGCTGCCTTACCCGGAACGGCCGGCGCCTTCGCCTCCGTCGGCTCGGGAGGCTCCGAATTGACCGGCAGCGCCGCCGCCCGCGCAAAATAAAACCCTCCCACCGCCCCACCAATCATCGACAGGTACCAGAACGACCGCCGCTTCGCGACCACCGCAATCGCCACGATCGCAATCGCAATGTGGAACAGCATCTCCGCCGTCTCGTACGTCTCGTGCATCTTCACGTGCTGGTCCGAAATCGTCACCAACGCGTTCGCCCGCTTCTGGATCTCCGGCAACTCCCCCTCGTACTCTTCCTTCTTGGCCTGCGCCTTCTTCGGCGGCGGCTGATGTGCGAGGCTTGCTTCGTACATCTGCGTGTCGATGATCGCCGACTTGATCGACTTCGACTGGTAATACGACCACTGGTCGTTCGAATCGATCCGCTTGTGCGTCGATTCCGTCAGGTGTCCATTCGAAAGCGCGCCGCTGATCGCCGCCATCGCCGCGAGGATCGCCGCGGTCAGGGCCGCCGCATTGATCCACCCCGGCCCGTGCCCGTGCCCGTGTTCCTCGTGATGCTCGCCATGCACCGCGGTGTGCTGTACGTGCTCCTGGACATGCTCGGTCGGGTCATGCATGGGTCGGCTCCGGATTTCGTAATTGTTGAAGTCGTCATTATCGGCCCGAAGCCGCTCAACCGTCCACTCTTCTCGATTCCTCCGCACCACCCCGCAAAAATAAAAAAGCCGGAGGCACACACCTCCGGCCCTCAACATGCCTATCGCTCGTCCGCACTTCCCGACCCCGGCGCCTTGCAGCGCCGCAGCCGCGAGACCGACAACCGATTGCCTCTTCATGGCATGCTGATATTCTCCTTTAACGGCGCCGGCTGGGCGCCTTCCAAATTCAGTGAACGGCACCCGCGCGATACAGCGCATTGAGCTCGTCGTCGCTCAGGGTCCGCGTCCAGATCTCCAGTTCATCCATACGCCCGTGGAACGCCCGGTTGTCCGGCATCGGGCGCTTCTCGTTTCCGATCCGCGCCGCGTCGATCCTGGCCGGCACCTGCGGCTCGTCAATGCGCTTGCCCGGCACCGCCCCGAGCCAGCGCCCATCGATGCTGCAACGCAGCGCCCTCGCGTCCAGGTCATAATTGAACACACAGAAGTGCCACGAACCCGTTTTCAACCCCGTCGCGTCAAAGGCGCCCCCAATGTAGTGCGTCGCCCCCCCCACGTCCGCCGCCACCCCGATGTTCACTTCCGTCACCCCGTCCACAATCGCAAACTTCCAGTCGAAAGACCCCGGCACCCGACGGTCTGCCGCAAACAACACCCCGAAATCCTTCCCCAGCTCGGCGAAATTCACCCACGATGCCAGCGTCAACTGTCGAAAATCCCCCGGTATGTTCACCGCGACGCAGCTGTCGTGCTGCTGGAATTGCATCCCCGGTTTTCCGGCAAATCGCCCCTGGCCCCACGTCGCGCCCTGCAGGACGCCGTCCAGCGCACTGCCCGTCGCCAGCGCCCGGTTGATCAATTTGTTCGGCGACTCGCCCTGGTTGTCGAACGTGTAGCACGCAAGCAGCGACGGATCCTGCAGCAATTGTGCACGCAGCGTCCGTAGCGCGGCCAGCCGATTGCCCGGATCCTTCGCCAGTTCCAGAAACTCTCCCTGCCGGATGAACGCCAGCGGCTGCGGCGACGCCTTCTCGATCGTCGTCCCGCGCGCGTGCACGTTCACCGCCATCGCCGGTTCCAGCACGGCGCTCGCCATCGTCGCGGTGCCCGCTTCGTTCGGCATGTCCACCTTCGCGCGACCGTTAAAGACTTCTACGTGCGTCTGGTTGTCCTCCGCCACCTTGATCCCCACCTCCGTCCCCAGGTCGATCACCGACGCCGCCGGCGTCCCCACGGTGAACCCCACCGCATCGTGAGGCACCGCCGTCGTCAGCCGGCCCGACAGCAGCCGCATGCTGTTCGCCGAATCCAATTGCATTTCCGCAGGCCCCTCCACCACCACCGATGCGCCGCATGTAAACGTCAGCCGCAACAGCCCCGACGCGATCGCCACGCGCGACTTGCCCAGCGGATCGCCCGCCTTCAGCGGCTCCTGCCCCGTCCCCCATGCCACCCCCACCGCGTTCGCCACCCGCGCCACCGGCCGATTCATGTACATCCACATCCCCACCCCGATCCCCACCATCAGCCCCGCCGCAACCGCAAAACCGCCCCCCCACTTCGCCACCGTGCGCCAGCCCACCGCCTTCCTCGTCGCCGCCGGCGCCGGGTTCGGCTTGCGCGGCTCCAGTCGGACGTACGGCAGCTTGGCCGGCGCCTGGCGCGGCATCGGCGATTCTTCCTCCTCCGCAAGCGCCGGCAGAATGTGGGCATCCCCAAGGCCTGAAATCTCGTTTGGTATCGCCCCCAATTCCCGCTCCCCTGCCAGCAAATCCCGCAGGTCGCTGTGCAGCGCCGCAGCCATCACCACTTCATCCGCAAAACGCGGATCATTCTTGATCGCTTCGCGCAGCTCCGCCGCCTGCGCCTCCGTCAGCGTCCCATCAAACAACTGCGACAACAACGGCAGCGGATCCTTCACCGCCACACCCCCTGCCGCCCCAGCCGCGCTTCAATGCACCCGCGCAGCGCCATCCGGATCCGCAGCAGCGACACCCGCACCGCGCCCGCCGCCATCCCCACTCGCGGTCCAATGTCCTTCGGCTCCATCCCCAACTGGTAACGCATCTCCAGCAACCGCCGCGATTTCCCCGGCACCCGCCCCAGGCACTTCTCCAGCGCCTCCCGCCGCAGCGGCATCTGGTCCCCTACCCGCTCGTGGGCCTCGGCAATCCGGTCGATCGACTCCGAATCGAATACCAGCTTGTCCGTCCCCCGCTTCCGGTAGTAGTCCATCACCTTGTGACGCGCGATCCCGATCACCCACGCGTCAAACACCTTCGGCCAGCCGTGGGTCTCAAAATCGTACGACAGCACCGCCGCCGCCACTTCCTGCAGGATGTCCTGCCCGTCATGGAAGTCGCTCACCAGCAACGAAATAAACGACGCCGCCGTCGGTTGGGTGGCAGCCCACCGACGGGCGACGTCTTTGAGAGTGGATTGCTCGTGAAGAACGGCCTGCTTCCTCCTTGGGAAACTTCCACAAATCCGAAAGCAACCGAGAGACATGTTGAACCGCTGGTGCTTTCCTCTCTAGTCGCACCCGCACCCCTCGCCGTTACATCCATTATAAGGATTTCGCACGCCTCAGCCGTTTCCGGACCGATAACTTCCCCTCACCCCAGCGATTCCATCATCTCCGCCCGCGTCACCCCGTGCTCCGATTTGTGCGACGAAATCTTGCGGCAAACGAATATCTGCAGGAATCCCGCCGCCACCATCGCCCCGAATACCCACCAGATCCCATGACAGATCACCGATTGCGCGTCGGCCAGCAGCTCCGGCTGTGTTTTCTGCAGTTCGCCGAGTTTCTGCGGATTCAGCAGTTCGCTTGTGACGAACTTCCCCTTCGCCATTTGTTCCAGCCGCGTCGCGCTGATCATATTAAACAATGCCCCGAACAGCCCCACCGCCAGCGCCCCGCCAAACATGCGGCAAAAGGTTACCCCCGAGGTGACAATCCCCCGCTGCTGCCATTGCACCGCGTCCTGCGCCGCCAGCAGCATCGCCATCGACCCGCATCCGAACCCGCAGCCGGTGATGAACAGCGTCCCCGTGATGCACCACAATGGACCGCCCGTCAGCGCCGTCGCCAGCAGTCCACTCAATCCCGCGGCGGATAGCACCGCCCCGATCGTCGCCATCCGCCGGAATCCCCACTTCACCATCAACGGTGCCGCCACGATCCCCGACGTCGCCCACGCCAGCATCGTCGGCGTCACCGTCGCCGCCGCACTCGCCGCAGACCCGCCCCGTCCCCCCTGCACAAAAAACGGCACATAATTCTCAATCGAATACACCACCACCCCCAGCAACGCCGACGCCAGCATCGACGGCCCGATCGCCCGATTCAACATCATCCCCGGCGGCATGATCGGGTTCCCCGACACCCGCTCCCACCGCACAAACCCCGCCATCACCCCGACCCCCGCCACCGCCAATCCCGCCGCCGCCCAGTGCGGAATCGTCAGCCCCGCCAGCAGTGACACCCCCGCCAACAGCGCCGTCGATCCCAGCGCCAGCAGCCCCACCCCCGGCAAATCCAGATCCGTCGAGTGCGGCTTCTGCCGGTCTTGGTACTTCCACATCAACACCAGCATCCCCGCAAACCCCGCCGGCAGGTTCACCCAGAAAATCACATGCCATCCCAGCATCGGCGCAAACCACGCCGGCACGTACGGCGCAAACCGCGTCGTCCCCACAAGGAACGCCCCCAGCGCCGGCCCCAGGAACGACGCCGTCCCCCACACCGCCGAAAACGCCCCCTGCATCTTCGCCCGCTCCTCCAGCGTGAAAATGTCCCCGATGATCGTCAGCACGATCGGCATGATCCCCGCCGCCCCCAGCCCCTGCATCCCACGCAGCAGGATCAACTCCCCCATTGTCCGCGAAAACGCCGCCATCGTGGACGCTGCGCAAAACAGCGCAATCGCAAACAGCAGCACCTTCTTCCGCCCCAGCACGTCCGACAACCGCCCATACAGCGGCATCGCAATCGTCGACGCCAGCAGGTAAATCGAAATCACCCACGAATAATGTTCCAGCCCGTGCAGGTCGCCGATGATCGTCGGCATCGCCGTCGCCGTGACCGTCGCTTCCATCGACGCCAGCACCATCACCAGCAGCAGCGCCGCCGTCGTCCAGCGGCGCGGGCCGGTATCAATGCCGCCGACGCCGCCGGAGGATGCCGGCGCCGACGAAGTCGTCTTCGTTTCCGTGGGAGAGGACGTGTTGGCCAAGATGCACCTGGGAGAGTTCTGCGCAAGAGGGACACTATAGGACACCTGCTTCCGTCAGAACAAGTGCGCTGCTCGCCGAGCGCTCCGTTGAAATGCGCCAAGCACCCCCCGCCAAGGGGTTTGCAAGCAGCAGAATGCCTTGACACATTTCCGCGCGCGTGTTACGGTTCGCTACCGCTTGGAGGCGGTCCTGCGCGACTGGCAGGGCGTAGGCGTACCCGTTCTTCCCTTTCCTTTCTTCTTTGCAAACGCGCGGAGCCCAAAGATGCAGTGTCGGCGG
Source organism: Phycisphaerae bacterium (assembly GCA_051955985.1). Classification (GTDB taxonomy): domain Bacteria; phylum Planctomycetota; class Phycisphaerae; order WQYP01; family WQYP01; genus DATKPA01. The sequence continues at coordinate 11,730 of JBQCGD010000041.1, read as the reverse complement.
CGGTGGAGTGCAGTAGCCGGAATGATCTTGTTGGGGGTGGGCGCCACTTTCGCCCAGGCGCGCGATTACAAGGCCGATGCTTCCGCCATGCTCGGCGCCAAAGGCAAAGACGCCATCAACCTCCGCACCGCCATCCTCGATGACCTCAACAAAATGAACGTCGTCCAGAAAAATGAGTACGTCCGCCAGATGCTCGGCGGCTCCGCTCTCGACGGACCCTGGGCCAAGATCCTCAAGCAAAGCGGCAACCCCGACGCCCAACTCAACGGCGCCATTCTCATCAGCGAGGCCAGAGCGCTCTCCGCCGATGCCGCACTTGAAAACATCATGATCTCCAACCCCAACCCCGCCATCCGCTACTGGGGTGCCAAGGGCCTCGAAGGCATTCTCCCCGAACTTATGAAAGTCGGCGGTGCGGCCGTCACCCGCGCCCTCACCGCCCTCAACAACACGATCGCTCACGAAACCTCCGGCGTGGTCAAGCAGGAAATCATCCGCGCCCTCGGTGCCGCCGGCGACGTCGGGGCCCTCCAGACCGCCGCCGATGCCCTCGCCGATCAGCTCCAGTCCGGTCCCGCCGATCACGAAACCATCGGCGCCGCAGGAACCGCCATGAGCCAGCTGGATCCCCTCATCAAAAAAGGCGCAACCGTCGACAAGACGAAACTCGCCACCTCCGCCGCCCGCATTGCCAGCTTCGCCGCCCAGCAGCTCCAGGCCATGGAAGCCCGACAGGGTGAAAGCGGCGGCGACGTCCCCACCAACTATTCCGACAGCGTCCGCGATGCCGTCACCAGCGCCATCGCCGTCCTCAACGACCTCGCCGGCTCCAAGGCGTTCACCGCGCCCGGCAAAGACGCCGACTCCAACGAAATCCAGTTCAACGTCAACGCCATCACCGGCTCCGCCTCCTCAGGCCCCGGCTCCCTCCAGAAAGTCATCCCCGGCGTCCCCGTTCCCCCCGCCATCAAAAAATAAAGTGGAGCCGACGCCCCCGTCGGCTATTCCCGCCCTTCCCACAGATCGCCCGTCCCTGGGCGCAGAGGCGCGCAGAGTAAACAAAGCGGATAGCATCGAATCCGTTGACCCCACCCCGCGCCAAACCCTCCCCAATCGATTAAAATCTCTTTTTTTCCCCTCGCGCAAGGTGCCCCGGTGCCCGATTTCATCGACATCCACCCCGTCCCCGCCCCCTTCCGCAAAACCGTCCGCGTCCCCGGCAGCAAATCCATCACCAACCGCGCACTCCCCCTCGCCGCACTCGCCGATGGCACCTCCGAACTCTCCGGCGTCCTCTTCGCCGACGACACCTGGCAAATGATCAACGCCCTCCAGACCCTCGGCTACGATCTCCGCATGAACCAGGCCGCCCGCACCGTCGCCATCACCGGCCGCGGCGCCGACATCCCCCCCCCGCCCCCCGGCCCGGCGCCTATCAGTTGCGGAAACTCCGGCACCACCATCCGCTTCCTCGCCGCCATGCTCTCCCTCGGCCACTCCGAATACATCCTCGACGGCATCCCCCGCATGCGCCAGCGCCCCATCGACCAGCTCGTCGATCAACTCCAAACCCTCGGCGCCGACATCCACTACGACCTCGCCAAAGGGTACCCCCCTATCCGCATCAAGGGCCGCGGCCTCGCCGGTGGCGGCTGCCAGTTCGCCGACGCCAAATCCTCCCAATACATCTCCGCCATCCTCATGGCCGCCCCCTACGCCGACAACGACGTCACCGTCTCCCTCCTCGGCCCCGTCACCAGCGAACCTTACGTGACCATGACCCTCCGCATGATGGAACAGTTCGGCGTCCCCGTTCACGTGCACGACCAGTGCGGCCAAACCACCTCGCGCGCCATCCAGATCCCCACCGCCAGATACCAGCCCCGCCAGTACGCCATCGAACCCGACGCCAGCAACGCCAGCTACTTCCTCGCCGCCGCCGCCATCATCCCCGGCTCCAGCATCACCATCGAAGGCCTGAGCGAAAACAGCCTCCAGGGCGATGTCGCCTTCGCCGACCTCCTCCAAAAAATGGGCGCACAGGTCACCTGGCAACCCAACGCCATCACCGTCGCCGCCCCTTCCGACGGCAAACTCTCCGCCATCGATGTCGACATGAACCACATCCCCGACATGGTCCAAACCCTCGCCGTCGTCGCCCTCTTCGCTCAAGGCACCACCACGGTCCGCAACGTCTGGAACCTCCGCGTCAAAGAAACCGACCGCCTCGCCGCCCTGGAAACCGAACTCAAAAAACTCGGCGCCCAGGTCCAAACCACCCGCGACTCCATCACCATCACCCCCCCACCGGGCAACGCGCTCACCCCCGCCAGCATCGCCACCTACGACGACCACCGCATGGCCATGTCCTTCGCCATCGCCGGCCTCCGATCAAGTGGCATCCGCATCCTCGACCCCAAATGCACCGCCAAAACCTACCCCGACTACTTCACCGACCTCGCCGCCGCCACGGCCTGACGTTCCCCCTTGCGCGGCGAGTTGCGGACCTTTTCTCCCACCAGCAGGCGCAAATCCGTCACTGTGCGATCCACCTCCGTCGTCTGGCTCGCCAGTTCCTCCGCGGCCGCCGCCGTTTCCTCCGCCGATGCCGCATTGGATTGCGTGACCTTGTCCATCTGCTCCATCGCCGAGCTGATCTGCTCAATCCCCGCAGCCTGCACATCCGCCGCCGACGCGATCTCTTCTATCACCGCCCCCATGCTCTTCGTCTGATTCTCGATTGCCGCGAACGCCCCTACCACTTCGCCCGCAATCTCCACGCCCTGCTTCGCGGAACCCGCGGCCTCCTCCAGCAACTCGGTTGTGTTCGCCGCCGCCTCCGCCGACCGCATCGCCAGGTTCCTGACTTCCTCCGCCACCACCGCAAAGCCCTTCCCTGCTTCTCCTGCCCGCGCAGCCTCCACCGCCGCGTTCAGCGCCAGCAGGTTCGTCTGAAACGCAATGTCATTGATCGCCCGGCTGATCTTTGCCGTTTCATGCGCGGAAGACTCGATCTTCCGAATTGCTTCATCCATCCGCTTCATCGACGCATCTCCCGCCACTGTCGCCCTGCGAACTTCCTCCGACATACCGCGCGCTCGTGTCACCGCTCCGGCATTGCTCTTGGTTGTCGTTGCAAGCTGCTCGACGGCACTCGTCGTTTCGGTGATGGATGCGGCCTGCTCGGATGCTCCCTGCGCGAGCGTCTGGCTTGCGGTTGCAATCTGACCCGCCGCGGCGCTCGTCTGCTCCGATCCCGCCGCCAGCGCGTTCGCACCCCTCGCCAGCCGCTTCACAATGCTCCGCCCGATCATCCACGACGCCCCGACCACCAGCGTCACGGCTGATGCAAGCAGCACCAGCCGCAGCTTCAACGCCTGCATGGATGCCGCGGCCACGCCTGCCTGCAGCTTGGCGGATTCCTCCTTCACGTCGTCCGTGTACACGCCCGCGCCGACATAAATATCGGTCCCCGCCACTGGCTTCACGTAACTCAGTTTCGGCTGAACCCCTTGCCCCACCTTCTCGAATCGGTACGCTACAAATCCTCCTCCCGCCGTGGCAGCTTTCTCGAATTCCTTGATGAAATAAACGCCGTCTGGGTCTTTCATGTCCTGCGTTTTCTTCCCGTTAAGCGACTTGTTCGTGGGAATATTGATGCGTGTGCCATCCATGAAATACGTAAAGAAATACCCGGACCCGTCGGTCATAAACCGTAACGGATCCGTTTGCGCCGTGATCGCCTCTGCCCGCTGCTCTCTTGTCTTGAGGGGTGCAACGAGCTGGGCAAGCAGTGTCGCCTCTACATCCACCGCGGTCTTCAACTCGTTGCGGTGCCCATGCATCACCTGCTCCTCAAACTGCGGCAATACATGATCCCTCAGCAGGTCCCGGTTGATCTTTTCATTGATGAACTGCACCCCAAGCATCACCGCCAGCGTTGCCCCCGGGATCAGCAACATGCGCCCCCGGATCGTTTTGAACATACCTGCCATGGTTCGTCTCTCCTGAACAAAAAAACAAATAGCCAATGCCTGAAAATGGCATTCGCCGGAAAGTTGCTTTCGCTATCGTCGCAACCCCGCCTAGGAGAATTTCTGAATCTGAAACCTGTTCAAGGTAAGGAAAAACGCTCTCTCGCCTTTAGGGTGGAGGGCTCCACCCGCCCCGCCGATGAGTGCCCCAGATTCATTTGGAAATATTTTGGAGGCACTATGTTTAAGTCGAAGACGACTCTGGCGCTTTGTGCAGTCGCTGCAATTTGTGCAGCAAACCCTGCCCGGGCGGAAGATCAGGACCTTCAGGCAACCGTCCGCCAGCTCTCGGCACGCGTCGCCGAGCTCGAACAGCAGCAAAACCAGAACTGGATGACCGACGCCCGCGCCGCACAGATCCGCGCCATCGTTGATTCCGCCATTGCCGACGCCAGGACCTGCGACAAGTCCCTCCCCCTCGCCGGCTACAACAATGGCTTTTACATCCAGTCCCCTGATGCCAACTTCCGTCTCGCGGTCGGCGGCATCATGCAGCTCCGATACACCTTCGCCCAGGACCACTTCGTTCACGGCTCCGACTTCGCCACCAAACCCCGCTCGGGCAACGCCAGCGGCTTCGATATCCGCCGCGCCCGCATCATCTTCTCCGGCAACGCATTCTCCCCTAATGTCACCTTCAACATCTCCGGCGATTTCGGCTGCGACTTCGCCGGCAAATCCGACCAGAGCTTCTTCCAACTCCAGGATGCTTACATCGCTTACCGCTTCAATGACGCGCTCAACTTCCGCGTCGGTTCCTTCGTCACACCCTTCTCCCGCGCCGAATACACGTTTGCCGGCCAGGAATTTGTCGACTTCCCCACCGTCCTCATCCCCTTCGACCCCATCCGCTCCCTCGGCGCCAGCCTCTTCGGCCAGCCCGTGAAAGACCGCTGGTCCTATGAGCTCAACATGAACAACGGCCAAAAAACCAATAACCTCGGCCGCGTCTCCGAAATCAACACCAGCAGCACCAGCCCCTTTACCGGAGCCACTGACAATCGCCTCGCCTTTTATGCGCGTACCCAATTCGTCGGCGCGGGAAAAATCGCCGACTTCCTCGATGAGCCCGACCGCCGCGCTGATAATTCCTCCCTTGCGTGGCAACTCGGCGCCGCCGCCGGATACGAATCCGCAAACACCAGCAAGGACGCGTTCCCGAGCCCTCAGGGAAATGCCACCATCCCCGGTCTCTCCACCCAGCCCTCGCCCGGATTCGCCGGCGCTATACTCTGAATGGCGATCTGTACCGCGCCACTGTCGACGCCGCCGCCAAATACCGCGGCATTTCACTCCTCGGCGCCGCCTACTTCCAGCAGGTCAATCAGAACCCCGGTGACGGCGTCACCACCTCCATCCCAGCCACCAGCTTCTTCGAAGCCGGCTACTATGGCCAGGTCGGCTACATGCTCACCAACAACTGGGAAGTCGTCGCCCGCGCAGGCCAGCTCCTCACCGAAGGCGGCCCCAACCGCATGGAAGAATACGCCCTGGGACTCAACTACTACATGTTCGCCCATAACCTCAAAATTCAAAGCGACGTCACCTTCATCCCCAACGAAGCCGCCTACACCAACTCCTGCATTGATACAGCCATCAACACCCAGGACGTCATCTTCCGCGCCCAGCTCCAGCTCAAGTTCTAAAGCAACGCAGCAGGCGGCCGGGAGGCATTGGGTACTGGCCGCCTGCTCCTTCCGCATGTTCAACGCGGACGTGTGGCAGTCGCCGGCGATTCCAGTTGCGCCTGCAGCCCCTTCGCCTTCTCATTCCCCGGCTCCAGAGCCAGCGCCTTCCCTACGTCCTTCCGCGCCCGCCCCACATCTCCCGACAAGAACTCCGCATACGCCAGGTTCACCCACCCCGACACCAGCTTCGGATCCGACGCCACCGCCGCCCGGAACATCTCCGCCGCCCGCCCCAAATCCTTCTGCCGCGCGTACAACGTCCCCAATCCGTTCGCGATCGCCGCATGCGTCACCGGATCCGCCGGCACCGCCAGCCCCGCCCGATACGTCCGCTCCGCATCCTCCACCCGTCCGAGCAGCAGGTACCCGTTCCCAAGGTTTGCATAAATCCCCGAGTGGTTCTCCGGCTTCAGTTTCAGTGACCGCTCAAAATCCTCCACCGCCGCATTGTAATGCTGCGCATTGAACTCCAGGATCCCCAGGTTCTCATACGCAATCCACGCGTCCGGATTCTTCACGATTGTCTGCCGCCACAAGGTCCCCTCGTCGCGGTACTGCGTTTCGCTCGCCATGGAGAGCGTTGCGAGACCGGCGATGACGATCGAGCCCAGGACCCATCGGACTTCCGGCCGCAGAAGCCGCACAAGCCAGGTCGCTGCCGCCGCGAAAAGCGCCAGCATTCCAATGGCCGCGAGGTATTGAAAGTGATCCGCGACGAAGCTGAACCGCATCGGGTAAATGTTGAAGAACCCGAGCGCCGGAAAGAGCGTCACCACGAAGAACAAGACCGCCGCCAGCACGCCCGGATATTTCCGCCGCACCGCAAAAGACCCCGCAATCCCCCCCACCGCCAGCAGCGGGAAAACGTACTGCCACACCGCGCCCGCACTCACCTTCCATCGCGGGTAAATGAACACAAGGTTCACCGGCGCCAGCAGTTTCGTGACATAAAAACAAATCGCCCGCCCCGCGATCAGCACCCGATCCATCCACGAAAAATCCCACTCCGGCCCCACCGCCCCCACCCGGTTGCGCTCCAGGTAGGCGGTGAAAAGCCCGTACGCGGCGCCGACGAGCACCATCGGCAACAGCGGGAGGAAATCCGACAACTGCACGCGCCGCCAGCGATACCACAACACAATCACGAGTGCGACCGGCAGCGTGGCCGTCACCGACTTGCTCATGAGCGCCAGCAGAAAGAACCCCGCCGCCGCCCCGTACCACGCCCACGACCGCCCCGCGCCCTCGCCGCCCCCGCCGATCCGCTCAAACCGCAGGTAACTCCATGCGGCCAGCAGGTAAAAAACCGTCGAAAGCACATTTTTCCCCTCCGTCACCCACGCAACCGATTCCACCATCACAGGATGCGCGACGAACACTGCCGCCGCAAACAGCGCCCCGGGCACCTCCAGCCGGCGCAGAATCAGCCACACCAGCACCGCGCTGGCCCCATGCAGCAGCACGTTCACCAGGTGATACCCAAAGGGATGCATCCCAAAGAGTTGAAATTCCCCCCAAAACATGCTCATCACAATTGGGTAATACTGCGGTGACTGCCACGGTGCGGTCCAGATGGCAACCAGCCCCCCCGGCTCGGTCATTAACTTGTTGGCGGTGATATAGTTGTCATCATCCCAGATGAACCCGCCGCTGGTCAGCACGGGGAGGTACACCACCACCGTGAGCAGAATCAGGATCGCCGGAACAAGCCACGGCCGTTGAGAAATCGCGCGCTGCATCCGGAAATTGTACTGCCTCCAGCCCGGTTCCGCCCCGCACCCGCCTCCTCAGGCAGTCTTTTGCGCCGGCACAGGCTCGGCGGAATCTTCCGATTCCAACCCCAATTCTTTGAATTTCTTGTTCAATGTGTTGCGATTGATTCCCAGAAAGTCAGCAGCCTTTATCTTGACGCCGCTGCATCTTGCCAAAGCTTTCTCAATCAATGCCTTTTCGACCTGCCGGATCACCATGTCGTAGATCTGGCCGTCGCGCAATTCAAATTCATTGATCGACTGTTCCGCGAGTCGCCGGGTGAGCGCGTCAATGCCTTCGGACGCAACATTCGCCCGTCCCTGCTGCGCAAATGCCCGAATAGCCGTGGGTAAGAGATCTTCCGTCAGTGTGTCAGCGCGGGAGAGAACGACCGCCCGCTCAATGGCATTTTCCAGTTCGCGTACATTCCCCGGCCACGGATAGCGCACCAGCACGTTCAACATCTCCTTGGAAATCTTCCGGAGCGACTTCGCATTTTCCGCGTTGAACTTGTCCAGGAAGAAATCGATCAGGCGGGGGATGTCTTCGCGGCGGTTGCGCAACGGAGGCAGGAAAATCGTGACGACGTTGAGGCGGTAGAAGAGGTCTTCGCGGAAGCGGCCTTTACCGACTTCCTCCTGCAGGTCGAGGTTGGTGGCGGCGATGATGCGGACATCCACTTTCATGGTGCGGTTATCGCCGACGCGTTCGAATTCGCGTTCCTGCAGCACGCGTAACAGCTTGACCTGCAAGCCCATATCGATGGTGCCGATTTCGTCGAGGAAGAGCGTCCCGCCGTTGGCGGCTTCGAACCGGCCGATCTTGTCTTTGATGGCGCCGGTGAAGGAGCCTTTGACGTGGCCGAAGAGTTCGGACTCGAGGAGGGTGCCTGTGAGCGCGCCGCAATTGACGCGGATGAACGGTTTTTCGGCGCGGTTGGAGTTGTAGTGGATCGCTTTTGCGATGAGCTCCTTGCCGGTGCCGGTCTCGCCGAGGATGAGACAGGTCGCGCGGGAGCTGGCGACCTGGGCGATGGTGTCGAAGACGTCGATCATCGGGGGGGCGGAGCCGATGATGTTGTCGAACTTGTACTTAGCGCGGAGGTTGGCGGACATGCTCCGCTTTTCTTCCTGCCATTCTTCGCGTTCCTGGGCGACGATTTCGTTGATTTTCAGGGCCTGGGCGATGAAAGACGCGATGATTTCGAGGAGTCGCTGGTCGGAGCGGAGGGTTTCCGCATCTTTGAAAATCTTGTCTACAGAAATGGCACCGACGGTGCGGCCTTCCATGCGGATGGGGACGCAGATGAAGGAGGTTTGGGCGGCGAGGCCGGTGGGACGGGCTCCGGTGCGGTTGAGGAAGCGGCCGTCGGCGGCGATGTTTTCCACAACGATGGATTCGCCTTTGGCAACGACGGAGCCGGTGATGCCTTCGCCGAGTTCGTAGGTGGCGCGCTGGATTTCTTCGGGCGTGAGGCCGACGGCGGTTTCGGTACGGATTTTTCCGGTGGGTTCGTCCAGTAGGACGAGGGAGCCGCGCTCCATACCGAGGCGGTCGGCGAGGACGCGCATGGTCTGGTCGAAGACGTTGTGGAGGTCCAGGGTGGACCCCAGGACGCGGCTGATTTCGTTCAGCAAGCTCAGTTCGAGTTCTGCTCGTTCCATAATCTCCCGCCTGTGCGCATCCTGAGGTTCGCCAGTCGCTGACTCGTCGGGCCCAGCCGTCTCAGTTGCTTTCGCATGTGGGAGATCAGTAGAGCAAAGCTCGTGCACGTCGGTTGGAGCGGGGGTGCGGGAAGAGGAGGCATTTTCTGCAGCAGCCTCCGGCTTCTGTGGAGAGGATGTCGGCAAGTTCACCAATTGCAACCACTTATACTTTTCCATTGCAACCCGTCCTCACCTGCCCAGTGATTAAGCAAAACTCAAATTTTCTCGAATACGATAAATCTGGGCTGTTAATCACTGCTTATTTAATGAGCAGTATAGCAGGTTTCTGCCGGGACGCGAAGCAATAAGGCAGAAATCCCCATCGGCGGGGTGGTGGCAAATACTTGAAATGAAGGTAGTTATACCGGTCGCTCCCGCTCCCCTTTTAGTGGACGAGCTCCACGTGCGCATCCCGCTGGAGGCGCTGCTCAATTCCGCGACGGATCTGGCGGCAGAGGGAGGCATCGGGCGGGGAGCAGTCGTGCGGGGCAGGGAGCGCATCAAGTGCCTTGCTGTAACGGCCGGTCCGATAATAGATTGCGGCGCGGCAAAGCTGAACGCGCGCGGCGACGGCCCCGGCCCCGAGCTGGTGGGCATCGAGGGAATCGAGCAGTTGCTGGGCACCGGGATAATCTTCGGAAAGGATGCATGCCTGGGCGGCGGCGAGGAGCTCATCCACGGAGGCTTGGGTTTTCGGGATTGCGGCGAGTTCGCGGCGGGCGGCGGTGGCGCGGCCGAGGATGCAGCCAGCGATGCCCCGGAGGAGGCGGACGCGGGGGGAGCGGGGCTTGCCGTACTGGTCCTGTTCCATGAGGAGGGTGTTGAGGGCGTAGAGGGCGTCGGCGGCCTTGCCGGCGTAGAGGGAGGCTTCGGCCATGAGGCAGATGGCTTCTTCGCGGAGGGGTTCGTAGCGGGCGGCGCGTTCGAGGTGGGGTCGGGCGGCGATGAAATTTTTGCGTGCGAGGGCGGCGTGGCCCTGTTTCATGGCGCGGCGGGCGATTGCTGCGGGGGCCATCACTGCGGTGCTTAACCAAGTCAACGTCAACACCATGCGATCCTCATTGCGGAAAGCGAACAATTCCACGCCTGCGCTCCCACAAAAGCACGGCCGCACGATGGGGATAACGAAACCGGTGCCAAACCAGATTGACTCTGCCGTGGAGGGGCTGGCGCGGTTAGTGAAGTCGGGGGGAGTTTGGGGCAGGACAGTGTGTCCCCTTTTCAAGGAGTTCGTGTGTTTTGTATGAAAAATGTCGATCAGAGTATTTGCTTGTGCTGAGCTTGGAGGCATGAATGTAAGTGGCGACGGCGTCTACGTTTTGACGCAAAGGTGGATCGCCGATGTTCTTGGCTGCATGAGGGGTTGTGCAGTCGATGGAGATGTAACGTGGCAAAAGTAAAAGTCGTACTGGAATTCTGGGATCACGCTGGCGAGCCTACCACGCGGTGGGAGCAGCAGTGTGCGGCGGAGAAGTGTGGCGCGTTCCAATTGCTGGGGCGTGCGTTTGAGCTGGCGCAGCGGGATACGGGGGTGTCGTTTCAGGAGGCGCTGGCGGCGTTGTTGAAGGGAGCTTCGCTGCAGAAGGCGGATGTCATTGAGGCGCTGCAGCGGGTGGACGAGCGGTAGGCGGAGGGGTTGGGGAACAGTTGGGGATCAGTTGGGGAACATTTTGGGCACGTTTTGGGTACCTTTTGGGTACCTTTTTGGGCACCTTTTGGTCGGTTTGGGGAGGGTTGCGGGCGGGTTTCGGGAGGGATTTGGTGCATCCACGTGCTACGTTTGCAGTTCGCAGCAGGGGAGTGCGAGGGGGAGGAGGGGTGCGCGCAGGGGGTTGTGCGGGGGATGTCGGGGGGATGTGGGGGGGCCCGCTGGTAGAAGTGCGCACTTGATGGGGGATCGCCGGGGGGCTTAGGGTGTCCACGCTTTTGCGTGGAGTTTTTCGGAATGGCGAAGACAGTTGGGCAGAAGACGGCGGTGCATTGGTTTCGTCGCGACTTTCGGGTGCGCGACAACACGGGGCTTTTGGCGGCGGCGCGGGAGGGGGAGGCGGTGGTGGGGGTGTTTGTGATTGATCCGCGGTGGATGCGCGCGGAGGCGGGGAAGGTGGGTGGGTTTCAGATGAAATTCTGGCTGGAGTCGCTGCGCGAGTTGGAGACGGCGCGGGAGGGGAGGAATATTCCGCTGGTGGTGCGGACAGGGCGGGATCCGGTGAAGGTGGTGATGGATTTGGTGCGGGAGGTGGGGGCGGAGATGGTGACGTTCAACAAGGAGTATGAGCCGGACCAGATGGTGATGGATGAGCGGTTGGAGATGGAGGGGGAGCGGGCGGGGGTTCGGGTGCGTGGGTTTAAGGATTCGGTGGTGTTTGAGGAGGAGGAGATTTTGACGGGGGCGGGGACGGTGTATTCGGTGTTTACGCCGTACCGGAATGCTTATTTGAAGAAGTTGGGGGAGTGGCCTGAGGATGGGGGGATTTTGGGGCTGATGAAGTCTCGGCGGCCGGGGAAGAGTGAGGGGGTGCGTTCGGTGGAGGGGGTGGGGTTTGAGGG